>NZ_JBFAAJ010000025.1:0-116487 GCF_040639695.1 Amycolatopsis sp. NPDC023774
ACCCGAGGAAGCCCTCGACTGTGCCTGCGGCCTCTACCTCAACGACCACACCGCCTGGATCGAACCCCCGACCAACTAACAGGCGCGACCACTAGTCCACGAGTGCGCCGCAGCTGATGTTGGCCGTCGCGGCGGTCATGGTGCGGGCGCGATCGGAGGCCACGAACGCGGCCACCGCGCCGACGTCGGCGAGCGTCGCGGGCCGGCCGAGCATGGTGGTCTTCGCGATCTCATCCGTGACCGCCTCGGCGTGCGCGAAATCCGCGGGGAGCGATTCGGGCACGCCACCGGACCGCAGCGTGACGGTGCGGACGCCGTAGCCGCCCAGCTCCGCGGCGAGTTGCCGGCGCATGGCCTCGAGCGCGGCGAACGCCACCTGCAGGCCGCCGACCGGGTGGGTGCGCACCGGATCCCCGTCGCCGCCGAAGACGAGCACGACGCCGCCGCGCTGGCGCTTCATGTGGCGGCCGGCCGCGCGCATGGTGAGAAACGTCGTGCGCACCGCGGTGACCACGGGTTGTTCGTAGTCGGCCAGGGACATCTCGAGCAGCGGGGTGCCCTGCACGTCGCCGTGGGTGATGACGTTGACCGAGATGTCGAGGCTGCCGCCGGCGGCGACCACGGCGTCGGCGTGCTCGTCGACGGCCTGCTCGTCCAGGGCATCGAGCTCTTCGACGTCGGCGCGCCCGCCCGCCGCGCGGATCTCGTCGGCGACCTTGTCGAGCTTGGCGCGGGTGCGGCCGGCGAGGAAGACGCGTGCGCCCTCGTCGGCGAACGCGCGCGCGATGGCGCCACCGATCGCTCCGCCACCGCCGTAGACCACTGCGTTCTTTCCTTCGAGCAGCATGGGCTCTCCGTTCGTCGGGCTTCTGCTTCCACCCGTGCGTCGAACGAGGTGCTCAGGAATCGACAGGATCTCCGACGTTTCGCACGACGAGCACGATCCGGCGCCCGTGCAGCTCACCACGTTCCATGCGGCCGTGCGCGTCGGCGGCTTCGGCCAGCGGCACCCGCTCCACCGCGCGCGGGCGCAGACCGCCGGCGCCGAAGCGCTCGTTCAGCGCCACCGCCGCGTCGGCCAGTTCGGCGGCCGTCGCCCGGGAGATGACGAACCCGACCACGGACTGGTCGTTGAGGTACAGCTCGCCCGCGGGCAGCACCGGCCGGCTGCGCGGTCCCGCGAGCAGCACGATCCGGCCACGGAACGCCAGGTGCGCCACGGCGGTCTCGAGGTCGTTGGTGCCGGAGGTGTCCACGTAGAGGTCGATGCCGTCCGGCAGCTCGGTCTTGCGGTAGTCCAGAGCCACATCGGCCCCGCGAGTCACGCAGTGGTCCAGATCCGCCGCCGACGCCGTGGCCACCACGCGCGCACCCGCCGCGGCGGCGAGCTCGATCAACGCGGTCCCGACGTTGCCGCCACCACCGACGACCAGCACGGTCTGCCCGGCGCGCAGCCCACCGTGCGTGAACAACGCCAGATACGCCGTGGCCGCGGGGTGCACCGTGGCGACAGCGTCGAACGGATCCACTCCGGCGGGCAGCCGGTACAACCGATCCGCCGCGACGGCAACCCGCTCGGCCGCCGCGCCCTGCCGCCCGCCGTGGCCGAGGCTGTTGCCCCACACCGTTTCCCCGGCCGCGAAGCCGTTCGCCGAGTCCACGACGTGGCCGACGAAATCGCGCCCCAGCACGAGCGGCCACGGCCCCGGCACCGGCCACATCCCGTTGCGCACAAACGTGTCCACCGGATTCACACTGCTCGCGACGACGTCGACAAGCACCTCACCGAGCGCCGGCACGGGATCGGGGAGCTCGCCGAAGCGGATTTGCTCGACCGGGCCGGGCTTCTCGACGAACGCAGCCTTCACCCACGCGAAGCTACCAGCGGTCCGACCCCGGTTTTCAGGGCCGGACGGCACCCATCGGGTTCGGGATCGGCAGGCCACCCGCGTCGACGATCGCGCGGCTGAGGGGTTCGGCCAGCTCCAGGACGCGGTCCACGGCGTCCGGGCCGAGTGCGTCGAGCGGGTCGGTGGCCAGGCGGTCGGTCATCTCCTCGACGTCACGGCGGACGGCGGCGCCGCTCGCCGTGAGGCGGCCGGCGGAATCGAGCAGGCCGCGAGAAAGCAGGCGGGCTGCCGAGTCGGCCCACTCTTCGTCGGTCCAGCCGCGGGCGCGCTGGACGAGCTCGCGCGTCGTGGCGCCGGCGGCGATGTGGGTGAGGCTCGCGTCGAGGCCGGACAGCCCGGAGGAGACGCCGGCGAGCACGTGGCCGTCGCCGCGGTGTTCCCGCAGGGCACAGGTGGCGAGCCAGAGGCGGGCGAGCGGACGATCGGGACGGTCGGCCGAGGCCCACGCGGCGGCGAGCGGCCGGCCGTCGAACCGGCAGCCGGCGACGGCGCGTTCGAGCAGCCCGGTCAGTTCGTCGACCGCGGAACCCGGCGGCAGCAACCGCGCCAGAGCGGTTTCCACCGCGAGAATCCGGCTCTGCAGCACGTCTTCCGGCTTCGCGAACGTCCACGCGTCGGGCAGGGCGCGCGCCACCATCCCGGGTGCGAAGCCGTAGAACATCGACGTGACCGGCCCCGGGCCGATCGGGCCCAGTGGCGCCGCGCGGCCCGCGAAGTACCCCATCCACCAGCCGCGCAGGCCCACTTCCTTGGCCGCTGCGGCGGGTTCCGGCGCGAAGTAGACGACGGCGTGCAGCGGCTCCAGCGCGACCCAGAACCGCCTGGCCAGGCTCGAATTCGGCTCCATGGCGATCAGCGTACGCACGCCAGAAGGCCCCTCCACCCGATGAGTGGAGGGGCCTTCCGTAGCTCGATTGTCAGGCGAGCTCGAGCCCGTAGGACTGCAGCTCGAGGGTGAGCGGGTAGAAGTAGCTGGTCACGGTGTCGCCGCCGGACAGGGTGCCGAGGCCCTTCGAGCCGTCGTACGCCGGGCCGCCCGAGTCACCGTGGTCGGTGTGCGCGGTGGTGCCGAACTCGTGGTTGAGCACGCCCACGTCGAAGTTCACGGACTCGTCGACCGAGGTGACCTCGCCGCTGCCGCCCCCGGTGGTCTGGCCCTGCTTCTGGATCTGCTCGCCGACGGTCGGCGTGCCGGCGCTGCTGATGATCTGGCCGGTGTTGATGGCACCGTCACCCGAGCCGTTCGGGCGGGTCAGCAGGCCGGAGTCCGCACCCGGGCAGTCGCTCTCGACCACGCGGGCGCCGGAGACGTCGCCGCCCGACCAGGTGCCGCCCTCGTTGGTGCAGTGGCCGGCCGTGAGCATCATCGGCTCGCCGCCACGGGTGACGTTGAAGCCGAGGGAGCAGGTGAATTGGCCGTTGTTGATCGAGTCGCCGTCGGCGATGTAGGTCGACAGCTTGCCGGCGCGGTGCTCGATGCGGGCGGAGTCGCCCAGCTTCGCGGCGGCCGCGGTGACCTTGTCGACGGTGGCCTTCGAGGCCGCGTCGTAGATCTTCACGACGACCTGGTTGTTCTTGGTGTCGATGCCCCACGCGGTCTGCGGCACGTTCTGCACGGCGTCGAGGGAGTTCTTGGCGTTGGTCAGCGCGGCGAAGCTGTGCTTCACCAGCTTCGTGGCGAAGCCGGCAGCCTCGGCCTTCTGCTGGGCGGCCGCGTCGGTGACGTTGACGATGGCCTTGCCGTTGTCGAGGTAGATGCCACCGCCCGACAGTCCGAGGCTGTCGACGACCTGCGTCGCCTGCGTGATGGCCTGGGCCTGCATCTGCGCGAAGGCGAGCGGGCTGGCCGAAGCGGCGTTCACGCAAAGGCCGGCGGTGAGCGCCGCCGCCGAGAACACGGTGAAACCGGCGACGAACGTTTTCCGGGAAGTCATCGACTCTTCCTCCAGTTGAGCTGGACGGATCCTGCGCGAACGGCTCGCGCGACCACGGTGCGACTTCCCTCACTTTTGTTTCCAGGAAACCAACGCGCTACCGACGAAGGTTGGTTAATAACCAAGCCAGCCGGGCAAATCGGACTGGACACACCCGTTCGGCGCAGGCACAGTAGGCCAAACAGCCGTGTGACCGCACCGTTCACCGGGACCGGTCGCCCATTGGACGCCACGAGACCATCGCGGGGCGGAGCTCCCGGTTAAGGTCGGCGCGTGCCCGACACCGAGCTGAGCCACACGTTCACCGTGGCCGCACCGCCCGCGGACGTCGTCGCCCACCTGGCGGAGCCTTCGAACTACGTCGGCTTGTCACCGCTGGTGGTGGCGGTGCGCGACGTCGCACAGGAAGAGGGGCTGACGCGGTACACCGCGGTGGAGCGGTTCCGCTTCTTCGGTTTTCTGCGCCACGACAACCCGATCGTCGTCACGCTCCGCACCACCGGCTCGGCGGCCGTCCACGGCGACGTGGTGTCGCCCGGCGGCGTGCGGATGGGTTACCGGTTCGACCTCGAGCCCGACGGCGGCGGCACGCGCGTCACCGATACGCTGCGGCTGCACACGCCGCCGGGCCTGCTTCGCTTCGCCACTTCACGGGCCCGCGCGGTGCAGCTCGCCCGCGCGGGCGTCCTCGCCGAGCGGCTCGGCTAAGTCCACAAAGGACTTACTGCGCGGCGGAAGTGCCTTCCGGCCACTGGACGTGGTCCTCGTAGCCGGTGTGCTTGCGCAGGAACGCCGCGATGAACGGGCAAACCGGCACGATCACCCCACCGTTGGCCACGACGTCGTCGAGCGCGTACGTGGCCAGCGTGGTGCCCAGGCCGCGGCCGCCGAAGGCCTTGTCGATCTCGGTGTGGGTGAACACCGTCTGGTCGCCGCGCAGGAGGTACTGCGTGAAGCCGGCCAGCTGGTCGTCCGCGTACACCTCGTAACGGTGCTTCTCGTCGTTGCGGACCACGCGGGTCTCGTCGCTCATTCGTCGCTCCTCGAAGTCTGGGCGTTCAGGTCAACGTCGGACAGCTTGCCGTACTTCCCCGACGCCCGTTGATCTTCACCGAAGAATGACGCGGCGGCCAGAGAAACGACTCAGGCGTGATCCGGGCTGGGCCGCCCGGGCTACACGGTGCGAGCGATCGGGTGGAACGCCTGCGCGGACCTTCCGGGACGCCGGGCGCGTTTGGTTGATTCTCCGGGTCGGTGACCACCACTGGGAAGGCCAGGACCGCGCTGTGCAGCCGTTCGCTCTGCCCGAGTTCTACATGCCCTACCCGGCCCGGCTGAACCCGCACATCGAAGGTGCGCGGGAGCACAGCAAGGCGTGGGCGTACACGATGGACATGATCGACGTCCCCCAGCACGGCACCGTGATCTGGGACGAACACGACTTCGACTCCCACGACTACGCGCTGTTGTGCGCCTACACCCACCCGGACGCCGGCGCGACGGAGCTCGACCTCATCACCGACTGGTACGTCTGGGTCTTCTACTTCGACGACCACTTCCTGGAGCTGTTCAAGCGCACCGGCGACATCGACAGCGCCCGCGCCTACCTCGACCGCATCGCCCTGTTCATGCCGGTCACGGGCGCCATCACGGCGACCGCGGAGAACCCCGTGGAGCGCGGGCTCGAGGACCTGTGGAACCGCACCGTCCCGCATCGCTCGCAGGGCTGGCGCCGCAGGTTCGTCGAAAGCACGCGCAACCTGCTGGACGAGTCCCTGTGGGAACTCGCCAACATCAACGAAGGCCGCGTCTCCAACCCCATCGAGTACATCGAAATGCGGCGCAAAGTCGGCGGTGCGCCCTGGTCCGCGAACCTCATCGAGCACTCGGTCCACGCCGAAGTCCCCGACGCCATCGCCGCCTCCCGCCCCATGGAAGTCCTGCGCGACTGTTTCGCCGACGCCGTCCACCTCCGCAACGACCTGTTCTCCTACCAACGCGAGGTCGAAGACGAAGGCGAGCTTTCCAACGGCGTGCTCGTCTTCGAGAAGTTCCTCGGCTGCACCACCCAGGAGGCGGCCGACGCCGTCAACGACCTCCTCACGTCCCGGCTGCACCAGTTCGAACACACCGCCCTCACCGAGGTGCCGGCCCTCTTCGACGAACACGCAGTCGATCCGTCCGGCCGCGCCGAGACCTTCGCCTACGTCAAGGGCCTTCAGGACTGGCAGTCCGGCGGCCACGAATGGCACCTGCGCTCCAGCCGCTACATGAACGAAGGCGCCCTCGACTCGCGCGGCGGACCTGAACTGCTGCGCGGCCCGACCGGCTTGGGCACCTCGGCCGCGCGGATCTTCTCCTCGCTGGTGGGCACCACTCCCCAGCGATTGCGCTCCTTCTCCCACCAGCCGCACGAGATCGTGGGCCCGATCGTCCGGCCCGAGATCCACATGCCGTTCAAGCTCCGCCTGAGCCCCCACCTGGCCGCCGCCCGCGACCACCTGGCCGAGTGGTGCACCTGCATGGGCTTCCTCGACGGCGTGGTCTGGGACGACCACAAGATGCGGGCCATGGACCTCCCCCTGTGCGCGGCCGGCATCCACCCGGACGCTTCCCCCGAGGAACTGGACCTGACCAGCGCTTGGCTCGCCTGGGGCACCTACGGGGACGACTACTACCCGGTGGTCTTCGGGGCCACCCGGAACCTCGCTGCGGCGAAGGTGGCGACGGAACGCTTCAAGCTCTTCATGCCCCTCGAGGACGAGCCCATGCCCGTTGCCGACGGTGCGTTGGAGACCGGCCTCGCCGACCTCTGGCTGCGGACCGCCGGGCCGATGAGCCTGGAATCGCGCCACGCCTTCCGCAAGTCAGTTGTCGACATGTGCGAGAGCTGGCTCTGGGAACTGGCCAACCAGGCCGAGAACCGAATTCCGGACCCGATCGACTACGTCGAGATGCGGCGCAAGACTTTCGGCTCGGACCTGACGATGAGCCTGTCCCGCATTTCCCACGGGCGCTTGGTACCGCCGAAGATCTACCGAACCCGGACCATCCAGGCCATCGAACACTCGGCCATGGATTACGCTTGCCTGCTGAACGATGTTTTCTCGTACAAGAAGGAAATCCAGTACGAAGGCGAGCTCCACAACTCGGTACTGGTGGTACGCAACTTCCTGGACGTGGACGAGCAGACGGCGTTTGACATTGTCAATGATCTGATGACCGCCCGCATGAAGGAATTCGAGCACGCCGTCGAGGTCGGGCTGCCAGGCCTGTTCTCGGACTTCTCCCTCGACAACGACATCCGGGCCGCACTGACGGCTTACACGGACGAACTGAAGGACTGGATGGCAGGGATCTTGAACTGGCACGAACGTTGCGCCAGGTACACGGAAGAAGAAATCCGCCGCCGCCCCGGCGTGCCGGAGGAAGCGCCCGCCACACCTGCCTTCTCGACAGGCCCGACAGGCCCCGGCACAGGCGCACTGCGGATTCCTTCCATCCTCCCAGCCGCCAGGTAACCCACCCCAGGCCAACCACCTACTGCCAACCCCCCCACTATCCGACGGCCAACCCCATCTCCCCAACAGACGGCGGGTCCCCGCAACCCAAGATCTCTCCAACCAACCCCCGACCTTTCCCCGGCCGGCCCCCGACGAAGGTGAACCAACACGGCTCGGGGTAGCTTGTCAAGGTACTCTTTCCCGCCTTGACAAGCTACCCCGAGCCGTCGTGACAATTGAAACTTCGGGGAGCCATGTGCAATTAATCTTTTGACCTTTTGGCCTTTTAAACGGAAAATATTAAAATACGATGCAGATGGCTAGCCCCGCTGCGCTCAATGGTTCTACGGGACTTGCTTTGCGTCAAGGCCGGAAAGAGTACCTTGACACAAAGCAAGTCCCGTAGAAGAAAGTGCTTCGCCGGGGGCCGGCCGGGGGAAGGTCAGCCGGAGAAACCGACGGCTTTGTCAGGCGGTTGGGTTGGGAGTCGTGTCTGCCGATCGGTGACCATTGGGCAGATGGTTGGCCGTCGTGCCGGTGCGCCCGGTGGATGGTTGGGCTGCGTGACGGTTGGGAAGGTGACCGTTGGCCGGATGGGAACCCCGTCCCTCCGGGCGTCTGCGCAGGTGGACGAGCTGTATAGCGAAGTCGCGCCAGGCAGCAACAGTGCCCAAGATCGACCCGATCAGGGTGCGACCCACCACTCCTCCGGGCGTTTTCGCCCTCCTCAGGTGATACTCGAGGCGTGAGAGGCTTGAACCTGCACTTCCTCGGCCACGCGACGACGCGAGTGGAGCTCGGTGGACGGGTGGTGCTGACGGACCCGGTACTCACAAAACGTGTCGGGCCGTTGACGCGGGTGGTCCCGCTGCCCGATTCGTCCGCCTGGGCCGAAGTGGACACCGTCCTCATCTCTCACCTGCATGGCGACCACCTGCATCTTCCCTCTCTGCGACTGCTCAGCAAGGCGCGGATCGTCGTCCCGAGAGGCGCGGGTTGGTGGCTCACGAAGCACGGAGTCCACAACGTCGAAGAAATCGCCCCCGGAGAAACCGTCCACGACGGTGACCTCCGGATCACCGCGACGGAAGCGGTCCACTCCGGGCACCGTTGGGGACCACGGCTCACCCACGGGCCGCAGAGCCCAGCGCTCGGCCACCTCCTCGAAGCGGGCGGCACCAGGGTCTACTCGGCCGGAGACACGGACCTCTTCGAAGGCATGAAGCAACTCGGCCCGGTGGACGTGGCCCTGCTCCCTGTCTGGGGATGGGGTCCCAACCTCGGCCCCGGGCACCTCACCCCCGAGCGGGCCGCCGTCGCAGCGGGGCTGGTCAAGGCCGCGGCGGTCGTTCCCGTCCATTGGGGCACGCTGGCCGTGCCCGGAATCCACCTGACGAAGCAGATGAAGAAGCTCCTCCTGGAACCACCGGAAACGTTCAACGAGCACGTGGTCGAAGCGGGCCTGCCGACGGACGTCCTGATCACGCGGCCCGGCGCCGAAGTGACCTTGCCCGCCCCCGAGGAACGGGCGTGAACTGGTCGGACCCGTCGGCGATCGGCTACCCGGCGCTGTTCGGCGGGGTCCTGCTGGGGTCGGTGATCCCGATCGTGCCGACGGGAGCGTTGGTGGGTGCGGGGGCGGCCGTCGCGACGACGACGGATCACCTGTCGCTGCCCCTGGTCATTCTGCTGGCGATCGCGGGCGCGTATCTCGGGGACGTGCTGACGTTCGCCGTGCCCCGGTTCGGGAGCGAACCGCTGCTGCGGTGGGTGGAGAAGCGCCAGCAGGCCGAACGGCTGGCCAAGGGGCGGGAGCAGTTCGCGCGCCGGGGCTGGCAGCTCGTCGTCATCGGAAGGCTCGTGCCGGCCGGGCGCATCCCGGTGCTGCTGGCCGCCGGCACGCTGGGCTACCCGTGGCGCAAGCTGCTGCCGGCGGGGTTCGTGGCCTGCGTGTTGTGGGCCATTGCCTATTCTCTGCTCGGCATCCTGAGCGGCGGCATCTTCGATTCGCCGTTGATCGCCACGCTGCTGGCCACCGTGCTCGTGCTGCTGGTGACCGTGTTGTTGACGGTGATCAGCAAGTTGCGCGCGCGGGCGGCCGAACGGACTGGAGGACATCAGTGACGACACCCGCTCCGTCGAAGGGGCGCCTGCTGGGCGGCGGCCGGGTCGTCGCCCGCGTGGTGCTGGTGTGGGCCGCGGTGACGGGCGCGTTGCGGCTGCTCGACATGTGGCTCGACGGGTTCAGCATGCGGTCGTGGTGGCAGCCCACGGTGTGCGCGCTGATCCTCGGCCTACTCACGTCCGTGGTGTGGCCGTGGGTGGTGCGGGTCGCGTGGCCGATCGCGTATTTCACGCTCGGCGTGGGCACGTACCTGCTGCTGGGCGCGGCGACGTTGGCGATCCTGCAGGCCGTGCCCGGCGTCGAGCTGTCCGGGTTCGGGACGGCGGTGATCATCACGGTGGTGATGTCGGCCGTCGGCGCGCTCATCTCGAGCGCGCTCGCCGTGGACGAGGACGAGATCTTCTTCCGCCGCGCGGCGCGCCGCCGGCGCAAGCACGCGCCCGGCGAGCACCTCGCCGAGGAACCACCCGGCGTCGTCTTCCTCCAGATCGACGGCCTGGGCTACGACACCGTGCGCCGCGCCGTCCGGGACGGGGACATGCCGACGTTCGCCTCGTGGCTGTCGGAGGGCACGCATTCGCTCACGCGCTGGCACACCGACTGGAGCTCGCAGACCGGCGCGAGCGTGTGCGGCATCCTCCACGGCTCCAACCACGACATCCTCGGGTTCCGCTGGTACGAGAAGGACCGCGACCACGTGATGGCGTGCGCACACCCGAGCGACGCCGCCGAGATCGAGCGCCGCCACACCAACGGGCGCGGCCTGCTCGCGGGAGACGGCGCCAGCCACGGCAACCTGTTCTCCGGCGACGCCGAGCACGTGAGCCTCACGATGAGCTCCATCCCGGTCCTCGTGCCGCGCAAGGTCCGCGGCCCGCGCCACGACTCCGTCGGCGCCGGCTACCGCGCCTACTTCGCGAACCCGGTCAACGTGCTGCGGACGTTCGGCGTCGCGCTCATCGACGTGTTCCGCGAGCTGTCGGCGGCGGCGAAGCAGCGGCGTGCCGGCGTGGTGCCGCGGATCCCGCGCGGCGGCTTCTACCCGCTCGCGCGCCCGGGCACCACGGTGATCGCGCGCGACGTGGTCGTCTCCGCGATCATCGGCGACATGCTCGCAGGCCGGCCCGTGGTGTACGCGGACTTCCTCGGCTACGACGAGGTCGCGCACCACTCCGGCATCGAGCGCTTCGACACGCTGGAGGTGCTGCGCTCGATCGACCAGCAGTTCGCGCGGCTGCTGCGCACGAGCCGCATCGCGCCGCGGCGCTACCACATCGTCGGGCTGTCGGACCACGGCCAGACCCAGGGCCAGGCGTTCGTCGACCGGTTCGGCGAAACCATGGAAGCCCTGGTCGGCCGGCTGTGCGGCGGCGCGCCCGTGGCCGAGCACGGCAAACGGCGGCAGGCCGAGAGCTGGCAGGTCAACGCAGCGCTCGCCGAGGCGACCATCACCGGCGGCCTGATCGCGCGCCGGCTGCGCTCTCGCGTCGAAGACGCCGAGTGCGCCGAGAACCGGCCGCGCACCACGAGCGGCTCGCCCGGCGAGGTCACGCGCGTGGCGCCCGGTGTGGTCTGCGTGGTGTCCGGGCACCTGGCGATGGTGTCGTTCACCGAGCACGAGGGCCGCGTGAACCTGGAGACGATCGAGCGCGAGTACCCGGACCTGCTGCCGACGCTGGTCGACCACGACGGCGTCGGGTTCATGCTGGTGCACAGCTCGGAGTTCGGCCCCGTCGTCCTCGGGCGCGACGGCTTGAAGCGGCTCGCGACGGGCGTCGTCATCGGCCAAGACCCGCTGGCGGACTACGGCCCGTACGCCGACGAGCTGGTGAAGCGCGTCGACACCTTCCCGCACTGCGCGGACATCATGATCAACAGCCGCTACGACCCGGAATCGGACCAGTCGTCGCCCTTCGAGCGGCACGTCGGGTCGCACGGCGCCCTCGGCGGCCCGCAGCAGCGCGGCTTCATCCTCCACCCGCGCTCGTTCCCGGCGCCCGGCGAGCCGGTCGGCGCGGAAGCGGTCCACCACGTGTTCCGCGGCTGGCTGACGTTCCTCGGCCACGGGGTGCCTGCGGAGGAAAAGACTTCGGTGGTTTCGGAGGTGGCTTCATGATCGTGTACGGCGCGAGCTGGTGCCCGGACGTCAAACGCAGCCGTGCGCTGCTCGACTCCCGCGGCGTGGCGTACGACTACGTGGACGTCGAGGCGGACCCCGCCGCCGAGGAACTGGTGCGCTCCCTGCAGGAAGGCACGCGCCGCATCCCGACCATCGTCTTCGCCGACGGCACCCACCTCGTGGAACCGTCGGACGACGAACTCGCGGCACGCCTGTGATCCTGCTGGACCTGCCGCTGGGCACCCGCGTCGTGGTCCGCTACCGCGTCGAGGGCGGCTTCACGGACGCCCTCGGTGAGCTGCGGGACCGGGATTCTTCTTCCTGCACGGTGGAAACGAAGCGCGGCCTCGTGGTGGTGCCACTGGAGGCGGTGGTCGCCGCCAAGCCCGTGCCACCGGCGCCAGCGCGCCGTCGTCCGAAATCGAGTGGCCCGCCGCCCGGGGATTCGTGACGATCGGCGCGTGTCTTTCGACGAGGTGGTGGCTGAGGCAACCTCCGTTTCCGTGGCGGGCTGGGATTTCTCCTGGCTCGATGGCCGCGCCACCGAGCAACGCCCGTCGTCGGGCTACCAACGCCTGATCGGCACCCGGCTCGCCGCCGCGCAGTCCGCTTTGGACATCCAAACCGGCGGCGGCGAAGTCCTCGCCGGAGTTTCTGCGCTGCCGCCGCTCACCGTCGCCACGGAATCGTGGCCCCCGAACCTGACCAAAGCGGCCACCTTGTGGCACCCCCGTGGCGCGACCGTCGTCGCCGACACCGACGAGCCGCCTCTGCCGTTCCTCACCGATTCGTTCGACCTGGTCATCAGCCGCCACCCCGTCACCGTGTGGTGGGACGAGATCGCCCGCGTCCTGCGCCCCGGCGGCACGTACCTGGCGCAGCAAGTCGGCCCGGCCAGCGTCTTCGAGCTCGTCGAACACTTCCTGGGCCCCCAGCCGCCTTCCCCTCCGGCGCGGGCGCCACCCCGACCTCGCCCGCGCCGCCGCCGCACGCGCCGACCTGGACGTCGTCGACCTGCGCTTCGAAGAACTACGCACCGAGTTCTTCGACATCGGCGCGGTGATCTACTTCCTGCGCAAGGTGATCTGGATGGTCCCGGGCTTCACGGTCGAGGCCTACCTGCCCCGGCTGCGCGCCCTCCACGGCCGCCTGCAGGACGGCCCCTTCGTCGCCACCACCACGCGGTTCCTGATCGAAGCTCGCAAACCCTGAATCAGCCCTCTCGGGCGATAGCCGCCTCGATGCCGTCCAGGAGGAGGTCCAGGCCCGACTCCAGGCTCAGCCGGGCCTCTCGTTCGAGGTACGGCTCGTCCGAAGGAACCGGCGGCTGCTCCGAACCCAACCGGCCCACCAACGGATACCGCGAGACCAAATCCGGTACCAGCTCCCTCAGCACCGCGGCCCGCGAGAACCACCAGTCCTCTTCGGACAGTCCTGTCTCGCGGACGGCCTGCCGCGATTCGGCGGCGATCTGCACCGAACCGCGCACCGTGTTGAGCAAGACGCCGACGATCCACCGCACCCGCGAGGCAGGCAGACCGGTCGCGAAGAGAACCCGCAACACCAGCTGCTGCATGCGGAACTCCCCCGGCCCCAGCACCGGCCGGGCGTGGGAAACCTGCAGCAACCAGGGGTGCCGCAGGTGGAAGTCCCAGAGCTCCCGCGCCAGAGCGACCACCGCCGGGCGCCAGCCGCCGGACAGGTCGTGGTCGTCGCGCAGCTCGGTCAGCGTCTGGTCGTACATGAGGTCGATGAGCTCGGTCTTGCCCGGCACGTATGTGTACAGCGCCATCGCCGTGCGGCCCAGCCGCTCCCCCACCGCCCGCATGGACAGCGCGCCCATCCCCGAAGCGTCCGCGATTTCCACGGCCGCCGCCACGATGGCGTCCACGCTCAGCCCGGGCTTGGGCCCCGGTCCGCCGCCACGAGACGCGACGTCCTTGCGCCACAAGAGCTCCATCGAGCGGCGGGCGTCCCCTTGCCCGGCGAAGACGACCACGTGGAACCCCCTGTGACGGCGACTCCTTACAGCATAAAGCCCGGGTCAGAAACCGAGCGCGGTGGCCGTCAGCACGTATTTGCCCTGCAGCAGCTCGCCGCGCATTTCCGGCGTGATGGCGCGCGACGTGTCGGTGTAGGTGCCCGGAGACGCGGTCTGCACGGCGTACACGAAGTTGCTCACGCTCGGGTCCACGACGAGGCTGATCGTCGGCGTCAGCGTGGGTGAGAAGCGGTTCACGGCGCGCACGTACGTGAAGACCGAGTGCACGACGGTGTCGGCCGCGGCCGAGTCGGTCGCGCAGCCCGTGGCCGGCGCGGCGGGCAGGCCGGCGGTGGCGTCGTTGAACGCCGTGGCCACCGGGTTCGCCGAGGCGTTCGGGTTGGCGCCCATCCCTGCGACGATGGCCTCGACGCGGGAGTCCAGCGCCGCCGCGACCTCACCGACCGCGGCGCACCGCAGCGGCGACGGCGGCATCGGCACGGTGGACGCCGACGCGGGCACGGCGGCCGCCGCGAGCAGGGCCGGCGCGGCGATCAGCACGGACACGAAACGGCGGAGCGACACGGCGGGTTTCCCTTCCCCGGCAACCAGGACGAGTCACCCTAGCCAGCGCCCCGCCGACCACGACATTCCCCGGTCGGGCGTCACACCACCGTGTGGCGCCCGACCGATTCCACAATGGACTTCCAGGGCGGAACTAGCCCGCCAGCTCGATCGCCAGCGCGGGACAGATCTGTGCCGCCTCGCGGACCTGGTCGTGCAGGTCCTCGGGCGGGTTCTCATCCAGCAGCACGACGATGCCGTCGTCCTCGCGCTGGTCGAACACCTCCGGCGCCGCGAGCACGCACTGGCCCGCCCCGACGCACCGGTCCTGGTCGATGACCACCTTCATCTCAACAGTCCTTTCGCGAGCGTTTCACCAGGTCACCGGCAGCGAGTGCACGCCGTAGACCAGCATGTCGTGCTTGAAGTCCAGCTCCGCCAACGGCGCCGCCAGCTTCAGCGTCGGGATCCGCCGGTAGAGCGTGCTGTA
This sequence comes from Amycolatopsis sp. NPDC023774, assembly GCF_040639695.1. NCBI lineage: Bacteria > Bacillati > Actinomycetota > Actinomycetes > Pseudonocardiales > Pseudonocardiaceae > Amycolatopsis > Amycolatopsis sp. NPDC023774. The sequence goes on from NZ_JBFAAJ010000025.1 coordinate 14,627, forward strand.
GACCACCTGCAGCTCCACCCGCGCGAGCGGCTGGCCGAGGCACTGGTGCACGCCGTAGCCGAACGCAACGTGGTGGCGCGCCTTGCGCGTCACGTCGAGTTTGTCCGGCTCGGGGAAGGCCTCGGCATCGCGGTTGGCGGCGTCCGAAGCGGCGATGAGGCCGTCGCCCTTGCGGATCCGCTGCCCGGCGACCTCCATGTCCTCCAGCGCGACGCGCCGGCGTCCCGTGTGGACGATCGTGAGGTAGCGCAGAAGCTCCTCCACGGCGTTGGCGATCAACGCCGGGTCACCGTCGCGCACGAGGTCGAGCTGGTCCGGGTGCTCCAGCAGCGCCACGGTGCCGAGCGCGATCATGTTGGCCGTGGTCTCGTGGCCGGCCACGAGCAGCAGCTGGCCCATCGCCGCGACATCGTCTGCCGTCATGGTCCCGGTGGCCACCTGCTCGGTCGCGAGACGGCTCAGCACGTCGTCACCCGGTTCCTTCAGCTTCTGCTCCACCAGCCGGCTGAGGTAGGCCAGCAGTTCCTCGATCGCGTCGAGCGACTGCTGTGGCGTCGCCTCCCGCGAGATCAGCACCTTGCTGAGGCGGTGGAACAGCGCGCGGTCGGCGTACGGCACGCCGAGCAGCTCGCAGATCACCAGCGACGGCAGGGGCAGCGCGAAGGCCTGCACGAGGTCCGCAGGCTTCGGCCCGGCCAGCATGTCGTCGATCAGCTCGTCGACGATCTTCTGGATGCGCGGGCGCAGGCGCTCCACCTTCTTGACCATGAAGTCGGCGGTCAGCATCCGCCGCTGACGGGCGTGGTCGGGGTCGTCCATGCTGATGAACGCCTTGGCGCGCTTGCGCCGGGCCGCGACGCCCGGCGCCTGCGGCGGATAGCCCGGCAGGTCGGTGTCGGCGCTGACGCGCGAGTCGCGTAGCAGCGCGCGGACGTCTTCGAACCGCGTGAACAGCCAGGGCTCGCTGCCGTCCCAGATCCGGACGCGGGACACCGGCTCGTCGTGCAGCCGCCGTTCGAGCTCGGGCGGCGGGTCGAACGGGCAGCGCCCGCGCGACATCGGGAACTCGGGCTCACGGGCGTCGGACACGGCTTGCGACGAGGACGAGAGGGCCTCCGTCATCGACAATCCCTCCTACGGAGAGCTACCAAACGATTGTTCGGCTACTTACTGAACACATGTTAGGCAATCTGGTGAAGAGTTGGCCAACTTGGAGGACAAGATCACCGGGACGGCCGAGAACAGCCGGGGGGAAACGGGAGAAAACGCCCGTGACTCAGGCGAAAACGAGCGAAATGAGCTCGTCGACGAACGGCATGACAGAGTCGGCCCCGCCCCGCGCGGGGGAGTTGTGGAACAGCGCGACGCGGCCGTGGGCGCCGACGAACGCGATCACGCCGGCCCGCTCGGCGGGCACTCTGAGCGAGAAGCCCGCGGCGTCGCACCGCGCGAAGCCCGCGGTGAGCAGTCCGATGAGGTCGGGCAACGGTCCCTTCGGGTACGCGTCGGGAGTCGCGCGGGTGGCTCCGTTGGCCATCATCAGCCGGTGGTGGCCGGGGTTGTCCATGGCGAAGCGGCAGTACGCGTGGATCAGCGCGCGCACGCGGCCGACGACGTCCGCCGGATCCTCGCTCGCCTCGGCCGCCTCCATCGCGGCGCGCAGCCGCGCGAACTCGTAGTCGAGCAAGCCCGCGACGAGCGCCGCGCGGTCCGCGAAGTGCTGGTAGATGCTGGCCGGCGCGATGCCGACCGCGCGGGCGACGCCGCGGATCGTCAGACCGTCTTCACCGCCGAGCTCGGACAGCAGCCGGCTGGCCGCGTCGAGGATCTCCCCGCGCAGCCGGTCGCCCTCCCCCCACCTGTTCCGGGTGCGCCCGGCGCTGACCTCGACTTCTTCCGCCACATGCCCATTCTTACCGCTTGACCTGCCCGGGCGTCGGACGGGTCGCCTCGTTTCGTCGTCGACCCGTCATCTGTGGTTCACCCCGGCAGGCCGGACATCTCGATATTTTTCTCCCGGTGGACGAGCAGGAGTGGCTGGACGACTTCCAGCGGCGCGTGGACGACATGCGCGCGAAAAGCGTTGCGTTGCAAGAAAAGCTCACCGAGGCCGAAGGCAAGGCCCGCTCGTCGGACGGCCTGGTCACGATCACCGTCACCCCCAGCGGCGCGCTGAAGAACCTGCACATCGACGACCGGGCTCTGCGTTCGTCAGGCGGGGCGCAGCTCACCGCCGCCATCATGGAGACCTACGGCAAGGCCCAGCGACAGGTGTCGCGCGAGGTCGCCGACGCGCTCGAGCCATTGGCCGGCGGCACCGAGATGATGGACGTGGTCCGGTCCTTCCTGCCCGCGCCGGAACCCGAGGACGACGATGTGCAGGACGCGCCACGTCAACCCGGTGAGCCCGAGGCCGAGGACCGCACTCCGCCGGCGCCCGCACCGCCGCGGATGCCGGTCGCCGGGGGTATGCCGCCCGCGCGGCCCGGAATGCCGCCCCGGATGCCACCCGCTCCCCCCGTTCCGCCGGCTCCGCAGCCGGGACCGCCCGTGCCGCCGCGGCCGGACCAGCAGCCGAGGCCGCAGCCGGGCCCGCACCGCCGCCGCATGGACGGCGACGACGACGAGATGCAGCCGTGGTGACGAGGGAGATGCGCTGATGGACGGGTACACCGTCGATCCCGACGTGCTGACGAAGTACGCGAGTGGTCTGGATGACCGCGGCGGCAAGGTGACGGCCGCGGCCAACCGCATCCAAGAGGTCAACGGGGGCGACATCAACGCGTTCGGCGTGGTCGTCGGCCAGGTGCTGGGGATCCCGACGCGCATCGCGCTCGGGGTGCTGCACGACCAGGTCAACGGCGCCGCGAAGGCGATCACGGACCAGGCCGGCAACACTCGTACGGCCGCGGACCAGTACCGCACCACGGAGACCAACCACGCGCAGGCCATCACGACAGCGGGGACCCCGACGTGACCACGACGTTCGACCCGAACGCCAAGCCCGACTTCGGCGCCGGGGTGGTGATCACCGACTCCAACAAGTTCTCCGGCGCAGGTTTCCTCGACTCGTACTCGTTCCTCATCAAGAGCTGCGAAGACATGAAGACCGCCGACGACTCCGACAAGGCGGCCCTGGGCGTCTCGATCGGGCTCGGCGTGGTGGCGTCGGCCGTGGACACGGTGAAGTTCGCGCTCAACCCGCTGGGCAGCCTGATCTCCGCCGGGCTCGGTTGGCTGATCGAGCACGTGAGCTTCCTGCGCGAGCCACTCGACATGCTGATGGGCGACCCGGACCAGATCCAGCTGCTGAGCCAGGAAGTGCACACGATCGCCGAGACCATCCGGCAGATCGGCGAGGACCAGAAGTCCTCTTTGGACGGTGACATCAAGGGGTGGCAGGGCAACGCCGCCGACACGTTCCGGCAGCGCATGCAGGAGCTCGCCGCCGACCTGGACAGCAAGGCCCACGGCACCGACATCGTGGCGTACCTGATCCAGACGAACATGGCCATCATCGCCGCCGTGCGGGGTCTGTTCCGCGACCTCATCACCACGGTGCTGGGCGACATGATCTCCACGATGCTGATCGCGTTGGCGGCGGCTATCCCGACGTTCGGCGCGTCCATCGTCGCGGGCGTCGGCTGGTGCGTCACGCAGGCGACGCTCACCGCCACCTCGCTCGGCGCGAAGCTGGCGGCGGTCGTCGCGCAGGCCACCCGCTCGGCCGCGCGCATCGGCAACATCGTCAAGGGCCTCAAGACCCGCCCGGGCGCCGGCGGCGCCCACTCCGGCGACGACATCCCACTGGGCCCGGTCCCCACCCGCGGCGGCCCGGGCGGCAGCGCTGGGTCTTCCGGTGCGCACAGTGGTGACGATGCGGCGGGTCCGCCGCCGGTGCCGTCGAAGGATGAGGTGCCTCCGCCTGCGAGTGGCAGCGGTTCTGGCAGTGGTTCTGGCTCGGGCTCGGGCAGTGGCTCGGGTTCGGGTTCGGGTTCGGGCAGTGGTTCTGGCTCGGGCGGTGGCTTGGGCTCGGGCGGTGGCTTGGGCTCGGGCGGTGGCTCTGCCTCGGGCGGTGGCTCTGGCTCGGGCGGTGGCTCTGCCTCGGGCGGTGGCTCTGCCTCGGGCGGTGGCTCTGGCTCGGGCGGTGGCTCTGGCTCGGGCGGTGGCTCTGCCTCGGGCGGTGGCTCTGGCTCGGGCGGTGGCTCTGGCTCAGGTTCGGGCAGCGGCTCGGGCTCGGGCAGCGGCGCGAGTTCGGGCGGTGGCTCTGGCTCGGGTTCGGGCAGCGGCACGCACGCCGGCGATGACGCCGCAACACCTCCGCCCCCGACCCACAGCGGCGACGACGCCACCACCCCACCCCCGGCCTCCCACTCCGGCGACGACGTGCCGCCGCCCGTGCCCCCGAAGGACGATGTTCCCCCTCCGGCCGGCAGCAGCGGCTCGGGCACAGAATCCGGATCTGGCAACGGCTCCGGCAGCGGCACGCACGCCGGCGATGACGCAGCCACACCTCCGCCCCCGACCCACAGCGGCGACGACGCCACCACCCCACCCCCGGCTTCACACGTCGGCGACGACGTGCCGCCGCCGGTCCCGCCCAAGGACAACGTCCCACCCGCGGCGACCCACTCCAGCGACGACGCCGCCACGCCTCCGCCCGCCGGCCACGCGGGCGACGACGTCGGCACGCCTCCCCCGGCTTCACACGTCGGCGACGACGTGCCGCCGCCGGTCCCGCCCAAGGACAACGTTCCCCCGCCGTCAAGCCACACCGACGACGCGGCCACCCCGCCACCCGCCGGCCACGCGGGCGACGATGTCCCGCCGCCCGTGCCGCCCAAGGACGACGTTGCACCCCCGGGAACCCACTCCGGCTACGACAGCGCGACCCCACCTCCGGCCTCGCACGCCGGGGACGACGCCGCGCCGCCTCCGCCGAGCAGCCACTCGGGCGACGACGTGCCGCCGCCCGTCCCGCCCAAGGACAACGCGCCCCCGCCGGGCACCCACTCCGGCGACGACGCAGCTTCGACGGCCGGCACCCAGGGCGGCCACCATGGCGACGACGCCGCCTCCGACAGCAGCCACGGCGGCACCCAGGGCGGCCACCCCGGCGACGACGCCACGTCCGACAGCAACCAGGGCGGCACCCAGGGCAGCCACCCCGGCGACGACGGCACCCCGCCGTCCGCCAGCCACCCCGGCGACGACGCCGCGCCCCCGGCCAACCAGCCGCCCAAGACACCGTGGACGAAGGCGCACGAGGACTGGCTGAAGCAGCACCAGCCGGACGCCTACGCCAAGTACAAGTACCTCGAGAACCAGCTGAAGGCGAACCACCCGCAGGCCTTCTCGATCCTGAAGCAGTGGGTCGCCGACTCCGACAGCGCCAAGGAAATGTGGGCGTGGCCGGTCAAGGGCGGCCAGGAGATCATGAAGCAGATGCTCGACATCCAGAAAACAGCCGAAACCGGCTGGGCCAACGCCAACGCCGGCGGCGACTCCAGCGGCGGCCAGCCCCCCGCAGACGGCGGCCACTAGCCCGCCACGAAACCACCGCGCCCCCGGCAGCCCACAAGGCGGCCAGGGGCGTGGTGTTGTGAAAGGCGAGTTGCCCGGCATCGGGCACTGAGAAGCCGGCGAGCCGACAACCCGACGAACGTCAGGAAACCAGCTGCGGGTACTGCCCCGCGATGTCGCCCGACAGGCTCGCGCGCACGGCACGGCTGACATCGTCCGCGACGATCTCGAAGTCGCCCTTTTCGAGGCCGTCCAGGGCAAGCGCGGCGATCGACGCCGGGTCCGACTTGGGGGTCGTGATGTCCGCCGCCATGTCCGTGTCCATGTACCCGACGTGCAGGGCCGTCACCAGGGTGCCCTGGTCGTTCAGGGCCAGGCGCAGGCCGTTGGTCAGCTGGAGGCCCGCCGCTTTGCCCGCGGAGTACGCGTTGACGTGGGGAGCGGTGAACCACGACAGCACCGAGAGGACGTTCAGGATCGTGCCGCCGCCGTTGCGGGCCAGCACTGGCGCGAAGGCGCGCGCCGTCTCCAGCGGGCCGAAGTAGTGCGTCTCCATCTCCAACCGGACGTCGTCGAGCGAACCGTCGAGGAACGACGCGCCCGTGGAGACGCCTGCGTTGTTGATCAGGAGCGTCACGTCGCCGGCCGCTTCGGCGGCCGCCCGGATCGAGGCCGGGTCTGTGACGTCCACCGCAATCGGCACGACACCCGGCAGGTCGACCAATTCCGGACGGCGCACCGCGGCGTAGACCTTCGCCGCGCCGCGCTCCAGCAAGGCGGCGGCCAGCTCCCGGCCCAGTCCGCGGTTCGCGCCCGTCACCAGCGCGACAGCACCCTTGATCTCCATCAAAACCACTCCCAACACACCTGGCTTGTCATCCAGTTCACGGTGTTGCCTCCGGCATCGGCCGAGCCACCGCCGCAGCCGGCCAGCACTGCTCCGAGCACCGCCGCCAGTCCGGTGGCGGCCCAAGTGCGGATCTTCATGGGGTTCCTCGCTTCCGCGCCACTCGGGACGCTTCTCCACTCCACTGTGGATGCCGAAAAACTATGGATGCCGAAAATCGGGACTCGAAAAGGGTGATTCCAACTGCCCGGGTTGAGCAGCGGCGCGAACGTGGCGAGCACGTTCTCCAGGTCTTGGCCCCCGCCGGCTTCGTGCCCGTTGTACTCCCACACGTCGAGGTTCTTGCGGCCCCGATAAGCGTTGTAGGCGCCGAAAACCGTCGAGGGCGGGACGATGTCGTCCATCAGCCCGATCGAGAAGTGCGCCGGGGCGGTGGCGCGGCTCGCGAAGCCGACCCCATCGAAATAGGACAGGACCTCGAACGTCCGCTCGACCTCGTGCCGTTGTGCGGCCAGGTAACCGGCGAGCTCGGTGTACGGCGGTTTGCCCGCGATCAGCGAGGCCCGCCGGAGGTCGCACAGGAACGGCGCCTGCGCGTAGAGCGCCGCGACGTCCGGCACGAGTGCCGCCGCGGCCAGCGCGATCCCGCCGCCCTGGCTGTTGCCCGCCACCGCGACCCGGTCCGGGTCCACGACGCCGAGCGCCCGCGCGGCCTGCACCGCTCGGGCCGCGTCGGTGAACACGCGGCGGTAGAAGTACGTTTCACGGCTTTCGATTCCGCGGGTCAGGAAGCCCGGGAACGACGGCCCGCTGCCCACCGGGTCCCCGGTCGTGCCGCCCGCGTGGGCGCCGCCCTGGCCGCGGACGTCGACCTGCAGCTGCGCGTAACCCGAGGAAGCCCAGATCAGCTCTTCGAGCGCGCTACCACGACCGCTGCCGTAGCCGTGGAACTGCACGACGGCGGGCAACGGACGGGGCTGGTGCCTGGGCACGCGCAGCCAGGCGTGGATGGGGTGGCCGCCGAAGCCGGCGTAGGTCACCTCGAACACGTCGAGTGTCCGCAGTGCCGTCTCGACCGGCGTCACGGTCACGTCGAGCTCGAACTTCGCCGCTTCCGCGAGCGTCTCCCGCCAGAAGTCGTCGAAGTCTCCCGGGGCTTGGTGCGCGCTGGTGTAGGTACGCAGCTGCGCCAGCGGCAGGTCGGTCAACATCAGAACTCACCGTCCAGTTCGGTCACTTCACCGACGGCGACCTTGCGCACCGTGCTGCCGCCGGCCACCGAATCACGACGTCGTCGCCGGCCTCGCCGGACAGCCGGGTCACACTCGCCGAGACGACCTTCCCGGCCTGCCAGACGACGTCCACCGCCAGCCCGCCGCGGGCCCGCAGCCCCCGCGCGGCACCGTCCGGCCAAGCCGACGGAAGCGCGGGCAGCAGGTCGATCGCACCCGCGTGGCTCTGCACCACGAGCTCCGCCAGCCCGGCCGGGAAGCCGTAGTTGCCGTCGATCTGGAACGGCGGGTGAGTGCTGAACAGGTTGGGCAGCAGCCCGCCCCACTCGGAGCCGTCCACGGGCGCGTCGCGGTGGCGGTCACCGGTGAAGGGCTGCGTCGCCTCCGACAGCAGCGAACGTGCGGCGTCGCCATCGCCGAGGCGCGCGCGCAGCGCGATCTTCCACGCCCACGACCAGCCCATCGCGCCCGGGCCGCGGCGGTCCATCAACGTGGTCGCGGCCGCGCCGAGTTCCGTGCCGGCGGTGATCTGGCCGAGCGGGTAGACGGCGATCATCTGCGACATGTGCCGGTGCTTCGGGTCCTGCTCGGACAAATCCTCGGCCCACTCCGCGAGCCAGCCGCCGTCTGCCACGCGCAACGAACGCAGGCGTGGCAGCGCGGCGGTGATCTCGGTCGTCACCGGGTGCTCGATGCCGAGCACTTCGGCCACCGCGAGCGTGCGTGAGAAGACCGCGCGGATCAACGGACGCCCTGGCCACCGGCCCGCAGGAACCCTCGGCGGATCCTGGAGTCGCGCGACCTCAACGACGTCGGGCGACCAGACCGGCCAGGAGGTTCGCCAGGCTCTCGCTGAGGTTCTCGGCGAACAGGTCGGCGCCCGTCGCCACGCCCATTTCCGCGCTGGCCGTGGCGACGGCCTCGGTCGGGTTGGCGTAGGGCCACAGGCCGGCGACGATCACGAGCAGCGCGCCCGCGAAGTGCGCGGCGCCGGCGGGTGAGAGTTCCGGGACCTCGTCGCGCACCAGCCCGGCCAGCCGGTCGAGGTTGGCGGCCGCGCGGTGTTTGAAGCGGCGCGCGGTGTCCACGGAGATGTTGCGCTCCAGCACCGACGCCATGGAGCTGATCAGCTCGCACAGCAGCCGATCTTCCTGCAGTGCTCGGGCGATCGTCGCGGCCACGCGTTCCTCGCGCACGAAGCCGGGGCCGTCGGCCGACCCCGCGGTGAGCGCCCGCGCGGCGACGTCCAGCCACCGCCGCCACACCTCGTCGAGCACCTCGAGGAAGATCGCTTCCCGGCTGTCGAAGTAGCGCAGCACGTTGGACTTCGCGAGCCCGACGCGGTCGCTGAGTTCGCGCAGGCTGATGTCGGCGACCGGCCGTTCGCGCAGCATCGCCGTGGCCGTCGCAAGGATCGTGGCGCGCCGGGCCTCGACCTGCTCAGGGCGACGGGCGCGCTGGAAACCGGTGCTCACGGGCCTGAGGTTAGCAGCCCAGCAGTCTGTTAACCCGCCGAGAAGGCCCACGCCAGGCGGCGGATAGCCGGCGGCCGCTTGAGCCGGAGGCTGTGGCCCACCTCCCCCGAACACGCGGACGTGCGGCTTCCCGAACGGCCGCGAGCCCAGGGTGAAAACGGGTCAGGAGATGACGAGACTGGCGATCTTGCCGTCGCGCAGGTCGATCGTCATCGTGCCGGTGCCGTTGAAGCGGTTGCTCGTCACCCCGAGCGTGAGGACGTAGTTGTCCGCGCCCTTGCCGGGCTTGATGCCCTTCACGGTGAAGTTCGCCCCGACCCCGATGTTGTCGGTTTCGTTCCAGCTCAGCACGCCTTCGTGGCCGTGGAACTTGCGTCCCCAGTCCTCGAGGAACGCGTCGGAGGTGAAGGCGTCGACGAAGCTCTCGGCGTCGGCCTTGTTGGTGGCGTCCACGAACTGCTGGATCGAGGCCGGCACCTGCGAGGAGTCCGAAGTGGTCATACCTGGATTCTGCCCGGCGGGCGCCGAACGCGCCTCCCCCTCACGGGACTTGACCCTCCGGTAGCTCCAGAGCAGCAGTGCGAACAGGATGACCCCGGAGAGGATGATGCTCGACCCGGTGCTCCAGCCACTGAACGGCAGCCAGTCGACCGTGCCCCACACGATGCCGGCGGCGAAGAGCGCCAGGCCGGCGAGCACCGAACCTGCGATCCGCAGCGGCGAGGCCACGCTGTCTTCGGCGGCCTTCATCGCGCGGGTGCGCACCGGGTCGACGAACCGTTCCAGCGCGGGAAACTGCGAGGCCAGCACCACCAGTCCCGCGAGCACCAGCAGTAACCCTGGTCCCGGCAACACCAGCAATGCGACCCCGACGAGGAACAGCAAGCCGCCCACCACCGCGGCGATCGCCTGCTTCACCGGTCTGCCGAGTTCCACGCGACCCCTCCTGTCCGTTTCAGCCAGTGTGCCTGGCTCACGGACCGGGCGCCCGGAGAAACTCCGGACGGCCCCCGGGCGCACGCGTCCGAAGTGGACCGACCGTGGGCCCGGCAGTGGCCGGAACCGATCTCAGGCCTGAGTGCCGAGGTGTGCGCCGAGCTTGTCGAGCCAGTCACCCGTACCCTGCTCGCGCCACGCCGGCTCCTCGTGTCCGTCGAGGAACGTGCCCTGTTCGGTGAGCACCAACCGGGTGCCCGTGCCGTCCGGGACCAGCTCGACCGTGGTGACCGAGACCGTCGCGAGGCCGGCGGCGCCGCTCAGCGCCCCGGAGTAGACGATGCGCTCGCCGTCGACGATGTCGTGGTAGTCGGCCGTGAAACTGAGGTCGCCGCTGCGGTTGGTCTCCCGGCCGCCGACGCGGAAATCCAGCGAGTGGTCGGCTGCGCCGAACCAGCTCGCCTTCGCGGCCGGATCAGCCCACGCGGCGAACACACGCGCAGGCGGCGCGGGGTAACGGCGCTCGAGAGTGAACGTGGCATGTTTGACGTCGGTCATGACGTGGTCCCTTCCTGTCGGTCGGCGGCCAGAAAGCCACCGAGACGGTCGAGCCGGTGCTCCCAGCCGGTGCGCTGCTCGCCCAGCCACTGTTCGGCCAGGCGCAGGCCCGCCGGCTCCAGCCGGTACGTGCGGACACGGCCGGCCTTCTCCGAAGCCACCAACCCACACGACTCGAGCACCCGCAGGTGCTGCATCACGGCGGGCAGTGACATCGCAAACGGTTGCGCCAGCTCCTTCACCGCGGCGGGTCCGGTGACCAGCCGCGCCACGAGCTCGCGCCGGGTCGCGTCGGCGAGTGCCTGGAAAACCCGGTCGAGCTGATGGTCAACCATGTGCTTAACCATGCGCCCGCCTCGGCTATTAGTCAAGTAGATGGTTAACTAAAAATTCTCGGCGCGCTGTCGGTCCGAGCAGTCCCCGGTGGTCGCAGAGACGAAACAGGTCGACTCCCGCGCCCACGGCGCGGTAGGAAACAACCAGAGAGAAGGAGCGAACCGATGCGCTACCTAATGCTGATCTGCGGCACGAGCCACGACGAGTCGAAACCGCTGCCGTCGGAGCCGATGGACACGGCCACCGAAGCGTGGGTGAAGGAGATGGACGGCCGCGGCGTGCGCCTGATGGGCCAGCGCCTGCGACCCGCGAGCATGGCGACCACCGTCCGCGTGAACGACGATGAGGTGCTGCTGACCGACGGGCCGTTCGCCGAGACGAAGGAGCAGATCCTCGGGTTCGACCTGCTGGAGTGCGCGAACCTCGACGAGGCCCTCGAGGTCGCGGCGAAGCACCCGTCCGCGCGGCACGGGGCGATCGAGGTCCGGCCGCTGTGGCCCTTCGCCGGGGAAGAAAGCTGAACTCGAAGCCCGCCGAAGCCGTCGAGGCCGCGGTCACGGCCGCCTTCCGAGAGGAGGGCGGCCGCGTGGTGGCCACGCTGATCCGGCTGACGGGCGACTGGGACCTGGCCGAGGAGTGCGTGCAGGAGGCTCTGGCCCGGGCCCTGGAACGCTGGCCGCGCGACGGCGTGCCCCGGCGGCCGGCGGCGTGGCTCACCACCACCGCGCGCAACCACGCCCTGACCCGACTCAAGCGCAGCACAACGGAAGCCGCGAAGCTGCGTGAAGTCGCCGCCCTGGCGCCGACGGAGGAGCCCGAAGCCGACCCCAGCGGCGTGCAGGACGACCGGCTGCGACTGATGTTCACCTGCTGCCACCCGGCGTTGCCGCTCGACGGCCGCGTCGCGCTCACGCTGCGGACGCTCGCCGGCCTGACGACGGCGGAGATCGCGCGAGCGTTCCTCGTGAGCGAGCCGACGATGTCGCAACGGCTGGTTCGCACGAAACGCAAGATCCGCGAAGCCGGCATCCCCTACCGCGTGCCGCCCGCACACCTGCTGCCGGAACGCACGGCGGCCGTGCTCGGCGTGCTGTACCTGCTGTTCAACGAGGGTTATGCCGCGACCGCCGGCGACGAGCCCGCGCGCCACGACCTCTGCACCGAGGCCATCCGCCTGACCCGGACGCTGCTGACGCTCATGCCCGACGAGCCCGAGATCGAAGGCCTGCTGGCGTTGCTGCTGCTCCAGCACTCCCGCCGCGGCGCGCGGCTCGACGCCGACGGCGAGCTCGTGACGTTGGCAGACCAGGATCGCTCACGCTGGGACGCGGCGGCGATCGGCGAAGGACTCGCCCTCGTGGACACCGCACTGCACCGCGGCTCCCCCGGCCCGTACCAGCTCCAAGCGGCCATCGCGGCCTGCCACGCGGCCGCGCCTGCCGCTTCGGACACGGACTGGCCGCAGATCGCCGCGCTGTACGGGGAACTCGCGAAGCGCGTGCCGTCACCGGTGGTGCAGCTCAACCGCGCGGTGGCCGTCGCGATGGCCGACGGACCGGCCGCCGGCCTGGCGCACGTCGACACGATGGCGGGCGACCTCGACGGCTACCACCTGCTGCCGGCCACGCGCGCCGATCTGCTGCGCCGCCTCGGCCGTCACGAGGAAGCCGCGGACGCGTACCGCGCGGCACTCGCGTTGGCCGGCAACGAAGCCGACCGCCGCTTCCTGCGCCGCCGCCTGAGCGAAATCTCCTCCGAAACGCCGTGACGGGCACCTGGAGGGAAGTCCTCCAGGTGCCCGTCACGGACCGTCGGTCAGAAGCCCTCGCCGGCGAGCAGTTGCTCGAACGGCAACGACGTCAGCTCGTCCGAAGCCTTCGCCTCGGGCGCGGCCGAAACCGCCGCCGCCAGCTCACCCGCCGCACGCTCGACGCGCCGCTGCAGCGTGCCGGTCGCGCTCGCGCTGCCCCAGTCCGACGATGCCGCGTACACGCCCGTCGCCACGGGAAGCGCGCGCAGGTAAGCGAAGAGCGGGCGCAACGCGAAGTCCAGCACGAGCGAATGCCGTTCCGTGCCACCGGTCGCGGCGATCAGCACCGGCTTGCCGTCGAGCGCTTCCTTGTCCAGGACGTCGAAGAAGGACTTGAACATCCCGCTGTAGGAGGCGGTGAAGACCGGCGTGACGGCGATGAGACCGTCGGCGTGGGTCACCGTGTCGATGACTTCCTTCAGCTTCGGGCCGGGGAAACCGGTGAGCAGGTTGTTGGTGACGTCCACGGCGGTGTCGCGCAGCTCGATCACCTCGACCACGGTGTCGGGGCCCAGCGCGGTGCGCGTCGCGTCCGCCAGCCGGTCGGCCAGCAGCCGCGTCGACGACGGCTGGCTCAGCCCGGCGGTGACCACGGCGATGGTGCGTGCGGTCATTTCTGCCTTCTTCTTTCCGGGTAAGGGGTTCAGACGCGGGCTTCTTCAGCGGGTTCTTCGACGGCTGCTTCGGCGTCGCGGGCGGCCTTCAACGACTCGTGGGTCGGCGCGTCCGGCACGTGCGCCGGGCGCATCGACTCGAGCTCCTTGCGCAGCACCGGCACCACCTGCTCGCCGAGCAGGTCGAGCTGCTCCAGCACGGTCTTCAGCGGCAGGCCGGCGTGGTCCATGAGGAACAGCTGGCGCTGGTAGTCGCCGAAGTGCTCGCGGAAGGTCAGCGTCTTGTCGATGACCTCCTGCGGGCTGCCGACGGTCAGCGGCGTCTGCGACGTGAAGTCCTCCATCGAGGGGCCGTGCCCGTACACCGGCGCGTTGTCGAAGTACGGCCGGAACTCGTTCCACGCGTCCTGCGACTTCGGCCGGATGAAGGCCTGCCCGCCGAGGCCGACGATGGCCTGGTCGGCCTTGCCGTGGCCGTAGTGCTCGTAGCGCTGGCGGTAGAAGCCGATCAGCTGCTGGTAGTGCGACGTCGGCCAGAAGATGTGGTTGGCGAAGAACCCGTCGCCGTAGTACGCGGCGAGCTCGGCGATCTCCGGGCTGCGGATGGACCCGTGCCACACGAAGGGCGGCACGTCGTCCAGCGGGCGCGGGGTGGAGGTGAAGCCCTGCAGCGGGGTGCGGAACTTGCCTTCCCAGTCGACGACCTCTTCGCGCCAGAGGCGGCGCAGCAGCGCGTAGTTCTCGATGGTGAGCGGGATGCCCTGGCGGATGTCCTGCCCGAACCACGGGTACACGGGGCCGGTGTTGCCGCGGCCCAGCATCAGGTCCACGCGGCCGTCGGCCAGGTGCTGCAGCATCGCGAAGTCCTCGGCGATCTTCACCGGGTCACTGGTGGTGATCAGCGTCGTGGACGTCGACAGCGTGATCGTCTTCGTCTGCGCGGCGATGTAGCCGAGCATCGTCGTCGGCGACGAGGGGACGAACGGCGGGTTGTGGTGCTCACCCGTCGCGAACACGTCGAGGCCGACCTCTTCGGCCTTGAGGGCGATCCGGACCATCGCCTTGATGCGCTCGTGCTCCGACGGCGTGGTGCCGTTGGTGGGGTCGGTCGTGACGTCGCCCACCGAGAAGATTCCGAACTGCATGACCGCTCCTCAGCCGGGTAGTTCGTGGTTCTGCTTCCTTGCCTGCACAACTGCTCGCGGGGAAGAAGTATTCCACAGTGACAATGCGGGTGACCTGGCGCACTCCCCTGCCGGCGCCCCTGACCCACGGGCCCTCGCCACACCGGGGCCCGAGCGCGCGGAAGCTGTCGGGGTGTGCGGATATCCTGCAGTACGGTGTCGGCTCGGGGCCTGCCCGGGACGCCGCCGTCCGCAGGCACCCCGCGTGCCTCAACCAGCCTGAACAACGCCGTACAGCGAGCCAAGATCCGGGAGAGCGACCTCGTGACTGCTGAGACTCTGTACGGGGCCGACGACCTCACGCACCTCGAGGGCCTCGAAGCCGTCCGCAAGCGCCCCGGGATGTACATCGGCTCGACCGACAGCCGTGGCATCAACCACTTGTTCTCGGAGATCATCGACAACTCCACCGACGAGGGCGTGGCGGGCCACGCCACGCGCGTCGTCGTGACCCTCCACGCCGACGGCAGCGTGCAGGTCGACGACGACGGCCGCGGCATCCCCACCGGCGTCCACGCGAAATCGGGCCTTTCCGGCGTCGAACTGGTGCTCACGCGGCTGCACGCCGGCGGCAAGTTCGGCGGTTCGGGCTACAAGACCTCCGGCGGTCTCCACGGCGTGGGCGCATCGGCGGTCAACGCGTTGTCGCACCGCTTCGACGTCACCGTGAAGCAGGACGGCAAGGTGCACCAGATGTCGTTCGCGCACGGCGTGCCCGGCACGTTCGACGCGCCCGGACCGAAAGCGAAGTTCACGCGGCGCTCCGGCCTGAACCTCGTCGGCAAGATGAAGCGCGGCGAGCGCAGCGGCACGTCGATCCGGTACTGGTACGACGCGCGCTACTTCGAGACGGGCGCGGCGCTCGACGTCGAGGGCGTGCGCGCGAAGCTGCGCAACACCGCGTTCCTGGTGCCCGGCGTCACGTACGTGCTGCGCACGGCCATCGAGGACGCCATCAACGAGGAGACGTTCCACTACCCCCACGGGCTGGTGGACATGGTCGACTTCCTCACGCCGTCGGGCGAGAAGCCGGTGTGCGGCACCCTCGTGATCACCGGCGAAGGCACGTACAAGGAGAACGCGGCCGACGCCAACGGCGTGATGCAGTCCAATGTGGAGCGCCACGCCGAGGTGGAGGTCGCGCTGCGCTGGGGCACCGGCTACGAGCGCACCGTGGAGTGCTTCACCAACACCATCCGCAACGTGCACGGCGGCACGCACCGCCGCGGCTTCGACCGTGCCGTCACGCGCGCGCTGCAGGACGCGATCAGCAAGACCCGCGGCCTGCTCAAGCCGAAGGAGGACCCGCCGACGCTCGAAGACGTGCTCGAGGGCATGACCGCCGTGATCCACGTGCGACTGCCCGAGCCGCAGTTCACGTCGCAGACCAAGGACGAGCTGTCCACGGCCGGCATCACGCGCGTGATCCAGGGCATCGTCGACAAGCACGTGAAGGCGTGGGTCGAGGACCGCAAGACCAAGTCCGAGGCGAAGGTCGTGCTGCAGAAGGTGGTCGACGCCGCGCGCGTGCGGCTCACCCAGAAGCAGCAGAAGGACGCCGCGCGGCGCAAGACCGCGCTCGAGGGCGCGGCGATGCCGCCGAAGCTGGTCGACTGCCGCACCACGGGCGTCTCCCGCAGCGAGCTGTTCCTCGTCGAGGGCGACAGCGCGCTCGGGTCGGCCCGCATGGCGCGCGTGTCGGAGTACCAGGCGCTGCTGCCGTTGCGGGGCAAGATCCTCAACGTGCAGAAGGCGTCGCTCGGCGACACGCTGAAGAACGCCGAGATCGCGTCGATCGTGCAGGTGCTCGGCGCGGGCACCGGGCGCACGTTCGACCTCGCGACGATGCGCTACGGCCGCGTGATCCTGATGGCCGACGCCGACGTCGACGGCTCGCACATCCGCACCCTGCTGATCACGCTGTTCGCGAAGTACATGCGCCCCGTGATCGAGGACGGCCGGCTGTACGCGGCGATGCCGCCGTTGCACAAGCTCGTCACGAAGGGCCGCAACCCGGAGACGCACTTCACCTTCACGCAGCGCGAGATGGAACAGAAGTTCGCCGAGCTGGAAAGGGCGGGCAAGAACATCGTCACGCCGGTGCCGCGGTTCAAGGGCCTCGGCGAGATGGACGCCGACGAGCTGTGGGAAACCACGATGAACCCCTCCACGCGCTCCGTCCGCCGCATCACCATGGACGACGCCGAAGCCGCCGAGAGCGCGCTCGAACTGCTGATGGGCGAGAAGGTCGAGCCCCGCCGCAACTGGCTCGTCGCCTCCTCCGACCGCGTCGACCGCGACGCCATCGACGTCTGAGTTTCCTTAGCTACCAAGGAGTTCTACCGTGGCACGCCGCAAGGGCACCACCACCAAGGTCGATCCCAGCGCGTTTGACTCCGCCGGGGCCAACGTCTTCGACAACTCGCTCAAGACCGAGATCGAAGACTCCTACCTGGAGTACGCGTACTCGGTCATCCACTCGCGCGCCCTGCCCGACGCGCGGGACGGGTTGAAGCCGGTGCACCGGCGGATCTTGTTCTCTATGCACGAGCAGGGGTACCGGCCGACACACGCCTACGTGAAGTCGTCCCGCGTGGTCGGCGACTGCTTCGTCCGCGGCGCTTTGGTGTCGACCCCGGACGGCTTGCGTCCGGTCGAGGACATCGAAATCGGCGAGCTCGTGCTCGACAGTCGCGGCAAGGCTGTTCCGGTCACTGAGGTCTACGCGAACCCGGTGTCCGAACTCGTTCGCGTCACCTGGTCGAACGGGCACACGATGACTGTCACCCCCGGCCAGCGGTTCCGGACAGTGGCGGAAGACTCCACGTTGACCTGGACCGACGCCCGCGACCTCACCGGACGGCTCGCTGTGGCCTATGGAAGCGCACGCCGGGCGGACGAGCCCGCGGGCGGCGATCTCTACGCCTACCTCCTCGGTCTGATCACCGCGGAGGGGTTCGCCGTCGACCGGAGCCGCGAGGCCGGCGGCCGGGTGCGCATCCACATGTGCGACTCCGAGCCGCTCGACGCCGTCTACCAGTGGGCGAAGAACCGCGGACTGGGCGTGTCCCGCGGCAAGCGTGTCGCCGCGAAGCCGGGATGGCGCGACCAGCACATCCTCACATTCTCCCGGCACGAAGGCCTCCTCGCCGCGGGGAGCCCCCTCAGCCATGCGAAAGCCGTTCCGGCGGAGGTTCTCGCCGATCGGTCGGCGTGGGCGCCGTTCCTGGCCGGCATCTTCGACGGCGACGGTTACATCCGCAAGAACCAGCGGGAGCTCGTCTACGTCAGCACAAGCGAAGCTCTCATCCGGCAGGTCTACGCGATGCTCGCGGACTCGGGCATCCACGGTCACCACTGGACCAACCCGATGTCGGACGGCCACAAAACGCTGCTGGGCCTTTCCATCAGCGGATCCGATGCCGCCGCCTTGGCATCCATTCTGTTGCCGTGGATCAAAATCGGGTACAAGAAGAGCGCTCTCGAAAAGCTCACCGAAATCACCTACGGCTACGGCGGCAAGCAGGGTAACGACCGGCTGCCGAACAAAGCAGTCACGGCCGAGTTCTCCGCCGCTCACATCGACGGCGGCTGGTTCCGCGACACCGAGGGAATCGCATTCCGCGCCTCTTTGTCGGCAGCGAGCGGAGCCAAAGTCCGCTACGGCAAGGACCGGCACGGCACCGCACTGGCCGAGCGCTCGTTCCCGCTCGCGCGGGCGCGCCAGGACGGGTGGATCGAGAAGCTGCGCCGCATCGGATCCCCGCTCGCCGAACGACTCGACGCGCTGAACGGGTTCTCGTTCCTGGAGGTGGTGTCGGTCGAGCCAGTAGCACCGGACACCACCTACGACATCCAAGTCGGCACGGACGAACACGAATTCGTGGCCGAAGGATTCGTCGTACACAACTGCATGGGCAAATACCACCCGCACGGCGATACCGCGATTTACGATGCCATGGTTCGACTGGCTCAGGATTTCTCCCTGAATGCGCCCTTGATCGACGGGCATGGAAATTTTGGTTCCCCGGACGATGGCCCCGCTGCTTCGCGGTACACCGAAGCCCGCATGTCCCCCGAAGCCATGCAGCTCGTCGGCGAGCTCGGTGAGGACACCGTCGCCTTCCGGCCCAACTACGACGGTTCCCTCGAAGAACCCTCGGTGCTGCCCGCCGCGTTCCCGAACCTGCTGGTCAACGGCACGTCCGGGATCGCGGTCGGCATGGCGACCAACATGATCCCGCACAACCTCGGCGAGGTCATCGCCGCGGCGCGGTGGCTGATCACGCATCCGACGGCGACGCTCGACAAGCTGATGGAGTTCGTACCCGGTCCCGACCTGCCGACGGGCGGCAAGCTGCTCGGCCTGGACGAGGTGCGCCGCGCGTACGAGACGGGGCGCGGCGTGGTGCGGATGCGCGCGAACGTCGAGACCGGGCCGCTGGAGGGCAGCCGCGGGCGGCAGGCGATCACGGTCGTCGAGCTGCCCTACGGGGTGGGCCCGGAGAAGGTGATCGAGAAGATCACCGACGAGGTCAACAAGTCCAAGCGGCTCACGGGCATCGCCGACGTCAAGGACCTCACCGACCGCGAGAACGGCACGCGGCTCGTGATCGAGTGCAAGGTCGGCGTGAACCCGCAGGCACTGCTGGCGGACCTCTACCGGCTGACGCCGCTGGAGCAGTCGTTCGGTATCAACAACCTGGTGCTCGTCGACGGCCAGCCGCAGACGCTCGGTCTCAAGGAGTTGCTGGAGGTCTTCCTCCGCCACCGGTACGACGTGGTCACGCGGCGCACCAAGTTCCGCCGCCGCAAGCGCGAAGAGCGGCTGCACCTCGTCGACGGCCTGCTGATCGCGCTGCTGAACATCGACAAGGTCATCAAGCTCATCCGCGAGAGCGAGAACGCGCAGGCGGCCAAGGACGGGCTGATGACGCGCTTCAAGCTCTCCGAGGTCCAGGCCACTTATATCCTGGACACGCCGCTGCGGCGGCTCACCAAGTACGACCGGCTGGAGCTGGAGTCGGAGCAGGAGCGGCTGCGCGAGGAGATCGCGGAGCTCACGAAGATCCTCGAGGACGACTCGGTGCTGAAGAAGCTCGTGTCGTCGGAGCTGGCGAAGATCGCGAAGGACTTCCCGACCGAGCGGCGCACCGCGCTGATCGACGGTGACCTCAAGGAGGTGCTGGCGGCGTCGAAGCCGTCCGGGCCGTTGGAGGTCGCCGACGATCCGTGCCAGGTCATCCTGTCGGCCACCGGCCTCGTCGCGCGGACGGCGGCGGAGTCGGAGGAGGCGTCGGAGGTCAGGCGGCGCAACGGCCGCGTGAAGCACGACGCAGTGTCCGCCATCGTGCACACAACCGCGCGCGGCCAGGTGCTGCTGGTCACCAGCCGTGGGCGCGCGTTCAAGACGGACGTGCTGCCGTTGCCGGTGCTCCCGGAGCAAGCCGGCACGGTTTCGCTGCGCGGCGGCATGGCGGCTCGCGAGCTGGTGCCGTTGGAGAAGGGCGAGACGGTGGTCGGCGTCGCCCCGCTGGGCGAGCAGGCGACGGGTTCACCGGGCCTGGCGATCGGCACCCGCGGCGGCGTGGTGAAGGTGGTCGCGCCGGAGTGGCCCGTGCGGTCCGACGAGTTCGAGATCATCACGCTCAAGGCCGGTGACGAGATCGTCGGCGCCACCTGGCTCACCGATGGTGAGGAAACGCTGGCGTTCGTGTCGTCCGAAGCCTCGCTGCTGCGCTTCGCCGCGTCCCTGGTGCGGCCGCAGGGCCTGAAGGGCGGCGGCATGGCCGGTATCAACCTGGGCGCCGGCGCCTCGGTGGTGTTCTTCGGTGCCGTCCGCACCGATGACGACGACCACGGCGAGCCCATGGTCGTCACGGCCACGGGCCAGTCGGTGAAGGTCACGCCGTTCAGCGAGTACCCGGCGAAGGGCCGCGCCACGGGCGGCGTGCGCGCCCACCGCTTCCTCAAGGGCGAGGATTCGGTGTCCGTCGCGTGGGTCGGCCCCCGCCCCGCCGGCGCGGCCCGCAACGGCGACCCCGTGGAGCTGCCCGAGGTCGATCTCCGCCGCGACGGCTCCGGCCACGCCCACCCCGGTCCGGACGTCGTGGGCCACACCATCGAGCGAGACTGAGCTCTCTTCCGGCGGGGCACTTGCCAGGTGGCGGGTGCCCCGCTTTTCGTGTCCCTCGATCGTGCGACGCGTTATATATCGCCCTTCGATATATTGAAGTCATGGTCAGTACGCGCGGCATGTCCGAACAGGCGTTTTTCATCCTCACCGCACTCGTCGACGCCCCTCTCCACGGGTACGGCATCGTCGGCGAGGTGAAGAGCCTGTCTTCCGGCCGCCTCACCCTGCGCGTGGGCACCCTGTACGGCGCCCTCGACCGGCTGACCACCGAGGGCCTCGTGAAACCGGACCACGACGAGGTGATCAACGGGCGGTTGCGCCGCTACTACCGGCTGACTCCCGATGGGCGGATCGCTCTGGCGCTGGAGGCCGAGCGACAGGCCGCGAACGCCCGGGTCGCGCACCGACGTTTGGGGCTGGACCTCGCCGGGGAGGGGTCGTCGTGAACGGGCACGCCCGAGCGGCTCGCCGGCGCCACACCTCCGCCGCCGGGGCCGGGACGGAGTGGGGAATGACCAGGCTCGAACGCCCTAGCCAGCCACGGAGCGTCGGGCGGCTACATACACGCCCAGCCCGCATGACCGCCGCCACCAGGCAACCAAATACCAGCGCGCAGCCGCGCCCCTCGACCGAAGCAGCGCTGCGCCGAGCCCGCGCAACCATGCCGCCCGATCACCAGAGACCCAACCAGCAGCCATGGGCGCAACATTCGCCGACCGCCAGCCGCGCGCCTGGCGGGAGACGGCGGCCGCGCATCGCCAACAGCTGAGCGTCGCACCAAAACCAAGCGGCGCAGCGCTTACCGGCCACCGGCCGCGCCCTGAACGGGCAGTGTCTCCCACCTCGCCCGAACAGCCGAGCCACACACCAAACGCCACCATCCTCCCCCACCGCCGCCGACACAACCAACCCGACCGAGTACCCAGCCCCCGCCCTGGACCTCGATCCCCAGCGTGCCGTTCGCGCTGATGTGGGGTGTCACGGGAGCCGCCTTCTACCTACCGCCGGTCAAGGACGCGTGGCTCGCGGTCACCGGCGGGGCGGCCGCCGACCCGCAAAAGTACTCGGTCACCACCCACGACGCCGCGCCCGGCGACCCGGAAATCGGCATCGACCAAGCCGCTGCGGCGGCGCTCGCCCAAACTCCCGGCGAAATCCGGTACCTGACCACGCCGCAGGGCGGCTACTACAGCGTCTCCATCGCCGGCGAGGGCTACCAGCCCTACGGCGCCCGCGCGTTCTTCGGCGGCGACCACACCGTGTACGTCGACAGCCACGACGCCACCCACGTGTCCGATGTGGACGCCAACCCGAGCGGGGCGCGAACTTCTTCTACGACAGGTTCTTCGGGCCCGCTCACTTCGGCTGGCTCGTCGGCGGCTGGTGGTGGACCGTCTGGTTCGTCCTCGGCCTCGCGCCGCTGGCGTTGATGCTCACGGGGATTTCGACCTGGCTGTTCCGCTCCGGCTCGAAACGCCGCCGACGCAAAGCCCGGGCACAGCGGGAGTCACCACGCGCAACACCAGCGCACACAGGACCACACCAGGCAACGGCGTGATCGAAACACTTGCCTTCGCCACCACGGTGGTCTGCGTGGCCGGCGGGCTCGCCGTGCTCGACACCGGGCTCGCCGGCCGCTACCGCCGCGGCAGGACCCTCCCAGCCCTCGCCGTTGTGGAGCTGGCCCTGGTCGTCCAGGCCATCGCGGACGTCACCGGCCCTCACCGGATACCGCCCGGCCGAGCTCGGCAGCCACCTCGCCTACCTCGCGACGTCCCTCGTCCTGCTCCCCACCGCCACGGTGTGGTCCGCCGGCGAAGACGGCCGCTGGGGCGCCGTCGTCATCACCGTCGCGCTTCTCGCGCTCGCCGTCGTCGTGGTCCGCGCCGAAACCACCTGGCGACCGGCATGAAAACGGCCGCCCCGGGGCAGAAACCCCGAGGCGGCCCCGAGCCGGGCCGGCCGCCGCGTCAAGGCGGGCCCAGCACGAACGAAAACTCAGGCGATCTTGAACGACTGCGCCGCCCCGCCGGTGCAAGCAGACTGCACGAGCTGCACGGAGTCGGCCGTCGAGCCACCCGGCACCGTCAGGCACTTGCCGCTGTGCCGGGCGGTCAGGTGGTAGTAGCCGCCGCCCTCGGACACCGGCAGCCACTGCTGGTT
Organism: Amycolatopsis sp. NPDC023774; assembly: GCF_040639695.1. Classification (NCBI taxonomy): domain Bacteria; kingdom Bacillati; phylum Actinomycetota; class Actinomycetes; order Pseudonocardiales; family Pseudonocardiaceae; genus Amycolatopsis; species Amycolatopsis sp. NPDC023774. The sequence continues at coordinate 37,441 of NZ_JBFAAJ010000025.1, forward strand.
CGCGCCGTTGCTGTAGGACCACAGCTGAATGCCGGCGTTGTCCGCAGTGGACACATCGGTGACGTCGAGCACTTCCGCCGCGTTGCCGCGGTTGTTCACGCGCACGTACCCGTCGCTGGTCGGCTGGAACTGGTACTGCTGCGCGTTGGTGGCGTTGCAGGTGTACTGCTGCACCACGGTTCCGTTGGTCGTGCCCGCCGCGGCCGCGTCGACGCACTTGCCGGTGGCCTTGTTCACCACCGGGTACCACGCGGTGGACGAGATCCCGCCGGTCGGCGGTGTGGTGCCGCCGTCGCCGGTGGCGCCGCCGAGCCAGCGCAGGCCGTCGAGCACGAAGCGGTTCTGGTCGGGGCTGGCGAACGTCGACGACAACGCGGTGTTCGTGTCGTAGTTCATCTTGTTGTGGCCGAAGTTGGCGTAGATCATCTTGTAGTTCTTGTTCGTCCACATGATCGGGTAGTACCCGCTGTACCAAGTCTGCGACGGGTCGTCGCCGACCGGGAACGTGCCCGGGTCGAGCGAGGCGAGGATCGAGATGTTCGGGTTCTGTCGCAGATCCTGCTGCCAGGAGTACCACTCGCTCACCGAAGACTGGATGGTCGCCGGCAGGTTCACCGTGGACGGGTGCGTGCGGTTCTCGATCTTCAGCGTCTCACCGGTCGGGCCCCACGAGTTGGAGACGAACCGGCCGGTGCCGAGGAAGTCGTTGTGGAACCAGTTCGCGTACGACGGGGTCGAGCTGTCGTTGTACGCCGTGACGTGGAAGCCGAAGAACCCGCCGCCGGAGTCCATGTAGCGCTTGAACCCGTCGAACTGCGCCTGCGACTGCGGCTGATCGTCGAGAAACATCACCACCGCGGCCTGCGAGGTGGTCAGCGAGGTGAGCTGGTTCCAGTTGTTGGTGGCCGTGAACGTGTAGCCGTTGGCCGCCGCCTGCTGCTGGAACCACGGGCGCGCTTCGTTCTCGAAGCTGATGTGCGCCGCGTCGTACGTGCCGCTGTAGAACGCGAGCACTTTGAACGGCGTCGCCGCGGCGGCGTGCGGTGTGAGGGCGGGGGAACCGTACGCGAGGCCGACGCACGCGGCGAAGAACACCAGCGCTTTCCCGACCAGCCCGAACGGGCGTCGTTTGGCGAACATGGGCGATCCTTCCGGTGGGGATGGGGAGAGGAGGAAGGGTTACTTCTGGTGCATCACCACGGGAAACGCTGGTGGTAGTGCAGCCCGTAGCCGAAGGGGAACAGCGCGGGCTTCCCGTCGCCGACGTTGATCGGCTGCTGGTCGGCGCTGCGCATCCAAGTGACCGGCAGCTTGCCGGTCGGGTTGTAGTCGCCGAAGAGCACGTCGGCCACGCCCTGGCCTTCGCTGCCCGGCAGCCACGATTCGATGAGACCGGCCCAGTCCGGCAGCTGCTGGGCGATGTCCAGGGGCCGGCCCGAGACGAGCACGACCACCGTCGGCACGCCCGAGTCGTGCAGCTTCTGCAGCGTCGCGAGATCGGTGGCGTCGAGGCCCATGTCCCCCGGCCGGTCGCCCTTGCTCTCCGCGTACGGCGTCTCCCCGAGCACGGCGACGGCCACGTCGTAGGACTTGTCGATCCCGCTGCCGTCCTTGCTGAAGGTGACCGTGGACGAGGGCTTCACGGTCTTCTCGATGCCCTGCAGGATCGTCGTCCCCGGGATGACCGGTCCTGACGTGCCCTGCCAGCCGACGGTCCAGCCGCCGGCCTGGTTGCCCATGTCGTCGGCGCTCTTGCCCGCCACGAAGATCTTGGTGCGGCTCTTGTCGAGCGGCAACACGTTGTGTTCGTTCTTCAACAACACCTGTGACTCCCGCACCGCCTGGCGGGCGAGCTCGCGGTGTTCCTGACTTCCGATGGTGCTGAGGTAACGCCGGTCGGTGAGCGGGTGTTCGAAGAGACCCAGCTGGAACTTCTTCGTGAGGATGCGGCGGTTGGCGTCGTCGATGCGCGACATCGGCACCTTGCCGTCCTGCACGAGGGTGCGCAGGGTGTCGATGAACTTCTGCCAGTCGTACGGCACCATCACCATGTCGATGCCGGCGTTGATCGACGCCTCGACCTCGTCGGGCGTGAATCCGGTCTGGCCGTCGATCTTGTCGACGCCGTTGTAGTCCGAGACGACGATGCCGTCGAAACCGAGCTCCTTTTTGAGGACGTCGGTGACGAGGTATTTGTTGGCGTGCAGCTTCACGTCGTTCCAGCTCGAGTAGCTCACCATCACCGAGCCGACGCCGCGCTTCACCGCCTCCTTGAACGGCGGCAGGTGGATCGCGCGCAGCTCCTGCTCGCTGAGCTGCGTGTTGCCCTCGTTGACGCCGCCGGTGGTGCCGCCGTCGCCGACGTAGTGCTTCGCCGTCGCCAGCACCGACGCCGGCCCGCCCAGCGAACGGCCCTGCAGCCCGGTGATGATCGACGTCATCTCCGTAGCGAGCTGCGGCACCTCGCCGAACGACTCGTACGTCCGCCCCCAGCGGTCGTTGCGAGCCACGCACAGGCACGGTGCGAAGTCCCAGTCGATGCCCGTGCCGGACACTTCTTCCGCCGTGGCGCGGCCGATCTTCTCCACCAGCTTCGGATCGCGTGACGCGCCGAGCCCGATGTTGTGCGGGAACACGGTGGCGCCGTACACGCCGTTGTGGCCGTGCACCGCGTCGACGCCGTAGATCAGGGGGATGCCCAGCGGCGTCGCCAGGGCGGCTTTCTGGAACCCGTCGTACATGTCGGCCCAGGTGGCCGGCGTGTTCGGCGTGGGCTGCGAGCTGCCGCCCGACAGCAGCGACCCCAGCCGCCCCGTCGTCACGTCCGCCGGTGATTTCACGCCCAGCCGCTCGGCCTGCATCATCTGTCCGAGCTTGTCGTCGAGCGTCATGCGCTTCATCAGATCCGCGACGCGCACCGAAACGGGTCGCTTCGCATCCTTGTAGGCGGGCTGGTTTCCGGCCAGCGCGGGCGCGTGCGCGCTCACCGTCAGCGCCGCGGCGAGCACCCCCAGCGTGATCGAACGACCGACGCGCATGTGGCTACTCCTCGTCGAGAGACCAAACTTCACGCCTTGAATTAATACACAGGTTTCGTGGGTGGTCCAGACCTTGAGGACAAACCGGTTGCCGATGACCGGGACCGCCGAAAGGGCGAACAATGCGGCTGCACCGGGTAATCTGGACCTCGGCCTGGGGAGGGAACATGCCTCGCAAGTTGGTCGCGCCCGCGCTCATCGTCCTCGCCGTGCTGGCGATCGGCACGCTCGTCTACGGGTTCGCCCGCAGCAGACCGGCCGCGCCGGCCACCTCGACCGGGCCGCACGACTGGGTCACGGTCACCGCACCGGTCGACGGCATCCGCCCCGGCCCGGACCCCGCCTCGGTCATGATCCACGTGACGCTTCCCGGCGGCGGGCCCGGCTGCTCGCGTTCACCGCGCGTCGAGACGATGTCCGAAACACCGGACGAGCTGGCCACCGCCATCCACGCCAACGTGGTCTTCGAATCGGCCAACTCGGCCTACGGCGGTTGCCCCACCAAGCAACCCGCAGAGATCCCGTTCATCGCGGCGGCCCCCATCGGCAACCGAGCGCTGGTGCTGAACACCGAGGCCTGGCACCGCACCGGCGCCACGTTCGCCCGCTGCGACGAGTTCCTCGGCTGCACGCCCCCTACCGATCACTGCGCCGGCGCGTGGGTCGACCGCGCGGTGTTCGACCTGGACGTGCCGGTGAAGCACCTGCACGGGGTGCGCGACGTGCTCGCGTGTGACGGGCGGTGGCTGGTGCTCGACGTCAACCGGCACGTCGGAGATTGCCCGGTCGGCAACACGAGCTGCGTCCCCCCGGCCGGGCCGGTGCAGCGTGTCGTCTACTCGTGGGACGCGCGGGGCTGGAAGCAGGAGAACGGCACGAAAACCGGGACCTGCCAAGAAATCCGTGCCGCGCTGCCGGAGTTTCCCCAGGCGTTGTGCGAGAAGTTGCCGCCGCGCCGTTAGTCGGACCAAGGGGACGCGTTGTCGAAGTAGGCGTCGTCTTCGGCGGAGGCGGCGGGCCGTCGGGTGGGCCGGGCCAGCCGTTGCGAGCGTGCGCGCTGTACGCGCCGGAGAAGCCGGACTCGTGGCCCAGGTCGGAGAAGCCGACCGTCACGTGCGGGGCAACGTGCCGGGCGGCCGCCTGCCGGACGTCGTCGCCGAGGGGATCGACCTCGCGCGCGTACGTCTCGCAGGCGCCTTCGGCGGCGTGAAAACCAGAATGAAAACCGGACACAACCCGCCCCGCCCCTGAGCCGAGAGGGCCAGATAAACGGACGGGTTGTGCCCGGACAGGAGAAATGACCGGATCAGGCTGTCAGCTGCCGGTGCCGTTCAGCACACCGGTGAGCCAGTCGCCCTGGGTCGAGATGGCCTTGCCGTTGACCGCGACGGTCGGGGTGCCGAAGCCGACGTTGCCGCCGCCGAAGTCCTGCGCGAGGTTCTTGTCGTTCTCGATCTGCTGGAAAGCCGCCTGGATCTGCTGGTCGTACGTCCCGGCGTTCACCGTCTGGTCGAACTTCGGGTCGCTGATCCCCAGGTCGTGGCCGAGCTTGATCAGCTGCGCCTTGTCGTAGCCACGGCCGCCCTCTTCCGGCTGGCTCTTGAACAGCGCGTCGTGGAACGCGGTGAACTTCTGCGAGGCGACGGCGGCGAGCGCCGCATTGGCCGAGTCGAGCGAGTAGCCCGGGGGGTCGGAACGGTCGTTGAGCAGCGTCACCATGTGGTACCGGACAGTCAGCTGGCCGCTGTTGATCGCCTGCTCCATCTTCGGACCGTAGGTGTCCTGCAGCTGCTTGCAGTACGGGCACAGGAAGTCGGCGTAGAGGTCGATCGTCTTCGGCGCACCGGGCTTGCCGACGGAGACGACCACGCCGTCGAGCTCCTCGACCACGCCGGGGCCGAGCGTCGTGGACGTGGTCGGCGCGATGGCCGTGCCCTCGGTGGAGTTCTTGTTCGAGTTGATCCACACCACGCCGCCGATCACCACCGCGGCGACGACCACGACCGCCACGACGACGGCGATGATCTTGTTCCGGTCGCTCGAGGCGCCCCTCGCCTGCGCGACCGACTTCGCGGCCTGCGCCTGGCGTTGGCGCTTCCGCGCTGCTTCACCCACGGTTCCTATTTCCCTTCAGCGATGCCCGCGTTGGTCGCGAGCGACGCGGAGCTCCCGGTCTCCGCGGAATCCTCCACAGCCGAGCGCCGCCGTCCCCAGCCGAGCCAGCCGTCGACCGAGAAGAACGAGCGCGGACGAACCATCAACCACACGGCCAGCACCGCGAACCCGGTGTCGCGCAGGATTTCCTGCGGGTACTCGGTCTGGCCGGCGGCCACGTGCCCGCCGCCGCCGAAGCAGCCGCAGTCGATGCTCAGGCCGCGCGCCCAGGACTGCGCGATGCCCGCCACGAGCACGGCCAGCATGACCAGCGCCGCGGTGGCGACCCAGCGTGTGGCCAGGCCGAACAGCAGCAGCAGGCCCAGCACCAGCTCGACCAGCGGCAATGCGGTCGCGACCGGGCGGACCAGCGCGCTCGGCAGCACGTCGTAGGCCTGCACGGCGATGAACGTCTGCCCCGGAGCGGCCAGTTTTATGGCACCCGAAATCAGCCACACGGCCGCCAGCCCGAGCCGGGCCAGGGTGCCGATCGTGTCGAGCACGGGTTGGGGCAGTCGTCGCACACGCCTAGGCTAGCCGCCGGACCTGAGAACTTCGTGAGTTGTCAACACCCACCGACCGGAGGCGGACATGCGGGCTCGCGCGGTGTTCACCGCCCTGTTACTGCTGGTCACGTGCGTGGCCTGCGGTCCGGGAACGGTCTCGCCCGGCGATTCGCTGGTCAAACGCGCGCGTGACGGTGACCACCTCACGATCGGGATCCGCTTCGACCAACCCGGCCTTTCGCAGCGCACGATCGACGGCCGGTTCGTGGGCTTCGACGTGGACGTCGCCAAGTTCGTGGCCGGTGAGCTGGGCGTGGACCCGGCCCACATCACGTGGCACGAGACCACGCCGGCCACGCGCGAGTCCGACCTCACCTCCGGCAGCGTCGACCTCGTGGTGGCCACGTACTCGATCACCGACAAACGCAAGCAGCTCGTGTCGTTCGCGGGGCCGTACTTCGTCACCGGCCAGGACCTGCTGGTGCGGCTCACGTCGTCGGACATCACCGGACCGGAGAGCCTCAACGGCCGACGGCTGTGCTCGGTCACCGGCTCGACGCCGGCGCAGCAGGTGCGGGACAAGTTCGCGCAGGCCGTGCAGCTCGTCGAGTACCCGCGTTACCCCGACTGCGTCACGGCCCTGCTCGCCGGCCAGGTCGACGCCGTGACCACCGACGCGGTGATCCTCGCCGGCTACGTCGCGCAGGACCCCGAGCTGCTGCGCGTGGTCGGGCACCCGTTCTCGACCGAGCGCTACGGCGTCGGCCTGCGCAAGGGCGACACCGAGGGCCGGCACGCCGTGGGCGACGCCATCCGCAAGATGGTCTCGGACGGCGACTGGCTGCGGTCGCTGCAGGCCAACATCGGCCCGTCGAACTACCCGCTGCCGAAGCCGCCGGAGATCACCGAGCAGTGAACCACCTGGAGAACCTGCCCGACCTGCCCGTTCGCGCGGTGCTGCCCGATGTGCTGGCGGCGCTCGCGGACCACGGCACCGCCGTGCTGGTCGCACCGCCCGGCACCGGCAAGACCACGCTCGTGCCGCTCGCGCTGGAGAACGGCGGCGGCCGCGTCGTGGTCGCCGAACCGCGCCGCCTGGCCGCCCGCGCCGCGGCTTCGCGGATGGCCGCGCTGCTGGGTGAACCGGTGGGCGAGACGGTCGGATACTCCGTGCGCGGCGATCGGAAGGTGTCTCCGCGCACGCGGATCGAGGTCGTGACGTCGGGCCTGCTCGTGCGGCGCGTGCAGAACGACCCCGAGCTGGGCGGCGTGTCGACGGTGCTGCTCGACGAGTGCCACGAACGCCATCTCGACGCCGACCTGCTGCTCGCCCTCCTGCTCGACGTCCGCGCCGGCCTGCGCGAAGACCTGCGCCTGCTCGCGACCTCGGCGACCGTCGCCGCGGGCCGGCTCGCCGAGCTGCTCGGCGACGCGCCGGTGGTGACCGCGCACGCCCGCACCTACCCCGTCGAGCTCACCTACCGCGCGCCCGCCCGCGGCGCGCGGATCGAGGCGGCGGTGGCGTCCGCAATCCGGCTGGCACTGTCCGAAGGGGACGGTGACGTGCTCGCGTTCCTGCCCGGGGCAGGGGAAATCGCGCGTACAGCCGCCCAGCTGCATTCACTCAACGCCGACGTGCTGCCGCTGCACGGCCGCCTCACCGCCGCCCGGCAGGACGAAGCGCTGCGGCCCCGCGACCGCAGGCGCGTGGTCCTGGCGACGGCCGTCGCGGAGTCGAGCCTGACCGTGCCCGGCGTGCGGTCCGTTGTGGACTCCGGGCTCGCCCGCGTGCCGCGAGTGGACCACCGGCGCGGCCTGGCCGGGCTGGCGACCGTGCGCGTGTCCGCGGCCGTCGCCGAGCAACGCGCCGGACGCGCGGGCCGCGAAGCACCCGGCCGCGCGTACCGCTGCTGGCCGGAGCACGAGCAGGCGACGCTGCCCGCGTACCCGGAGCCGGAGATCCGCACGGCCGAGCTCGCGCGGTTCGCGCTGGAGCTCGCGTGCTGGTCCACCCCGGACGGCAGTGGCCTGGCGTGGTGGGACCCGCCGGGCGAGGGCGCGCTGGCCGCCGCGCGCACGTTGCTGGTCACGCTGGGGGCGACGACCGCCGACGGCACCATCACCCCACGCGGTCGCCGGATGGCCGACCTCGGCCTGCACCCGCGGCTCGCCCGCGCGCTGCTCGACGGATCGGCCGCGGTGGGTGCGCGCGCGGCCGCCGAGGTCGTGGCCCTGCTCGACGCGGGCGCGCAGCTCACCGACGTCGAGGCCGAGCTGCGCCGCCTGCGCAGCGGCACGGACGACGCGGCCCGGCGGTGGAAAACGGAGGCCCGGCGACTGTCGGGCCTGGTCAAGTCCCCGGGCAGTGCCGGCAAACCCGACGCCGCGCTGGTCGTCGCCCTGGCCCACCCCGAACGGCTCGCGAGACGTCGGGCGGGCAGCGAGCCCGTGTACCTGATGGCCGGCGGCACCGCGGTGGAACTGCCCGCGGGCAGCGGCCTCGGCGACGCAGAGTGGCTGGCCGTCGGCGAGGCCACGCGCGACCCCGGCCGTGTGCAGGGCACGATCCGGCTCGCCGCTGTCGCCGACGAAACCCTTGCCGTGCGAGCCGCGCCCGCCCTGGTGTCCGAAGTGGACGAAGTCCGTTGGGACGGCGACGTGGTGGCCCGGCACGTCCGCCGCCTCGGCGCGATCGTGCTCGCCGAACGTCCGCTGCGCTCACCGCAACCCGGACTCGTGCACGAAGCCCTGGTCACCGGCCTGCGCGCCGAAGGCCTCGGCCTGCTGCGCTGGAGCGAAGACGGCCGGCGCCTGCGTGAGCGGATGGCGTTCCTGCACCGCGCGCTCGGCGCCCCGTGGCCGGCCGTGGACGACGACACCCTGTTGTCCGAAGTGGACGTCTGGCTCGACCTCTCCCGTGCCCGCCGCCGCGCGGACCTCGGTGCGGTCGACGCCGGCGGCGCCCTGCGCGGCCTGCTGCCCTGGCCCGAAGCCGCGCGCCTCGACGAGCTGGCACCCGACCGGCTCGAAGTCCCGTCCGGCTCGCACTACCGCGTGGACTACACCGGCGACCAGCCCGTGCTCGCGGTGAAGCTGCAGGAAACGTTCGGCTGGACCGCCACCCCGACCGTCGCCGACGGCCGGGTGCCCGTGCTGCTGCACCTGCTCTCCCCCGCCGGCCGGCCCGCCGCCGTGACGGCCGACCTGGAGTCGTTCTGGCGCACCGGGTACGCGGCCGTGCGCGCCGACCTGCGCGGCCGTTACCCGAAGCACCCCTGGCCCGAGGACCCGGCGACGGCCACGCCGACGCGCCACACCACCCGCCGGTCGCGCTGACCCCCGGTCGAAGGTCGGGGGTAGCGCGAGCCGGAAGTCCGATGTCCGCCGTGCCCCGCGGACCGCAGACTTCCTCCCCAAGGGATCGAACCCAGGGGAGGGCACATGATCACGCTTCGCGGACTGACGAAGCGCTACGGGGAGAAGACGGTCGTCGACGGGCTCACGTGCGTCGTCGCTCCCGGCAGCGTCACGGGGTTCCTCGGGCCCAACGGTTCGGGCAAGTCGACCACGATGCGCATGACGGTGGGCCTCGACCGGCCCACGGCAGGCAGCGTGCTGGTGCACGGCAAGCCGTACGCCGAGCTCAAGCACCCGCTGCGCGAGGGCGGCGCGCTGCTCGAAGCGAAGGCGCTGCACCCGGGCCGCAGCGCCGGGCGCCACCTGCTCGCGATGGCGCACAGCAACGGCATTCCCGCTTCGCGCGTCGAGGAGGTGCTCGCGACGGTCGGGCTCACCGACGTGGCGGGCAAGCGGGCCGGGCAGTTCTCGCTCGGCATGGGGCAGCGGCTGGGGATCGCGGCGGCGCTGCTCGGCGACCCCGGCGTGCTGATGTTCGATGAGCCGGTGAACGGCCTCGACCCCGACGGCGTGCGCTGGGTGCGCCAGCTCATGCGCTCGCTCGCCGCGGAGGGCCGCACGGTGTTCGTGTCGAGCCACCTGATGAGCGAGATGCAGCTGACGGCCGACCACCTCGTGGTGATCGGCAAGGGAAAGCTGCTGGCCGACGCGCCCGTCGACGAGTTCATCGCCGGCAACTCGCTCAGCTCGGTTTCGGTGCGCGTGCCGACGCCGGTCGAGCGGGACACGCTGGCGCGGCACCTGCTCACGCGCGGTGCTGCGGTGGAACCCGGTGAGGCCGACGAGCTGGTGGTGACCGGCACCGACGTCGGGGCGGTCGGCGACCTCGCCCACGAGCTGGGCGTGCGGCTGCACGGCCTCGGTGAGCGAACGGCTTCGCTGGAGCAGGCCTACCTGGAACTGACCGCTTCGTCGGTGGAATACGGGGGGCCGGCATGACGACCACGCAGGTACGCGCGGGCGGCGAACTTTCGGGGGCCGTCGCGGCGGAGTGGACGAAGTTCTGGTCGGTGCGCAGCACGTGGTGGAGCCTCGCCGGCGGCGTGCTGGTGATGCTCTTCTACAGCGGAGTTTCCGGTCTGTCACAACGGTTCGGCGACACCGAGCCACCACAGGGCCCGCACGACATCGTGGTCAACGGCTCGATCTACCTCACCGAGTTCTGCGTGATCGCGGTGGCCACGTTGTTCGTGACGAGCGAGTACGCCAGCGGCAGCATCCGCTCGACGCTGCAGTGGGTGCCGGTGCGCTCGACCGTGACACTCGCGAAGGCGGCCGTGCTGTTACCGGTGCTGTTCGCGTACGGCGTGGTGGTGGCGCTGCTCGGCATGGCGACCGCGGCGGTGCCGATGCCGGGCGCGGCCCTGACGACGACGTTCGGCGAAGGGTTCGCGGCGGCCGCGGGCATGGGGGCGTTCTTCGCGCTGCTGGGAGTGCTGTGCGCGGGCATCGGGTTCGCGCTGCGCAGCGCGGCGGGAACGATCGTGGTGACGATGGTGCTGCTGCTGCCGTTGCCGATGCTGCTTTCCGCCTACGTGGCGCCGGAGATCATGAACTACTCCCCGGCGTTCGCGGGCCTCAACGGAATGGTGCCCGCGGGGGAGACGAACCCGTTGCTGGGTGGGATTTCGCCGTACTCGCCGTGGGTGGGGGTGCTGATCTGCCTGGCGTGGGCGGCGGCGGGGTTGTTCCTGGGCACTTCGGTGCTGAAGCGGCGGGACGCCTGATTCGGGTTCGCGTTCGGTTTCGTGCAGGGGCCTCTTTCGAGGGCCCCTTCACTGCACGCTGGGGATGCCGAGCCCGTTGAGGACGGCGCGGGCGCCTTCGGCGAGCTCCTCCTTGTCCGGCGGATTTGTCGATCCGGTGCCCGCGAGGGCGTCGAAGATCGAGCCGTCGAGCCAGTTGAGGAGCACGCGAGCGTGGCGCTGCGGGTTCGTCGACCCGGCGGCGCCGAGGAGCGCGACGCAGAGCTCGCGAATTTCGAGGCCGCCGGCGTCGTAGGCCGCGCGCAGCTCCGGGCGGCGGGTGGCTTCGAGAGCGAACTCGTAACGGGCGAGCATGCGGGAGCGGCCGACGGTGATGGCGGCGTGGATGGTCGAGGCGAGGACCTCGGCGATGTCCTTCGCTGCCGGATCGATGTCCGACTGGTCGAGCTCCACTATGCGTTTGATCGCGAGCTCCAGCAGCGCGGCCCGGGTGCGGGCGTAGTACGACGTCGAGCCTGCCGGCAGCCCCGCGGCCCGGTCGACGGCCCGGTGGGTGAGCCCCCGCATGCCGTCGGCCGCGATCACCTCGATGGCCGCGTCGCCGATCGCCGAAATCCTGTCCACGATCATCACACTACAGGTGTAGAGTCCTCTACAAACGTAGAGGAGCGGTCATGGGGCAACGGCACGCAGTCGTGATCGGCGGGGGCATCGTGGGGCTGAGCGCGGCCGTCGGGCTGCACCGCACCGGCTGGCGGGTGACGGTCTACGAGCGGGCGCCGGAGTTCTCGGCCATCGGCGCGGGGATCTCGATCTGGCCCAACGCGCAGCGGGCGCTGGCAGAGCTGGGCGTGGACGCGCCGCTGCAACCCCAGCGCGACGGCACCCTGTTCGACCAGCACGGCCGCCGGCTGGCGACGTGGAGTCAGGACGCCTACGTGCGGCGCTACGGCCTGCCACTCGCCGCGATCCACCGCGCGGACCTGATTGCCGCGCTGTGCACCCAGCTGCCTTCGTCAAGCCTGCACACAGGTGTCGACGTGCTCTCGGCGACTCCGGGCGGCCTGGTGACGCACGCGTCCGGCGCCGTGCGCGCGGACCTGGTGGTCGCCGCCGACGGCATCCACAGCCCGATCCGCACCTCGCTGTACCCCCGGCCGCACGTGGCCTACAGCCGCGGCACGGCCTTCCGCGGCGTTGCCGAACTGCCCGGCACCGAGCTGAGTCTGCAGTGGGGCCGCGGCACCGAAATCGGCGCCCTCCCCCTGCGCGACGGCCGTGTCTACTGGTGGATCGCCGAGGCCCGTCAGGAAGGCATCCGCCACGCCGACCCACGCGCCTACCTGCTCTCGCGCTACGGCTCCTGGCACGTCCCGATCCCGACCCTCATCGCCTCCTCACCCGAGGTGCTGCACCACGACCTGCGCCACCTGGCCGCCCCGCTGCCCTCCTACGCCCACAACCGCCTCGCCCTCCTCGGCGACGCCGCCCACGCCATGCCGCCCTACCTCGGCCAGGGCGGCTGCCAGGGCATCGAGGACGCGGTCGTGCTGGCGGCCTGTTTGGCCGCCGGCGACGACGTGGCCGCGGGCGTGCGTGAGTACGACGCGTTGCGCCGCCCGCGGAGCCAGCGCGTCTGGCGGACGTCGATTCGGGCGGGGTCAATGGGGCCACTGCTGCGTAACCCCGTCGGCGCCGCCGTGCGCACCGCGGTGCTGCGGCTGGCCCCGCCGTCTGTGATGGCGCGGGCGGAGAGCTGGATCAACGACTGGCGGCCGCCGCGCCTGCCCCGGACCACCACTGCCTCCGGTCACTCGTGAGATGCGGGCGCTCCTGGGCGCCACATTGCTCACGCCCCCGTCGGCCGGCGGTGGGGGGCAGCTGAACCGCCCGCATGTGGCGTTCGGTGCGCTCAACGCACCGAATGCCGCGTTGGGTGCGCTCAACGCAACCAACGCCACATGGGGGCGGTGCGAGTGGCCGGTGCGGGGACGCGGAGCCGCGTCTCGCCGACCGGCCGGGCGATCAGCGGCTCGGCTCCTCGGATTCTCCCCCGACCAACCCGGCCTCGTAAGCCGTGATCGCCGCCTGGACGCGGTTGCGGGCACCCAGGCGGGTGAGGATCGTGCTGACGTGGGCTTTGACCGTGCCCTCGACGACGAACATCCGCGAAGCGATGTCCGCGTTGGACAGTCCGGTCGCCAAGTGCGTGAGGACTTCGCGTTCGCGGGCCGTCAGAGCGGCGATGCGGTCGCGGGCCGCCGCGCCGCGGGTGAGGGCGCCGCCGGAGAGGCGGGCGATGACGCGGGACGCGACTTTCGGGGAGAGGAACGCGGCGCCGTCCGCGACGGCGTGGATGCCGGAGAGCAGCTCGCGGGGGTCGCCGGCCTTCAGCAAAAACCCGCTGGCGCCGAAGCCCAGCGCGCGTTCGATGTAGGCGTCTTCGCCGAACGTCGTCAGGATGATCACGCCGACCTCCGGCAGCACGCGGCGGATCTCGGCGCCCGCGGCGAGGCCGTCGAGCACCGGCATGCGGATGTCGAGCAGCACCACGTCAGGGCGGGTGGCCAGCGCCTGGGCGACGGCTTCGCGGCCGTCCGCGGCCTCGGCGACGACCTCGATGCCGGCGTCAGCCGCCAGGATCGCCGCGACGCCCGCGCGGATCATGGCCTCGTCGTCGGCCAGCAGCACCCGGATCACGGTTCGTCCTCACTGTAGAGATCCTTCGTCACGAGCCGGTCGCCCTCGAAGCAGAGCCGGACCGCCGCGTAGCGCACGTTCCACCAGCTGCGCGAAGTGCCGTAGTACTCGCACGTGCTGCCCGCAGGCTTCGGCGGCTTACCGTACTGCGGTTTCGACAGCCGTTGCTGCGAAGGCAGCAGCGGCTGCAGCGACGCCCGCGTCGACCCCAGCTGGATCTGCTGGTAGACGCCAGTCGACACCTGCGAGCCGTACCACTGCACGAGGAACGCCACGCCGCTGCCGCCGATCACCAGGCCGAACAACGCCAGCGGGATCACGATCGCCTGCACCAGGCTGCGCCGCACGTCGCGCCGCGCCAGCTCCCACTCGCGCGCCGACTCGGACTGCTCGACGTCGGCGCCGGCCTCGGAAGCGGGCCCCGGAGCGGCGTCGTGCGGCAGCGTGGCCACGACCCCGAAGCCACCGCCCGCATCAGGCCCCGCTCGCAGAGCACCCCCGACCAGCCGGACCCGTTCGCGCAGCCCGATCAGTCCACGCTTGCCCGACGTCCCCGGCAACGGACCCGCGGGCGGGCGCGCGTTCACCACGCGGATCTCCGTGCTCGCCGGGGTGCTGAGCACCCGCACGGTCACGGCCGCGCCCGGCGCGTGCTTGGCGACGTTCGTCACCGCCTCCTGCACCACGCGGTACGCCGCCCGCGCGACCATCGGCGGCGCCGCCTCGAGACTGTCCACTTGCGACTCCACCAGCAGCCCCGACGCGCGGGCCCGCTCCAGCAGCTCCCCCAGGTCACCCTGCACGGGCTCGATCGGCGCCGCGTCCTCCCGCAGCACGCCGATGATCTCGCGCAGCCGCTCGGTCGCCGTCGCGGCGTTGGCACGCAGGTCGCCGGCCGCGGCGCGCTGCGTGTCGTCGAGACCACCCGCCACTTCGAGGGCCGCGGCGCGCACGGCGATGAGGCTCAGCTCGTGGCCCAGGGAATCGTGCATGTCGCTGGCGATCCGCGCACGTTCCCGCAGGCGGGCCTGGTCGGCGACGAGCTGCTGGCGGCTCTCCATCTCCTCCGCCCGCCGCCACCCCGCGCGCGCCAGCTCGCGCCGCAGCCGCACGTGGCGCCCCAGCAGCCACGGCGCCACCCCCGCGAACGCGAGCACCCCGAGCATCGCGCCCCACGCCCCGAACCCGGCCGAGGGCAGCACCAGCGCCAGGGGCAGCCCGGCCAGCGCGATGGCCGAACACGTGAGCACGGCCACCCGGACCTGCGTCATCCGCAGGCCGGCGAGGTACCCCAGGGTGACCATGAGGAAGACCTCCCACACGGCCACGCGCCCGCCCCAGCCGAACGCCACCACCACGGCCGTGGCCATCGTGACGATCAGCGACACCGCCGGCAGCCGGCGCCACACCGCGACCGACACGGTGGTGGCGGCCAGCCCGGAGATCAGCTCCCACGGGTTGGGGTTGTTCGAGGCATCGATCGCGACGACACCGGACAGGAAGAATCAGAGCAGGACGTCGAGCACCACCCGCCACCTGCGCCTAATCACCTCCAACATGGGCGCTGACGCTGCAAGGCCCGCGGCGGCGGCCACCACTGTCGAAAGTCAACCGCTGAGGCATGATGGCTCACCATGGCTGAGCGCACACTCGCCGAGCAGCTCGGCGGCCCCCTGCCCGAAGGCATCGAAGCCCTGCCCGAAGACGCGCGGCGGGACCTCGCCGCCGCGTTGCGCGCCGCGCGGCACCGGCAGGCCAAGGCCCTCGCCCAGGCGGGCGAGGACGGCCTCAAGTACGTGCCGGCGCTCCTGCGCGGCGCCGTCCGCAAGGCGGTCGGGCTGTGAACCCGGAGATCCTCAAGCTGGCGCGCGTGCTCGACGTCGAGCCCGAACGGCTGGCCTACCTCGCCGACGTGGACGTCGCCGACCTGCAGCTGTTCCGCGAACAGGTGACGACCACGCTGTTCGACGCGAACCTCGTGGTGCTCGAACGCATGGCGCTGGCCAGCCGGCTGCTACCCGCCCCCGTGATCGCGAAGATCGCCGAGAAGGTGTTCGGACCACTGCTGTGCGCTCGGATCGCCGGCCTGGTGGACGTCTCGCGCGGCGTGGACGTCGCGAAACGCCTGCCGCCGAAGTTCCTCGCGTCGGTGGCGGCGGAGCTGGACCCGCGGCGAGCGACGTCGATCATCACGCGCATCCCGCTCGACACCGTGGTCGCGGTGGCCGCGGAGCTCACTCGGCGGGAGGACTGGATCACACTCGGCCGGTTCGTCGGGCACCTGCCGGACCCGACCGTCCGGCGTAGCCTCGCCGTGCTCGAAGACGCCGCGCTGCTGCGCACCGCGTACGTGCTGGACGACAAAACGCGCATCGACCACGTGATGGGCCTGCTGCCCGAGGGCCGGCTACCGCGGCTGATCCGCGCAGCCGGCGCCGACGAATCGCTGTGGGAGCCGGCGCTCGACGTGTTGGCCAACCTGGGAAAAGCTCGCCGGGAAACGGTACTCCCGCTTCTCGACGAGCTGCCGGACGAACTACGCGGCCGTGCTCAGGCCGCGATCAAATAGATCCCGTACGCGACCACCGCGGTGCAGACGACGAAGCACACGATGGAGCCGGTGAACTGCGCGACGCCGGAGCCGCCTTGTTCGCGGGCCGTTTCGCGTGCCGAAAGCCCGCGGACGCCGTAGGCGAACAGCACGGTGAGCACCACCGCCGCGGCCAGCGCGACGACGAAGACGGTGCCGAGGGCACCCCAGTCGATGTCCATGTCCGCTCCCTCAGGCCGCGACCGGAGCGGCCTTGGCGGCGTCCGGCTCGTCGTTGACGGTGTTGGCGCTCACCGGGTTGCGGCGTGACGCGAGCCAGATGCCCAGCGCCACGAGCACCCCGAAAGCGCCCATGAGGATCGTGCCCCAGCTACCGCGGGTCGAGACCGCCGCCGCGATGGCGCCGACGATGGCGGCCGCCGGCAGCGTCAGCACCCACGCGATGACCATCTTGCCCGCGACGCCCCAGCGGACCTCCGCGAGCTTGCGGCCGAGCCCCGAGCCGATGATGCCGCCCGAGGTGACGTGGGTCGTCGACAGCGCGAAGCCGAGGTGCGACGACGCCAGGATCACGGCCGCGGAACTGGTCTCCGCGGCGAAGCCCTGCGGTGTCTGGATCTCGGTGAGCTTCTTGCCCATGGTCTGGATGATGCGCCAGCCGCCGAGGTACGTACCGGCCGCGATCGCGAGGCCGCACGCCCCGATGACCCACAGCGGCGGGTTCGAACCCGGCGCGAGCGTGCCACCGGCGATGAGCGTCAGCGTGATGACACCCATGGTTTTCTGCGCGTCGTTGGTGCCGTGGGCGAGCGAGACGAGGCTGGCTGAGAGGACCTGGCCGGTCTTGAAGCCCTTGCCCACCACGTCTTCCTTGGTCTTGTCGGTGATGCGGTAGGTCAGGAACGTGCCGACGAGCGCCACTATCCCGGCCACGATCGGCGACACGACCGCGGGGATCAGCACCTTCTCGACGACCTTGCCGAAGTGCACGGCGTCCGCGCCCGAAGCGATCCACGTCGCGCCGATCAGACCGCCGAACAGGGCGTGCGAGGAGCTCGAGGGCAGGCCGACGAGCCACGTGACGAGGTTCCAGATGATGGCGCCGACGAGCCCCGCGAAAATCACCACCGGGGTGACCTTCGTGTCGTCGACGATGCCGCCGGAAATCGTTTTCGCGACCTCGATCGACAGGAACGCCCCGACCAGGTTCAGCACGGCCGAAATGGCGACCGCCATTCTGGGCTTGAGAGCTCCCGTGGCAATGGAAGTGGCCATGGCGTTGGCCGTGTCGTGGAACCCGTTGGTGAAGTCGAAGGCGAGTGCCGCGACGATCACCACCAGGACAATGAGGGAAAAGTCCATGGGCGTTTCTCCGGCTCGGTGGTCGTGCTGTTCAAAAGCTACCCATCAACCGAGCGGGGCCTAATCTCGTACGAGTGGCCTTCGGTTGAACTCTGCGTAAACGAGGGCGCGCGCGGGCAGGTCCATTTCCCGCGTTCACCTGGTGGTCAACGGATCGACTAGCCAGGTTGGGCGGATCCGTGTTTGCGCTTTTAATTCTTTGTGCCGGAATTATGCGGTTCGGGGTGGTGCCGGCCCTACCATGAATACTCCGGTGCAGCCCAGTGCTTCTGCCCGCGACCGCCTGCGACGGTGGTGGTCACACGGCGATAGGGGCCGCCCGGATGACCGCCACAGCAAGCACTTCCACTTCCAGCACCGTGGACCGTCACCTCGGCTGGGCGCTCGCCGCGGCTGTCGCGTCCGGCGTGCTGATCCACTTCGGGCTGGGGTTCGAACCTGCCGCCGTGCTGGCGTGGCTGGCGCCGCTGCCCGTGCTTCTGCTCGCGCCGCGCACGGGCGCGTGGGTGGCGGGCGCGGCAGCGTTCCTCGCCTACCTGGGCGGGAGCGCCGGCAGCTGGCACTACTTCCTGAACTCGCAGTCGGTACCGGTGCCGGGCGCGCTGGCGATCCTGCTGGGGTCGCCGGTGCTGTTCGCGGCGATGGTGGCGCTCTTCCGCCGCCTCGTAGGGATGGGCCGGCCGGTGCTCGCGACCGTCGCGGCACCCGCGGTCTGGACCGCGGTGCTCTACGGCGTTTCAGTGGCCAACCCGTTCGGCGTGATGGGGACGTTCATGACCAGTCAGGGCGACCAGCCCGACGTGCTACGCCTCGCGTCGGTGCTCGGCGGGTGGGGTGTGGAGTACCTCGTGCTGCTGGCGCCGACGGCGCTCGCCGCGGTGCTCGCGCCCGGTGTCCGGCCTTCGGCACGGGCCGGCATCACAGTGGTGACGGCCGCGGCGGTCGGCGGCGCATCGGCTTTCGGTGCGACGCCCGCTGCGGCTTCCGTGGGCCAGGTGCGCGTCGCCGTGATGGCTCGCAGTGAGCAGACGTGGGCGGCGGATCCGGAATCTCCTGCCGGCGGGCGCGTTCTCAAGTCCTATGTAGACGCTCTCACCGCGTTGCCGGCCGACGTCCGCGTCGCCGTGCTGCCGGAGGCCGCGTTCGGCACCGAGCGCGCCCGGCTGGCCGGCCTCACCGGACCGTTGGCCGACGTCGCCCGCGCCAAGAATCTCCACGTCGTGACCGGCGCGATCGTGAAGGATCCGGGTCACGCGGCCTACAACACCGCCCTCGACGTGCCCCCGGCCGGCCCGACCGTCGAATACCGCAAGTGGCGCAACGGTTTCTCGCCCCTCACGGCCGGCCATGACCTCGCCCACCTCGCGGGGCAGCCCATCGGCCTCGAGGTCTGCATGGACGTCAACGGCCCGCCCCCGACCCGCGACTACGCCCGCGCCGGCACCGGCCTGGTCCTGATCCCCGCATCGGACGAGGATGTCGACGGCTGGCAACACAGCCGCACCGCCCTGCTCCGTGGGGTCGAGCACGGCGTGTCGGTGGCCTGGAGCGCCGCCCGCGGCAACTCGATCCTCAGCGACCCCCGCGGCCACGTCCTCGCCCAGACGCGCACTGGTGCGGCCCCGATGGCCGCCACCGTCGCCGACGTCCCCCTTGGCACGGGCGACACGCTCTACAGCCGCTTCGGTGACTGGTTCGCCTGGCTCTGCTCCCTCGCCGCTGTAGCCGGGCTCGCCATCACCCGTGCCCGCGCCGCTCGCCGTTGAGGGCAGCGACCGGGCCCCGGCCGGCACTGCGTGCCACGAACATCACGGCTTGCGGTGGGAACGTCAACTTCGAGGGCACTGGTACCGCGGCGTCTCCGACGACGAGTACACCGTCCCCCGCCGGCCCCATCACGGTGTCGACGCTGTACGTGTGGGGCGGTCAGGACACCAAGCTCGTCCGCACGGCCGCCACGAACGCCGCGGAGTTCGTGGACGCCGCCTACCGCTTCGAGGTGTTCGAGGTCGCCGGCCACTGCCTGCCGGACGACGCGGCCGACCGCGTCCACCCGCACCTGTCCGCGGACAGCTGAGCCGGCTGAGCCCTTCACCCCATCCGCTCACCTCGCCGCCACACCGCGTGCGTGAGCGGTACGCCCGGCCGGTAGGCCAGGTGCGTCACCGAAGGCGCTTCGAGCACGTGCACGTCGGCCCGCGCGCCCGGCCGGAGGTAGCCGACGTCGTCGCGCCGCAGCGCCCGCGCGCCCCCGGCCGTCGCCGACCACACGGCTTCCGCGACCGTCATCCGCATCTGCAGCACGGCCGTGGTCACGCAGAACGCCATCGACGTGGTGTACGAGCTGCCCGGGTTCGCGTTGCTGGCCAGCGCGACCGTCGCGCCCGCGTCGAGCAGCCGCCGCGCCGGAGCCAGCGATTGCCTTGTCGACAAATCGCACGCCGGCAGCAGCGTCGCCACCGTGTCCGACGCCGCCAGCGCCTCGACGTCCTCGTCGCTCAGGTACGTGCAGTGATCCACGCTCGCCGCACCCAGCTGCACTGCGAGCCGCACCCCCGGGCCCTCACCGAGCTGGTTGCCGTGCACCCGCAGCCCCAGGCCCCGTTCGGCCGCCGCCTTGAGCACCCGCGCCGACTGGGCCTCGTCGAACGCTCCCGTCTCGCAGAACACGTCGGCCCACCGCACGTGCGGAGCCACCGCGTCGAGCATCTCGCCGCACACAAGGTCCACATAGGACTCTGCGTCGGCACCCGGCGGCACGAGGTGCGCGCCGAGGTAGGTGACCTCGTCGGCCACCGTCGCCGCGATCCGGGCCGAGCGGGCCTCGTCGGCCACGGTCAGCCCGTACCCGGTCTTGGTTTCCAGGCAGGTGGTGCCCTGCGCGGCCGCCTCCTCGACGTGCCGGCGCAGATTCGCCGCGAGCTGCTCGTCGGAGGCCTCCCGCGTCGCCCGGACCGTGACGGCGATGCCGCCTGCGGTGTAAGGCTTCCCGGCCATCCGCGCCTCGAACTCCGCCGTGCGGTCGCCGGCGAACACGAGGTGCGTGTGGCTGTCGACCCAGCCGGGCAGCACCGCGCGCCCCTCGACGTCCACGCGCTCGTCGGCCGCCGGCGCCCGCTCAGCCGGCCCGGCCCACGCGACGGCGCCGCCGTCGAGCACCAGCGCCGCATCGTGCAGCTGGCCTAGCTCGGGGTCGTTGGTGGTGAGCTCGCCGATTCCCGTGATCAGAATTGCCACAGCGCCTCGATCTCCTCGGCCAGTACGGTTTCCGGTCGCTCCACCAG
Source organism: Amycolatopsis sp. NPDC023774 (assembly GCF_040639695.1). Classification (NCBI taxonomy): domain Bacteria; kingdom Bacillati; phylum Actinomycetota; class Actinomycetes; order Pseudonocardiales; family Pseudonocardiaceae; genus Amycolatopsis; species Amycolatopsis sp. NPDC023774. Next base: position 58,159 of record NZ_JBFAAJ010000025.1, read on the forward strand.
CATGTGCGCGCCGTCGCGCACCACGTCCCGACCCGCCACCACGACGTGGCGCACGTCCGCAGCACCCGCCGCGAACACCACCCCGGACGGCTCGATCCCCGCCGTCCGCACGGAGTCCAGCGCCACCGTCACCAGGTCCGCCCCGGCACCGACGGCCAGCCACCCCACCTCCGGCCACCCGACGGACGCGTGGTCGGTCCCCGCCGCCAGCAGCTCCTCCGCGGCGAACCGGCCGCGTTCCTCGCTGGCCAGACGGTCGTCCAGCTCCAGCGCGCGGGACTCCTCGAACGCGTCGACCACCGCGTTGCTGTCACTGCCGACACCCAGCCGCACGCCCGCGTCGAGCAGCTGCCGCGCGGGGCCGATGCCGTCGCCGAGGTCGCGCTCGGTCGTCGGACAGAAGCACACGGCGGACCGCGCGTCACCCAGCCACTTCACGTCCTGGTCCGTCAGGTGCGTCGCGTGGACGGCGACCAGCCGCTCGCCCAGCACACCGTGCTCCTGCAGCAACCCGGTCGGCGTCCGGCCGTACGCCGCCTCGCACTGCTCGTTCTCCGCGCGCTGCTCGGACAGGTGGATGTGCAGCGGCCGGTCGCCGGGAACACCCTGGTTCACGGTCGACAAATCGTCCGCCGGCACCGCCCGCACGGAGTGAACGGCCCCGCCGAGGCGGAACAGCTCGTCCTCGACCAGCGACGCCACCCGCGAAACCCACTTCTCGGCCGAACCGTCGGAAAACCGCTGCTGCACCTCGTCCGGCGGCACGCCGATCCCGCCCGCGAGGTAACACGTGTCCAGCAGCGTCAGCCGGATCCCCGCGTCCCGCGCCGCCTCGCGCAACGCGTCGCCCATCGCGTTCGGCGACGCGTACGCCTTGCCGCCCGGCGCGTGGTGCAGGTAGTGGAACTCGCCGACGCTCGTGTACCCGCCGAGCACCATCTCCGCGTAGACACCGCGTGCGAGCCGGTAGTACGCGTCCGGGTCGAGGCGCGCGGCCAGCGAGTACATCCGTTCACGCCAGGTCCAGAACGTACCCCGCTCGTGGTGCGTCCGGCCCCGCAACGCGCGGTGGAACGCGTGCGAGTGCCCGTTGGCGAACCCCGGGAGCGTGAGCCCGGCGAGGACGGTCCCGGACCTCGGCGTGCCCGAGGTGACCGAGGCGATCCGCCCGTCGCGCACCACGAGCAGCACGGCCTCGGCGATCCCGTCGGGCAGCCAGGCCCGTTCGCACCAGTACGTGGTCATGCCGCCAGCCGCTCCAGCACCTCGGCCAGCGCCCGCGCGCCGGCCTCCACGTCGTCGGCCTCGGCGAACTCCTCCGGTGAGTGGCTGATGCCGGTGGGGTTGCGCACGTAGAGCATCCCGGCGGGCACGAACCCGGCCAGGATGGCGGCGTCGTGGCCCGCGCCGGTCGGCAGCTCGGGCACCTCGCCGAGCCACTTCCCCAGGTCACGCCGCAGTTTTTCGTCGAACGCCACGTCGCCGGAGTACGACTCGCGCGTGACGGTCAGCGAGCAGCCCTCCGCCTCCGCCGCGGCCCGCGCCGCCTGCGAAATGTCCTCGACCAGCTCCGGCGTCACCGTGCCGGGCACGCGCGCGTCGAGCCACAAGTCCACAGTGGACGCGATGACGTTCGTGCCACCCGGCGTCGGCACGAGCCGGCCGACGGTCGCCCGGGCATCCGCCCGCGTCTTCGCCAGCCGCCGCACCGCCACGACGGTCTCGGCCGCGGGCAGCATCGGGTCCACGCGGTCGGCGATCAGCGTCGCACCGGCGTGGTTTCCCTGGCCCGCGAACGAGAACCGCCACCGCCCGTGGGCGATCACCGTGCTGCCCACCGCCACCGCCGAACCGAGATCGATGAGGCCGCGGCCCTGCTCCACGTGCAGCTCCAGGAACCGGCCGATGAGACCCAGGCGGTCGGGCTCCGCGCCGATCCGGTCCACGTCGAGACCGGACTTCGCGGCCGCCTCCCAGAACGTGACGCCGTCCGGGTCGCGCAGCGCTCGCGCTTTGTCGGCGTCGATCGTGCCGGTCATCAGCCGCGAACCGAGGCACGGTACGCCGAACCGGCCGCCCTCCTCCTCGGCAAACACGACCACGGCGAACGGCTTCGTGGGCCGGAACCCCTTGCTCTGCAACGCTTCCACGGCCGCCAGCGCGCTCGTCACACCGAGCGGGCCGTCGAACGCGCCTCCACCGGGCACCGAGTCGAGGTGACTGCCGGTCACCACGGCGTCCGGCCCCGGTGCGCCCCACCAGGCCCAGAGGTTGCCGTTGCGGTCGGTCTCGACGTCCAGGCCCAGCCGCTGCGCGCGCTCGACGAACCACGTGCGCAGATCGTGTTCGGGCGCATCGAACGCGTGCCGCGAGTAGCCGCCGCGCTTCGCGTCACGCCCGACGTCGGCGATCTCGCCGAGCAGCCCCGAAGCGCTCACGCGTTGTCCCGCATGGGAATGCGCACGCCACGCTCGTCGGCGACCTCGGCCGCGTGGTCGTAACCGGCGTCGACGTGGCGGATCACGCCCATGCCCGGGTCGTTGGTGAGCACGCGCTCGAGCTTCTGCGCGGCCAGCGCCGTGCCGTCGGCCACGCTGACCTGGCCCGCGTGGATCGAGCGCCCCATGCCGACGCCACCGCCGTGGTGGATCGACACCCAGCTCGCACCCGACGCGGTGTTGACCAGCGCGTTGAGCAGCGGCCAGTCGGCAATCGCGTCGGACCCGTCGGCCATGGCCTCGGTCTCGCGGTAGGGCGAGGCGACGCTGCCGGAGTCGAGGTGGTCGCGCCCGATCACCACGGGCGCCTTGAGCTCGCCACTGGCCACCATCTCGTTGAACCGCAGGCCCGCGAGGTGGCGCTCGCCGTAACCGAGCCAGCAGATCCGCGCCGGCAGGCCCTGGAACGCCACGCGCTCGCCGGCCATCTTGATCCAGCGGGCCAGGGACTCGTTCTCCGGGAACAGCTCCAGCATCGCGCGGTCGGTGGCCGCGATGTCCTCGGGGTCGCCCGAGAGCGCCGCCCAGCGGAACGGGCCGTTGCCCTCGCAGAACAGCGGGCGGATGTAGGCGGGCACGAAGCCCGGGAAGTCGAATGCGCGCTCGCAGCCGCCGAGCTTGGCCTCGCCGCGCAGGGAGTTGCCGTAGTCGAAGACCTCGGCGCCTGCATCGAGGAAGCCGAGCATCGCGTTCACGTGGTCGGCCATCGACTCGCGCGAGCGGTCGGTGAACTCGTCGGGCTTCTTGGCCGCGTAGTCGCGCCAGTCGTCCACGCTGACCCCCTTGGGCAGGTAGGACAGCGGGTCGTGCGCCGAGGTCTGGTCGGTGACGATGTCGACCTCGACGCCGCGGCGTAGCAGCTCCGGCAGTACCTCGGCAGCATTGCCGACCACGGCCACCGACAGCGGCCGGCGTTCCTTCTTCGCGGTGGTGACGCGCTGGATCGCGTCGTCAAGGTCGTCGGCCACCTCGTCGAGGTAGCGCGTCTCGACGCGGCGGTGCGCGCGCTGCGGATCGCATTCGACGACGAGTGCCACGCCGTCGTTCATGGTCACGGCGAGCGGCTGCGCGCCACCCATGCCGCCGAGGCCCGCGGTCACGGTGAGCGTGCCGCGCAGGGTGCCGCCGAACTTCTTCTTCGCCACGGCGGCGAACGTCTCGTACGTGCCCTGCAGGATGCCCTGCGTGCCGATGTAGATCCACGAGCCGGCCGTCATCTGGCCGTACATCGTGAGGCCCTGCTGCTCCAGGCGGCGGAACTCGGGCCAGGTCGCCCAGTCGCCCACCAGGTTCGAGTTCGCGATCAGCACGCGCGGCGCCCACTCGTGCGTGCGGAACACGCCGACCGGCTTGCCCGACTGCACGAGCAACGTCTCGTCATGGTCCAAAGTGGTCAGCTCACGCGTGATCGCGTCGAAGCTCGGCCAGTTGCGGGCGGCTTTGCCGGTGCCGCCGTAGACGACCAGGTCCTCGGGCCGCTCGGCGACCTCGGGGTCGAGGTTGTTGTGGAACATCCGCAGCGCGGCTTCCGTCTGCCACGACTTCGCGGTGAGCTGGGTGCCGCGAGCGGCACGGACGGTGCGAGACATTCTCAGACCTCCAGACGGGCGGCGGCCAGAACGGCGCCGGAGCGGACGAGTTCTTCGGCGGCCGCGATCTCGGGCGCCAGGTGCCGGTCGGGACCGGGGCCCTCGACCTTCGTGCGGAGCAGGTCGCGCACCGCGCCGGTGACCGGCGACGACTCCAGCGGGGCACGGAAGTCGAGCGCGCGGGCGGCGGTGAGCAGCTCGATCGCCAGCACCGTGTTCAGGCCTTCGACGGCCTTGCGCAGCTTGCGCGCCGCGGACCAGCCCATGGACACGTGGTCCTCCTGCATCGCGCTGCTCGGGATGGAGTCGACCGACGCCGGCACCGCGAGCCGCTTGAGTTCGCTGACCACCGCGGCCTGCGTGTACTGCGCGATCATGTGCCCGGAATCGACACCCGGGTCGTGCGCGAGGAACGGCGGCAGGCCGGCCGAACGCGCCTTGTCGAGCATCCGGTCGGTGCGCCGCTCGGCGATGCCGGCGACGTCGGCGACCGGGATCGCGAGGAAGTCGAGCACGTAGGCCACGGGCGCGCCGTGGAAGTTGCCGTTGGACTCGACGCGGCCGTCGGGCAGCACCACGGGGTTGTCCACAGCGGACCGCAGCTCGCGATCGGCTACGAGCTCGGCGTGCGCGAGCGTGTCGCGCGCGGCGCCGTGGACCTGCGGGGCGCAGCGCAGCGAGTACGCGTCCTGCACGCGGTTGCAGTCGGGCCCGCGGTGGCTTTCGACGATCTTCGACCCTTGCAGCGCCGCGAACATCCGCGCCGCGCTGGCCGCCTGGCCGGGATGCGGCCGTAGTGCCTGCAGGTCGGCGGCGAAGGCCCGGTCGGTGCCCAGCAGCGCCTCGACGCTCATCGCCGCGGTGAGGTCCGCGACATCCAGCAGGTTGTGCAGGTCGGCGGCCGCGAGCAGCAGCATGCCGAGCATGCCGTCGGTGCCGTTGGTGAGCGCCAGGCCTTCCTTCTCGGCCAGCACGACGGGCGTGATGCCGGCCGCGCGCAGGGCGTCGGCGGCGGGCTTGCGCTCGCCCTCATGGTCCACCTCGCCTTCGCCCATCAGCGCGAGCGCGATCGCCGCCAGCGGTGCGAGGTCACCCGAGCAGCCCAGCGAGCCGTACTCGTGGACAACCGGCGTGATCCCCGCGTTGAGCAGACCCGCAAGCGCTTGCGCCGTCTCCGGGCGCACGCCGGTGTAGCCGCTCGCGAGCGTGCGCAGGCGCAGCAGCATCAGCGAGCGCACGACCTCCGTCTCCACCGCCGGCCCCGCGCCCGCGGCGTGCGAGCGGATGAGGCTGCGTTGCAGCGCGGTGCGGCTCTCCACGGGGATGTGGCGCGTCGCGAGCGCGCCGAAGCCCGTCGAGACGCCATACGTGGGCGAGGTCGCGTGGGCGAGGTCCTCGATGTGCTGGCGGGTGGCGGCGAGGTTCTTCTCGGCCGCCTCGGTGAGCCCGACGTGCGCGTGTCCGCGGACGACGTCGACGACGTCGGCCGCGGTCATCGGCTTCGAGCCCAAGAGCACTGGTTCCGGCATGTCAGCCATTGAAACAACGATCAGCGCCCGGGCGGGAGAGCGGAGTTGGCGGTAGCGTCTGGTATCCAAGACATAGCGAGGTTGGAGCTTCGCTGCGTGGCACGAGTGTCCCGCTCGTGCCCTTCGTTCGGAAAGTGGGCCCAGTGGAAACGTCTTCGCTCGGTGACACCGGGGTCGAAGTCACCCGGTTCGTCTACGGCGCCGGTTCGATCGGGGGCATCGGCGGTGCGGCGACCACTCGGGGGTTGGGGATCGACAGCGCGGACGGGCTGCGCCGGCTCAACGAGGCCTACGACCTGGGGATTCGCACCATCGACACCGCCGACAGCTACGGAGGTGGCGAGAGCGAGCGCACGGTCGGGCGCTGGCTGGCCGAGCAGCCGCGGGACGACGTGGTCGTGCTGACCAAGGTCGGCGGCATAGTGCGGCCCGACCAGACTGACGTCGACCTGTCCGGGCCCCACGTCGAACGGCAGCTCGCGGAGAGCATCCGGCGCCTGGGCTGCGTTGACCTCTACCTCTCCCACGCGCCCGATCCGCGAACGCCGATCGAGGAGACGCTCACCGCGTTCGCCGCCGCGCGGGAAGCGGGATTGATCCGCGCCTACGGCGTCAGCAACGTCGATGCAGGGCTCCTGGACGCCATCCTGGACGTCGCCGCGAAGAGGTCGCTGCCTCGCCCGGCGTGCGTCCAGAATGGACTCAGTCTGCTCAACCGCGCGGACGAACGCGACCTGCTGCCGCTGGCCGCGGCGGAGGGCATCGGGTACCTGGCCTACTCACCCCTCGCGGGCGGCGTGCTCTCCGACCGGTACCTCGACGGAACCGCGCCCGGGCCCGGGAGTCGCATCGCCCTCGCCGGGGACCGGTACTACGCGGGCATGCACTCGGCGGAGAACCTCATCCGGGTCGGCGCGCTGCGGGATCTCGCACGGGACAACGGAATCAGCACGGCCGGGTTGGCGCTCGCCTGGCTGCTGGCGCATCCCGCGGTGACCGCGCCAGTCGTCTCGCCCAGCGCCGAGACCCAGTGGCAGGCGATCCGCGAGGCCGTCGGCGCGGACCTCGACGACACCCTGTTCGCCGCGGTCTCGGCCGTCTTCAGCGGACACCCGTAACCGTTCGGAAGGAGCCAGGTGAACAGTTCGGACGTTCCCGCCCTGCGCAACGGCCTCGCCGTGCTGCGGCTGCTCGCGGGCCACGCCGGTCCGGTGTCCGCGGCGACCGTCGCGCGGGACCTGCACCTGCCCCGTTCGACGACGTACCACCTGCTCAACGAACTCGTCGCCGCCGGTTTCGTCGCCCACCTGCCGGCCGAGCGCCGCTACGGCCTCGGGATCGCCGCGTTCGAGCTCGGGTCGGCGTACTTGCGCCACGACCCGCTCGAACGGCTGGCCGCGCCGCTGCTGCGCAAGCTCGTGGACCGCGTCGGCCACACCGCGCACCTGGGTGTGTTGCACGGGAACGAGTCGCTGTACCTGATCAAGGAGCGGCCGGCGCGGCCGGAAACCCTGGTCACCGACGTCGGTGTGCGGCTGCCCGGGCAGCTCACGGCGTCGGGGCGGGCGATCCTGAACCACCTGCCGGCGGCTCACGTCCGCGCGCTGTTCCCGACCGCGGCGTCGTTCGTGCTGCGGACTCGGCGTGGGCCGGATTCGCTGGCCGCCCTGCGCCGGACGTTGGCCGCGGAACAGCGGCTGGGCTGGGCGGTCGAGGACGGTCACGTGACGGACGGATTCGCTTCCGTTGCCGCCCCTGTGTTCGACCACGGGGCGCGGCCGATGGCGGCGATTTCGGTGACACTGCGGCATCTCTGCCCCGACGACGGGCCGTGCGGTGAGACCTTTCCGGAGTTCGCGGCGGCGGTTGCCGAGACGGCCGCGCAGCTCACCAGCCGGATCGGGGGCACGAAGCCGCAGTGAAAAGGCCCGCTTCGCAGATGGCGAAGCGGGCCTTTCGTCGTGTGGGTCAGCGGTGTGAAGAAATCACCATCGCGGAGGTGCCACCCCGGCGGACCGGTTCACCGGCCGCCAGGATCTTGCCGCCCGGCTTGAACTCCAGCCCGGCCGCGACACCGATGGAACTGACCTGGCTGAAGCTTTGCCCCAGCGCTTCGAGCCCCTTCGTGGTGGGCAGCGCGAGGAAGGCCGGCTCCGCGTCGGACGTCTTCGCGTTGCGCTGCGACGCACGCGGCGCGGCGATCGCTTCCGGCAGGCTCATGCCGAGGTCGAGGCGGTTGACCAGGACCTGCAGCACCGTCGTGATGATCGTGGCGCCGCCCGGGGAACCGACGGCGAGCACGGGCTTGCCGTCCTTGAGCACGATCGTCGGGGACATGCTCGAGCGCGGACGCTTGCCGCCGGCCGGCAGGTTGGGGTCGGGCGCGGTGCCCTGGGTGGGCGTGAAGTTGAAGTCCGTGAGCTCGTTGTTGAGCAGGAAGCCGCGACCGGAGACGGTGATGCCGCTGCCGGCGAGCTGCTCGATCGTGTTGGTGTAGGAGACGACGTTGCCCCACTTGTCGCTGACGACGAAGTGGTTGGTGTGCTGCTCGTTGCTGTCGGACGAAGCGGCGGGCGCGGTGGTGCAGCCGCCCTTGTGCGAGTACGGGTCACCGGGCGCGACGGGGCTCTGACCGGCTTTGTCCGGGTCGATCTGGCACGCGCGCGTGGCCGCGAACTGCTTCGACAGGAGCTGCTGCTGCGGGACCTTCACGTACCGGGAGTCGCCGATGTAGCGGTTGCGGTCGGCGAACGCGAGGCGGCTGGCCTCCAGGTAGTGGTGCAGCGCCTGCGTGCGGTCCATCTTGGACAGGTTGTAGTTGCCCAGGATGTTCAGCGACTCCCCGACGGTGATGCCGCCGCTGGAGGACGGGGCCATGCCGTAGACGTCGTAGCCGCGGTAGTTCACGCGCGTCGGCGAGCCGTCGAGCGCGCGGTAGGCGCGCAGGTCCGACAGCTGCATCGGGCCGGACAACGGCTTGATCGGCGCGCCCTTGGCGAGCGGCGGGTTCTGCACGGTCTTGACGACGTCGCCGCCCACGGAACCGCCGTAGAACGCGCCGATGCCCTGGCGGCTGATCTGGCGGTAGGTGTCGGCGAGGTCCGGGTTGCGGAACACGGAACCGACCTTCGGTACGTCGCCGCCCGGCAGGAACAGCGCGGCGCTCGGCGCGAAGTGCGACAGCTTGTCCTTGACCGAGGCCGTCTCGGCGGCGAACTCGGGGTTCACCACGAAGCCACGCTCCGCCACCTGCACGGCCGGCTTGAGGTTGTCGGCAAGGCTGAACTTGCCCCAGCGCTGCAGCGCGCGCTGCCACGTGGCGAGCATGCCGGGCACGCCGACGGACCGGCCGCTCTCGACGGCGGTCTCGAAGTCGTAGGCCTTGCCGGTGGCCGGGTCGATGAACATGTCGGTCCCGTCGGCGGCCGGCGTGGTCTCGCGGCCGTCGATGGTGGAGACGCGCTTGGTCTTGGCGTCGTAGTAGACGAAGTAGCCGCCACCACCGGGCCCGGCGACGTACGGATCGGTCACCCCGAGCGTCGCGCCCACGGCGACCGCGGCGTCGGCCGCCGTGCCCCCCTTGCGCAACACGTCGATGCCCGCCTGGGTGGACTCGACGGTGTCCGAGACGACCGCCCCGCCGTACCCCTCGGCGACCGGCTGTTTGCCCCCTTGCTGGGCCTGTGCCGCGGGCACCACGGTGCCCGCGGCGACCCCGAGGGCCAGCAGAACGATGAGTGTTCGACGACGGCGCATGGCACTCCCTTTCTCAGACCACCAACGGCCTTCCGGGACTCTCGACGAGGTACGGACCACACCGTGCGCTCGCCGGTGAGCTTCGTGGTCGGAGGTTTACCACCCGGTGGGGTTCGACTGGAAGCTGACTTGAGGCGGATTTAGGGTGGTTGCTCCGTACGCCCACTCTCGTCTCGTCTGGTGCTTCCCGCAGCACGACCACACACCCGCGGCACTGACACCAGCTCCCACCCTCGCCACCGCACCCCGTAACGCACCCGCCAACCACACAGCAGGTCCCTCACCACACGCACCCGGCAACGCAAACCAGCCCACCACGACGGGGGTCCGGGGGCGCAGCCTCCCGGGCGGGGTCTGGGGGCTGCGCCCCCGGAAACAATGCCGACACAAGAAAACCGGCTCATGCTCCCAGTGAGCATGAGCCGGCCATTCTTGTGGAGGTGCCGGGAATTGAACCCGGGTCCTCTAGCGTCTTGACAGGGCTTCTCCGTGCGCAGTCCACTCTGTCTCTACTTGGCCCCTTCAGTCACGTGAACAAGCTGAAGTGACGAGCCCAGCCACTGTTTGCTTCCCAACCAGGCCCCGTGGCCGGGACTGGCGGTAAGCCTCCTAGCTGATGCCGACTACCGGGTCGGAGGCGATCCCGGGCCGACAGACTCACTCTGCTACTTAGGCAGCAAGAGCGAAGTCGCGCTGGCTATTGGCCTTGGCGCTTATTGGTTTGCGATGACGCTTGCGGTGGTCTCTCGCCTGCACCGACACGCTTCCCCTGACTCAACGTCCAGAGTCGAAACCGTTCACCCCCTTGTAGGTGGTTCATAACCTCACCATCATAACGCGTGCGGCAACCTGGTTGATTCCCGGCGGCACCAGGCGGCACGAGGCCGGGGTGGGGCTGGCCCTACCCGGAACATGCCCGCGCACCCCATTCAGGCAAGGGCCAGGCGAAGCGATGCTGAGCAGGTCGTTCGCTTGGAGAAGGAGCCCCGCCATGGTCACCGTGTCCGCCGTGAGAAGGCGCCACCCGCCACTGGGTCGGGCGCTGGGGTTTCTGCTGCTCAACCTGCCTCTGGGCATCGTGTCGTTCACCCTGGTCACGGTGCTGCTGTCGGCCGGTGCCGGGACGCTCGTCGTGTGGCTCGGGGTGCCGCTACTGGGTCTGCTCGTCCTCCTGGCCCGCGGGGCGGGGCGAATGGAGCGCGCGCGGGTGTTTTCGCTGCTCGACACGTACGTGGACAGCCCCTATCTGCCGTTACCGCCGACCGGGCAGCGCGCTCGCTGGAGCACGCGGCTGAAGGACGGCGCCACGTGGCGCGACCTGTCGTACTTCTTCCTGCTTTTCCCCGTCGGTCTCGTCGAGTTCGTGCTGGTCGTGACGTTCTGGGCGACGAGCCTGGGCCTGGTCGCGCTGCCGATCTACTACCGCTTCCTGCCCGAGGGCGCCTGGTACTTCCCGGGATACGATGTGCGGTGGCTCACCGTCGACTCGACGGTGAGCGCGCTGCCCTGGGCGGCGCTGGGGGTGCTGTTCACCGCCCTGTCAGTGGCGCTGACCAGGGGCCTGGCGGCACTGCACGGCGAGCTCGCCGTGGCTCTGCTGCGGCCCACCGTGTCCCAGCGCCGGCGTATGGAGCGCTCGTGGCAGGAACTCGACGAGACGAGCACGGTGACCGGATGACCACGGAGCAGCAGCTGCCGGAGCATCCCCGGCCGAACCCCGCGCGCACGATCGTCTACATGATCACGAGCTTCGTGTTCCGCCTGGTCCAGTTCGTGCTGATCGTGGTGGGCGCGACGGTGGGCGTCGGCACGGTCGTGGTCTGGGTCGGCTTCCCGATCCTGCTCGCGACCACGGCGTTCGTCCGCTGGTCGGGTGACGCGGAGCGCCGCTGGGCGCGCACGATGCTGCGGACGCCGCTCACGAAGGTCGAGCGGCTGCCCCTCGAGGGCCAGTCGATGACGCGCCGCTGGCTCACCCGCCTCACCGACCCGACGACGTGGCGTGACCTCGCGTACCTGATGATCGCGTTCCCGCTGGCCGTCGCGGAGCTGCCGGTGGCAATCGCCTCGATCGTGCTGCTGCCGATGGCGATCTGGGTGACGCCGTGGCTGGGCTGGCTCCACGGCAACCTGGCCCTGTCGCTCCTGGGCCCGAACCGCACGAAGAAGCTCGAGGAGAAGGCCGAGCACCTGCAGGCGTCGCGGGCCCGCGGCGTCGACGCGGCCGAGGCCGAGCGGCGGCGCATCGAGCGCGACCTGCACGACGGCGCCCAGCAGCGGCTCGTCGCCGTCGCCATGAGCCTCGGGCGCGCGAAGTCGAAGTTCGACAACGACCCCGCCGCCGTGCGCGACCTCATCGACGAGGCCCACGCCGACGCCAAGCTCGCCGTCTCCGAGCTGCGCGACCTCGCGCGCGGCATCTACCCCGCCGTGCTCGGCGACCGCGGCCTCGACGCGGCGCTTTCGGCCCAGGCCGCGAAGTCGCCGATCCCCGTCGACGTGAGCGTGGACGTCGAGCCCCGCCCGCCGGCCGCCGTGGAGACCACGGCGTATTTCATCGTCGGCGAAACGCTCACCAACATCGCCAAGCACTCCGGCGCCACCGAGGCGGTCGTTAAGGTGTGGCGCAGCGAAACGCACGTGATCGTCGAGATCACCGACAACGGGCACGGCGGCGCCGAGGTTCGGCCCGGCGGCGGGCTCGCGGGCCTGGCCGACCGCGCCGCGACCATCGACGGCGTGATCACCGTGGTCAGCCCCGTCGGCGGACCGACCGTGATCCGGGCGGACCTGCCGTGCCAATGGTGACCCGCTCGTGAGTGAATAGCCCCGGAGCGTTTCTCTCACGAGCCTGGGGGCCTGATGCGAGTAGTGATCGCCGAAGACGCCGTGCTGCTGCGGGCGGGGGTCACGCGCCTGCTCGCCGACGAGGGCATCGACACTGTCGCCGCCGTCGACAACGGCGACGACCTGCTCGGCGCGGTCACCGAACACAGACCCGACCTCGCGATCGTCGACGTGCGCATGCCACCGACGTTCACCGACGAAGGCCTGCGCGCCGCCCTCGCCGCGCGCACCGCCGTGCCCGGATTGCCCGTGCTCGTGCTTTCGCAGTACGTCGAGGAGAGCTACGCGGTGGAGCTGCTTTCCGGCGGCGCCGGCGGGGTTGGTTACCTGCTCAAGGAGCGCGTCGCCGACGTCGCCGACTTCCTCGACGCCGTGCGCCGCGTCGCGGGAGGCGGCACCGCGATCGACCCCGACGTGATCGCGCAGCTGATGGCCCGCGGGCGCCACAACCCGCTCGACGCGCTCACCGCGCGCGAATCGGAAGTACTGGGCCTGATGGCGCAAGGGTTGTCGAACACGGCGATCGCCAACCGGCTCGTGGTGTCGCACGGCGCCGTCGAAAAGCACATCGGCAACATCTTCTCCAAACTCGGTCTCGAAGCCAGCTCGGAAGAACACCGGCGTGTGCGAGCGGTCCTGACGTACCTGGGCCGTTGAAGGCCGTCACCCGTATTGGCGGCAGCACGGGCGTGAGAGCCTCGCTTACCATGGACCAATGTCTGGTGAGGAGTTCCCGGTGACCGACCGCAGCGTCCGCTTCTTCGGCGGTCCGCTCGACGGCCGTGTCCAGGAGCTCACCGACGAAGAACCGGCCCCGGGCACGATCGTGCGCCACATCCACCTCCACGGCGGCCCGAAGATCGAGACGCTGTACGAGCTCGGCATGACCGAGCACGGCTGGGAGTACCGGGTGAGCGCCACCACGCACTCGGAACCCTCGCACTCGGAACCGGAGCCCGACGGCCTGAGGTAGGGACAACCCCCGTATCGACCACGGGCTGGCCGGAGGTCGAACTCGGCGGCTCACCCCGCTGTCCGGAAAGCCCGCGGCGACCAGCCTTAGAGGCATGACGACGAGCCTGCTGCGGGGCAGCACACCGGTCGCCTCCGGCGGCCGCGACAAGTTCCTCGACGTGGTCCGGGCAGGCGCGATCCTGGCCGTGATCACGCAGCACTGGGTGATGCCGGTGCTTTCGTACTCCCGCGGCACGCTGGCGACGGGCAACGCGCTCGCGACGCCCGGCTGGTGGGTCGTGACATGGCTTTCGCAAGTGATGCCGCTGGTCTTCTTCGCGGGCGGCGCGGCGAACCTGATTTCCTTGCGCCGCGCGGAATCCTCCCGCGCGTGGCTCGCCGCACGCGTCCGAAGGCTGCTGGTGCCCGTACTTCCGCTGCTGGCCGTGTGGCTCGTGGTGCCGGATCTGCTGCAGGGCATGGGAATTCCGCCGCAGCCACTACAGGTGGCCAGCTCGGTCGCCGCGCAGCTGCTGTGGTTCCTGTCCGTCTACCTGCTCACGGTGCTGCTCACGCCGCTGATGGTCGCGGCGCACCGCCGCTGGGGCCTGTGGGTGCCGCTGGTGATGGCCGTGGCGGGTGCGCTCGTCGACGTCGCGCGGTTCGCCGACCTCGGATTGATCGGGTACGTCAACGCGGTGTTCGTGTGGGTGGCCGTGCACCAGCTCGGTTTCGCTTACGTGGAGGGCCGGCTGGGCGAGCTCGCGCGGCGCGGTGCGCTCGCGTTGTCCGCCGCCGGTTTCGGGGTGACGGCGCTGCTGGTCGCGTTCGGCCCCTACCCCGCGAGCATGATCGGCATGCCGGGCGCGCCCGTGTCGAACATGAGCCCGCCCACCGTGTTGCTGCTGTTTCTCGCCGTGGGCCAGCTCGGTCTGCTGCTCGCGGTCCGCCCGCAGCTCAACGCGCTGGCCGCGCGCCCTGGTGTCGGCACGGCACTGAGCTGGATCGGCGCGCGGTTCATGAGTGTGTACCTGTGGCACATGCCGGCCCTGATCGTCGTCTCCGGCGTGACGGTGCTCGGCCTGGGGTACGCGACGCCGGCGCCCGGTTCGGCGCTGTGGCTGGTGCTGGCGCCGGCGTGGTTCGCGCTGTGCGCAGCCGTGCTGCTGGTGCTGCTGCGGCTCTTCTCCCGCTTCGAAACACAGCGCGACGACGTGGTGATCACCGCTCGGACGCCGCAGCTCGTGCTGGCCGGGCTGCTCGCGTCCGGTGGCCTGCTCGGGCTCGCCGCGCACGGGTTCCAGCCGCTGAGCGAAGGCTTCGCCCACGGTCCGATCCCCTGGGTCGTGCTGCTCGCCGCCGGATTCGCGCTGGCCGGCCGTCAGGTGTCGCTGACGCCGTTGCTCGGCCGGGCCGTCGCGATCACGGAGGCGGCGAAGGTCAAACGCTGAGCAGCTTCGCGGGCGTGTCGTGCAGCACGGCCCGCAGGAACGGCTCACCCAGGCGATCGTCGGCTGCCCAGCCGGCGATCGCCTGCAGCTGCGTGGCGTAGGCGTACGGGATGTTCGGGAAGTCGGTGCCCAGCACCACGCGGTCGGCGAACTCGACGAGCCGGTCGGTCCAGTCGGCCGGCAGCGGCGACATCTTCTGCGCGAACGGCACGCCGACCATGGTCGTGTCGATGTGCACGCGAGGGAAGCGCGCCATCAGGTCGAACGCGCTGGTGAACTCGGGCATCGCCGCATGAGCCAGCACGGCCGTGAGGTTCGGGTGCCGTTCGAGGACCTCGGCGAACACGTTCAGCCCCGTGAAATCGCCCCGTAGCGGGCCGTGTCCACAGTGGACTACCACGGGCACGCCCGCGTCGGCCAGCGAACCCCACACCGGCTTCAGCAGGTCGTCCCGCGGGTCGTACGCGCCGACCTGCACGTGGGCCTTGAAGCACCGCGCACCGGCGCGCAGGGTGGCGTCCACTGAGGACGCGGCGGCCGGCTCAGGGTAGAAGGTGCCCGTGGGCACCGCTTCGGGTACCTGCTCGGCGAACTCCAGCACCCACGACGTGAGCCACTCCGCCATGCCCGGCTTGTGCGGGTACACCAGCGGCGCGAACTGCTTCACGCCCAGCTCACGCAGCGTCTGCACGCGCTCTTGCTCCGTGGTCCGGTAGTGCACCGGCCATTCGGTGCCGTAGTGCGTCTGCGCCTGGTCGAAGTAGGCCCAGACCTTGTCCATCACGGGCTTCGGGAGGAAGTGCACGTGGATGTCGACGAGCCCGTCGAGGCCGAGGGCGGCGGTCCACCGAGCGACGTCGGCGTCCGAGACCGGACCGAGCGTCACTCCGTGAACCGGCCCTTCAGCGCGCGGCCCATGGCCTTGCTGATGTCGCGTTCGGCGTCGCGCTTGGCCAGCGTCTGGCGCTTGTCGTAGGCCTTCTTGCCCTTGGCCAGCGCGATCTCGACCTTGACCTTGCCGTCCTTGAAGTACATCGACAGCGGCACGAGCGACAGGCCGCTCTCCTTCGTCTTGCCGATCAGCTTCTCGATCTCACTGCGGTGCAGCAGCAGCTTGCGCGTCCGCCGCGGCATGTGGTTGGTCCACGTGCCCTGCGTGTACTCCGGGATGTGCACGTTGCGCAGCCACACCTCACCGTCGTCGACGGTCGCGAACGCGTCGACCAGCGAGGCCTTGCCCTCCCGAAGGCTCTTCACCTCCGTGCCCTGCAGCACCAGTCCCGCTTCGTAGGTGTCCAGGATGGAGTAGTCGTGCCGAGCCTTGCGGTTCGACGCGATGACCTTCTGTCCACGTTCCTTGGGCATGATGTCAACTCTACGTGGTTTTCCCCGCGCGAGCCGACAGGGTTTCCCCGCGCCGCTCCCCTGGTCAGGGCACCGCGCCGAGCCACCGATCCGGCGTGCCGGGCTCGTCGGCCAGGATGCTGCTCCGCAGCTGCAGCAACCGCGGAGACGGGCCGACACCCAACTCATCTACCAGCGTCGCGTGCAGGTCGCGGCAGGCCCGCAGGGCGTCGGTACGGCGGTCGCTGCGGCACAGCGCCTCGATCAGGCAGGCGTGCCGCCCCTCGTCGAACGGG
Source organism: Amycolatopsis sp. NPDC023774 (assembly GCF_040639695.1). Lineage (NCBI taxonomy): Bacteria > Bacillati > Actinomycetota > Actinomycetes > Pseudonocardiales > Pseudonocardiaceae > Amycolatopsis > Amycolatopsis sp. NPDC023774. The sequence goes on from NZ_JBFAAJ010000025.1 coordinate 74,423, forward strand.
TCTTTCGCCACGAGTTCCCCGAGAGCGGGAAGCAGCTCGGCGTGGCGGCCCAGCGCGGCTCGGCCTCGATCCAGGCGCGCACCGTCTGCCGGTGCAGCTTGTCGAGGCGGTGCCCTTCGAGGCGGCGGCCCAGCGGCATGCCGGCCGGTGCCGAACCCCGCCACAGCGCGAGGCCGGACCGGGCCGCGGCCGCCGCGTCGGTGTGGCGCCCCGCAACCGGCAGCACGCTGCGCTCGGGCTCGACGTCGCGGACATAGCCGGACGGCTCGCTCCGGACCGGCTCTGCACTCGGCGCGCCGAGCCCGGTGAGCAGGCGGCGCAGGTGGTGGACGTGCGTGGCCCACGCCGCGTGACTGTTCCCGGCCATCCGGACTTTGAGCCAGCCAGCAGGAAAACGCATAGAAGGTGACAAAACGACCACTCTCCCCGGACCCCAGTTCGCGGGAAACCTCTGCGCGCAATCGATCGAAGCACGATTCGGGACGGCCCGGACCCCGACGGCACCAAGGCGCACGCGCTGCTCCTGAAGACGTGTGCGTGCCGGGTCGCCATGACACGGAAAGCGGCTGTCGAGGCACCTGCCTTTCCACCAGGAATTGCGTATTCCTTTCTCATGTCGGCGATGGTGCCGCGCACATCCGACGACCCGCCGCCAAGAGGCCGGCCGCCTGGGGACGGGATCGTCGAAGTCCACGGAATCCGCGTACTCGTCCGGATTTCCGCAAGACGAGACTGTTGAACTGGGGGTTCACCTTTCGATTCGCCATGTGTCGCGCGCACAGCACCGACGACACTCCGCCCTCACGCGAGTTCTTCCAGCGAATGGTCGACGAACGCGGCTTCGGCCACAACACGCTGAGCGAGCTGCGGTCAACACCACGCTCCTTGTGCACGCGCGGATCGCGGCCGCGTTGCGCACCAGCCGGACGCGCCTGGCGGTGACGCGTCCCACATCATGAGCCCGGTCGGCGTACAAGGCATGAACACGGGCCTGCAGGACGCGGTGAACCTGGGCCGCTGCCTCGGTGGCGCCGTGCAGGGTGAGCCGCCCGAGTCGGTCCTCGCTGTGGCCGGGCCCCCGTGTCTCCCCAGCGTGGCGGGCTCTGGCGCGGCACGCCGGTGACCAGGTGCGGCAGGCGTTCGTCGTCGAGCCGCGGTACGGAGCAGGCCCGCCGGCCGACGCGCTGGGCCCGAAGCCGGTGGTGGCCGTCGTCCGCCCCGACGGTCACCCGCACGCGCTGCCGGCACCGTCCCAGGTGGACGAACTGGACGCCGCACTGGCCGCCGTGCCCTGAAAACGACGACGCCGCGTGGGCAGGACCGAATCCTGCCCACGCGGCGTCGGGGCGAAGCTAGTGGCGCACGTACAGGCGGAGCGTGACGTACCCGGTGATCGCCGAGATCACGACCGACACGGCCAGCAGGATCGGCGCCACGGGGAACAGCAGCTCCAGCGTGGTGATCTGCGGGAAGACCTCACCCGTGAGCACCGAGTCGAGGAACGTGAGCTTGGCGGCCAGCAGGAACAGGATGCCGAGCACGGCACCGACCACGCCGGCGACCACCGCCTCCAGGAGGAACGGTAGCTGCGTGTACCAGCGGGTCGCGCCGACCAGCCGCATGATGCCGACCTCCGTGCGCCGGGTGAACGCCGACACTTGGATGGTGTTCGCGATCAGCAGCAGCGCCGCGATGGCCATGATGAGCGCGATCCCGAACGCGATGTTGCGGATGCCGTTGAACACGTTGAACACGCGGTCGAGGAACTTCTTCTGGTCGTCGACCTTGCGCACGCCGGGCTTGCCCGAGTACTCCGCGATGATCGCGGCGCTCCGGTCCGGGTCCTTCAGCTTCACCTGCAGCGACGCGGGCAGCGCCTCCGGGCCGGTGAGCTCCAGCAGCTCGGGCTGGCTCGCGAAGATCTTCTTGAACCGCTCGTAGGCCTGGTCGCGGTTCTCGTACACCACGGACTCGACGCCGGGGTTGTTCTGCAGCGACTGGCGCAGCCCGCTGCACAGCGGCTGCGAGCAGTTCTTGTCGTTGGCGCTGATGTCCTCGACAAGACTGACCTGGACCTCGACCTCGGCGAGGAAGTTCGCCTTCATCTTGTCGATCGTCCGCACGGCCAGGAGGCCACCGCCGAGCATGGCGAGGGAGACCGCCGTGGTGAGGATCATCGCGATGGTCATCGTGACGTTCCGGCGCAAACCGGTGAGGACCTCGCTGAAGACGAAACTGGCACGCATCGCAGGTGTCTGTCCCTTGTTGGGTCGGGGCTGTCGGGGAAGGCGGGCGGCGGGTCGCTCAGCGACCGATGCCGTACACCCCGCGGGCGTCGTCGCGGATCACGCGGCCGAGCTGCAGCTCGACGACCCGGCGCCGCATGGAGTCCACGATGGAGTGGTCGTGAGTGGCCATCAGCACGGTCGTGCCCGTGCGGTTGATGCGCTCCAGCAGCAGCATGATGTCCTGGCTGGTGTCGGGGTCCAGGTTCCCGGTCGGCTCGTCGGCCAGCAGCACCAGTGGCCGGTTCACGAACGCGCGCGCGATCGCCACGCGCTGCTGCTCGCCACCGGAGAGCTCGTTGGGCAGGCGGTCCGCCTTGCCCTCCAGGCCCACGAGCTCCAGCACCTCGGGCACGACCTTCTTGATGGTCAGGCGCGGCTTGCCGATCACCTCGAGCGCGAACGCGACGTTCTCGGCCACGGTCTTGTTGGCCAGCAGGCGGAAGTCCTGGAAGACGCAGCCGATCGTCTGGCGCAGGCGGGGGACCCTGCGCCGCGCGAGCTTGGCGACGTCGAAATTGGACACCATCACGCGGCCCTTGCTCGGGACCTCTTCGCGCAGCAGCAGACGCAGGAACGTCGACTTCCCGGAACCCGAAGGGCCGATGAGGAAGACGAACTCACCCTTGTCGATCTCGACCGACACCCGTTCGAGGGCAGGACGGGTCGAGGTCTTGTAGACCTTGGAAACCTCTTCGAGCCGGATCACGGTTCGGCATACTACCCATGGGCCTCGTTAAGCCTGGGTTGCCCGTGCCCCCGATGCGGGCAAGGGACCCCCGCCGTCGCCAAGCGTGGCTTTTGCCGCGCCGGACGGTAGCGGAAGTCCCTTGTCCCGGAATCGGTTCCGGGTGTCGACAATGGATCCAGCCGCCCGTTCCCGGATCAGGCGACAGTGGACTCGAGCGGATGCGGATCAGGCGACCGCGGCCTGCTTGCGCCAGCGGATGCCCGCCTCGAGGAAGCCGTCGATCTCACCGTCGAGCACAGCGCTCGGGTTGCCGACCTCGAAGTCGGTGCGCAGGTCCTTGACCATCTGGTACGGGTGCAGCACGTAGGAGCGCATCTGGTTGCCCCAGCTGGAGCCGCCGTCCTTGAGGGCGTCCATTTCGGCCCGCTCCTCTTCCTTCTTTCGCAGCATCAGCCGGGCCTGCAGGACCTTCAGCGCCGCGGCCTTGTTCTGCAGCTGCGACTTCTCGTTCTGGCAGGACACCACGATGCCGGTCGGGAGGTGCGTGATGCGCACCGCGGAGTCGGTGGTGTTCACGCTCTGTCCACCGGGGCCGGACGAGCGGTACACGTCGACGCGGATGTCCTTCTCCGCGATGTCGACGTGGTCGACCTCCTCGACCTCCGGCAGCACCTCCACGTGGGCGAAGGACGTCTGGCGGCGGCTCTGGTTGTCGAACGGCGAGATCCGCACCAGGCGGTGGGTGCCCTGCTCTACCGAGAGGGTGCCGTAGACGTAGGGGGCGCTCACCTTGAACGTCGCCGACTTGATGCCCGCCTCTTCGGCGTAGGAGATGTCGTAGACGTCGGTGGGGTAGCCGTGGCGCTCGGCCCAGCGCAGGTACATGCGCAGCAGCATCTCGGCCCAGTCGGCCGCGTCGACACCGCCGGCTTCCGCGCGGATGGTGACGACGGCGTTGCGGTCGTCGTACTCACCGGACAGCAGCGTGCGGACCTCGAGCGCGTCGACGTCCTTGCCGAGGTCGGTGAGCTCGCCCTCCGCCTCCTGCATGCTGCCGGCGTCACCCTCGGCCTCGGCCAGCTCGTAGAGCACGCCCAGGTCGTCGAGGCGCGAACGCAGGTCGGACACGCGACGCAGCTCGCTCTGGCGGTGCGAGAGCTGGCTGGTGACCTTCTGCGCCTCCTCCGGGTTGTCCCAGAGGGTGGGGCTGGAGGCCTGGCTCTCGAGCTCCGCGACCTGCGCACGCAGCGCATCGAGGTCCATCACCGACTCGATCTGCGTCAGCTTGCCGGTCAGGTCCTTGAGGGCCGCATCGAACTCATCACTCACGTTTACCAAGGTTACGGCAAAACCCACGACCGGTTGCGAACCGGTCGTGGGCTGTGGCGTGGGTCAGGCCGACGGGATGGCGTCGAGCAGCTTCAGGGCGGCCTTGGCCTGCGCCTGCGCGAACTCGGCGACAGCCTTGGCGTAGGGGCCGTCGGCGGCCTTGGTGGCCGCCCTGGCCTCGTCGAGCTGTGCCTGGTAGGTGCCGCGCGCGGTCTCGAGCAGAGCGGTGCGCTGCTTCGCAGTGAGCGAACCGGCGTGCACGAGCCGCAGGATGAGCGGGCTGCGCAGGTGGTCGGGACCGGCCTCGGACGTGAGCCACGTCTTGAAGGCCTTCTTGCCGGCCGCGGTCAGCACGTACTGCTGGCTCGAGCGCGGACCCTGCTTGCCCAGCCGGACGAGGCCCTCCTTGGACAACGCCGGGAGCTCGCGGTAGACCTGGCTGCGGGTGACACTGAAGAAGGCGCCGAAGCGCTCGTCGGCTCCCGCGACCAGCTGCCCGCCGGTGGCGGGACCGTCGTGGAGGAGACCGAGCAGAGCGGCGGCTGTTGCATTCAATTCGGACACACCTCTACGTTCCCACTTCTTCGGCGGTATGTCCACAGTGGCCTCGGGATCTGTCCATTGTGGCTAGTGTTATCCCCTCGTTCGGCCCAATCCGGAAGCAGGTCCACTGTGGACCCGGACACGCTCCGCAATCACGAGGGCGCGAGTTCCGGCGCAAAACGACCAAGGGCTCGGAGCGCAACCACCACCCGAGCGAACCAGCAGGTCAGCGCACGAAAAAGCCCGGCCTGCACCATGTGCAAACCGGGCTTTTCGACAGTAGCGGGGACAGGATTTGAACCTGCGACCTCTGGGTTATGAGCCCAGCGAGCTACCGAGCTGCTCCACCCCGCGTCGTTGTGTTAATAGATTACACGGGGGGCGCAACGGGTTTCAGGCACCCCCACTTAAGACTCTTGTACGCGTGCGACCTGCGGCGATGGCGCGTCCAGCCACTGGCGGGCGCCGGCGAGCACGATGGCGAGCCCGTCGGAAAATCCGGCTTCGGGGTTGGCGAGCACGGCCGCACCCGCGGCTTCCGCCCCGTAGCGCTCGTCGCGTTGACCACGCACCGGATACACGGCCTGCTCTTCGATGGTGAAGCCGATCACGAAGCTGTAAACGGCGAAGTGCGCCCGTGCGGCGCGCACCGGATCGAGCCCCGCGTCGATCCGTTCCTGCAGCGGAGGCGGGCCGACCAGGCTCGTGTCGGTGAGGAACGTGCCGGAGAAGACCTTCGCACCGTCGCGATAGGTCAACAGGGTGTCGCGTAGGCCCCTGGCCTGGTACTCCAAGCGCTGCCACGCGTCGAGCCCGTCCGGCGGCACACGCTCGGCCGCGGCGTCGGCGAGCATCTGCGTGGCCATCTCGTCGAGCAGCTCCTGCTTGTTCTTGACGTGCCAGTACAGCGCGGGCGCCTTCACCCCGAGGTCGCCGGCGATCAGGCGCAGCGTCAGCCCGTTGAGGCCCACCTCGTTGAGCAGGCGCAGTCCCGAGCGCGCGATATCCCGCCTGGTCAGGGCCACGGGTCACCTCCTTGACAATTTAACGATGTTAAGGACACTCTGGCGACAGGTCAATTTAACAACGTTAAGGAGTGGTTATGAACGAGCTGCACGCCGATGTCGTCGTCGCCGGGGCCGGCCCGACGGGCCTGATGCTGGCGGCCGAGCTGCGCCCGGCCGGCGTCGACGCGGTGGTGGTCGAGCGGCTGTCCGAGCGCACCGGCCTGTCGAAGGCACTGAACCTGCAGCCGCGCAGGGCGGAGGTGCTGGACCTGCGCGGACTGCTGCCGAGGGCGGAGGAACGCGCGTTCGCCACCGTCCAGGAGGGACACTTCGCGGCGGTCCCGATCAGCTACGCGGGGTGGGACACGCGGCACCCGTACCAGCTGGGCATCCCGCAGGCGCAGGTCGAGGAGCTGCTGGAAGAGCGGTTCGCGGAGCTCGGCGGCAAGGTGCTGCGCGGGCACGAGCTGGTGGGGCTGTCGCAGGACGCGGCGGGCGTCCGCGTGGTCACGCCGGAGCTCGTCTTGAGCTGCCGTTACCTGGTGGGCTGCGACGGCGGCCGCAGCACCGTGCGCAAGCTGCTGGACGTGCCGTTCGAAGGCGAAAACGGCACCGGCTACGGCGTGGTCGCCGACGTCGTCGTCGACCACGTCCCCGACCGCGCGGCCGGCACGTGGACGTCGATGCGCGGAATGGTCCAGTCCGACGGCGCCACGGGCTTCTGCGGCCTCATCCCGCTCGCCGAGCCGCTCCTGTACCGCCTGACCTTCGGCGACCGCGCCCGGCGCCCCGCGACGTTCGGCTCACCAGTCACAGAGGCCGAGGTGCACGCGGCCTTTGCGGCCAACTACGGTCCGGCGTCGATCAAGGAAATCCGCCGGCTGTCCCGCTTCTCCGACGCGTCCCGCCTGGCGGCGCGGTACCGCGTCGGCCGCGTCCTCCTCGCCGGCGACGCCGCCCACATCCACTTCCCCGCCGGCGGGCAGGGCCTCAACCTGGGTGTGCAGGACGCAGCCAACCTGGGCTGGAAGCTCGCCGCGGCTCTCAACGGCTTCGACGACGTGCTCGACACGTATGAGCCGAACGGCGCGCCGTCGGGGCCGCCGTGCTCGAGAACGTCGCGGCCCAGAACGGCCTCATCCCGCAAAGCCGCTCCAGCCGCGCCCTGCGCGCGCTCTTCACCACCCTCGCCGAGCTGCCCGAGGTGTCCCACCACCTGTCCGGCCTGGTCTCCGGGCTCGCCGTCCGCTATCCCGCACCCCCGCACGCCCATCCCCTCACCGGCGCGCGCCTCGCCGACTTCCGCCTCCCCGGCGGCGCCTGGGCCAGCACCCTCTTCCACCCCGGCCACCACGTCCTGCTCACCACGCCGGGGGCAGATCTGTCGGGCCTGCCCGCGGTTCCGGGCCCACTGTCCACAACGGACCTCCCAGCGCTGCCGTTCGCCCCCCGCCGCCTTGGTCCGCCCGGACGGTCACTTCGCCTGGCTGCCCGTCACCTGATCGCGATGGGGAGCGTTCGCAGGCCGCGCAACGTCACCGTCTCCGCCCACTCCGGCTCTGCGGCCAGGCGCAGCTCCGGCGCCCGGCGCGCGAGCTCCCGCAACACCGTCCGCGCCTGCAGCCTCGCCAGCGGAGCGCCCAGGCAGAAGTGGATCCCGCGCCCGAAGGCCAGGTGGCGCCGCGGCGCGCGGGTGATGTCGAACCGGTCCGGCTCCTCGCACACCCGCGGATCCCGGTTCGCGGCGCCCACCAACACGAGCACCGTGGTTCCCGCCGACAGCTCGACGCCGCCCAGGGTCGTGTCGGTCAGGACTGTCCTCATCGTCAGCTGGATCGGCGAGTCGTACCGCAGAACCTCCTCGACGGCCCCCTCGGCCAACGCCGCGTCGCGGGCCTGGTCGCGAGCCAGAGCCGCGTACTGATCCGGATTCCGCAGCAACGCCAACACCCCGTTGCCGATCAGGTTCGTCGTCGTCTCGTGCCCGGCCACGAGCAACAGCGTCAACGTGACCAGCAACTCCCCCTCGCTGAGCCGGTCCCCCTCGTCCGACACCGCCACGAGCGCCGACACCAGGTCGTCCCTCGGAGCGCTTCGCCGCTCAGCCGCCAGCTCCCTGAAGTACGCCACGAACTCCCGCCGCGCCCGCGCCGCCGCCTCCGCAACCCCGGGCCCCAGCAAGAACCCGGGCTCCGCCGCCCGCGCCATCGCCCCCGACCACGCCCCGAACCGCTCCCGATCCTCGACCGGCACCCCCAGCAGCTCCGCGATCACCGTCACCGGCAACGGCATCGCCAGCTGCCCCATCAAGTCGCCTTCGCCGGCCTCCACCACCCGCCCGACGAACTCCCCCACCAACTCCTCCACGCGCGGCACCAGCCCCTCCACCGTCCGCGCCGTGAACGCCTTCCCCACCAACCCCCGCAGCCGCGTGTGATCCGGCGGATTCAAGAACGCGAACGCCCTCACCACCCGCCCCTGTCCATCCACCGGCAGATCCGCGTCCCCACCCCCGATCACCTCCGGCTCCGGGTGCCCGTACTCCACCCCCGTCACCACGCGCTCGGCCTCCCCGAACCCGAGCACCGCCACGGCCGCGTCCCCCACCCGCACCACGGGCGCCCTCTCCCGCCATTCCCCATACGCCCCATACGGATCCGCCCTCCGCCCCGCCTCGAACAGCTCCCCCAACGCCAACCCCACACCTTCACCCATTCCCGCACCCTATTCCGCCCCACGACAACGGCCCCGCTCTCGCAAGCGAGGGCCGTCTCGACCCGAGCCGCGCGCGAAGCGGGAAACCCTGTCTCGCGGCAAAAGGCCGCGGCATAGGAAGAGCCGGCGGGTTGGATGGGCGGATTCCAGCAGCCGCCGGCCGGGGAGTGACCCAGCCGGTGAGGCGGCGACTCGGGGCACACCGGGCGGACGGCCCTCACTCAAGCGAGCCCCAACCCCGCAGCAACCGCCACGGCGCCGAGAAGGCGCAGCCCCACACACCCACCGCCAGCTCACCGCCCGAGGCGACTCACCGAGAGATCCGAGCTGGCGCAACCCGTCTCACCAATGGCCACCTCACCACCCCGGCCGCCGCTCCCCTCCAACGCGAGTCAGCACTTTCCCTTACCACCTGCACACCGCCACCCGAGGCAAACCTCACCCGGACCCCACGGCGGCACATCCACAGCAGGCGGGCCCCGAACCTCCACCTCACCCGCACCGAGGGTCCAGGGCTTCGCGGCCCTCCCTGGCGGGGCCCCGGGGTTCCGACCCCCAGGGCAAACACGAAAGAGCCCCGCTCACGCAATCCGCAAGCACAGACCTCCACCTCACCACCCAAGGCAACCTCACCGGGGGGTCCAGGGGCACGACCCCCCCCCCGGGGCAAACACGAAAGAGCCTCGCTCACCCAATCCGCAAGCACAGACCTCCACCTCACCACCCAAGGCAACCTCACCGGGGGGTCCAGAGGGGCGAAGCCCTCCCTGGCGGGGGCCCCGGGGCCCCGGGCCCCCGGGGGACAAACACGAAAGAGGCCCGTGCTTGCGCATTCCGCAAGCACGGGCCTCCTACCTCTGTAGCGGGGACAGGATTTGAACCTGCGACCTCTGGGTTATGAGCCCAGCGAGCTACCGAACTGCTCCACCCCGCGTCGTGACACCTACCTTACGCCTGGGTTTCAGCCAGGTGCAAAGCAGGTGCCACTACCGTGCGCGAGGTCACCCGCCGGGTTGCTGCGGGGCGCCGCTGCCGGATGGCGGGGTGGGGTTTTTGGCGTTCTCGTAGGCCTTCGCCGCGGCGTCGAGGGCCTGGAGCGCGGCGCCTTGGTCTGCGAAGTTGCCCGACTGCTGCGCGGCCTTCAGCTTCGCCAGCGCCGACTGGATGTCGGTCACCGCCTTGTCGAGTGCCGGGTTGGAGCCGCCCGAGTTGGCCGGCGGGGTGGTCGGCGTGGTCGGCGATGTGGGTGCCGACGGTGATGTCGGCGGGGTCGACGAAGACGGTGGTGCCCCTTCGACCGGAGTGGTCGCCGCGGCGCCGGTGCCCTTGCCGAACACCTGGTCCAGTGCCTCGTTCAACGTCGGCGCGTAGCCGACCTTCGAGCCGAACGACACCAGTACGCGTGCCAGCTGCGGGTAACTCAGCTGGTTGCGCTGTCTGATGTACACCGGCTCGACGTAGAGGAACCCGTCGGCGACCGGCAACGTGATCATGTTGCCGTAAATGGGAATCACGTTGGGGTTGTTGAGCAGTGTCCGGTCCGAAGCGACCTGTGGGTCACTTTGGAACTTGTTCTGCACCTGCACCGGCCCGTCGACTTGGTTCGCGCCGGTGACCGTGGGTAGTCGGAGTACGCGAATGGTGCCGTAGTCCCGGGGGTCGGATGACACCGACATCCACGACGCGAGGTACTGCCGTTGCAGACCGGTGAGCCCGCTCGTCAGCTGGAACGTCGGCGTGCCTTCACCCGCTGCGTCGGCGAGCACGTAATAACCGGGTTGGTTGGCGACGTTCGCCGCCGCCGTGGTCGCGCTGCCGTCTTCCGTCGGGTCCTGCGGGACGCTCCAGAACGACTGCTGCGCGTAGAACTGCTGCGGGTTGTCCACGTGGTACCGGGCGAGCAGCTCACGCTGGACCTTGAAGAGATCTTCGGGGTAGCGGAAGTGCGCGCGCAGGTCCGGCGGGATCTCGGCGCTCGGCTTCACGAGGCCCGGGAACACCTTCTCCCACGCGTTGAGCACGGGTTCCTTGTCGTCGATCGAGTACAGGGTGACCGTGCCGTCGAACGCGTCGACGGTCGCCTTCACCGAGTTGCGGATGTAGTTGATCGAGTTGTTGGCCTGGCGCGTGACGCCGTTGAGCGAGTCGTTGGTGGCATCGCCGAGCTGCGTCTGCTGGGAGTACGGGTAGTTGTTGAGCGTGGTGTACCCGTCGACGATCCACACGATCTTGCCGTTGACGACCGCCGGGTACGGGTCGCCGTCGAGCGTCAGCCACGGCGCGACCTTGCTGACCCGGTCGCGCGGGGTGCGGTTGTACATGATCTTCGAGCCGTCGCCGATGGCGTCGGAGAAGAGGATGTTGCGCTCGCCGTAATTGGCCGCGAAGGCGAGCCTGTTGAACCAGTTGTCGAGCGGAACGCCGCCCGTGCCGTTGTAGTAGTAGTTCTTCTGGTCCGGGGAGTCGGACTCGCCCGGGGCCTTGCCGGGGGTGCCGCCGACGATCGCGTAGTCGTTCTGGTCGGCCAGCTCGCCGTAGTAGATGCGCGGCTGGTCGACCTTGATGCCGGGCTTGCCGCCGGCCGAGCCGGCGCCGGTGGGGTTCTTCGTGTCGCTGGTGCCGATGAGCGGGTAACCGGCGCTGCTCGTGTCGGACACGTCCGTGACGGCGCGGTTGATCGTGTTCGCCGGCGCGGCGACGAAGCCGTTGCCGTGGGTGTACACGAGGTGCTTGGTGATCCAGTTGGTCTGGTTGCCCGTGAGCCCGTCGGTCTTGATCTCCTTGGCGGCCACGATGTAGTCCTGCGTGGAGCCGTTGACGGTGTAGCGGTCGATGTCGAGCTTCGCCGGGAAGCCGTAGTAGTTCTGACCGCCGGCGAGCTGGGTGTAGGTGTCGGAAAGCACGTTCGGGTCGAGCAGCCGAATGTTGGACACGGTGCCCGCGTCGGCTTTCACCTGGTCCTGGCTCGCCTGGTTGCTGCCCTTGTAGTCCTCGTATTGCACGTTCTGCAGCCCGAACGCCGCGCGCGTCGCGTCCATGTTGCGCTGGATCGACGTGGCTTCCTTGTCGTTCGCGTTCGGCTTCACCGAGAACTGGTCGAGGATCGCGGGCCACGCGACGCCCACCAGAACGCCCGACAGGATCAGCAGCACGAGCGCGATCGCCGGCAGCTGCAGGTTGCGCAGGAACGCTCCGGCGAAGAACGCGATCGCACAGATCACCGAGATGCACAGCAGGATCAGCTTCGCCGGTAGCACCGCGTTGAGGTCGGTGTAGGTGGCGCCGTTGAACAGCGGCATGTCGCGATCGGACAGAAGCAGGTTGTACCGGTCGAAGAAGTACTCGACCGCCTTTAGCAGCACGAAGATGCCGACGGTGATGGCGAGCTGCGCACGCGTCGGGCCGGCCAGCTGGCCGCCGCGGCCGGCAAGGCGGATGCCGCCGAAGATGTAGTGGGCGATCAGCGCGCCGAAGAACGAGACCACGACCGTGACGAACAGCCAGCCGAGCAGCCAGTTCACGAACGGCAGGGTGAACGCGTAAAAGCCGATGTCGAGCCCGAACTGCGGGTCTTTCTGGCCGAACGACGTGCCGTTGAGGAACAGCTGGATCGTCTGCCAGTCGCCCATCGCGGACGCGCCGGAGATGAGCCCGGTGATCAGCGGGATGCCGATGCCGAACAGCCGGATGCGGCTCACGATCATCGAGCGGTAGCGCGAGAGCGGGTCGTCGCTGCCCGAGACGGGCACGAACACCGGACGCGTGCGGTAGGCGATGGTGAGGCTGAGCGCGAGCGAGCCGCCCACGAGCAATCCGACGGCCACGAAGAGGACTATCCGCGTGAGGATTTCCGTGGTGAACACCGAGCGCGCGTGCACCTCGCCGAACCACAGCCAGTCGACGTAGGTGTCCAGCAGCCTGACACCCAGCAGCAGCGCCAGCACGATCACCGCGGCGATGATGAGGAGGATCCGGCTGCGGCGGGACAGCTTCAGGCTCACGGGGGGCCGAGTCGCCACGGCAACGCTCCTGTCTTCGTGAACACGTTCGCGGGGACGGCGGCGTCCCCTGACGGTCTAACTCTACGGATGGGTGCCCGAGTTCCCGGGACCGCCCGAATCGGACGTCGCACGACGGCGCAGGGACCGGCCTGCGACGATGTCGCCATGCAGCCGAGTGAGCCGCCCGCCGCCAACCCCGTCGCCGGCCTGGCCCGGGAAGTCGAAGAGTTCGTCGCGTCCGCGGGCTGGGACCAGCCTCCGCAGCTGTTCGCGCTGGTGCCCACCGCGGCCCTGCTCGACGAGCAGCCCGAGCTGGCCGGCCAGCTCGACCGCGCGAACCCGCTGACCCCCGTGGCGCAAGAAGCGTTGCCAGAAGGTGACCTCGCCGAGTCGCTCGGCCGGATCGCCTGGCCCGAGATCGTGGTGGGCTGCGCGCTCGCGCAGGAGATCATCGTGCTGCCGCCCGACGTCGAGGCGGAGCTCGAAGGCGTCGCGGAGGCCGACGCCGAGCGCCTGCGCCGCGCGGCCGCCGACCACCCGCGCCGCACGGAGGCGCGGCTCGTGGCGGCGGTGCTGCGCGAGGGTGACGTGGCCTGTGTGATGCGGCTGCGCGGGACGCGGCCCGACGACGCTTCGGCCGACGCGGACGCCGTCGACGAGATCGTGGAGAGCCCCGACCTCGCGCCGAACCTGCTCGAGGCGTTGAAGACGACCTTCCTGCCCTGAGCTTTCCTGCCCTGAGCCCCGTCGAGCCGGAGGCCGCCTCGTGGGGGCCTCCGGTTCAGGACTGGTACGGGCACTTCTGCTTCCTCAGCAGTGGGCCGTGGGCCGGCCGGCCTTGAGGTTCCGGAGCTGGGTGAGCGCATCGTCCAGAGTGGACACCTTGATCAGGTTCAGCCCGTCCGGCACGGCCGACTTCGCCTCGGCGCAGTTGTGCGCCGGCACGAGGAAGTCGGTCGCCCCGGCCTCGCGCGCGCCGACGACCTTGAACGAGATGCCGCCGATCGGGCCGACCTCTCCCGTCTCGGTCATCTCGCCGGTGCCCGCGATGTGCCGGCCGCCGGCCAGGTTGTTGTCCGGCTTTCCGGGCGGGGCGAGGCGGTCGATGATCGCCAGCGTGAACATCAGGCCGGCCGAGGGGCCGCCGACGTCCTGTAGCGAGATGTTGACGTTGAACGGCGCGAGCGCGTGGTCGACGGCCGTGAGGCCCATGAAGCCCTGCGTGCGGTCGTCGCGCTTGGCAAGGGTGATCGGCACGGTGCGTTCGGGCTGGCCGTCGGCCTGGAAGGTGATCTGCACCGTCTGGCCGGGCTTGGTGTTGGTGAGGGCCTTGGCGACGTCGGCGGCTTCGGTGACCTTCGTGCCGTTGACGGTGACGAGCTTGTCGCCGGGCGCGAGCACGTGGTCGGCGGGGCTGCCAGATACGATCTCCTTGGCGAGGACCTCCACGGGGTAGCCGAGGTGGCGCAGGGCGGCGACTTGGGCGTTGCTCTGGGAGTCCTGCAGCTGCTGGATGTTCTCCTGCTTGACCTGCTCGTTGGTCTCGCCGGGGCGGTAGTACTCCTCGCGCGGCGCGAGCGCGTAGCGGCCACTGGCCCAGAGGCCGAGCGCGGTGAAGAGGTTAATCCCGTCGTTGAGCGACACGGTGGTCATGCGCAGCTCGCCGTTGGCCTGGTACGTCTCGTGGCCCTTGACCTGGACGACCTCGTTGCCCGCGGCGTCGCGACCGAGCGTGTCGTACGTCGGGCCCGGACTGATGGCCACGTACGGCACCTGGACCAGGAAACCGGCTACGACGAACACCAGGAACAGCGCGCCGCTGACCAGCAGGGTCCAGCCGCGGCGGGTCAAGCGGCGCTCATCGCGCGCCGGTTCCCTCGACGGCTCGGTCCGGCTGCTCGCGGTCGCGGTCTCCTCGTCGGGTTTGGTCACGAGCGACAGCGTACGGTGACCGTGTTCGCTTCCCGGTGAAGGCCATGGTTGACGCGCTGGGAGAGACCCTACCCGCGTACGGTGGACGTATGAGCAAACCCCCGTTCGGTTTCGGACCGCCCGATCCCGACAGACGAGGCGACAACGACCCCTCGGAGCAGCCGTCAGGCGCGGAGGCGTTCAACCAGCTCGGGCAGATGCTGAGCCAGCTGGGCCAGATGCTCAGCCAGGCGGGCTCGTCGAGCGGGCCGGTGAACTACGACCTGGCGAAACAGATCGCGCTTCAGAACCTGAGCGGCAGCGACGACGGCAAGATCGGCTTCGCGTCGGGGACTGGAGACTCGTCCACGGCCGTGCGCGACGCCGCGCACCTGGCGGAGCTGTGGCTCGACGCGGCGACGATCCTGCCTGCCGGCGCAAACACCACCGTCGCGTGGTCCGCGCGCACGTGGGTGGAGAAGACGTTGCCCACGTGGCAGCGGCTCTGCGACCCGGTCGCGCAACAGGTGTCCGGCGCGTGGATGCAGGCGCTGCCCGAGGAGGCCAAGCAGGCCGCCGGGCCGCTGCTGTCCATGATGGGGCAGATGGGCGGGATGGCCTTCGGCTCGCAGCTCGGCAACGCGCTCGCGCAGCTGGCCCAGGAGGTGCTGACGTCCACGGAGGTCGGCCTGCCGCTGGGCCCGGCCAACACGTCGGCGCTGCTGCCCGCGAACATCGAGAAGTTCACCGAGGGGCTCGAGGTCCCCAGCAGCGAAGTGCTCGTGTTCCTCGCCGCGCGCGAAGCCGCGCACCAGCGCCTGTTCGCCCACGTCCCGTGGCTGCGGCAGCGGCTGCTGGCGACCGTGGAGGAGTTCGCGCGCGGGATCACCGTCGACACGTCCGCGCTGGAGTCGCTGGCGGGCCAGATCGACCCGTCGAACCCGGCGAGCATCGAAGAGGCCATGTCGTCCGGGCTGTTGGAGCCGAAGACCACGCCCGAGCAGGAGTCGGCGCTGAAGCGGCTCGAAACCCTGCTCGCCCTGGTCGAGGGCTGGGTGGACGTCGTGGTCGCCGAGGCCATCGGCGACCGCCTGCCCGGCGCCGGCGCGCTGCGCGAGACGCTCCGCCGCCGCCGCGCGACGGGCGGCCCCGCCGAGCAGACCTTCGCGACCCTCGTGGGCCTCGAACTGCGCCCCCGCCGCATGCGCGCGGCGTCGTCCCTGTGGAAACTCGTGGGCGACCGCCACGGCATCGACAAGCGCGACGGCCTCTGGTCCCACCCGGACCTCATGCCGACCGCCGAGGACCTCGACGAGCCCCTGGATTTCGCCGACCGCCTCAGCGACACCCCGGTCCTGGGCGACGACTTCGATCCGATCGCGGAGCTCGAAAAGACGGAGAAGCGCGAGGCGGCTGAGTCTGGCTCCGCTTCGGCGTCTTCGGCGTCTTCGTCGGATTCAGATTCGGAGTCGGGCTCGGGTTCGGACGCCAAGCCGGACTCTGACTCGAGCCAGGACAAGGGCGACCACCCGACCTCCTGATCCCATTCGGTCCAGGCCCGGTCCTCCGCCGCCTTCGCGACGGAGGACCGGTTGCTTTCCGGACTCTGAACAACTCGGCGTGCCGGCCTTTCAACGCGAGACGGCCGCGGCCACCGAGCGGGCCTTCTCGCACGGCCCCGCCAGGTGGCGGACTGTGCCCCGAACGGGGACGAATCCATTCGGCCGGGTCGATCAAGACCTCCGCAGCGGGCGGGCTGGGCCCCCCGGTGCAGGCCGGCCCCCGCCGTGCCACCGATCCAATCTCGCGACTGCACGACGAAACACCATCTGCCCGCGAAACACGCCCAACGGGCGAGCCGGGCCCCCCCGTGCAGGCCGGCCCCTGCCATGCCATCGGCCCCAATCTCGCGACCACCCGACGAGACACCAGCCGCCCGCGAAACACCCCCAACGCGCGGGCTGCGCTCAACCTGCAGGCCGGTCCCAGCCGTGCCACCGGTCTGACCTCTCGACTGCACGACGAGATACCGGCTGCCCGAGAAGCACTTCCAACGGGCGAGCCGGGCCCCCCGTGCAGGCCGGCCCCTGCCATGCCATCGGCCCCAATCTCGCGACCACACGGCGAGACACCAGCTGCCCGAGAAGCACCCCAACGGGCGAGCCGGGCCCCCGTGCAGGCCGGCCCCGTCGTGGCGCCGCCCCAATCTCACGACCACCCGACGAGACACCAGCCGCCCGCGAAGCACCGCGAACCAACCCCTGGCCGCCACTACAGCCCCTTGCTCAGGCGCCGGTGCCGTGGCTCCTGCTCAATCCGAGCCATTCGCACGACAGCGGGTCGGCCTTGGTCCCCAGTTGCTCGCCGGCGAGCCCGAGTTGAACACATCGGCAGTGTTGTCCGCTGCCGATGTGGCCCGGGTCCATTCGGCCTGCTCGACCAACACCGCCCGCAGACGGCCGACCTGCGTACCGGCCCAGCCTTGCCGCGAACACTCGACCGCCTCAGCTCGCTCTGGAGCGCCAGCCTCACCGACTGCGCGCCCATTCACGGGCCGCAGCCCCTGAACCCGGGACAACCCGCCCTCAACCCTCGCAAGGGGCCGGCTCCGCTCAGTCGTCCTCGTCCGAAATCCCCCACCCGGCCGCCGCCGACAACCCCTCCAAGTACCCGATCGCCCGTTCCGTCTTCGGGTACCGGTTGACCAGCGCCCAGAACGCCGCGTCGTGCCCGGGTTCGCGCAGGTGGGCCAGCTCGTGGACCAGCACGTAGTCCAGGACCCAGGGCGGCACGCGCCGCAGGCGGTCGCTGACGCGGATGGTCGCGTCGACGGGCGTGCAAGAGGCCCAGCGGGTGCGCATGGGCGGCACCCAGCGCACGCTCGCGGGAATCGCCCGCGGATCCACGTACTTCGCCGCCAGTACGGCGCAGCGTGCCAGCAGCGCGTCGTCCGAGGACTTCGGCGATGCTGCTTTTCGCGGTTCGGTGCGCTGCAGCTTGCGCTCCATCTCCGCGACCCAGTGCCTCTCTTCCGCGCGGGTCATCCGTGCCGGGATGAGCACCACCAGGGTGTCGTCTTTCCAGTACGCGGTGACCGTCCGGTGCCGGCGCGCACTGCGCCGCACCTCGACCTTGTGTTCAGGAGTGTCCGACGGGGGGTTCGTTCCGCCCCGGCCCCGCAGTGAGGGCATCCGTGCTTCGACCACCCGACAACGGTAAGGCCACCGACCGACAACTTGGGAGCGTCGAAAGGTCACAGCCCCGAGTTGTCCACAACTCGCCCTGCCTGTGGATAACTCGCCCTTCGCAGCCGGTCCGTCGGCGACGAAGTATCAAGCTGATCATCATGACGCTGTCCACCGTTCCCCCGCCGAACGTTCTCCTCCCGGCCTACCCGACGCTGCTCCAGGGCCTCCACGTGCTCGAACGCGGCAACGACGAAGTCCAGATCGGCCTCGACCCGCGCCACGGCGTGGTGGCCACCGGGCTGGCGCCGAGCGTCGTCGCGCTCGTGCGCCGGCTCGACGGCAGCCGCCGCCTCGACGCGGTGCTCGCCGAGAGCGAACACCGCGACCAGCTGCGGCTTCTGCTCAAACAGCTCACCGCGCTGGGCCTCGTCACGGAAGCGCCGAGCCCCGCGTCCAGGCGGGTCGAGACCGGCTTCTGGTCCCTGCGCGCCCGCCATCACCAGACCGCGCTCACCGAGCGAAGACACCAGAGCCTGGTAGCTGTCCGGGGCGACGGCCGGATCGCCGTGGCCGTCGCCGTGCTGCTGGCCAACGCCGGGGTGGGGCACATCGACATCCGCTCCGGCGGCGTCGTCACCGAGGCCGACCTCGGCTCGGGCTTCACCACCGCCGAGCTGGGCCTTTCGCGCCGCAAAGCCACCCAGAACGTGCTGGCCCGCGTCGCGCCCGAGGTCAGCACTGCCCGCAACCTGCAGCGCGCGCCCGACGTCGTGGTGCTCACCGACGCCGTCGTGCCCGCCCCCGAGCTGGTGGCGGAGCTGGTCGACGACGGCGTCACCCACCTGCCGGCCCGTGTCCGCGACGGCACGATCCTCGTCGGCCCGCTCGTCGTACCGGGGCGAAGCACCTGGTTGCGCTGCTGCGACCTCAGCAAGACCGACCTCGACGACTCGTGGCCGCGTGTCGCGACCCAGCTCGTGGACGTCGACCAGCGGCCCGATCTCGGGTCCGTCCAGGCGTGTGCCTCGCTGGCCGTCGCGCAGGCCCTGCGCGTGCTGTCGCCGAGCGCCGAGCCACCGCCGACGTGGAACAGCACGCTGGAGCTCGATCCGTTCGAAGGCCATTCGCGTCATCGCTACTGGGAACCGCACCCGGACTGCGATTGCGGAGCGCCCGAAGCACCACCGGAGACGTAGCCCACACCCCCTGGCAGGCTGCGGCCACCAAGGTCACCAAGGCAGAATCGGAGGGTGACCGACTCCGCAGACCGCGAATCCGCAATGCCGCGCCGAGGCGCGGCGCGCACCGCGAAACTCGCCAGCATTCCCCTCGGGATAGCCGGCCGAGCCGTCGGTGGATGGGGCAAGCGCCTCGCGGGCCAGAGCGCGGAACAGGTGAACGCGACGCTGTCGGCGAAGGCGGCGGAGCAGCTGTTCGAGGTGCTGGGCACGCTCAAGGGCGGCGCGATGAAGTTCGGCCAGGCCCTGAGCGTCTTCGAAGCCGCGGTGCCGGACGACATGGCCAAGCCGTACCGCGAAGCGCTGACCAAGCTGCAGTCCGCCGCGCCGCCGATGTCGGCGCAGCAGACGCGCCGGGTGCTGGCGCAGCAGCTCGGCCGTTCGTGGGAGGGCCGGTTCAAGCACTTCGACGACGTCCCGGCGGCGTCGGCCAGCATCGGCCAGGTCCACCGCGCGACCTGGCACGACGGGCGCGAGGTCGCCGTGAAGGTCCAGTACCCGGGGGCCGACGAGGCGCTGCGCACCGACCTACGGCAGCTGCAGCGGTTCAGCAGGCTGTTCCAGGCGTTCGTACCCGGCACCGACGTGAAGCCGCTGATGGCGGAACTCGCCGACCGCATGGACGAGGAGCTCGACTACCTCAACGAGGCCGACAACCAGCGCGCGTTCGTGAAGGCGTTCGAGGGCGACCCCGCGTTCCTGATCCCGCGCGTGGTGGCGAGCGCGCCGAAGGTCGTGGTGACCGAGTGGGTCACGGGCACACCGCTGTCCAAGGTCATCGCGGGCGGCGACCAGGAGACGCGCAACCTCGCCGGCCGGCTGCTGATGGAGTTCCACTACTCGTCGCCGGCCCGGGCGCACCTGCTGCACTCCGACCCGCACCCCGGCAACTTCATGGTCACCGACGACGGCCGCCTGTGCGTGCTCGACTTCGGCGGCGTCGCGAAGCTGCCCAACGGCATCCCGCGCCACCTCGGCGAGATGACGCGCCTGGCCCTCGACGGCGAGTCCGACGACCTCATGCGGCTCCTGCGCGAGAACGGCTTCGTCCGCACCGACTCCGACCTCGCCGCCGACGAGGTGCTGGCGTACCTCGCGCCGTTCACGGAACCGCTGGCCACTCCGACGTTCCACTTCACGCGCCGCTGGATGCAGCGCCAAGCCGGCCGCGTCGGTGACACCCGCGGCAGCGACTTCCGCGTCGGCCGGTCGCTGAACCTGCCGCCGGAGTACCTGATGATCCACCGCGTCACGGCGGGTTCCACGGGCATCCTGTGCCAACTCGACGCGGAGGTCCCGGCGCGCGGCATCGTGGAGCGCTGGCAGCCCGGTTTCGCCCGCTGAGTTGTCCACAGGCCCCGCGGTGCCAGAGGCCTGTTTCACGGAGTTATCCACAGATCCGGGAAGCCGGTTCCACTCGGATGGCCGAGCGGTCATCCTCGAACCATGACGACTACCGCAAGCATCCTTGACGTGGCTCACCGTGACTCCACGTCGGCCGGCGTGATCGACCTCAAGAAGCTGCGCAACGCCGGGATCTCGGCCCGAAGAGCCGCCAGGCTGGCGCGTCCGGGCGGGCCGTGGCGCCGCGTGTACCCGGGCGTGTTCGTGATCCAGGACAAACCGCCGTCCCGATTACAGCTGCTGCACGCCGCAATCGCACGCTACGGCCCCGGCGCCGTCATCACGGGCACCGACGCGCTGCGTGCGCACGGCGTCACCCACCCGCTCACGAACGAGATCCACCTGCTCCTGCCACACTACCGCCGCCCAGGTTCCGAACCCGGCGTCCTCACCTACCGCACCGCCCGCATGCCCGAGCCCGTGATCATCGACGGCCTCCCCTACGCCGGTGCCCCGCGCGCCGCCCTGGACCTGGCGCGCCGGGAGAGCGACCCGAAGGCCGTCGAACGCCTGACGACGCTCCCGCTGTTCTGGGGCTTGTGCGACCGCACCGAACTGCTGGCCGAGCTCGACGCCGGCAACCAACGCGGCTCCTCGGCGGTTCGAGCCGTGCTGCGCTCCCTCGACGACCGCGAAACCTTCACGCAGATCTGCGACCTGCGCGGCCGCCGCATCGGCATCGCCGACGCCTGGTGGGACCAGGTCGGCCTGGCCTGGCGCTACCGCACCGCCGCCGGCCCCACCGATTTCAGCCACCTGGCCCTGACCGCCACCGGCACCGTCCTCGTGCGCTGCACGCCCCGCCAGCTCAACGACACCCCGGCCGACGTCACCCACGAACTGGTCCGCGCCTACACCCAGGCCGCCCGCACTCCCCGCCCGAAAGTCCGCGCCGTGCACCGCCGGGAGACAGCGGCATGACGCCAGGGTGAGCCCCACGGCGGCCGGCTGGCCGCGCGGGCATTGCCGGAGGCTCGCACGGAGCGAGGGCCGTACCGAGCCTCCCCTCAAAGCACGGGTAGGCCGACACCGCGAGCGCGCTGGCGGAGCCGGACTGCCCATCGCCGGCCATCCTGGAAGGACCGGACGGAGACGTCAGTGCAAAGGCCTGGGACGGGCTCCCGGGCCGCTGGGCGAGCGCGGGCCGAACGGCTGCCCACGGCGGGAAAGCCGCGAAGCCGCCCCCTCGGCGGCGTGGCTTGGGACAGCAATGCAAGCCCACCAGCCAGGCCGCAGACAAGCGCGGACCGAACGACCGGTGCCCACGACAACGAAGCCGACTCCACCCGCGACCTGGGGTTGACAGCAATGCAAGCCCACCAGCCAGGCCGCAGACAAGCGCGGACTGAACGACCGGTGCCCAGCGTCCACCCGCGACGTGAGTTGGGACATCGTTGCAAGCCCACGGACAAGCGCGTGCCGAACGGCTGGTACTCACGGCGACGAAGCCGCCTCCGCACGCGATGCCGGGGCGGGGTGAAGCATTTGGCCTCGCTCGGTCGCTAAGCGAAGTGAGGGGCGAGCCGGCGACTCGCGCCGCATGAACACGTGCGGCGATGAGGCGCCCTGCCACGAGCCGCCCGGAAGGTCCGGGCGGACAAAGCGCGCACGGCTGGCCCGGTCTGCGGCGCCGGGACAACGAGCGAAAGGACGGTGAGAGTCGCGCGAGGGGTCACCAGTACTCGTCAGGCAGTTTGGCTTCGATGTCGCGGACGTGGTCGCGGGCGCAGGTTGCGCAGATCCACTGGGCGCGGCCGTTGTCCTTGGTGGAGACCCAGGACAGGGCGGCGAGCGGGTCGGGTTCGGCGCAGCGGGCGCGGCCGCAGCGGGAGCAGGTGGGGTCCGGGGCGGTCACGGGCGTCGTCCATAGTGGACGGTCTTCGCGCCGGTGAGGTGGAGGTCGCGGCGGGCGGCGAGGTAGTGGGGGCCGTGCGGGTCGAGGAGGGAGGCGAGGGTTTCGCGGTCGTCCGGGGTGAGGTACTCGCCGCCGAACTCGAGGATGCGGGCGACGCGGTGGACGACGTAGTCCGCGAGCACCGCCGGGCCCGGGGCGGGGTGGTGCACGAGCGCGCCGAAGGAGTCGACTTCGGTGAGTCCGGCGCGCTCCAGCGCGACGGACCAGCCGTAGGGCATCGCGACGGCGCCCTCGATGCCCTCGCGCATGCCGACGAACCACTCGGCCTGCGCGGCGAGTAGCCGGTCCTCGAGCCCGGGCCTGCCGACGCCCAAATCCCAAGGCAGGCAACGGAAATCGAGCCCACCCTCCGCGAGCGCGACCAACCCGCCCGCCTTCGCGACCGCCGCGACCGTCCCCACGGCCGCCTGCTGGTCCGGCAAGTGGTGCACCACGCGCGACGCCCACACCAAATCCGCCGCCGGCAACGCCCCCGGCAGCGCGGAATCCGCGAGGTCACCGCGCACTGCTCGCACCTCGACGGCACCGGAGGTCGCATTGGTCGAACCACCGTCCGCGCGGCCGCCCGACGCCGGTCGGCTTCCGGCCGAACCAGTGTCCGCAAGGTCGCCGAGCTTGGCCTGCGCATCGGCCGCACCGGGAGCATTCGAGGCGGTGTCGGCGGCTGCGCGAACCGACTTCTCGGCTTCGGCGAGCAGCTCCGGCGTCGCGTCGACGAGCGCGAGGGTGCCCCCGCCGCGGGTGGCCAGGGCGCGGGCGAAGTGGGTGCTCATGCCGCCCGCGCCGCAGCCGAGGTCGACGATCGTCGGGGCGGGGGGCAGGGCGGCGACCAGCCGCCTGGCGATGGCCGAAAGGGCGTCGGTGTCGAGGGTGTCGGCCGTGCGGAGCTGAGTCAGCCGGTCGGCCCAGTCGATGTGGTCGTGCGTATGAGCGGACACGACCTCATTCAACACCCGAAGCCCCACCGTCACCGAGCCGGCAAACCGGCGGCGGCCGTCGAACGGAAATGCCGGAGGGACAGCGCCAAGTGGTCGGCGGGTGACCTGCGGCCAATGGCGCCAACGCTGCGCAGGTCGAACGGTCGAGGCGACAAACTCCGCCGCCGGAGCCGGGCCCCGGCGGGAATCCGCGCAACGACCGCAGCCACAGTGACAGCCGCCGGGCACTGGGACGACAGACCGCGCCGCGCCTCCAGCCCGACCACCGAAAAGAACAGCGTCCCCAGACCGCTGTTGACCCGGTCGCGCACCGGCGGCGCGGCGCTCAGCGGGCCGATTCGCACGCTCAGCACCCGGTTCCACACGGCGTCGTACGCGCCCGGCGCTAGGTTCGCCCAGCCCAGAGCCACCACGATCATCGGTGTCGGAAAACCGGAAATGACCGGAGGGCCGGCCACCATACGGGTGACCGGCCCTCCACACGGACAACGGAACGCGGACTTCGAAAGCCCAAGATCTCAGAGACTCCGAAGTAACCCCAAGGACCGAACGCCTTGAGTCCTCGGAGACTCCGGAGAAATCTCACGGACCGCAGCGGCGCGAGGTCAGAGCCTCGGAGGGCTGCCAACTCGAAAGACGTCAAGCCCCGGAGCCTCGAAGATCTCCTAGCCTCAACACTTCAGAGTCTCAAAGATCCCGAAGACCCTCAGTCCTCGAGCCGCCTCGAGCGGTCCGCCGCCCAGCGGGCGAGGCGGGACCACCGGCGGGCGGCTCGGGCGCGACGCCAGGGGCGGAGCGCTTGGGTTTCTTGGTGGAAGGCCCGTATTCGGGCCCGGGACAGTTCTTCGTGAAGCAACATTTCGCTGGTCTCCTGGGTATCAAGCTTTTTGGGCAGCGGGTGCGCGCGGTCGGGTTCGCGGGTGCGCGCTTCGTAGTCGCGGATGGTGATGAGTTCGACGGTCATGCGGCGGCGCTCCGGGCGGCGGCGGCGGGCTCGAGGGCGGCGTTCTTGCGCGGGCGGCCACGGGGCCGCTTGCGCGCGATGACGGCACCGCGCTCGAAGATCTCGCCACCCCAGACACCCCACGGCTCGCGCCGGGCCAGAGCACCCGCGAGGCAGGCCTCGCGGACGGGGCAGTCGGCGCACAAGACCTTGGCGCGCTCGAGCTCGGCGGGAGACTCGGCGAACCAGAGGTCGGCGTCGCGGGAACGGCAGGGCAGGTCGAACTCGGGGTCGGCGACCCCGTCGAGCAGGTCGCCGATACCGAGGTCGAACCCCTCGGCGAAGGCGATGGCGGACGACATTTCCGTGCTCCTTCTTGTCGTTTCGGTGGTTTTGGGACTGTCGATCGAACTGGACAACTTGTTCCTCATGGGGTTGTGCAGCCAAAAAAACACGAAGGCCGCGGATCCGGTTACCGGTTCCGCGGCCTTCGTGAGCCTCGTGTCCTGACTAGGTCAGGAACTTCGCTCCCGTATCGACAACGGAACACGGAACTGCTTGATGGTCGGCAGATCGACGTCAACCTGCGGGTACGCGCCAACGAGGGCGGCGTCGGCCAGGGTGACCTCAACCGCGGTCCACGTGCGCTCGTCAATCCGACGGAATCCGCCGAAGTGGGCGCTCGTGGACACACCGGTACCCTGGCGCGAAGCGGGGGTGAGACCGCAGCCGGACAGACCGGCGCCAGGGTTCGAGAGCATCATGTTGCTGATCATTTCACCGGCACCACCTTTCACTGTCCGAACGTTCGCCACCCGAGGCGGCGTGCGTCACATGGATCCCCAGACCGGGGGCTTCCCACCCGGGTAGGAGCAGATTATTGCCCCTCGCACACCGGGGCAACTTATTTTCCCGAAAACTCTCCGAAGCTACGAAGATCGCCTCCGAGCAGCGGGTTCGCCGCACCGATCAGGGTGCGGACGCGGTCAAGACCGCATCGAGGAGCGAACCACGTTGAGGACCTCTTCGCCGAAGCGCTCGAGCTTCGTCGCGCCGATGCCGGAGATCGATACGAGTGCTCCGTCGTCGGTCGGTCGCTGTTCGGCGATGGCCATGAGTGTCGCATCGGTGAACACCACGAACGCCGGCACCTTCAGCTCCCGCGAACGCTCGCCTCGCCACGTCTTCAGCTTTTCCAGCAGCCCTTCATCCACTGTGGACGG
Source organism: Amycolatopsis sp. NPDC023774 (assembly GCF_040639695.1). Lineage (NCBI taxonomy): Bacteria > Bacillati > Actinomycetota > Actinomycetes > Pseudonocardiales > Pseudonocardiaceae > Amycolatopsis > Amycolatopsis sp. NPDC023774. The sequence goes on from NZ_JBFAAJ010000025.1 coordinate 99,754, forward strand.
GCACTTCGCGCACCGCCCCAGTTTCACCTCGATCGTCTGCAGCAGCGGCCCGCCGCACAACCGGCAGCGCGCCACCTTCGAGCCCGGCGCCGAGGACGTCTGCTGCGACCGCGCGACGCGGGCAGCCGGGTGGTCCTCCGGGATCAGCCCGTAGAGGAACCGGCTGCGACGGCGATTGCGGCGGCCACCCGGCGTGCGGGACAGCGACCACGAGAGTGACAGGTGTTCCCGCGCCCGGGTGACGCCGACGTAGAACAGCCGCCGTTCTTCCTCGATCGCGGCTTCGTCGTCGCCCGCGTGGAGGATCGGCATCGTGCCCTCGGACAGGCCGACGAGGAACACCGCGTCCCACTCCAGGCCCTTCGCCGCGTGCAGCGACGCCAGCGTGACGCCCTCGACCGTCGGCGGATGCTGCGCCGCCGCGCGCTGCTCCAGCTCCGCGACGAACCGCGGCAGGTCGGCGTCGGCGACGCTCGCCGCCAGCTCCTCGGCCAGCTCCACCAGCGCGAGCAGCGCGTCCCACCGCTCCTTCGCCGCACCGCCGGCCGGCGGCTGCTCGGTGAGCCCCACCCGCGCGAGCACCGACCGCACCGCCGTCACCAGGTCGAGCGACGTCGGGTCACTCGACGCGACGCGCAGCGCCGACATCGCCTGCCGCACCTCGGCGCGCGCGAAGAACCGCTCGCCGCCGCGCACGAGGTACGGGATGCCGGCCTCGGACAGCGCCTGCTCATAGGCCTCCGACTGCGCGTTCACGCGGAACAGCACGGCGATCTCGCTCGCCGACACTCCCCCGTCGAGCAGTTCGCGCGCGCGCCGCGCGACCGCCGCCGCTTCGGCCGACTCGTCCTCGTACTCGGCGAAGCGCGGCTCGGGCCCCGGCGGCCGCTGGCCGACGAGCTTCAGCCGTGACCCCGCCGGACGCCCACGCGCCGCGCCGATCACCCGGTTCGCGAGCCCGACGACCTCGGGCGTCGACCGGTAGTCGCGCTCGAGCCGTACGACGGTTGCCTCGGGGAAGCGCCGCGTGAACTCCAGCAGCGGCCGCGGCGAGGCGCCGCCGAAGGAGTAGATGGTCTGGTTGGCGTCGCCGACGACGGTGAGGTCGTCGCGCCCGCCGAGCCACGCGTCGAGCAGGCGCTGCTGCAGCGGCGTGACGTCCTGGTACTCGTCGACCACGAAGCAGCGGTAGCGGTCGCGGAACTCGACGGCGACGGCCTCGTGTTCTTCGAGCACGGCGGTGGTGTGCAGGAGGAGGTCGTCGAAGTCGAGGACCTGCGCCGAGTTCTTGATCTCCTCGTACAACCGGTAGACCTGCGCGACCTGCGCCACCGGGGCCGGGGTGTCGCGCTGCGTGCGCGCGGCGACGGCCGGGTAGTCGTCGGGCGACACGAGTGAGGCCTTGCTCCACTCGATCTCGCTCGCTAGGTCGCGCAGCACCTCCGTCTCCGTGCTCAACCGCGCGCGCTGGGCCGCCTGCGCCACGAGCCGGAACTTGTTGTCGACGAGGTCCCACGGCCGGTCGCCGACCACGCGCGGCCAGAAGTACCGCAGCTGCCGGCGCGCGGCGGCGTGGAAGGTGAGCGCTTGCGCGGCGTCGACGCCGAGACCGCGCAGCCGCGTGCGCATCTCGCCCGCCGCGCGCGTGGTGAAGGTGACGGCGAGTACTTGCCCGGCGGAGACGTGACCTGCGCCGACCAGGTGCGCGATGCGGTGCGTGATCGTGCGCGTCTTGCCCGTGCCGGCGCCGGCGAGAACGCAGACGGGCCCGCGCGGCGCGGAGGCGGCGGCTCGTTGCTCGGGGTCCAGCCCGTCGAGCAGGCCCTGGCGACTCTTCGGAGACGATGCGCTTGCCACCCCTCGATCCTCGCAGAGGGGGCCGAGGGATTCGTGGCAGGGCACGCGGCCGTATCCTGGTCAGATGGCGGGAAAGCAGGACAAGGAAGCGGCCAAGCTGGCCAAGCAGGAGAAGCGCGCGGCCGGCAAGGCGCGGCGCGGGCAGCTCTTCGAGGCGTTCAAGATGCAACGCCGCGAAGACCCGATGCTGATTCCTTGGATGGCCGGCTCGATCGTGGTCGTCGCGGGCGTCCTGTTCGGTGTCGGGTTCATCTTCAACGTGCAGTGGGCGCTGTTGCCGCTGGGCATCGTGCTGGGCGTGCTGCTCGCGGTGATCATCTTCGGGCGCCGCGTGCAGAAGACCGTGTACTCGAAGGCCGACGGCCAGCCCGGCGCCGGCGCGTGGGCGCTGGAGAACATGCGCGGCAGCTGGCGCGTGACGCCGACCGTCGCCGCGACCACGCAGCTCGACGCCGTACACCGCGTGCTCGGCGCGCCCGGCGTGATCCTCGTGGCCGAGGGCGCGCCGCACCGTGTGAAGGCGCTGCTCTCGCAGGAGAAGAAGCGCGTGTCTCGCCTGATCGGCGACACCCCGATCTACGACTACACCATCGGCAACGGCGAGAACGAGATCCCGCTCAAGAAGCTGCAGAGCACGCTGATGAAGCTGCCGCGCAACCTCAAGCCGCCGCAGGTCGACGCGCTGGAGGCGAAGCTCGCGGCGCTCGGCAACCGCGGCGCGGCCATGCCGAAGGGCCCGATGCCCGCCGGCGCGAAGATGCGCAACGTGCAGCGGACGATCCGCCGTCGCTGACTTTGCCTGGTCCACGGAAAAGGCCTCCCGACTCGTCGCCGAGTGGGAGGCCTTTTCCGTGGGTCTGCGGTCAGCGCATCCGGATCACGACGGTGCCGGTCACGCGGTCGAGCCAGCTGCGGCCGTCGGTGTTGCGGATGAGGGCGGGCAAGATCACGACGGTCAGCACCATCCGCACCACCGCGCGCCACGGGCCGACCATCGTCGCGCCGTCGAGGCGCGCGACGCGGATGCCGACGGCGCCCATGCCCGGGGTGAAGCCGAAGAACATCGCCGGGACGGTCGTGATGACGGCCCAGACGACGCCGGCCCACCAGTTGAACGTCTGCATCGCGGCGACGTCCTGCAGGTCGTAGCGCACGAACAGCGTGGTGATCAGGCCCGCGAGCACCAGGTCGACGACCAGTGCCAGCAGGCGCGGACCGAAGCCGGCGACGGAGCCGACGCCGGATTCGGGCAGACCGAACGTTTCACCGGGCCATTTCGACGCGGTTCGGTTTTCCGAGCCCGGTCCGCTGCCGGTCCCGGGGAGCCATTCGCCCGTCCATCTCGCCACCCGTCCAGGGTATGCCGGTGGCGCACACCACATCTGCCCTGGTCGGATGGCGCGTGTCACGCCACCCGTTAACGTGTGTGAAACATACGGGTGACGGTCGGGCAACACCGCACTCTTAGCGTGAGCCGAAGAGAGTACTGCCGAGCGAGCTCGATCGAAGAAGGAGTCACCGAGGGTGCCCACTACTCCAGACGACATCCAGCGCCTGATCGCCGACGAGAAGGTGGAGTCCATCGACGTCAGGTTCTGCGACCTGCCGGGCGTGATGCAGCACTTCACGGTGCCCGCGAAGGCCTTCGACCTCGAAGCCTACGAAGAAGGCCTGGCCTTCGACGGCTCGTCCGTCCGCGGCTTCCAGTCGATCCACGAGTCCGACATGCTGCTGCTGCCGGACCCCGAGACCGCGCGCATCGACCCGTTCCGCAAGGCGAAGACGCTCTCGCTGAACTTCTTCGTGCACGACCCGTTCACGCGTGAGGCCTACAGCCGCGACCCGCGCAACATCGCGCGCAAGGCCGAACAGTACATCGCCGAGTACGGCGTGGCCGACAACGTGTACTTCGGCCCGGAGGCGGAGTTCTACATCTTCGACTCCGTGCGGTTCGACTCGGCCGAGCACGCGTCGTTCCACGAGATCGACTCGGTCGAGGGCTGGTGGAACACCGGCGCTGACGAGGTCGGCGGCAACCAGGGCTACAAGACGAAGTTCAAGGGCGGTTACTTCCCCGTCCCGCCGGTCGACCACTTCGCCGACCTGCGCGACGACATCGTCCGCCAGCTGCAGGGCTCCGGCTTCGAGATCGAGCGCGCGCACCACGAGGTGGGCACCGCCGGCCAGACGGAGATCAACTACAAGTTCAACACGCTGCTGCACGCTGCCGACGACCTGCAGTTGTTCAAGTACATCGTGAAGAACACCGTGTTCGCCGCCGGCAAGACCGCGACGTTCATGCCGAAGCCGCTCGCCGGCGACAACGGCTCGGGCATGCACTGCCACCAGTCGCTGTGGAAGGACGGCCAGCCGCTGTTCCACGACGAGTCCGGTTACGCGGGCCTGTCCGACACGGCGCGCCACTACATCGGCGGCCTGCTCAAGCACGCGCCGAGCCTGCTGGCCTTCACGAACCCGACCGTGAACTCGTACCACCGCCTCGTGCCGGGCTTCGAGGCACCGGTCTCACTGGTGTACTCGCAGCGAAACCGTTCGGCGTGTGTCCGCATCCCCATCACGGGCAACAACCCGAAGGCCAAGCGCGCCGAATTCCGCTGCCCGGACTCGTCGGGCAACCCGTACCTGGCCTTCTCCGCGATGATGATGGCCGGCCTCGACGGCATCAAGAACAAGATCGAGCCGCCGGAGCCCATCGACAAGGACCTCTACGAGCTCCCGCCCGAGGAGGCCAAGAACGTCAAGCTCGTCCCCGGCGACCTCGGCACGGTCCTCGACACCCTGGAAGCCGACCATGACTTCCTGCTCGAGGGCGGCGTCTTCACGTCCGACGTGATCGACACCTGGATCTCCTACAAGCGCGAAAACGAAATCGACCCGCTGCGGCTGCGTCCGCACCCGTACGAGTTCGCGCTCTACTACGACGTGTGATCGGCCGGCCGTGAATTGACGGCCGAGTCAGACGCGGGACGGCGGTCGAGGGAATACCTCGGCCGCCGTCCCGTTTTTCGCACCCCCGCCCGGAAAGCCTCAGTCCACCAGCAGGTCCTCCACCATGATCGGGATGTGGCGGACCCGCACGCCGGTCGCGTTGTAGATGGCGTTGGCGATGGCGGCGGCGACGCCGACGGTGGCGATCTCGCCGATGCCGCGGGCGCCGACGGCGTTGTGGAAGGTGTCGGGGTACTGGACGAAGTGGACGTCGATGTCGGGGATGTCGGCGTTGACCGGCAGGAGGTAGCTCGCGAAGTCGCCCGTGGCGAAGCGGCCCCAGGTGTCGAGTTCGAGGGCCTCGTGCAGCGCCGCGGAGACGCCCCAGATCATGCCGCCCTTGATTTGGCTGCGGGCGAGCTTGTCGTTGATGATGCGCCCGCCGTCGAAGACGCCGAGCAGCCTGGAGACGCGGGCCTCACCGGTCAGGCGGTGGACGCGGACCTCGCAGAACTGCGCGCCGAACGAGCTGAACGAGTGCTTGGTCAGCTCCTCACCCGGCGCCGACGAGCCCGTGGCCGACAAGGAATCCCGGCCCGCGGAACGCAGCAGCGTGCCGAAGGGCATGGTGTCGGTGTCGCCGTGGACATGGCCGTCGGCGTAGGTCACCTCCTGGCCCGCGAAAGGGGCGCCGGGCGCGGAAGCCAGGGCCAGCAGCGCATCGAGGACCTCGCCGGCCGCGAGCATGATCGCGGTACCGACGCTGGCGGTCGCGGTGGAGCCGCCGGACATGCCGCCCGGGGGGAGCTTGGAGTCGCCCAGTCGAGGGGTGATCCGGGACGGCGCGAGGTCCAGCGACTCCGCGCCCACCGAAGACATCACGTTCAGCAGGCCCGTTCCCGGGTCGGCACCGCTGGTGGCGACCTCGGCAGTGCCGTCCGCGTGGAGCGTGATGCCGACCGTCGCGGGGAAGCGCAGGGCGGGGAACATCGCGGTCGCCATGCCGACACCGACGAGCCAGTCGCCGTCGACGCGGCCGTGCGGCTGCCGATCAGACCAGCCAAACTCGCGCGCGCCGATGGCGAAGCACTCGTCGAGGTGCTTGCTCGACCACTGCAGGTCCTTGCCGGGCGGGGCGAGCGAGCTGTTGCGCACGCGCAGCTCGATCGGGTCCATGTCGAGCGCGACGGCCAGCTCGTCCATCGCGCTCTCCAGCGCGAACGAGCCCGGCGCCTCGCCCGGCGCCCGCATGAACGTGGTCGGCGGGATGTTGAGCGGCACCATCTTCTGGCTGATGGAGAGGTTCTTCGTGGCGTACCACTCGCGCGAGGTGCCGTGCGACGTCGGCTCGACGAACGACCGATCCATCGCCGTACTCGACCACGAGTCGTGGCGCAGGCCGAGGATCGTGCCGTCAGCGTCGGCGCCGATGGTGACCTTCTGCAGCGTCGCGGCGCGCGTGGCCGTCGCCGTGAAGACCTGCTCGCGCGTCAGCGCGGCCTTCACCGGCCGGCCCAGCTCCTTCGCCGCCGCGGCCGCGAGGAACGCGGGCGTGGACGTGCGACCCTTGCCGCCGAACGCGCCGCCGACGTAGGGGTTGATCACGTGCACGGCCGAGACGTCGAGGGCGAGCGCGCCGGCGAGCTCCGTGGCGACGAGGTTGCTGCCCTGGTTGCCGGTGTAGACGGTGAGCTCGCCGTCGTCCCACACCGCGACGGCCGAGTGCGGTTCCATCGCGGCGTGGTTCTGCGTGGCCGTGCGATAAGCGTGGTCCACCACGAACGGCGCCGCGGCGAAAACGTCCTCAATGGACTCGACGTCGTCGGCCAGCACCTCGATCCGCGGCGGGTTCCCCCGCGACTCCGGCGCGTCCTCGGCCGAGGCGAGCCCTTCGTCGAACGACACCAGCGCAGGCTTCTCGTCGTAGGACACCTTCACCAGCATCGCCGCGTCACGCGCCTGCTCGAACGACTCCGCGACGACGAATCCGATCGGTTGCCCGTAGTAGTCGACGTCGGTGTTGCGCAGCGGCACCCAGGTCTCGCCCATGATCGGCGACACCGGCGGCGTGCGCAGGTCCAGCCGGTCGAACGGGGTGTAGACGCCGAGGACGCCCGCCGCCTCCTTCGCCGCGCCCACGTCCATGCTCTCGACCTGGCCGTGGGCCACGGTGCTGACCACGACGTAGCCGTACGCCATGCCCGGGAAGTTGTGGTCCATCGCGTACTTCGCGCGCCCGGTGACCTTCAGTGGCGCGTCGAGCCTGTCCGTCATCGACGGCTCCCTTCGGTCAGCTCCAGCAGCGCGCGCACGACGGTGCGCTTCACCAGGGACACCTTGAACGAGTTGAACGCGAGCGGCCGCGCGCCTTCCGCGGCCAGCGCGGCGGCCTGCTCGAACGATTCCTGCGTGACATTCTCGCCCCGCAACGCTTCCTCCACCGTCGTGAGCCGCCACGGCACGGTCGCCACCCCACCGACGGCCACCCGCGCGTCGGCGATCACGCCGTCCCGCACGTCCAGCGCCACCGCGGCCGAAGCCAGCGCGAACTCGTACGACTGGCGGTCGCGAACCTTGACGTAGGTGGAGTTTTCGGCCCAGTCCAGCCGCGGCACGCGCACCTCGGTGATCAGCTCGCCGGGTCGCAGGTCGTTCTCGACGTCCGGCGTTTCGCCTGGCGTGCGGTAGAAATCGATGAGCTTCACCGTGCGCTTGCCGGTCTTGCCGGTGAGTTCCACCTCGGCGTCCAGCGCGACGAGCGCCACGGCGACGTCGCTGGCGTGGGTCGCCACGCAGGAGTCGCTGGTGCCGAGGATCGCGTGCATGCGGTTGACGCCCGCCAGCGCGGAGCAGCCACTGCCCGGGTCGCGCCGGTTGCACGGCATGGTGACGTCGCGGAAGTACGAGCACCGCGTGCGCTGCATCAGGTTGCCGCCGATGCTGGCCATGTTCCGCAGCTGCTGCGAAGCGCTCAGGAGCAGTGCGCGCGAGATCGCCGGGTACACGCCGGGATGCGCGGCGATGTCGCCCATCCGTTCCAGGGCACCGAAACGCAGGCCGTCCGTGGTGTCGATGCCGCGCAGCGGGAGATCGTTGATGTCCAGCACCCGCTGTGGGGTGAGGACGTCGAGCTTCATCAGGTCGACGAGCGTGGTGCCGCCGGCGAGGAAGGTTCCGGACGCGTCGAGCGCGTCTTCGACGGTGGTGGGCGCGGTCAGCTCAAACGGTCGCATCGGCCCGCCTCGCCTGCTCGACCGCCGCCACGATGTTCGGGTACGCCGAACAGCGGCACAGGTTGCCGGACATGAACTCGCGGACGTCCGTGACGTCGTCGCGCACGGCGGCGACGGCCGACATCACCTGCCCGGAAGTGCAGAAGCCGCACTGCAACGCGTCCTGGTCCACGAACGCCTGTTGCACGGGATGCAATCCGTCCTCTGTGGACAGACCTTCGACCGTGGTGACCGGTCGGCGCACGGTGGCCGCCAGGGTGAGGCACGAGAGCACGGGTTTGCCGTCGACGTGCACGGTGCACGCGCCGCACTGACCGCGGTCGCAGCCCTTCTTGGGGCCGGTCACGCCCAGGCGTTCACGCAGCGCGTCGAGCAGCGTCACGCCGGGGTCGATGGCGAGCCGTTCGACTCGTCCGTTGATTTCGAGGGAGACGTCCACTGGGATCTCTTTCCCGCAGGGTGGGGTTGTGGTGGAAGAAGCCGGCCACTCGGAACGCGAGCGCCGGGTAGGCTAGCGGATAGTCATCCGCATCAAGCTCGCGTTCCCGAGGCTATCGGATTACTATCCGCTTCGCAACGAAGCGCGGGTCCTGGAGCCGGTCGGGGACCTGCACTACAGTCGTGAGCAGGGAAGACGCCGCTCGAGAACGGGGAGGGACGATGTCGACGGGATCGGTCAGCCCGCGACGCGCGGACACCCGGCGCAACCACGAACGCATCCTCGCCGTCGCGGCCCAGTCCCTCGCGTGCTCGGGAGAGGTTTCGTTCAACGCCATCGCGAAGCAGGCCGAGGTCGGCGTCGGCACCGTGTACCGCCACTTCCCCACCGCAGCCGACCTCATCCTCGCCGTATACGAGCGCGAGGTGTGCCAGCTCGTCGACGTCGCGCCGGCGCTGCTGGAGCGGTGCCCACCCGAGCAGGCGTTCCGGGTGTGGGCGAGCGATCACCTCGCGCATTACCTGATCACCAAACGCGGCCTGGCCAAGGCCCTGCGCGCAACCTCGAGCGGCGCCGAACTGCCGGCCCACGCGTACAAGTCCCTGGTCGACGCCCTCGACACCCTGCTGAAGGCCAACATCGCCGCCGGCACCGTCCGCCCGGACACCTCGGTGGACACGGTGATGCGCGCCATGGCGGGCTTGCTGCTGCTCAGCCCGGCCGAGGACTGGAAAGCGGCCACGGAAAGCCTCGTGGACTTCGTGTGGCGAGGGATGCGCGCGGACTGACCTGTCGTCGGTGCCGTGGTCGACGTACGTGACTTCCGTTGGCGGTCTCGAAACCACGGGGCCTGGCGAGCGGGGATGCCGGTTGCGGGTGCTGACCGCGGCCGAGCTGAGCGGGCCGTTCGAGCCGGAGGAGTGGCCGCACGTGTTCGCCGTGGACGTCGCCTACTGGCGACCCGCGAACCTGGGCGAAGCGCTCTTCGACTACTGGGACTGACCGGCCCGCGCGATGACCACGCCGCCGGAGACGCGGGCGTCCGGGTCAAGCAGGTGTTCCGATTCGATGGAGAAGCCGGCAGCGCGCAGGAAGGCCGACATGGTGGCGGGGCGGCGGCGGTGGATGTGGACGGGCATGGGGTGCCCGCCGTAGCCCGAAGTCTTGCAGGTGGTTTTGCCGCCGACGTGGAAGCCCGCCAGGACCACGCCGCCGGGGTGGAGGGCGCGGTGGAAGTGCGCCAAGACGGTGGGCAGGGCCGCGTCGGGGAGGTGGCTGAGGGACCAGAAGGCGAGAATGCCGCCCAACGAATCGGTCGGGATGGGAAGGTCCGTCATCGAGACCACGGCGAAGGGGGCGCCGGCGTGGGTGCGGCGCGCGAAGGCGATCATCTCGGGTGAGAGGTCGAGACCGAAGGCGTCGACGCCGAGGGTGCGCAGGTGGGCGGTGACCCAGCCGGGTCCGCAGCCGAGGTCGGCGACGCGGCCGTCGGTGAGTTCCGCGAACAACTTCAGCAATGAACGCAGGTGAGGCTTACCGGCGAGGGCGTCGCGCAGCTGTACCGAGTGGCTAGGGGCGACGGTGTCGTAGGAGGCGCGGATCTCCGACAGCCAGGAGGTCACCGCTCCCCCGTCGAGAGCACCTTGAGGTTGAGGCCGGCGCGTTCGAAGCGGCCGCGAGGGTCGTCGACGAGGCGGCGGGCCTGCAGGTCCATCAGACCCACGGTGCAGGTGATCTCGGCCGAGAGGGTGCCGTCGAGTTTGAGGATGCGGGAGGTCATCCAGAAGACCTTGCCGTCGCCGAAGCGGGCGTCGCAGGTGACGTCGACGGTGTCGCCGGCGCGGAGTTCGCGGCGGTAGACGATGTGGGACTCCAGCAGGACCGGTGCGAGGTTTTCCTCGCGCAGCCGGGAATCGCCCGCGGATTCGAAGAGTTCGATGCGCGAGACCTCGCCGTAGGAGTGGTAGACGGCGTGGTTGAGGTGGCCCAGCGAGTCGAGCTCGTAGTGACGCACCTTGATCCGGGTGCGGAACGGTTCGCGATCGGTCACTCCGACACTCTAGATCTCGGCGAAACCTAGGTCTCGTAGAACAGCTCCTCGACCACGGCGTGGGCGCGGCGCGTGACTCGACGGTACGTGTCGAGGAACTCGCCCGGGTCGTCGTCCACGGTGTAGCCGAACACGCGCGCCACGGCGGCGAGGTCACGGCCCGAGCTGGGCACCTCGTCGACGGCCTTGCCGCGCACGAGCATCCCGGCGTTGCGCACGCGCGTGGCCAGCAGCCACGCCTCGCGCAGGTAGTCCACCGACTCCGCGGGCGCCAGCCCCGTTTCCGCGAGCGCCGTCAAAGCATCGAGCGTCGACGCGGTGCGCAGGCTCGGCTGCTCGTGCGCGTGCTGCAGCTGCAACAGCTGCACGGTCCACTCGACGTCGGCCAGCCCGCCGCGGCCGAGCTTCGTGTGGCGCGTCGGGTCGGCACCGCGGGGCAGCCGCTCGGTTTCCACGCGCGCCTTGATGCGGCGGATCTCGCGGGCCTTCGTCGCGTCCAGGCCGCCCTCGGGGTAGCGCACGGGATCGATCATCATGATGAACCGCTCGCCCAGCTCCTCGTCACCGGCGATGAACCGCGCGCGCAGCAGCGCCTGCGACTCCCAGACCTCGCCCCAGCGCTGGTAGTACGCGCGGTACGACTCCAATGTCCGGACCAACGGCCCGCTGCGTCCCTCCGGCCGCAGATCCGCGTCGACGACCAGCGCCGGGTCCGAACTCGGTGCGCCCAGCATCTTGCGCACGGTCTCGGCCACCGACGAAGCGAACTTCACCGCGTCCGAGTCCGACACGCCTTCCGCCGGCTCGCAGACGAACAGCACGTCGGCGTCCGAGCCGTAACCCAGCTCCGCGCCACCGAGGCGGCCCATACCGATCACAGCGACCGTCGCCGGCGTGCGTCCCAGCTCCGCCTGCCGCTGCCGGTACGCGGCGGCCAGCGCGCCCTGCAGCACGGCGACCCACACACTCGAAAGCGCCTCGCACACCGCCGGAACGTCCAGCAGTCCGAGCAAATCCGCACACGCCACACGCAGCAACTCGTGCCGCCGCAACGAACGCGCCGCCGCGACCGCCGCGTTCAACCCGGGCTGGCGCCGGACGGCCGCCCGCAACGACGTCGCCACCTCGGCCGGCTTGCGCCCCGTGAGCCGAGCCGGCTCTCCCAGCAGCTGCAACACTTCCGGTGCGCGCACGAGCAGGTCGGGCACGAGCTTGGACGTCCCCAGCAGGAACGCGAGCCGTTCCACCACCGTGCCCTCGTCGCGGAGCACGCGCAGGTACCACGGCGTGTCCTCGAGCGCCTCGGACACCTTGCGGTACGAGAGCAGACCGCCGTCGGGATCCGGTGTGTCGGCGAGGAAATCGAGCAGCACCGGCAGCAACGCCTGCTGGATCGCCGCGCGCCGGGAGACGCCCGAAGTCAGCGCCTTGATGTGCTGCAGCGCGCCTTCCGGCGCCGCGTAACCCAGGGCGGCGAGCCGGCTCGCGGCCTGCTTTGTCGTGAGCCGCAACGCTTCCGTCGGCACGTTCGCGACGGACTGCAGCAGCGGGCGGTAGAAGACCTTCTCGTGCAACCGCCGGATGCCCTGCGCGTGCCGGCGGAACTCGGCGAGCAGCTCCTGACCCTGGCTGCGCCCACGCACCGCGCGAATCCCGCACGCGCGCGCGAGGATGCGCAGCTCATCGGTGTCGTTCGACGCCGGGAACAAGTGCGTGCGCCGCAGCCGGCGCAGCTGCAGCCGGTGCTCGACGGTGCGCAGGAACTCGTACGAAGTGCCCATCTCCGCCGAGTCCGCGCGCCCGACGTACCCGCCCTCACCCAGCGCCGCCAGCGCATCCATTGTGGACGGTGAGCGCAGCTCGGGGTCCACGCGCCCGTGCACGAGCTGCAGCAGCTGCACGGCGAACTCCACGTCGCGCAGCCCACCGCGGCCCAGCTTCAGCTCGCGCTCGGCGTGTTCCGCGGAGACGTGGTCCTCCACGCGCCGGCGCATCTGCTGCACCTCGGTCACGAAGTTCTCGCGGTCCGCGGCCGACCACACCATGGGTGCGACCATCTCCGCGTATTCCTGGCCCAGCGCGGTGTCACCCGCGACCGGGCGCGCCTTGAGCAGCGCCTGGAACTCCCAGGTCTTCGCCCACTTCCGGTAGTACGCCGTGTGCCCCTCGAGCGTGCGCACGAGCGCCCCGCTCTTGCCTTCCGGCCGCAGCGCCGCGTCGACCTCGAAGCACGCCTTGCCGACTACCCGCATCATCGTGCTGGCCAGCCGCGTCGCCACACCGAGGTCGCCGGCGCCGACGAAGATCACGTCGACGTCGCTCACGTAGTTGAGTTCGCGTCCGCCGGTCTTGCCCATCGCGATCACGGCCAGCGCACCTTCGGCGCTCGCCCCGACCTCCTGCTCGGCCACGGCGAGGCCCGCCCTCAGCGCGGCCTCGGCCAGAAGCGTCAGCTGGTGGGTGATGTCCTTGAACGACGGGTGGTCGAGCCCCTCCTCCACGAGGTGCCCGAGGTCGACGGCCGCGATGCCGAGCAGCAGCCGCCGGTACGCCGTCCGCAGCGCCTGCTCGGCGGCCAGACCGGTCACGTACGTGCCGTCGTCCTGGCGCAGGTCGTCGAGCAGCCGGTCGGCGAACCGCTCGGGCACGGTGCAGCGGTGGTCGGCGAGGGAGTGCCACTCGCCGGGGTTCGCGGCGAGGAAGTCGCCGAGCGCGGTGGAGGTGCCCAGCACGCCGAGCAGGCGGCCGCGGAACGTCCGGTTGTCGCGCAAGGCGCGGTCCAGCTCGGGCCACGCGCCTTCGTCGGCTTCGCGGATGCGGTCGAGGCCCTGCAACGCGAGGTCCTGATCGGCGGCGCGGGAGAGGGCCGCGAGCACGTCGGCGGTGCCCTCGACCGGTCCCGCGGCGTCCCACCAGCCCGCCGCGTGCAACTGGGCGTCGGCCTTGTCGTCGGTGAAGCCGTACCGGGCCGCCGATGCGGCCGTCCGCGCGCGCTCTGCCATCTCGTTCACCGTAGCCGGATCCGCGTCGGCTGAGCAGGCAGGCACGCGTTCACTTTCAGGCGGCGAGGCGGTCGGGTTCCGGGTCGACGGCCGAAGGCTCCGGCACCTGGAAGCTGTGCGCGGTCACAGGCCGACGGCGCGAGAGCACGTAGATGCCGATCCCGATGGCGATGCCCACCACGCCGACGCCGATGGTCCCCGCCGTGCCGAGCGAGGCGAGCTTCCCCGCGGCCGCGCCGACGAGTGCGGCCGCCGGTAGCGTGAACAGCCAGGCCACGACCATGCGCCCGGCCATCCGCCAGCGCACCGGCGCCTCGCGCCTGCCGACGCCCGAGCCGACGATCCCGCCGGAGCACACGTGCGTGGTCGAGAGCGGGAAGCCGAAGTGGGACGACAGCAGGATCACGGCGGCGCTGCTCGTCTGTGCGGTGAAGCCCTGCGGGCCCTCGATGTCGGTGAGACCCTTGCCGAGCGTGTGCGTGATGCGCCAGCCGCCGAGGTACGTGCCGAGCGCGAGGGCCGACGCCGCGCTGATGATCACCCACACCGGCGGCGCCGAGCCCGCCGGCAGGCCGCCGGCGCTGACCAGCGTCAGGGTGATCACGCCCATGGTCTTCTGGGCGTCGTTGGTGCCGTGCGCGAGGGAAACGAGCGACGCTGACACGATCTGGCCGACGCGGAAGCCGCGGCCGCCCCGCTTGCGGACGAAGAGCTTGTAGACCAGGTACGTGAAGGCGGCAGCGACCACGCCGGCGATGACCGGGGACGCGGCGGCCGGCACGAGGACCTTGTCCACGATCTTGCCGAAGTGTACGGAGTCGGCGCCCGCCGAAACCCAGGTGGCGCCGATGAGGCCGCCGAACAGAGCGTGCGACGAGCTTGACGGCAGGCCGACGTACCAGGTCACGAGATTCCAGACGATCGCCCCGATCAGCCCGCCGAAGACGATCGACGGCCCGATCTTGGTGTCGTCGACGAGGCCGCTGGAGATCGTTTTCGCGACCTCCACCGACAGGAACGCACCGACGAGGTTCAGTACCGCCGAGATGGCTACCGCGACCCGCGGTTTGAGCGCGCCCGTGGCGATGGAGGTAGCCATCGCGTTGGCCGTGTCGTGGAAGCCGTTGGTGAAGTCGAAGACGAGGGCCGTGCCGATCACGACGACGACCACTAGCGAGGGATCCACCCCGGTCCTCCATACCTACGGGAGCATCTCACGCAAGGTACCTGACCGATCGAGTGAATCGTCAACGCTGCGTTAGTGATCCGTGCGTCATCCGTTAAGCCAGCGGTAACGTGCGTTGACTTTCCGCCGCAGATTCGAGCTCTCCAGCGGCCAATCGGACGAACCGATGCGCGAACGGCCGCCAGGTCTCGGCGATGTCCGCGTGCACGGAGATCAGCTTCTCCGGCTCCAACGCGCCCGGACGGGTGAGTTCCGCCATCTCCGGCTCGTCCTCGGCCCAGCGGCGCACGACGTCCGGTGTCGTCTCGATGTGGAACTGCACGCCGTAGACGCAGCGGCGCAGGCGGAAGGCCTGGTTCTGGTACAGCGGCGCGGACGCGAGCAGCTCGGCACGGGGCGGGAGGCGCTTGATCACGTCGTTGTGGAACTGGATCACGTCCTGCATCAGCGGCAGGTCGGCGAACAGCGGGTCGGTCCAGGCGGCGTCCTTCTTGGAGACCAGCGCGGGGCCGACCTCGGGCCCGTCCTCGCCGACCACGACCTGGCCGCCGGTGGCCGCGGCGAGCAGCTGGGCACCCAGGCAGATGCCGAGCGTCGGGACCTGTTTGCCCGTGGCCTGGCTCAGCAGCTTGCGGACGTCGGCGAGCCACGGGTGATGTTCGTCGTCCAGCGCACCCATGCCGCCGCCGAGGCAGATGACGCCCGCGTAGCCGTCGAGGTCCGCCGGCAGCTCATGCTCCGGTGGGTTCCGGACATCGAGCTCCGCGCCGGCCTCGGTCAGCCAGTCACCGAGCGGGCCGAGGGGGTCGCCGGCGTCGGGTTGGATGATCAGCAGACGTGTCACCTCTCCAGGGTACGGAGTGGGGCGAGCTGCGCGGTGTCGGTGGGGTAGCCCGCGTTCTGCCACGTGGTGATGCCGCCGGAGAGCCGCTTCACGGTGAAGCCGAGCGCGGACAGGCGGAGCGCACCTTGGGTGGCGGCGTTGCAGTGGATGCTTTCGCAGTAGCAGACGTAGACGAGGTTCTTGTCGAGGTCGCGGGTGCTGTCCTCGGTGATTTCCCGGTAGGGCAGGTGGATCGCACCGGGGATGCGCGCTCTCGCGTAGGCCTCGGCTCCGCGGGTCTCGGCCGCCACGTACCCGTCGGTGCGGCCTTCGGCGAGGTCTTGGGCCAGGTCGACGGGGTCGACTTCGAAGCCGAGTTCGCGGCCGAAGTACGTGACGGCTTCGTTCGGGGTCGGGGTTTCGAACTGGAGGATACGGGGTTTCATGGGGTCAATCGTCGCTTGGTGCGGGGTGTTCGCCGCAGAGCCGAACCCTGGTAATCGGGTCGGTTAGCCTGGGATTTCCTCGTCCGCGCCGCGCTCTGCCGGGAGTTTGTTCTGTGAACCATTTCGTGGACCTCGACACCGTCGACTGGCAGCTGATCGAGCTTCTGCAGTCCGACGGCCGCCTCACGTTCTCCGAGCTCGGCCGGCGCGTGTCGCTGTCCGCTCCGGCCGTGACGGAGCGAGTGCGCCGCCTCGAGCAGCGCGGGGTGATCACGGGGTATGGCGCCCGTATCGACGCGGCCAAGCTGGGCCTGCCGATCGAGGCGATGGTCCGCGTGCGCGTCCGCAGCCTCGACGGACCGCGGTTCCGCTCGACGATCCTGCCGCTGCCCGAGGTCGTCTCCGCCGACCACATCACGGGCGACGAGTGCTGGCTGCTGCGCGTGAGGTGCCGTTCCACGGGTGAGCTGGAGATCTTTGTGGAGCGCGCTCAGCGCTACGGCGAGACGATGACCTCGCTGGTCTTTTCGTCTCCCGTGGTGAGCCGGCCCATCACCCGCCCGAGCTGAGACGACTTTGCCGAAACGTGTGGAAATGCAGTCAGGCCCCGGGAGAACCGCTTTCGCGTTCTCAGACCGGGGCCTGACTGTACTGTTAGTTCGGCGGCGTCCTACTCTCCCACAACCCTTCGGTTGCAGTACCATCGGCGCTACCAGGCTTAGCTTCCGGGTTCGGAATGGGACCGGGCG
>NZ_JBFAAJ010000026.1:0-104025 GCF_040639695.1 Amycolatopsis sp. NPDC023774
CCAGAGCTCATCCGGCACCAGCCGCAGCGACAACCGATCCACCATAGTCAAGATCATCGCTCACGAGCGACCGATCACCACGTAAGACACGCTCTTATAAGGCCGCGGCGGAACTTGACCGCTGGAACCACAAGCGTCTCAACAAAGCACAAACCAGGCCGGATTGGACAGCGCTCCAGGTTCACGAATCCACCCAACCCGCGACCCGAGTGGCCGAGGGTCAAACGACACCCCAATGACGCTCAGGAGGAGCGATGGACGAGCAGCCCAGGTCCACGATCCACGAACTCCACGAACTGGTCGACCTCGAACTTGCCGAGGTCGTCAACAGCGTCGACCCCGACTGCGATGACGTGCCAGAACGTGAAGTCTACGAGGCGGAACTACGCAGCTTCCATGACGCTGTTGTGGTCGAGGAGAAGGCGGAGGAGGAACACAACTCCGAAAGTTGATCGTGCGGCACCTACGTTGCCTCCGACCACGCCGCCGCGACCACCGGCGGTGCCCTGCGCGTCGCCGGTGGGGTCGCGAATTCGATTGTTCCACGAGTTTTTTCGTTCGTACAGAAGGGTTTGTGAGTTGACCAGCGTTCCTGTCACCAAGTTGAACAACGGCGTGGAGATGCCGCAGCTCGGCTTCGGCGTCTTCCAGGTGCCGCCCGCCGAGACGAAGGCCGCGGTGAAAACCGCGCTCGACGCCGGCTACCGCAGCATCGACACCGCCACCGCGTACGGAAACGAAGCGGCCGTCGGCGAGGCGCTCGCCGAGTCGGGCATCGCGGCCGACGAGCTGTTCATCACCACCAAACTGTGGAACAGCGACCAGGGCTACGACCAGACGCTGCGCGCCTTCGACGCCAGCATCGCGGCCCTGGGGCTCGACCGGCTCGACCTCTACCTCATCCACTGGCCGCTGCCCGCGCGCGACAAGTACATCGACACGTGGAAGGCACTGGAGAAGCTCTACGCCGACGGTCGTGTGCGCGCCATCGGCGTGTCCAACTTCCAGCCGTCGCACCTGCGCCGCGTGCTCGACGAGGGCAGCGTGGTGCCGGCCGTGAACCAGATCGAGCTGCACCCCTACCTCGTCCAGCAGGAACTGCGTGCCTTCCACGCCGACCACGGCATCGTCACCGAAGCCTGGAGCCCTCTCGCCAAGGGCGGCGACCTCCTGGGCGAATCCGTCGTCACCGACGTGGCCGCACGGCACAGGCGCACGCCCGCCCAAGTGGTGCTGCGGTGGCACCTGCAACTGGGCAACGTGGTGATCCCGAAATCCGTCACACCCTCACGCGTGGCCGAGAACTTCGACGTCTTCGGCTTCACCCTCACCGACACCGAGGTGGCGAGCCTGTCGTCCCTCGACCGTGGCCTGCGCACCGGGCCGGACCCCGACACCTTCGACCTGGTGTGAGGTCTCTTGCCGAAGGGCGGCTCCCCGGCCGTGCCCCTCTTCGCCTCCATCCGCAGAGGGGCCCGGCCATGCAGGCACGCGGAGTGGCTGCTGTTTCTTGATGAAGCCACCCTTCGTGCCGCTGTCTGTACAAGTTGGCCGTGGGGCCGCGCGCACCTGCTCACTGGGGCTTTCCTTCGACGCGCTCTGGCTCGCCCTCACCATCACCGCGACCTTCGCGGCCATCCTGGTGTTCTTCGAAGTCCGGTGTAATCACCTGCAGCTGCAGCTCTTCACCGCCGCGCTGATGACGGTCACACTGGCCTGCACCTTCCGGTACGCGCCCGGCGCATTTTCCGACGCCGACCTCGTCGACCCCATCGACAACCTGATCTACATGGTCGCTATGCGTGCCGTGAGGACGATTGCGGGCAAGATGGCGGGCGCAATAATGCCGCCGTCGAGCGCGAACACGGGGAAGCCGCGAGCGCAACGACGACCCCGGAGGTCAAACCAGCCGCGGCACCGGCGATCGCGATCGACCATGCCTTGAGTCTTCGCCCCAGTTTCAAGTGGAACGGTTTCAATGATCGGAGCTGCGCCGGAGAAGAGCATGAAGTTCCACGCCAGCCCCAACAAGACCAGCGCGACTGCGAACAATGCGATGGACTGCGGGGCATGTCGGGATTGCAAGTTCGTCGCCGTGCCCGCGCCGTAGACTGTCGCGACCTCCGTGCTGCCCGGCATTCCTGTCCGCGCTCGTCCGACTGTTTGTAGACGACGTCGGGTGCTTCCGGTGCCGACCACACAGGAAGCAGGTAGTTCTCCACGGGTTGCTGGACGTTGAGCGTGACGCAGAGCGTTCCGTCTTGGTCCGGAGAAACACGACGCCGGGGCCAGGATCGGACTTCTGGCAGGTCGATGCCTTCGGCACCGGTGGACCCTCGGTCGTGGTTGGGCCCAGGACCAGAACGTCGGCACCTGACGACTCGACCACGTGCTACGGGGCCTGCCCGAAATTCGCAAGGTAGGCCTTCGCGTCCGCGTAACGGGGCAGGCAGGGAACCTGCGATGTCCGCAAACCGGCTCGTCCGGCGTGCGCTGGTGGCGAAGACCCCGTCAGCCGAGACGTCAGGCAGCTGAGCGGCAGGCGACCGTGTCACCCTCGGCGTCCGAGCGGCAGCCCCACGGCGGCCCGGACGCCGGCCGCGAGGGGTCACACCCGGTCCCTCCGCTCGCGGTCGGCCTCGTCGAGCAGTTCCGGGGTGACGTTCTCGTCGTAGCGGTGCAGGGCGAGCGCCCGGGCGTAGCGTTGCGCGATCCGGGTCATCACCGGCTCACTCGGCGCCTCCGTCACACCGAAGACGGTGCCCGGGTAGTTGAGCGGTTCCATCACCGCGGCGATGCGATCCCACTGCTGCGGTGGGACCAGCTGCACCGGATCACCCCCGGCGAACCAGCCGATCGGCACCGCCGTTCCCGGCGGTACCACGGTGTTCACGTGCACCACGGCCCCGAACTCGACATCGGCGCCAGACCCGATGCGGGCGCCGTTGTAGATCATCGCTCCGGTCGCGATTCGCGCATCGCCGTCGATGACACACCCACTGAGGTGGGCGTTGGGCCCGACCAGGACGTGATCGCCGAGCCGAACCGAATGGCGCCGGGAACCGCGCAGCACGGCGTGTTCCATGATCACACAGTGGGCGCCGATCTCGACGGGCCGGCCCTCTGCGGTGAGTACGGCGCCGAAGAGGATCCGGCTGTGCGGGCCGACGGTGACATCCCCGCACAGCACGGCTGTCGGGGCGATGTACGCGGACTTGTCGACCCGCGGGTGCCGGTGCTGGTGTTCGATGAAGACCGCGCCGCGGCCCACGGGATGCAGGTAGTCCTCGGGAAAGGTCATCGCGGCCTCCGATCAGCGGGCACGATCGGTACCGGCGGCAGCGGCGCTGCCGCGCCGGACCCGCACCACAGGGCGACGCTACGCCCGACGTTCACTCAAGACCAGGCCGTGCGGCGGTGCTCGAGGTGGATCGAGGACGCACCTCACTCACCGACCGCCGAGCTCACCTCCAGCACGCGGTTGCCCAGCGGCCGCGGGTCGTCAGCTTCGTCACCCCTCACACGTCGTAGTACAAAGCGAATTCGTACGGGTGCGGGCGCAACCGCAACGGGTCGATTTCGTGCTCCCGCTTGAATTCGACCCACGTCTCGATCACATCCGGGGTGAACACGTCACCTTTGAGGAGGAACTCGTGGTCGGTTTCCAACCGGTCGATCACCGCCTCCAGCGAGCCGGGAACCTGGGCGACATCACGAGCTTCCTCGGGCGGGAGTTCGTAGAGGTCCTTGTCGATCGGGGCCGCCGGCTCGATCTTGTTGCGGATCCCGTCGAGCCCGGCCATCACCATCGCGGCGAACGCGAGGTAGGGGTTGCCGGAGGAGTCGGGGCAGCGGAACTCGATGCGTTTGGCCTGGGGACTGCTGCCGGTGATCGGGATGCGGACGCAGGCGGAGCGGTTGCGCTGGGAGTACACGAGGTTGATCGGCGCCTCGTAACCCGGGACGAGGCGGTGGTAGGAATTCACCGTCGGATTGGTGAAAGCCAGCAGGCTCGGCGCGTGGTGCAGAATGCCGCCGACGTAATGGCGCCCGATGTCGGAAAGGCCGCCGTAACCGGTCTCGTCGTAGAACAGGGGCCCGTTCTCATCCCACAGGGATTGGTGGCAGTGCATGCCGGAACCGTTGTCGCCGAAGAGCGGTTTGGGCATGAAAGTGACAGTCTTGCCGGTCGCCCAGGCAGTGTTCTTCACGATGAACTTGAACAGCTGCAGGTCGTCGGCGGCGTGCAGGAGAGTGTTGAACTTGTAGTTGACCTCGGCTTGGCCGCCGCTGCCGACCTCGTGGTGGGCCTTCTCGACCTCGATTCCGACGCCGGCCAGATTGCGCACGATCTCATCGCGCAGGTCGGCGAAGTGATCACGTGGTGGGACCGGGAAGTAGCCGCCCTTGTAAGGGGTTTTGTAACCCTGGTTCCCGCCGGGTTCGTCGGCACCGGTGTTCCACCAGCCCTCGATCGAGTCGACCTCGTGGAAGGCGCCGTTCTCCGCGGAGTCGAACCGGACGGAGTCGAAGATGTAGAACTCGGCCTCCGGCCCGAAGAACGCACGGTCCGCGATGCTGGATTCAGCGAGGTACTGCTCGGCCTTGCGGGCGATGTTGCGCGGGTCGCGGCTGTACGCCTCACGAGTGAACGGGTCGTGCACGAAGAAGTTCATGGCGAGCGTCTTCTGGACGCGGAACGGGTCGACGCGGGCGGTGACCGGGTCGGGAAGCAACAGCATGTCCGACTCGTGAATGGACTGGAACCCGCGGACCGAGGAGCCGTCGAAGGCGAGCCCGTCGGTGAAGGAGTCCGCGTCGAAGGAGGCCGCCGGAACGGTGAAGTGCTGCATGATGCCGGGCAGGTCGCAGAACTGGACGTCGATGAACCGGACGTCCTCGTCGGCGACGAAGCTCAGGATCTCGTCGGCGTTGGTGAACATGTTCCCCTCTCCTTCGCGGGTATCGATGACGAACAACGGCGAGCTCAGGACATGCCGAGGACGCTGATCGCGATGGGCCGAGACCGCGGTTCGGGTCCGGCGAGACTTACCACTGGGCGCAGATCTGGTGCCGAAGGAGTTTACTGCATTTCGGCGACGTCTTCGGTGCGCTCGGCGAACCGGAACCTGCTGGCCCGCCCACCTGCCGGGACGACGCCTTGCCGCCGCCGGCGACGCTCACGTTCGAGCGAGCGACGCCGGCCGCACGAGGTTGGGTCAGAGGAGCACGATGCCGCTGGCGCAGATCGCGGTGTAGCCGCACGCGAAAAACATGTACGTGATGTGTTCGGCTGGCGGGCCGGAGCCGAGGCCGCCAAAGCCGGGTATTTCCAGCAGCTGGCTTACCGAAACTCGAAGAACCGTCGACGCGACTCCCGGAGCGACAAGTGACCGCGAGCTGCCAGACCAGACTTAACCCGACCAGCCCGGTAACCAGCAAGCCCTCTGCCAGAGCAGTCCCGACGCCAGGTTCAACCCCTGTGATGGGCAGCTTGTGCGCGTTCGTCAGCGGCTGAGGGCCACGTAGCGTTCGATCATCTGCCTGCTGCGCCATCCCGCTGTCCTCATCATGTCCTCGTCGCTCATTCCTGCCACCTTGTTGCGGTGAGTCCAGGCGTGGCGACACAGGTGTGGGAACATACGGGCGATCCCGACCTCCTCGACACGGCGATCGAGCATCGCCCTGATCCCCCACTCGTTCAGCGGCGGAAGTAACGACGCAACGCCTCCCCCACGGCGGGGTTTAACGGACAGGACGTGCACGACGCCCCTTGCCCGAGGCCCCCATCGAACAGAGCTCGAACATGATCGCGCGATCACGAAGCTGCACGAACGACTTGCCCACTGTCGTCGCCAGCAGCGCCTTCAATCCGTGGTCACGCAAGATCGCCGGCGGGCACTTCCATTTTGCAGAAGGGCGAGATCTCGATGATGTCTTCGACGTCGTCGAGCCAGAGTGACTCCCCGGTGCGAAAGTTCGGACGTACCCGCAAATATTCGCAGTAGCGCTGAGTTCTCGCCGGTCGACGTTGGGGGCCGGCATCGATTTGTTCTCGTCGTCGAGGTGGTTCACCGGCATGACGACGTTGCCGAGGTACGCATCGATCGTGGGGTCAGCGCGGTTCTCGGCCCTCAGATGCGCTGTCCAGTCTCCGCGGACCGATGCATCTCGAGGTCCAGCACCTCCCCGGGTGCCACTGCGGCGATCATGAGATGTGTCGTACCCGCATGATCCCTTGGACTCCCAGCGCTGCGCTAGTTGTTGACACTTCGCCAAGAGGCCTGCCAAGATCAACTAATTGCCACGTTCATGCAGGCCAGAGCCACAATGCAAGCTTGAAGAGTGGGCCGGGTCGGGCTCGAACCGACGGCCAAGGGATTATGAGTCCCCTGCTCTAACCAACTGAGCTACCGGCCCCTCACTGACACTCGGTTTGCATAAGCACATGAGCCCCAGTTCGATCCAAAATATCACAGGGCCCCGGGGGGGACCGGCCGAGTAGTCAGATCAGGTTGTAGTTGTCCCGTGGAGCGGGACGCGTCGTCCAGGTGGCAAGGACGTCGCCGCCACGGCCGGGCCCTGGAAGGTTGGGCAATGGGCGCCGCGGCGACGTCCGCCGAGGCCGTGGCTGGTTCGCCGGGCGCTGGTGGACGCGTTGGCCGCCGGGATCGCTGGGGGTTCCTGGCGCGGCACTGACGGGACGTGCTGGTGGTGCCCGCCGCGGGGTCGTGGTGCGGAACTTGAGGCGGGCTCCGGGCGGCTGGATGCGACTCTCGTGGACGAGCTGCCGCGGCGGCTGTCGCCTCGGCCGCGTGGAGAACCGCGCGGAGAACGCAGCCTAGGCGAGACTGTGCGTGACCGTGCAACCGCCGTTACCGTCCATGACGTACTCGGCTTCGGCGGCTTTCGCGAGCGCGGCGGACGACGGCCGCGCAAAGCCCGCCGCGATTCTTCTACCCGACATGCCGAAATTGCCTTCGGGAGAAGCGGAACCGGTACGTCGCCGCTCCACCACTGGATGTCAGCTGGGCCCGCGAAACTCACCCGAACATCGACGCCGCTGAAAAAGCCGCGCCCCGGGGAAAATCACGGGACTTGGTGCATGGAAACGACGTCGAGCCCCAGGACGCGGAACAGGCTCAGCAACCGGTGCAGGCGTTCCTCGTCGGTGACGTGGCAGTAGATGATCGTTTCCGGTGGGGCGGCGGCGACTTCCAGCTCGCCGAAGTCGACGACGGCGTCGGCGGCGCGCTCGGACAGGCGGCCCGAAACGCGGAACACGTAGCTGGACTCCGACACCTGAGCCTCCCGTCTGGCCCTTCGAGCGCCCCTCGCCGCAACGGTCGCGCGTGCACGGGTGGGCGTCCTCGCCCGTGCTGGATGAGCTCGTGTTCGGGCCGCAGGCGTGCGACAGTGGGTAACTGCGGGACCGGAGGGAGAAGAGGGTGTCCCACAACGAAAAGCCGCGCGTGCCGCGGCGCAAGAGGACTGTGCCCGAGCTGCCGGACGGGTACGTGTCCCGGCAGCGGCTGCTGAACGCGCTCGATCGAGCCGCGCCGGAAGCCGCCATGATGGTGTGCGCGCCCGCGGGATCCGGCAAGACCTTGGTCCTCGCGGAATGGCTGCGCAGCGGCGGACTCGGTTCCGCGGCCTGGCTTTCACTCGACGCCGCAGACAACGACCAGTACCGGTTCCGCTCCGCCCTCCTCGATGCGCTCACCCCGGCGGCGCCGGACGTGCACGACTTCGACGCGGCCAGCCCGAGTTTCCTGGCCGACCTCGTCGACGCCCTCGACACCCTGCCCGAACCGCTGCGTTTCGTGCTCGACGACGCGCACGAGCTCGTGGCGACTGAACCGTTGCGCGACGTGGAACAGCTGCTTCGCCTGCGCCCACGCGGGTTGCGGCTCGTGCTGTCGACGCGCTGGGACCCACCGCTCCCCCTCGCTCGGCTGCGGTTGTCCGGCCGGCTCGCCGACTTGCGTTCCGACCACCTGCGCTTCCAACCGGACGAAGCCGCGGCACTGCTCACGTCCGAGGGCGTCCCGATTGGCCCCGAGCAGGTCGACCGGCTCGTCGCGCGCACGGAAGGCTGGGCGAGCGGGCTGCGCCTGGCGGCCGAGACCCTCAGGGGCGGCGCGGAGTTCACCGGCACCGATCCGACGGTGAGCGCCTACCTCGTCGACGAGGTCCTCGCGCCACTGTCCGAAGAGGAGCGTCAGTTCCTCCGCGAGATCAGCGTCTGCGAAAGCGTTTCCGCCTCGCTCGCCACCGCGCTCTCCGATCGCTCCGATGCCGGCGAGCTGCTGGCGCACCTGGAACACCGCACGGCGATGCTGTTCCGCACCGGCGCCGGCCGCCGGATCTACCGCCTGCACACGCTGCTGCGCGCCCACCTGCTCGCCGACCTCATGCTGCGCACGCCCCGCCGGGTGCCCGCGCTGCACCGCCGCGCCGCCGAGTGGCTGCGCGCGCGCCACCAGGCCGGCGACGCCGTCTCGCACGCACTCGAGGCCGGTGACGCCGCGCTCGTCGCGGACCTCCTGCGCCGCCACGCGCTCGACCTGCTGCTCGCCGGCGAACACGACGTGCTGCGCCGGGCCCGCGCCGCGCTCAGCGACGACGTGGTCGGCGACGATCCGTGGCTCGCCCTCACCGGCGCCCTCGAGCACCTCGACGCCGCCCGCCCCGGTGCCGCGCGCGCCCAGGTCACGCTCGCCGAACGCGCGTGGCCCCGCGAGCCGTCGCGCGAGCTGCACGCGCTGCGCGGGCTCGTCGACTCCCGTTTCGCCCACGCCGCGGGCTCCCTCGCAGGCGACATCGACGCCGTGGCCGAGCAGGGTTCCGCGCTCAGCGCCATGACACTGCTGGAGTCCGGCCAGGCGCTGCTCGCCTCGGGCCGCGCCGTCGAGGCCCGCCGGCCCGTGGAGTCGACGCTGGCCTTCGCCCGCGCGCACGGTCACGGGCACCTGGAACAGCAATGCCTCACCGCGCTGGCCGGCGTCGCCGCGGCCACGGGCGACTTCCGCGCCATGGCCGCCCTCGCCCACGACGCCGACGAGCTCGCCGAAACCCACGGCTGGCGCGACACCGTCACCGGCGCGAAAACCTCGCTGATCCTGGCCTCCGGAGCGCTGCTTCGTGCCGACACCTCCGTCTGCCTGGCCGAGGTCGACCGCGCCTCGCGCGTGCTCGCCACGACCGACGGCCTCGGCGACCTCACGCTGCTGGCTGCGACGCTCGAAGGAGCCGCGCGCTTCGACGGCGGGCAACGCTCGGCCGGGCTGCGCCGCATGACCGACGCTCGCGTCGCCGAGGGTCCCGCTCCCCTGCCCGACGGCATCGTCGCCCTCGCCGCCGTGTGCGAGCACGACGCCGCCACGCGCCTCGGCCGCGGCGAAACGGCCCGTGACGTGCTGGCCTGGGCGCGCGAACGGATCCCCTCGGCCGCCGAGATCCTCCTGGTCCGCGCGAGCACGCAGGTCGTGCTCGGCCGCGACGGCCACGCGCGCAACCTGCTGCGCCCCCTGCTCGACGGCGCGGTCGACCCGGTGCTGGCGTGGACACCGGTCACGGCCTGGCTACTCGAAGCGGAGATCGCCCTGCGCTGCGGCGAGGACGTCCGCGCACGGCGCGCCGTCGCGAAGGCGCTCGGCCCGGCCGAACGGCAGGGCGTGCTGCGCCCGCTCGTCACCGCGGCTCCGGAGGTGCTCGACCTGGCGTTGCTCGACGTGCCGGGCGGCCACCGCTTCACCACCGACCTGCGCCAGGCCCGCGCCGTGCGCGGAAGGCAGCCCGACGCCGTCGCGCTGACCGAGCGTGAGCGGACGGTCCTGCGCCTCCTGCCGACGGTCCGCTCGCTCGACGAGATCGCCGGAGACCTCATGGTGTCGCCCAACACCGTGAAAACACACGTCCGCGCTCTGTACCGCAAGCTCGGCGTCGGCTCGCGACGGGAGGCCGTGCGTTCGGCCGTCCGGCGCGGTCTCGTGGACAGTTAGTTGGGACGTTCGGCCCTTACTTCGCCACGGCGACGTCCTACGGTCAAAGGCATGGGTGGAGCCGGCCGGTCGGGGACCAACCGGTGGCGGGTGCCGGGCGCTAAGGTGACAATGCCCTTGCTGCCACCGGATTTCGTGACGCGCCCACGATTGCTCCACGCCCTCGACGCGGCCGCCGGCAGCCCCGTCACGGCCGTCTGCGCGCCCGCCGGCTTCGGCAAGACCGCGCTGCTGGCCGAGTGGGCCACGACCCGCCCCGTCGCGTGGGTCTCGCTCGACGCGGAGGACAACGACCCGCGCCGCTTCTGGTCGGCGATCCTCTGCGCGCTCGACAAAACCGTGCCCGCCGACAGCCGGGTGCACGGCGTCGCGGCACCGGAAGGCGACAGCCGCGCCGATTTCCTCGCCGAGCTGGTCGACGCCCTCGACGCGTTGCCCGCGCCGGTGTGCCTGGTGCTCGACGACTTCCAGGAGATCGTGGACGCCGGCCTGCTGCACGACATGACCGCGCTCATCCGCACCCCGCCCGCCGGGCTGCGCCTCACGCTCGCGGCGCGCGCCGACCCCCGGTTGCAGCTCGCCCGCCTACGGGTGCAGGGCGACCTCGCCCGCGTCGGCGCGGACGACCTCCGCTTCACCACCGCGGAAACCACCCAGCTGCTGCGGGTCACGGGCGTGCGCTGTGGCGAGGACGACATCCGCCGGCTGGTCGAGCGCACGGCGGGCTGGACCGCGGCCGTGCACTGGGCCGCGGTGTCGCTGCGGACCGGGGCAGACGTCGACGCCTTCCTCACCCAGCTCGACGGCGACGACCGATCCGTGGCGGGGTTCCTGGCCGACGAAGTGCTCGCCCGCCTACCGGAAGGGGCGCCCGAGCTGCTGCGCCGCATCAGCGTGTGCGACGCCGTGCCGGCCGCGCTGGCCCGCGAGCTGGCCGAGCGCGAGGACGCCGGT
This sequence comes from Amycolatopsis sp. NPDC023774, assembly GCF_040639695.1. NCBI lineage: Bacteria > Bacillati > Actinomycetota > Actinomycetes > Pseudonocardiales > Pseudonocardiaceae > Amycolatopsis > Amycolatopsis sp. NPDC023774. The sequence continues at coordinate 10,959 of NZ_JBFAAJ010000026.1, forward strand.
GCCGTGCTTGCCGAGCTGGAGCGACGCACGTTCCTCGTCGCGCGCATCGACGACCCCAGCGCCTCCTACCGCGTGCAGCCGCTGCTGCGCTCCTACCTGCGCGCCGACCTCGACCTGCGCTACCCCGGCCTCGCGAGCGAGCTGCACGCGACCGCCGCGCGCTGGTTCGCGAGCGAGGACCGCATCGGCGAAGCCCTCGAACACGCCGTCGCCGGCCTCGACCGCGACGGCATCGTCAAGCTCCTGCACGCCCACGCCATCCCGTGCCTGCTGGCCGGCGACGACCACGCCGTGCGGGAAACCCTGGCGCACCTGGGTGACGACGTCGATCCCGGCCTGCGCGCGGCCCGCACGCTCGCCGCCGTCCAGAGCGGCGATCCGACCGAACCGCCGGACGACCGCGTGCTCGCCCGCCACCACGCACTGGCCGAGGGCCGCTGTCCCGACGGGCCCCGACCGACCGTGCCGGGCACCTGGGCGGACCTCGACCGCGCGTGGTCCTCGCTCTACCGCGGCGCGTGGCGCGACGCCGCCACGCGCGTCCGCGACGCCCTCGGCACCGCGCGCCGCGACGGCCAGGACTACCTCGTGCTCCACGGCCTGGCGGCGCTCGCCGTGGCCGGCGCCTTCGGCGGCAACCAGGACGTGGCTCGCACGGCCTGCCAGGAAGCCGTCGAGCTCGCCACCCGGCACGGCTGGCCGCGTTCGCCGTGGCTGGCGGTCTGCCGGCTCGTGCTCGCGTGCGACCACCTGCTGCGGCTCGATCCGGCGGCCGCCGCCCGCGAAGCGCGCGACGCGGCGACGTCGCTGGGCGCCTTCCTCGACGGCGCGGCGCAGTTCGACGGCGAGGACCGCCGCGATGGGCTCGAGACCATGCGCCGCGCCCGCCACGAGCTCGGCGAGCTCGCCGCCGGCCCAGCCGCGCTCGTCGCCGTGCTGGAGCACCACGCGGCCGTGTTCCTCGGGGAAGCCCTGCACGCCAACGAAGTGCTGCTGTGGGCCCGCGACCACCTCCCCCACACGCGTGAGCTGGACCTGATGCAGGCGTGGACCCATCTCGCCGCCGGCCGGCCCGACGAGGCGGCGGCCGCGGTGCGCACCCGCCGCGCGGCGATCCTGCCGACCACCCCCGTCGACCTCGAGCTCATCGAAGCCGCGCTCGCCCTGCGCGCCGGGCGCCGCACCGAGGCGCTGCGGACGCTGGAACACGCGCTGGGCCTGGCGATCGGCGGTGACTTCGTGCGGCCGTTCGCGCTGGCCGACCCGGCCGTGCGGCACCTGCTCGTGGACCACTCGGGCGGCTTCGGCCGGCTCGACGGCTTCGCGGCCTCGGTCCGCGACCGCCTGCGCCGCTTCGACCCCGCGCCCGTGGACGACCGCCTTACCGAGCGCGAGCAGGTCGTGCTGCAGCGGCTGCCGTCACAACGCTCACTCGACGAGATCGCGGCGGACCTGACCGTGTCCGTCAACACCGTCAAGACCCACGTGCGCGCGATCTACGTGAAGCTCGGCGTGACCAACCGCCGCGACGCAGTGCTCGTGGCCCGCGAACACGGTCTCGCGTGAGGCTTCATCCGCGACAGATGAGGCCGGACCCGCGCCGGAGTCCGACGCTTTCCGCAAGCCCGGCACGGGCACGGATCCCGCGGACACGAGAGGACTCTCACCATGACCGACACGGGAGCACGAGCGCCGCACACCGAGGCCGGCGGAACCACCGGCCGTCCCCCGGACTCCCAGTCGATACCGAGCGGCTGGACCGGGTGGGTCGCCTTCGCCGCGACCATGATGATGCTGCTGGGCGCGTTCCAGGTGATCGAAGGGCTGGTCGCCCTGCTCAACACCCGGTACTTCGTGGTCGACGAGACGGGCCTCGTCATCTCGGTCAACTACACCACGTGGGGCTGGGTGCACCTCGCGCTCGGCGCGCTCCTGATCGTCGTCGGCATCGGCGTCTTCATGGGCAACCGGGCGGCGCAGATCACCGGCATCGTCCTCGCGGGCCTGAGCGCGATCGTGAACCTCGCGTTCCTGCCGGCGTACCCGCTGTGGTCGATCATCATCATCGCCGTCGACGTGCTCGTGATCTACGCGCTCGCGGTGCACGGCAAGGAGATGCAGAAGATCTGACCGGGGCGCTCAGGCGGGTGCGGGCCCCGGTTCCCCGGGGTCCGCACCGGTGTCCGTCCGCGTTTTCGTCGGCGCTTCGGGCTCCTCGGCCGTCTCTTCGCGGGCCGCCGTCGGGCGGCCGGGGCGCTTGGCGATCATGCGGATGAGCGCGTCGGCCGAGCCCGCCGTCGGGTCGATGTCCACGAACAGCGCCTTGATCAGCAGTGTCGCGGGCACGGCGAGGATCGCGCCCAGCGGGCCGAGCAGCCACGACCAGAAGACCAGGGCGAGCACTGTCACCAGCGTCGACAATCCGACCGAGCCGCCCACGAACCGCGGCTGGATGAGCGACTGCACCACGAAGTTCAGCGCGCAGTAGACCACCACGACGATGATCATCTTCTCCCAGCCGCCGTCGAGCAGGCTCAGCAGCGCCGGCGGGATCACGCCGATCACGAATCCGACATTCGGGATGTAGTTGGTGACGAACGCCAGCAGCCCCCACAGGATCGGCACGGGGACGCCGAGAATCGCCAGCGCGGCCCCGTCGAGCACCGCCACGATGAAACCGAACACGGTGGTCACGAGGATGTAGCTGCGGGTGCCCTCGGCGAAGCGGTGGAACGCGGCGGTGAGCCACGGCCGGTCGGTGTCGATGGCGTCCAGCCGCTGGTCGGCCCAGGTGGCCTCGGTGCTGAGGAACAGCAGCAGCGCCAGCAGGAACACAAGGTTGGTGAGCACGCCGCCGACACCTGTGAGCAGAGAGCCGACGAGGTTCGCGAGCTTGCCGAGATCGAGCGAGGACGCCAAATCCCGCAGCTGCTGCGGTCCCACACCGAACTGGGCGAGCTGGTCGGTGGCGGACCGCAGCAGGTCGCTGGCCTTCGCCGCGTAGGTTGGTAGCAACGTCGCGAGCTGCGCCAGCGACACGATCACCACGAACACCAAGCTCAGGATCACCAGGTAGACCACCGCGACCAGCGCGACCGTCGTGAGCCAGCGCGGCCAGCCCTTGCGCTGCAGCCAGGTCTGCACGGGGCTCGCGGTGACCACGATGACCATCGCCAGGAACACGGGCCCGACGATGAACGCGATCGCCCGCAGGCCGGCCAGCGTGATGACCACCGACGCGGCGCCCACCATGATCACGAGCACCCGCGGCAGCATGCTCCCGGGCGGGAAGGTCGGCGCGACGGGCACCGGGCCGGAGCGCTTGCCCTTCGTGGCACCGCTTCGTCCGCGCAGCTTCACGAGACCACCTCACCCTCGTCCGGGTTGGGGGTACTGCGGCGGTGCCCCGCGTCGACGGGCGACTCCCCGATGTCACTCCGGTGTGGCCGGACCTGCGCGGCGGCTCCGGCCGGTGGGTCCCGGGGATACGGTCACCGTCCGCACACGGCTCGCGCTTCACCCGCGCCGGATGAGACCTGGCCAGCTCGGCGGGAGCGGCGGCGGCGGGGCTTCCGCGCGGGTTCGCGAGGAGACGACGCGCGGGGCGGGCCGTGGAGACGCCGTCATTCGCGCCGGTGGGTCCGTCCACAGGGGACAGTCGTGGCCTCAGCCGGCCAGCTCGCCGGATCCGCCGCCGTAGGTGGCCTGATCACCCGTCCGCCCGGGCCGGGGACACCGGCCGAGGCACGGGATCTGCGCCCACACCGTCTTGCGCTCGAACTCGGTCTCGGGCAACACGCCCCACGTCACCGACAAGCGGTCGACCAGCAGGAGCCCGCGGCCGCGCGGGCCGGGCAGGCGAGACAGGCCCATGGTCGGCTGCACGAGGTTGCGGTCGGCCACCTCGACCCGCACGGTGCACGGGCGCAGGCTGTGCCACAGCTGCAGGTGGCGCGGTCCGTCGCCGTGGTCGTGGGCGTTGGCGAGCAGTTCGGTGGCGACGAGGAGCACGTCGTCGCGGTGCTCGTCACCCAAGGTGTCCAGGTGCTGCGACACCCACCTGCGCATGGTCCGCACCGTCGCCGCCGTGGTGCCGTGCAGCGGCAGCACCCAGGTACCCGGACGGCCGGTGCTTCGGGCCCCGGTCAACGCCACCACCTCCCCGATCCGCGGTAAGCGCACTTCCTGCCGACTTACCCGATCGGGTCACGAATGAATCACCGGGGGTGGACCCGGTCCCAGTGCGGCCAGAGTCCGCAGTCGCCCCGAAGGTCAGCTCGCCGGCACGTTTCCCCTGGCCGGGCGTTCGTGGACCGTTGCGTGGTGCCCGTTCCGGGGTGGGATGTACGTGAAAAATTTCTGCCGGAGTGCGGCTGGGGAGGCCAGGTGCTCGGCGCAGAGCTTCGCTCGACGCCGACCGAGTGGAACACGCGCTTCGTCGAGTGCGGGCCGCCTCCACCCGGTGGTCGCCCGCACGCGGCGGAACAGCGGCTGGTCGCGGAGAGCTCGGCCACCACGCGCGGTGCCCGCGGGTCCTCGGGATCGCGGCCGAGGGCGAGAGCGAGGGCGAGACGCAGCATGCCGACGATCTCCTCGCCGATGCCCGCCCAGTCGTCGTGCCGGACGCGGGCGGACTCGTGGCCCAATGGCCACCGCACGATCACGCGGTTGCGCGCTTGCATGCCGGGGTAGTCCGCGAACACCAGGCACACGACCTGTCGGCGGCGAGCACCCCGGTGTCGCGGCCGAGGAGGATCACGGGCACGCGGCCCAAGCTCGTCGAGCAGGCCGCGCATGCGGGGCCTGCTCGACGAGGGCGTCCGGCGGGGGGCGCTGCTGCGCGCGGGACACGCGCACCAGGCGTCGAGCACCTCGTGCGACGCGGTGAGTCGGTGGCCCTGCTCCAGGCGCGCGTAATAGCCGGCGCTGAGCCCGGCCGGCGCCGCGACCTCCTCGCGCCGCCGCGCGCGCACCCGGCGGCGGGCCGTCTGCGGCAGCCCGACCTGGGCGACGTCGACGCGGGCACGGCGTGCCCACAGGAACTCGCCGAGCTCGGAGCTCCTCGTCGCCATCCGTCTTTTCCTGGTCACAGCGTGCGTCGGCCGGGGCACGGGGCCGTCCGGTGCGGACCGGCGCACCCGCACAGCTGGCCCGGCCGAGGAACGGCGACTCCTGGCTGAGCCCTCTTCTACCCGCGTGGGTCTGGCTTCAGGGCCGTGGGCACCCCGAGGTGCCCGTCGAGGAGGGACACCCGAGCGATGAAGTACGACTGGTGGGCGGGGCACGGCCGGTTCGGTCCTCGCCGCGCGGCTGAGCGAAGACGCGACGACCGTCCTGCTGCTGGAGGCCGGTCCCGCCACCGGGCGGGACGTGATGGGGTGCCGCCCGGTGGCCGGCCTGCAGGGCGACTCGGTCGACCGGAACTTCCACACCACCCCGCCCGCAGCCGGGCCCGCACGGCGTCGAGCTGCCGTACCCGCGCGGGCGCACGCTCGGCGGGTCGAGCTCGATCCACGCCATGGCGCACCTGCGGGGCCACCGCGCCGGCTACGACGTGGGGGGGCGTCGACGACCGGCGCTACGGCGGCCTGCGGCCCTACTCCCGCCGCAGTGAACCGCCGCCCGGCAGCGACCCGACGTAACGCGGCACCGACGGCCCCGTGCGGGTCGCGCCGCCGCCCGTCCGGCATGCCCTGGCCCACACCGCGCGCGCCGGCCGCCGTACCGGGAGCGCGGGTTCCCCGAATCGCCCGACCTCAACGGCGCCGAGCCGGAGGGCGAGAGCCGACTGGAGATGAACATCGTCGACGGCGCGCGCCCGTCCGCAGCCGACGCGTACCAGCGCCCGGCGCTGAACCGGCCGCACCGTGACCGGCGCGCTCGTCACCCGGCTCGTGCTCATGGGCAGCCACTGCACCGGCGTCCGAGTACCGCGTCGGCGACTTCCCGGCTGCTACCGAGGCCGATCGGTCCGTGGTGGCCGCCGACGCGGTCGGCTCACCGCACCGGCTGATGCGCTGGGGCATCGGCGACCCGGCCGCGCTGGAGCAGGCCGGCTTGACGCCGCGGATCCCGCTGACGGGCGTCGGCCGGAACCTGTTGGACCGCCCGTTGACCGGCGCCGGGTACTCGAACGCCCGCGCGTTGCCCGGCGCGCCAGCAACACAGCGACCTCGCCACCGCCGTCTGCAACAGCTCCGACGTCAAATCGCCCGACGTGCAGCTGCTGTTCGTGGACATCCCGTACTTCCGGCCACCCCGGTCCAGTCCGACGACGGGGTTCACCATCGGGCTTCAGTTGTATGTCCCCGCACTCCCGAGGCTCGGCGACGCTCGCGTCACCGAGCCGGCCGTCGCGCCCGCCGTGGGATCCCGCGTTGCTCCGCGACCCGCGCGACCTCGCCGGCACGCTGGCCGGCTTGCGCCTCGCCCGGCACGCCGGCACCGCCACAGCGCTCGACTCATAGCGCGACTAGGGAGTCCTGCCCGGGCCGGCTTCGATGAACCCCGCCGTCGAGGAGGAGGTCCTGAACCAGAGCACGGGCAGCTACTTCCACGCCTGTGGCACCTGTGCGCTGGGCACCGTCGTGGACCCCGCACTGAACGTCCCCGGCGTCACCGGCCTCCGCGTCACCGGCCTCCGCCTCACCGACGCTTCGGTTCGCCCGACCCTGATCGGCGCGAACTCCAACGGCTACTGTTGCCGGTTCCGGGCAGCCACCAGCTCCCTGAGCCGGTAGTGCTGGATCTTCCCGCTCGGGGTCTTCGGCAGCTCCGTCACGAAGTCGATCGCCCGCGGGTACTTGTACGGCGCGATCGCCTGTTTGACGAAAGCCTGCAGAGCGGCGGCGTCCTCGACCGCGCCGGGTCGCAAGTGGACGAAGGCGTGCACGATGGTGCCGCGAGCGGGGTCCGGGGCGGCGACCACGGCGGCCTCCAGCACGTCCGGGTGGGCCAGTAGTGCCTGCTCCACCTCGGGGCCCGCGATGTTGTAGCCGGAGGAGACGATCATGTCGTCGTTGCGGGCCCGATACCAGAAATAACCGTCGGCGTCACGGACGTACGTGTCGCCTGTGAGGTTCCAGCCGTTGTCGACATAGTTCTTCTGGCGGCTGTCGGCGAGGTAGCGGCAGCCCGTGGGTCCCTTCACCGCGAGACGGCCGGGTGTGCCGTCGGGGACGGGCCGGCCGGCGTCGTCGAGGACGGTGGCTTCGAAGCCGGGCACGGCACGGCCCGTGGAGCCCGGGCGGATGTCGTCGTCCGCCGCCGACACGAAAATGTGGAGCATCTCGGTGCCGCCGATGCCGTTGATGATCTTGATCCCGGTGGCGGTGTGAAAATCCTCCCACGTCGACACGGGCAGGTGTTCGCCGGCGGACACGCAGCGTCGGAGTTTCGACAGCGCCGCCGCTTTGCCGGAGGACAGCAGAGCCTTGTACGCGGTGGGGGCGGTGAAGAGCACCGTGACGTGGTGGCGTTCGACCGCGTCGGCGAGTTCTTCCGGGGACGCCTTCTCCAGCAGCAGCGTCGAAGCGCCGAACCGCAGGGGGAACAGGACCAGGCCGCCGAGGCCGAAGGTGAAGCCGATCGGCGGGGTACCGGTGAAGACGTCGTCGGCGACGGGCTTGAGGACGTACCGGGCGAAGGTGTCCGTGGTGGCCAGCACGTCGCGGTGGAAGTGCATGGTGGCTTTGGGTTTTCCGGTGGTGCCGGACGTCGGGGCCAGCAGGGCGACGTCGTCGCCCGCGGTGTCCACGGCGGCGAACGGCTCGCGCACACCGCCTGCCTGAGCTGCCAGGTCGTCAGGACCGTCGGCGCCGTAGGTGACCACCGGCAACGCGACGTGCGCGAGGTCGGCGGTGAAGCGGTGGTCAGTGATGATCAGGCGAGGCCGCGTGAGCTCGACCAGATCGTCGATCTCGCGGGCCCGCAGCAGCGGCATCGTCGTGACGGGCACGGCGCCCGTCTCCAGCACCGCGAACCACGCCGCCACCAGCCACGGGTTGTTCGGCCCGCGCAGCAGCACGCGATTGCCGGGCACCACCCCGAAATCTCGTACGAGCACCTGGGCGACCTGGTCGCTGCGCCGGTCGAGGTCGGCGTAACTCCAGGTTTCGGTGTCCGTGAGCAGGCACGGCCGGTCGGCGCCGAAGCGGCCTATACTCCCGCGCAGAAGCTCGACGGCGCAGTTCAGCTTCGGCGGGTAGGCGAGCTCGGGCAGCGTGAACCGGAACTCGGGCCGGTCCGCCGGCGCGGGGAGGTTGTCGCGGCAGAACGAGTCGACGTGGGCCGATGGGGTGAGCTCCATCTGCGGCCTTCCTGGGAGTCCGTCAGCCGACGGCGGGCGGGACGGGATAAGGGGATTCGGCGTAGCGGCCGGACAGCAGAGCACCGGCGCCGGGCGCGACGGCGGGCAGGCCGAGCGCGCGCATCATCTGGTGGGCGGTGGCGATCGACGCCGAGAGCACGGGTTTGCCGAGTTCGTTCTCGACGATGTCGATCGACGCCAGCGAGGGCATCTGCACGCAGGCCGACAGCACGACGGCGTCGGCACCAGAGTGGTCGAGGTCGCGGGCAAGCGGCACGAGCTCGCGCGGGTCGTGGGCGGCCACCTCGAGGTTGTCGGGGATCTCCAGCGCGGTGTAGTCGGTCACCTCGACGCCCTCGTCGCGGATGTAGTCCACGACGGTCTCGGTCAACGGCTTGAGGTATGGGCAGATCACGGCGATCGACTTCGCCCCCAGCACGTCGAGCGCGTTCACCAGGGCCCCCGCGCTCGTGACGACCGGCGCCGGCGCGTCGTTCTCCTCGGTGATCCGCGCGAGCGTCGACTCCGACGTGCGGTGGTAACCGTGACCCAGGCTCATGATGGCGACCAGGCACGCGTAGCCAAGCACGTCGACGTGCGCGTCCGACAGCTCGGCCGCGCACCGACCGGAGTCGGCGTCCATCGCCGCGAGCTCCTCCTTGCGCACGTGTTTCATCCGCATGCGGCTGGAGTGGAAGGTGAACCGCTCCGGCGCGACGGTTTCGCGCGCCCGGAAGATCGCCGGGATCTCCGTCTCCATCGTGACGTTGGAACTCGGCACGATCTGGCCGATGCGGTAGGTCCGCGCGGTCATCGGGCGTCCACCACGGGGTTGCGCAGCGTGCCGATGTCCTGAATGGACGCTTCCACGACGTCGCCGGGCTTCAGGAACTGCTGCGGCGTGAAGCTCGCGCCCACCCCGGCGGGCGAGCCGGTCGCGATCACGTCGCCCGGCTCCAGCGTCATGCCGGAACTGATGTCGGCGATGAGCTCGGCGATGCGGAACAGCAGGTACTTGGTGCTCGACTTCTGTTTCACGTCGCCGTTCACGCGCAGCGACAGCTCCAGCGCGTACGGGTCGGCCACGTCGTCGGCGGTCCGGATCGCCGGGCCGAACGGCGCGTAGGAGTCCTGCCCCTTGGAGAAGAACCACTGCCCCGAACGCCGCTGGTCACGGGCGCTGATGTCGTTGACGATGCTGTAGCCGAACACGTGGTCCATCGCGTCCTCCGCCGGCACGCGCTTCGCCGTCTTCCCGATCACCACGGCGAGCTCGCACTCCCAGTCCAGCTGCGCAGTGAGGTCACCGTTGTGCCGAATCGGCTCCCCCGGGCCGACGACGGCGGTGGCCGGCTTGCTGAACAGCACCGGGCGCTGCGGAAGCTCCTTCTCGGTGTCGAGTGTCCGCGCGGACTCCGCGACGTGCTCGGTGTAGTTGAGCCCGACGCCCACGATCTTGCCCGGCCGCAGCGGCGCGCGCAGGGTCACTGTCTCCAGTGGACTCCGTAGGGGGGAATCCACCAGGGACTCCAGCGCCGCGGTGCCGGCCTGGATCACGTCGAGCATCGACGCCGGGGCGATGATTCCGCGGTCGGTCGCCGCGGCCCGGACGTCGACGACGTCGGTGCCGTCGTGGATCCCGAGCCGGTCCTGTCCGTCAGGACCGGCGAACGTGACGAGCAACATGAAGGAACTCCGTTCGAAGTGGACAGTGAGCTCAGGCGAGCGACTGGTGACCGTCGTTGTCCGAATAGGCTTCCTCGCGGAAGAAGCCGAGTGAGCGCATCACCGGGAAGTCGTTGAACGAGAACAGGCACGCGTCGTCCGAGCGGCTGGCGTTGGCGTGCTCGTGCCACGCCCAGGACGGGACGCAGAAGATGTCGCCTTCGGACCAGTCGATCCGCTTGCCCGCGACGATCGAGGTGCCGCTGCCCTTGGCGGCGGTGTAGATCTTCGACCCCACCTGGCGGTGGGCGAGCGTGGATTCACCGGCACGCAGCAGCTGCATGTGCGCGCTCATGGTCGGCATCACCGAACCGCCGGTGAGCGGGTTGCTGTACTCCATGATGATGCCGTCGTACGGCGAACCGTCGCTCGCCTTCGCCGCGTTGAGCAGCGCTTCGTACGTCGGTTCCCACGGGTAGGCCAGCAGCGGCGAGTGGTTCTTGTGCCACGTGTCGCCGAACGGGCGCAGCTGCCCGGCGCCGTAGGTCAGCAGCGAGGAGTTCACGACCCCGTCCTGCTTCTGGTAGACGTCCGGGTGCACCTCGTAGAACGGCGCGTCGAGCGCGTTGACCAGCGGGATGTCCAGGCCGTCCTGCCAGATCACCGGGCCGTCGACGCCTTCGAGGCCCTCGTTGCCGTGCTCGTGCCAGGTCCAGTTCGGGGTGATGGCGAAGTCGCGCGGGCCGACCTTGAGCTTCTGCCCGTCGACGACCGTCCACGCGCCGGTGCCCTCCAGCACGAACCGCAGTGCGGCGGCCTGGTGCCGGTGCGCGGTCATCGACTCGCCGGGCGCCATCACCTGCAAGCCGGTGTACAGGAGTCCCACCGTGGCCGCGATGTCGCGCCGCAGCGGGTTGTACAGCGCCACCACCCGGCGGCCGGCGTCGTCACCACTGACCAGGTTGAGCGCTTCGAGCACCAGCGGGCGCAGCTGCTCGTAGCTCCACTTGAGCGGTACGGACTGCGGCTGCGGGTACCACGGCTCGATCTTGTTCGCGATCGTCCACAGTGCACCGGCGTCGAGCTGTTCCAGCTTCTCGTAGTACGCCCGCAGATCTTCGTTGTCCGTCACCCGTGCGCGGCCCAGCTGGTCGTCGCTGTGTGTGGTCATCGCGCCTTCCCATCCGTATGTCGTTTTCTTGACGACAGTCATAGTTCAGCTATACCGTTCGTGATGTCAAGGGCGCCAGGAGGAAAACTCATGCCGACATCCCCTTCCGCGGGTTCTCCCCCGCTCGACGGTCTCGAGACCACGATCGATCGACGGGTCGAATGGCACGACACCGATGCGTCGGGCCACCAGCACAACTCCGTGGTCCTGCGCTGGGCCGAAGAGGCCGAAGCAGATCTGTTGCGGGGCAAGGACCTCGCGTGGCTTTTCGGCCGCACCCCTCGGGTGCGCCACGAGGTGAACTACCGGGGCCGGCTGTGGTTCGGCGACCCCGTCCGCGTCACGTTCCGCGTCGCCCAGCTCGGGCGTACGTCACTCACGTTCGCCTTCGTGGTCCACGGCCCGAACGGGATCGCGGCCGACGGTTCCGTCGTCGTGGTCCACGCCGAACCCGACGCGCCGGCCGCCACACCGTGGCCCGACGCGGTGCGGACCGCGCTCACGAGGGAGGTGCCGGCGCGATGAGGATCGCCATCGTGGGCGGCGGGCCCGGCGGGCTGTACTTCGCCGCGCTCGCCAAGCAGCTCGACCCGAGCCGCGAGGTCACCGTCTGGGAACGCAACGCCGCCGACGACACGTTCGGCTTCGGCGTCGTCTTCTCCAACGAGACGCTCGAAGGCATCACCAACGCCGACCCCACCGTATTCTCCTCGATGGAGCGGGAGTTCGCCCGGTGGAGCGACATCGACGTGCACTACCGCGGCACCACGCAGACTTCGAGCGGCCACGGCTTCGCGGCCATTGCCCGCAAACGCTTGTTGGAGATCCTGCAGCGCCGCTGCCACGACCTCGGCGTCGACGTCCGGTTCCGCACCGAGGCGCCCGACGTCGAGCGGCTCGCCGCCGACCACGACCTCGTGATCGCGGCCGACGGCGTGAACTCCGCCATCCGCAAGCGCTTCGAGCATGTGTTCCGCCCCTCGCTCGACGTGCGCCGGTGCCATTACATGTGGCTGGCCACCGACCGCGTGCTGGAGGCGTTCACCTTCCTGGTCGAGGAGACCGAGTTCGGCCCGGTGCAGGTGCACGCCTACCCCTTCAGCGCAGACCGCAGCACGTTCATCGTCGAGATGAACGACCACACGTGGCGCCGCGCCGGGTTCACCGACGGCACCTTCGGTCCCGGCGTCAGCGACACGGCGAGCGTCGAACGCTGCCGCGAACTGTTGCACGGTTTCCTCGGCGACGCGGAACTGCTCACGAACAACTCGAAGTGGCTGCGCTTCACGACCGTGCGCAACAAGACGTGGCGGCACGGCAACGTCGTGCTGCTCGGCGACGCCGCCCACACCGCGCACTTCTCCATCGGCTCGGGTACCAAACTGGCCATGGAGGATGCGCTGGCGCTCGCCGCCGCGCTGGAGGCCACGCCCGGCGACCTCGCCGCGGCGCTGGAGCACTACGAGACCGAACGCCGGCCCGTCGTCGAGTCCACGCAGCGCGCGGCACAGGCGAGCCTGGAGTGGTTCGAGACGATCGACCACGTCGTGGGCCAGGAACCGCCGCAGTTCGCGTTCAACCTCCTCACGCGCAGCCGCCGCGTCACCTACGACAACCTGCGCCTGCGCGACCCCGCCTACATCCGCTCGGTCGACCGCTGGTTCGACGCGGTCACCCCCGGCGGCCGCGAAGACGGCACGCCGCCGCTGTTCCAGCCGCTCGTCCTGGCCGGACGGCACCTGCGCAACCGCATCGTCGCCGCGCCCATCGCGACGTACAGCGCGGTCGACGGCGTTCCCGGCGAAGCAGAACTGCTGCACCTTTCGGGCAAAGCCCTCGGCGGCGCCGGTCTCGTGCTCACCGGGATGACCGCCGCGACCGCGCACGGCCGCGTCACGCCCGCGTGCCCCGGCCTGTACACCGACGAGCAGGCCACGGCGTGGCGCCGCATAACGAACGCCGTGCACGCGCACACCGGCGCGCTGATCGGCGTGCAGCTCAGCCACTCCGGGCCCAAGGGCTCCACGACGGTGCCCGACGCGGCACCGCTGGGCCCGGCCCTGGCCGCCAACGGCTGGCGGACCGTCGCCCCCTCGGCGCTGGCGCACGGCGACCTCCCCGTGCCGCACGAGCTCGCGGAACCCGAGCTCCAGGTGCTGATCGAGGACTTCGCCGCGGCCGCGCGCCGGGCCGACGAGGCGGGCTTCGACGTTCTCGAACCGCAGGCCGGACACGGTTTCCTGCTCTCGACGTTCCTGTCGCCGCTCACGAACCGCCGCACCGACGGCTACGGCGGGAGCCTGGAGAACCGCCTGCGCTTCCCGCTCGCCGTCGTCTCCGCGGTGCGCGCCGTCTGGCCGCACTACAAACCGCTGCTCGTGCGGCTCTCGGCCGTCGACTGGGCCGAGGGCGGCACGACGATCGAGGACAGCGTGCGGATCGCCACCGCACTCGCCGAACTCGGGGCGGACGCGATCGACGTGTCCAGCGGCGAGGTCGTCGCGCACGAACGACCGGCATACGGCCGTAGCTACCAGACGCCGTTCGCCGAACGGATCCGCGCCGACGTCGGCGTGCCGACGATCGCCGTCGGCGGCATCTCCAGCTGCGACGACGCGAACTCGATCGTGCTCGCCGGCCGTGCGGACCTCGTCGGCATCGGCCGGGCACAGCTGCACGATCCGTCGTGGGCGCTGCACGCGGCGGCCGAGCTCGGCTACTCCGGGCCCGGCGCGTACTGGCCGCCCATCCAGGCCGGCGGCGAGGCCAAACCGCCCAGCGGCGGCCGCGCCCGCCCGTTGCTCACCTTGCGCGCGAACGAACCCTCGCCGGCCCGTTCGCGCTGGACCCCCGTACCCGCCGGAACCCCGAACAGGAGCGTCTGAACCGTGGAAGACTTCCCCCGTTTCACCGCCGCCGCCGTGCAGGCCGCGCCCGTGTACCTCGACACCGCCGCGACGGTCGCCAAGGCCGTGTCGCTCATCACCGAAGCCGCTTCGCACGGCGCCTCCCTCATCGCGTTCCCCGAGGTGTTCGTGCCCGGCTACCCGTACTGGAACTGGACGATGAACCCGGTGCAGGGCTCGCCGTGGTACGAGCGCCTCTACCGCACCGCCATCGACATCCCCGGCCCGCACCTCGACGCCCTGCGCGCCGCCGCCGCGGCGACGAAGACCACGGTGGTCATCGGCGTCAACGAACGCAGCCGCCACAGCCTCGGGCTGATCTACAACAGCGTCGTCACGATCGGCCCCGACGGCTCGGTCCTCAACGTCCACCGCAAGCTCGTGCCGACGTGGGCCGAAAAGCTCACGTGGGGCGGCGGCGACGGCAGCACCGTGCGCGTGCTCGACTCCGCCGTCGGCCCGCTCGGCGCGCTGGCGTGCGGCGAGAACACCAACACGCTCGCCCGGTTCTCCCTGCTGGCGCAAGGAGAACTGGTCCACGTCGCCAGCTACATCTCCCTGCCCGTCGCGCCCGCCGACTACGACATGGCCCAGGCGATCGCCGTGCGCAGCGCCGCCCACGCCTTCGAGGGCAAGCTGTTCTCCGTGGTCGCCTGCTCCACCATCACCGACGAGATGATCGAGATCGCCGCGGGCGACGACGCGGGCATAGCCGAGCTGATGCGCCGCCCGAACAGCGCGCTGTCGGGCATCTTCGGCCCCGACGGCAACCCCGTCGTCGAGCCGCTCGTCGACGAAGAGGGCATTGTCTACGCCGAGATCGACCTGGCCCGCTGCATCCAGCCGAAGCAGATGCACGACATCGTCGGTGCCTACAACCGCTTCGACGTCTTCCAGCTGCACCACGACACCACGCCGCGCCGGCCGGTCGTGTTCGGCGACCGGCCGGCGGGCGAGGGCTTCGGCTCAGCGGGACCCGTCATCGGCCCCTGGGACCCGGACGAGAGCGCCGCGCGCAGCGCGTGAACCGGCCGGCCGGTCCGGCGCGAACCACACCGCGGCGAAGGAGATCCCGCAGACGGCGATCGCGTACAGCGCAATGGAACCCGACCAGTTCGTGCCGGCCAGCAGGGCGGTCGCGATGATCGGGGCGAACGCACCACCGAGCACGGAGCCGATCTGGTAGCCGAGCGAGATGCCGGTGTAGCGCACGCGTTCGCCGAACAGCTCGGCGAACAGGGCGGGCGCCGGGCCGTAGGTCATCGCGAAGAACACCTGGCCGACCACGAGCCCGAGCCCGACGAGCACGGGCGAGCCTGTCTCGACGAGCCGGAGGAGCGGGAACGCCCACAGCGCGAAGAGGACCGCGCCCGTCAGGAAGATACGGCGCCGGCCGACCACGTCGGACCACGCGGCGAACGCGGGCATCGCGACCACGCACACGGCGGCCGAGACCAGCACTCCGACGAGGACGGTGCCGCGCGGCTGGTGCAGGTGGTCGGTGGCGTACGAAACCAGGTACACCGCCAGCAGGTAGTAGCTGGTGCCACCGACCATCGTCGCTCCGGCCGCGAGCACGATCTGGCGCGGGTAGCGGCGCAGGAGCTCGACCAGTGGCGCGCGGCCGCCGCCGCGGGGTGCGGCAGGCGTGTGCTCCGCGACCCGGCTCTGCGCGTACAACGCGACCGCGACGAGGAGAATGCTGAGCAGGAAGGGAATCCGCCAACCCCAGGTGAGGAAGGCGTCCTCGGGCAACGCCTTGGCGGCCACGAGGAACACGACGTTCGCGAGGATCAACGCGATCGGCACCCCGAGCTGCGCGAAACTGCCGTAGAACCCGCGCCGGCCCGGCGGCGCGTTCTCGGTCACGAGCAGCACGGCCCCACCCCACTGACCGCCGAGCGCGAGGCCCTGCACCAAACGGAGCACAACAAGCAGAACCGGTGCGGCCGCGCCGATCGACGCGTACGGCGGCACGAGCCCGACCGCGGTGGTGGCGAGCCCCATCGTGAGCATCGCCGTGACGAGAGCGGGTTTGCGGCCCACGCGGTCGCCGAAGTGGCCGAACAGCGCGGCGCCCACGGGCCGGACGACGAAGCCGACCGCGAAAGTGCTGAACGCGAGGAGGGTGCCGGCGAGCGGATCACTGGCCGGGAAGAAGATCTTGCCGAACACGAGCGCGGTCGCTGAGGCGTAGACGAAGAAGTCGTACCACTCGATGGCGGAGCCGGCGAGGCTGACGAGGACAGATCTGCGCAGCGTGGAAGCCGCGGCGGTGCGGGACATGGACACTCCGGTGGGTCGCACGGGCGCAAGGGGAAGAGGGGGAAGGGGCACCCGGTCGCGGCCGGGTGCCCCTGGTCGGGACTCAGCTTTCGAGCTCCTTCACCGGGTCGGTGCCGGCGACGTAGGGCGGGCAGTAGATCACGACGAACTCGAGGTCCACGTCCCCGGTGTTGGAGAACCCGTGCGGCAGCCCGGCCGGGATCTTCACGACGCTGCCCGGCTCCACGTCCCAGCTGTCCTTGCCGATGCGGACCGAACCGGTGCCGGCGGTGACGTAGAACGCGTGGTTGTACGGATCCCGGTGCAGCTTCGACTTCCCGCCCGGCCCGATCTTCGAGAGCTGGACACTGTAGACGGAGGTGTAGTCGTCGTCGACCACGCTTTCGCTGAACTGGAACCCGATGCCGGGGAACCCCGGCTTCTCGAGGCGGTGCCAGGCGATGTCGGCCGGGTTGAGGACGTAGTTCATGGCGGCTCCTATCACTGGGTCTTGGCGGACAGATGCTGGAGTTCTTCGCACAACTCGGCGAACGGCTTCGCGGCCGCGAGGGCACGCCGGCAGTCGGCGAGTGCTTTCGGCCAGTTGACGACCACGGCGCCCGTCGGCCGGCCGCCGGCGCCGAAGACCATCGCGAACGCGTCGCCGGAGCGGTCGAACAGCCGGTTTTCGGTGCCGGCCCGGGGATCGCCGACGATCTGCACCTTCCAGTCGTACTGGTCGGTCCAGACGTACTCGGCCGGTTCGTGCGCGCGGGGGTCACCCGGGTGCGCGAGGGTGTGGGCGACGCACGCGGCCTGTTCGACCGCGTTGGTCCAGTGCTCGAACCGCACCGCGCGGCCGCGGCGGGCGATCTGCCGGCGGGAGACGTCGCCGACCGCGAACACGTGCGGCGCTGCGCGGCCGAACGGGTCGCAGACGACACCGTCCTCGACCTTCAGCCCGGAACCGGTCACCCACGCGTCGTTCGGCACGGCCCCGATGCCGACGACCACGGTGGCGGCGTCCACTTCGGACCCATCGTCGAGCCTGATCCGCAGCCGGGCGCGGCTCTGCTCGACCGTGGCGACGCGGGCGCCGAGCCGCACCCGGACTCCGTGCCGCCGGTGCAGGTCCGCCAGCCGGTCGCCGAACACTTCCGGCACCGCGCGGGACAGCAACGCCGGCGTGGCGTCGAGCACGGTCACGTCGGGCAGGCCGAGCCGGTTCGCGGTGGCCGCGACCTCCGCGCCGATGAAGCCGCCGCCGATCACGACCACCGGGCCGCCGCCGTCGAGGTCCTCCCGCAGCCCCCGGGCGTCGGCCGCCGTGCGCAGCGAGTGGACGCCGTCGAGGTGCTCCCAGCCGGCGGGCCGGGCGCTCGCGCCGGTGGCGATCACCAGGTCGTCGAAGCCGAGGGCGGACCCGTCGGCCAGGTGCACGCGGGATCCGAGCAGGTCAAGCCGGGTCGCGGCCTGACCGAGCTCGAGTTCTATCTCCGCATCGGCCGCTTCGCGTTCGGTGAGCAGCCGGACGTCGTCGAGCGCGGCCGAGCCGGCGAGCACCGCCTTGGACAGCGGTGGCTTGTCGTACGGGAGCTCGTCTTCCTGCCCGACCAGCACGACGCGGCCCTCGTAGCCGTACGACCGCAGCGCCTGGGCCACGCGCACCCCGGCGACGGACGCACCGACGACGACCGTGCGCGGCCTCATGCCCCGTCCACGCCAGCGCGGCTTCGGGGCACCGGCGCGCGACCTCGCCGACGCGCCCGACCTCGTGCGGTCCGATGGCTTCGCGCAGCAGCGTGACGACGCCGTCGTCGTCGATGTCGAACACGTCGTCGGCGCCCGCCACGCAGTTGGCCCAGCCCCGGCATTTCCCCCGATCCGCGTGAACGATGGCCATCCCGTTCTCCTTTCATATGTCGTCTCCGTGACGACCGCAATAGGAAGAGTAGCCTTCTGCAGAGCAGAATGACCACACCCCACGTCGGCTTTCCGCCGGTCAGGTGAGGTCGGACACCCGGGTCCGGGGCGTCAAAAAACGGCGGTGACCTGGGCGTCTGGCCCAGGTCACCGCCGTCCGGAAAGCAGGGACTCAGCTGTGCAGCAGCGGCGTCGCCTCCCGCACGATCGCCTGGAGCGCCGTCGCGACGATGAGTTGCTGTGACTCGGGCATGCGGCTCGCTGGCACGGCGACGTTGAACGAGATCCGGCCGGCCCCCACCGTCACCGGAAAGGCGACCGCCACCGAGGACACCCCGGCCTCGCTCTCCTCGGCGCTGGTGGCGTAGCCCCGCTCCCGCACCCGCGCGAGCTCGGCTTCGAGGTCACCGCGGGTGCGGATGCTGCGGTCGGTGAGCCCGGTGATCCGCTCGTCCGGGTAGAGCACCCGCAGCTGATCGGTGGTGAGACCGGCCAGCATCGCCTTGCCCGACGACGTCGAGCTCGCCGGCAGCGAGCTGCCCAGCCGCGACCCGACGCGGACCGCCTGCGGGCTCTCGATCGCGTCGACGAACCGCACGCTCGTGCCGTCGAGCACGCCTAGGTGGACAGTCTCGCGCAGCTCGGCGTTGAGGCGTTCGAGGTAGGGCCGCAGCACCTGGCGGAAGTCGAACCGCTCGAGGATCGAGAACGCCACGCCGGTCAGTGCCGTACCCGGCTCGTAGGCCTTCGTGGCCGCGTTCTGCCGCACGAACCCGCGGTAGAGCAGCATCGCCATGAGCCGGTGCGCCGTGGACGAGGCGACGCCGAGGTACTCGCTCACCTCCGCCAGCCGCACCTCCGACCGCTCCCCGAACAGCAGCAGCAGCTTGAGCGCGTTGTCGACGGATTCGATCGGGTACTGCGGCGGATTGACGCCCGCCACGCCCTCACTTGTGCTCATGCGGAGGACTGTATTCCGCTCGGCGAAGGCGCCGCGAACCTCCCGGTTGTGCGGGTGTCGACGGACTCCCCGGACGTCAGTTCGCCAGCAGGTGCCGTGTCGACGGCGGTTCCAGCGAGAACTTCGCGGCCTCGCCGTAGAGGCCGGCGTCCTGGCCGGTGATGCGTTCGTGGTGCTGGCGCAGGTGTTCGGCCCAGGTCGCGACCTCGAACACCTCGACGTAGCGGCCCGGCACGCCGAGGTCGCGGTAGGCGCTCCACCGGCGCGCGCCCGTGCGCTGCCGCGAGACACCGACGCGCGCGAGGGCGGCCAGGAACTCGGCCGAGCGTTCGGCCGGGACGTGGTAGGAGACCTCGACCAGCACCGGCCCCGCGGCGGGATCGAGGGCTTCCTCGTCGCCGGTGAGGACGGCGATCTCCGGTTCCGGCCACGGCGTGACGATCGTGCGGTCCAGCTCGCCCGTGCGGGCGTGGATCGGGAGCACGAACAGCGACGCCGCGCCCAGCACGAGCAGCACACCGGAGACGGCAAGCGTCGTCGCCGCGCCCGCCGCGGCGGCGACCAGCCCCCAGATGAGCGCACCGACGCCCTGGCCGCCCAGGAAGATCATCAGGTACACCGCCAGCGCCCGCGCGCGGACCCAGGCCGGTAGCGCGAGCTGCAATGTGGTGTTCAAAGTGGACAGTCCCGCCAGCCAGCCGGCGCCGCCCGGCACGAGCAGGAGCGCGACCACCACGGCACTCGGCAGCAGCGCGGCGGCGAACACCCCGACCGCGTACGCGATGGTGGCGGCCCCCAGCAGCGTGTTGCGGCCGAACCGCGCGCGCATCGGCCGCATCAGCACCGCGCCGCCCACCGCGCCGAGGCCGAGTGCGCCGAGCAGCACGCCGTAGCCGCCGGAACCGAGACCGAGCCGGGCAGCGGCGACGACCGGCAGCAGACCCCACAACGCCGACGCGGGCAGTACGAAGACCAAGGCGCGCACCAGGATCCGGCGGACACCGGGCGCATACCGCACATACCGGATACCCGCGCGCAAGGCGGGCAGCAGGGGTTCCGCCGGGCCGGCCAGCTCCGTGGTGGCGCGGCGCCACGTCAAGACCGCCGCCAGGATCAGCAGGTCCGACCCGGCGTTGATGCCGAACACCACCGCCGGCCCGGTCAGCGCCAGCACGAACCCGGCCAGCGCCGGCCCGATCGCCCGCGCGATGTTGACGTTGAGACTGCCCAGCGCCGCCGCGGCCGGCAGCTCCTCGCGCGGCACCAGCTCGGGCTGGATCGCCTGCCACGCGGGGCTCATCAGCGCCTGGCACACGCCGAGCAGCAGCGTGATCGTGATCAGCGTTGCCGGTGTCACGAGGTCCTGGCTGCTCAGCACCGCCAGGAGCCCCGTGATCACGACCATCACCGCCGTGAGCACCGCGATGATCCGCCGCCGGTCGAGCACGTCGGCCAGCACGCCCGCGGGCAACGACACGAACAGCACGGGGATCAGGCTCGCGGCCTGCACGATCGAGGTCAGGGTGGCCGCGCCCGGCTGGTGCACGACCGTCCACTGCGCACCGACCGACTGCATCCAGCTGCCGACGTTCGAGCCCAGTTGCGCGAACCACAGGGCACGGAACACGTGCCGGCGCAGCGGCGCCCACGTGGAGGAAGCGGGAGCGGACGGTGCGGCCGACAACGGCGACTCCTCGGGCCGGGCGCGCGGAGGAGTCCGCGTGCGAGCCGCCGTATCGTACGTCGGCCGGGCGCCGGCCGGAGGCCGCTACTTCCCGCGTGCGGCGAGACGAGCGCCCGCGCGGCGGGCGCGACCTCCTCGCCGAACCGGTGGATGACGTCGCCTCGCCCACGCGGTAGAGCAGGGAGGTGCTGACCCGCTCGGTCAGCGTGAGCTCGCCCAGCTGCTCGGCCCATGTTTCGGGGGACCGGTAAGGAAACCGGTACCGAAGAACCCGCGACGTGGCAGAGCCGGCGCACCACGGCGGCCGGCCTGCTCCGCCGCGTCGTCGACGACCTGGTTGGCCGCTGCGAACGCCGCGGGCGGGAAGAACGGCGAGCCGGGCAGCCGGCCGTCGCCGAAACGACCGAACGCGCCCGGCATCCGCGGCTGGTCGGCGCCGAGCGTGATGCCGATGCGGTGGGCACGGCGGCGCCTGTCCCGCGAGGTGATCGAGCAGCGCCGCCTTCCGACGCCCGCCTCCCCACGCACCACGAGCACCAGGACTGCCCCGCGCGCACGTCACGCAGCAGCTCATCAAGCACACCGCAGGCCCGCTCACGTCCCCACAGGATCCCGGCCCCGTCCACGGCCACCTCCCGGCGGACGCTCCACGCGCGGCGTCAGACCGGGGACACCCGGAACACGGGCCAGCCGATCTCCGTGCGCCACGACCGCGGATCCGGGTCGTCACGCGGGCCGCACAGGTACATCTCGTGCACGGGACCGGCCACCGCGAGCGCGTGCTGCACCACCCAGTCGCCCAGCCGGCCGTAGGTGACGTCGATGTCGTCGTGCTCGCCGACGTGCACCGTCACGGCGAGATCGGTGGCCGGAATCGTGCGCGGCGCAACGCGACCGACAGCCGGTGCGTCGAGCACCGGCCGGTAGACCATGGCAGTGCCGCGGCCGGCGGTGAACAGCTCGTTGTCGTACAGGCCACCCGGCGGCGCGAAGCCCTCGCGCCCGGTGAGGGCGGCGTCCAGTTCGGACATCGCCGCGTCGTACCACTCCAGCACGTCGTCGAGGTCCACAGTGGCCTCGATCGCCGCGACGGTTCGCGCGGGCACCGAGCGCAGCTCGACTGCCGGCTCCTCGAGGTCCGGCTTCAGCAGCTGCCGCAACGACGCGACCGCGGCGCGCGTGCGATCGAGCCGGTCCTCCAGCCGCCGCAGGTGCCCGGCAACAAGGTCGGCGCGCGTTCGCGAATCACTCGTCGCGAGGATGTGCTTCACCTCGGCGAGCGGCACGTCGAGCTCGCGCAGCCGGTGGATCACCTGGGCGTTGGGGATCTGCTCGCGCGCGTAGTAGCGGTAGCCCGTGGCGTCGTCGACCGACGCGGGCGCCAGCAGCCCCGCCTCGTGATACCGGCGCAGCGTGCGCACGCTCAAGCGCGTGAGCTGGGCGAACTCGCCGATCGTCAGACCTGACCGCATGAGACCACTGTGCACCTTCTCCCGGGGAGAGGGTCGACTCGGATTTGACCCTCTCCCCGGGAGAGGGCCGACGGTGGTGCCGTCCCTCGCAACCGAACCCAGGAGACCCGCATGACCACCCACTGCCCCGGCCGATCACCGAGTACCTCGCCGCGCACGAAACTCGCGACACCGAGCGCGCGCTGCCGCGCTTCACGCCCGCCGCCACCGTCACCGACGACGGCCACACCTACCACGGCCACGCCCAAATCCGTGCCTGGCTCGAGGGCACCGCGACCGGATACACCTACACCAGTACGTTGATCGCCACCGAGCAGATCGACGACGGCCGCTTCGTCGCCACGCACCACCTGGAAGGCGACTTCCCCGGCGGTCAGGTCGACCTGCACTTCCGCTTCACGCTCGACAAAACGGGCTGATCTCGCGGCTGGTCATCGAACCCTGACCCGGTCTGGGAAAAACCTCGCGACACCACCGGATCCGCCGGGCTACAGTGATCGCACGCTCCCGGGTTCGCCGAGGAGCCGGAGGTTCAGCTGTGCCCGGTGCGCGGGCAACGGTTACTTCACTGGTGCTCGCAGGTTCGATTCCTGTACACCGTCGCCGATCTTTCTCGGGCGCACCTGAACCGGATCGAGAGCTTATCCGGCTCCCACCACCGAACACACCACACAGAGGGGGTCGACCCATGGCCAAGTTCAACATCCTCGGCGCGCTGCGGGCGGCCCGCTCGCCGATCTCCAGCGAGGCCGTCGCGAGCGGGCGCACCCACGAAGGCGGGGCCGGCTACGCGCGCGATGCCAAGAGCGAACTGTTCCTGCTCGCGGTGACCAACCTGGTCGGCGAGCACACCTTCTACGAGAGCGCCGAGCAGCGCGACACCCGGTACGCCGCGCTGGTGCGCGCTGCGACGCTGGCCGATCCCGAGTGGACGGTGCGCTTCCTCGCGTGGCTGCGCCGGGACGCGAACCTGCGGACGGCGGCGCTCGTCGGCGCCGCCGAGTTCGCGGCGGCACGGCGGGAGGCCGGCCTCGAAGGTCTCTCGCGCCAGGTCGTGAACAGCGTCCTGCAGCGCGCCGACGAGCCGGGTGAGCTGCTGGCCTACTGGACCGGCGTCCACGGCCGCACGGTGCCCAAGCCGGTGAAGCGCGGTGTCGCCGACGCCGTCCAGCGCCTCTACACCGAGAGCTCCTACCTCAAGTGGGACTCCGACGCACGCGGGTTCCGGTTCGCCGACGTCCTCGGGCTGACGCACCCCGGCCCGCGCGCCGGCTGGCAGGACGCGCTGTTCGAGCACGTCCTCGACGTCCGGTTCCACGCCGGCCGCGAGATCCCCGCCGTGCTGGGGACTCTCGGCGCGCACCGGGAGCTGATGGCGTGGCCGGTCGAGCGGCGGCGTGAGCTGGTTGAGTCCGCGACGGCGCCCGAGGCGCTGCGCCGCGCCGGGATGACGTGGGAGTCGCTTGCCGGGTGGCTCCAGGGGCCGCTGACCGCGGCCGCGTGGGAGTCGATGATCCCGTCGATGGGCTACATGGCACTGCTGCGCAACCTGCGCAACTTCGACCAGTCCGGGGTTTCCGACGAGGTGGCACAGGCCGTCGCCACGCGGCTCGCCGATCCGGAGCAGGTCTCGAAGTCGCGGCAGCTGCCGATGCGGTTCCTCTCGGCCTACCGGGCGGCACCGTCGCTGCGGTGGGCGTGGGCGCTGGAACAGGCGATCACGCACTCGCTCGCCAACGTCCCGGCGCTGCCGGGCCGCACCCTGATCCTGGTGGACACCTCGTGGTCGATGACCTCGCGGTTCTCGAAGGACGGCACGCTGAAGCGGTGGGACGCGGCCGCGGTGTTTGGGCTCGCGCTCGGGCAGCGGTGCGAAAAGGCCGATGTCGTCTCGTTCTCCGATGACACCCGCGAGTTCCCGCTACGGCAGCGGGAGTCGCTGCTGAAGTCGGTGGACCGCTGGACCGCCGACGGGTACTTCCTCGGCAACGGCACCGACACTCAGCTGGCCGTCGGGAAGCACGAGCGCGGCCACGACCGCGTCGTGATCCTCACCGACGAGCAGGCCTCGCACGGCGACGTCGGGACGGCGGTGCCCGCGGCCACGCCTCTCTACACGTGGAACCTCGCCGGATACGAGCGTGGCCACGCACCCAGCGGCGGCCGCAACCGGCACACGTTCGGCGGCCTGACCGACCAGGCCTTCCGGATGATCCCGCTGCTGGAGGCCGGGCGCGACGCCGACTGGCCGTTCTGACCGTCGCGATCGGACGGTGGTCCCGGATGACCAACGTCCGATCGCGACAGTGTGTCCGCCGGCGCCGTTGCCGACCGGTACAGGAAATCGGGCTTCGATTGGTCCGGTCACTGGTGCAGACACGGACCTAACCTGGCCGTATGATCCTTTCACCCGACTCAGGCAGCACCTACGACAACCTGCTCACGCGCACGCCGCCGTTCGTCCCCGAAGGCGCGCATTTCATGGTCGGCACCGTCTCCGTCCCGCCGGGCGACCCCGGCAGCGGTCCGCACCGGCACTCCGGCCCCGTGTTCGGCTACGTGCTCGAGGGCGAGATCCTGTTCGAACTCGAAGGCGAGGAGCCCTACCCGATCAAGGCCGGGGAGGCGTTCTGGGAGCCCGGCGGCGACGTCGTGCACTACCAGGCCGGCAATCTGCGCGAGGACATCGCGAGCAAGTTCGTGGTCTGCATGGTCTGCGCGCCCGACGTGCCGATGCTCACGTTCCTCGACGAGGACGAGATCCGCGAGCGCGACCACCTGCGTCATCCGAAGGCCCGTCGCCCGGCCTGAACTTCTGTCCGGCCTGCGGCCTCCGACCTGGAGGCGGCAGGCCGTTCTCGTCAGGTGCGCCCGTAGGCCTTGCGGGCCAGCCGGGCGGCCGAAGGAGCGTGGCTGTCGGCTTCGGCCCGGATGTCGGCGATCGTCTTGGCCGCCAGGGCTTTGCGCCACTGGTGCTCGGCGTGCTGCATGGCCGAGTCGACCGCGCACTTGCGGCGGAACGCGCTCTGCGGCGCCTCCTGACCCATCCCGTGCTGCCGGATCTCGGTGCACTGGAACGCGGGATCCCGGCCTTCGATGGCGGCGACCACGTCCATCAGCGTGATGTCCTCAGGCCGGCGCGCGAGCACGAACCCGCCGCGCGCGCCCGGGAGCGAACGCAGCAGCCCCGCACGCACCAGGGCCTGCAGCTGCTTGTTCAGGTACGCCACGGGAAGCTCGTAGCTGGCCGCGAGAGACGCGGTGGACACCGGTTCGTCGTCGTCGAGCCACGTGAGCGACAGTAGGACGTGGACGGACCACTCGACACCCTGGTTCATCCGCACGGCCGCCACCCTAGACAATCTGGACCCTGGAAGTCAAGGTTCCGGTTGCGGGCACGGGAGCGCACCTGCCACCATCGGAATCCCCTGCAGCGCACGAGGAGCGGAGGAGTGACCGAAGTGGCCGGTGGCGGACTGACCGACGCGGTGGCGGCGTTCGAAGCCGCGCGCCCGCGCCTGTTCGGCGTCGCCTACCGGCTGCTGGGCACGGCGGCCGACGCGGAGGACGTGGTGCAGGACACGTGGATCCGCTGGCAGGGCACGGATCGCGGTGCGGTGCGCAACGCCGAGGCGTTCCTCGTCACCACCGCGAGCCGCCTGGCGCTGACCGCCGCGACCTCGGCCCGGGCGCGCCGCGAGCTCTACGTCGGCCCGTGGCTGCCCGAGCCGATCCCGACCGCCGACAGCACCGACGTCACGGTGGAGCGCGGCGAGGTGCTCGAGCTCGCCGTGCTGGTCCTGCTCGAACGGCTGACGCCGCAGGAGCGCGCGGTGTACGTGCTGAAGGAGGCCTTCGACTACCCCTACCGCGACATCGCCGGGTTCCTCGACATCAGCGAGCAGCACGCCCGCCAGCTGGGCCACCGGGCGCGGGGCCACGTCACCCGCGAACGCCGCGCGCGTGAGCCCGGCCGAGCGCGACCGGTTGCTGCGGGCGTTCCTCGCGGCAGCGGAGCGAGGCGACCTCGAAGGCCTGCAGAGCCTGCTGGCCGAGCAGGCCGTGGCCTACTCGGACGGCGGCGGCGTGGCGACGGCCGCGCGCAAGCCGGTCCGCGGCCGCGATCGAGTGGCACAGTACCTGGTGCGGGCGGTCGGGATCCACGGGCAGCAGGCCGACACTTCCGTCGTGACGGCGAACGGACAGCACGTGGTGCTCGTCTCGCGCGACGGCGAACCGCTCGCGGCGTGCTGGGTGGACGCGTCGCCGCGGGGCATCGACCAGGTGTTCTTCGTCGTGAACCCGGCGAAGCTCGCCCGGCTGGCCGCGGCGGTCGCGGGGTGAGCTCGCTCGGGATCGACCTGCACCTCGAGGCCGGCGGCGAACCGCGGGCGCGTTCGATCGAGGCCGCGCTGCGCGAAGCGGTGACGTCCGGGCGGCTGCCGGCCGGCACGCGCCTGCCCGGCACCCGCAGCCTGGCCGACGACCTGGGGATCGCGCGCGGCACCGTCGTGGAGGCCTACGCACAGCTCGCGGCCGAGGGCTGGCTCGTGAGCACGACCGGGTCGGGCACCCGCGTCGCCGAAACCAGGCTCCCCGCGGCGAAAGCGGTACCGGAGGTCGAGCCGCGCCTGCTCGACCTGCGGCCGGGGCGGCCGGATCTGAGCCTGTTCCCGCACGCGCTGTGGTCGGCCGGCGTGAAACGCGCCCTGGCAGCGGCGGGACCGTCCAGTTTGGACTACGGCGACCCGGCCGGCTCGCGTCTTCTGCGCGAAGCGGTGGCCACTTACGTGTCACGGACGCGGGGCGTCCGCGCCGAGGCCGAGGCGGTCGTGATCACGAGCGGCTTCACCCACGGCCTCGCCTTGCTGGCGCGCGCGTTGCGGGAGTCGGGGATGTCCGTGATCGGCACCGAGGACCCCGGCCTGGTCCACCACCGGCGCCTCATCCACGGTGCCGGCCTCGCGACCGCACTTCTTCCCGTGGGTCCGCTCGGCGCGGACCCCGCCGATCTGGGCCCGGACGTTCGCGCCGTCCTGCTCACGCCTGCCCACCAGCATCCGCGCGGCGTCGTACTGAGCCCCGGTCTGCGCACGGCCTTCCTCGACTGGGCCCGCGTCCGCGACGGCTTCGTCATCGAGGACGACTACGACGGCGAGTTCCGCTACGACAAAAAACCCGTGGGCGCGCTGCAGGCACTGGACCCGTCGCGCGTGGTCTTCGCGGGTAGCACCAGCAAGTCGCTGGCGCCCGGCCTGCGCCTCGGCTGGCTCGTGCTGCCACCGCGGCTGCGCATCCCGGTGCTCGACGCGCTGGCCGTCACCGGCGCGTCCGTCGGCATCCCCGACCAGCTCGCCCTCGCCGACCTGCTCCAGCGCGGCGACTACGACCGCCACGTCCGCCGCGCCCGCCACACCTACCGGAAGCGGCGCGCCGAGCTGGCCACCCGCCTCGCCACCCTCACCGATGTCCCCCTCGACGGCGTCCCCGCCGGCCTTCACACCCTGCTGCCCCTGAGGTCCCGGCACGAGGAAAAGCGCCTCATCGACGCCGGCCTCCACGCGGGCGTCCGCCTGCTGGGCCTGCACACCGCGAGCTACTGGCACGGCACCGACGACCGCGCCGGTCTGGTCCTCGGCTACGCCACCCCACCGCAACACTCGTGGCGCCCGGCGCTGGACACACTGGCGGGGCTCCTGGAGGGCGCCGAGATCACCCCGTGGTGACGAGACTGGGCGGCTGGGGCATGCCGGTCCAACGGCTCACGCCGAGCCGCACCCGTGGCCGTTGCCCTTGCCGTTGCCGCCGGGCCGCGCTGGTGCCACCCTTCGCCGCGCCGAGTGACCCGGACCGCGCCGCGTGTGCTGGGGCAGCGATCGGCCCATTCGAAGCCCTTCCGCCACGCCCGCGGAAGGCCCGCCCGGCCCCTGGACCGCACCGGTACGTCGTTCTCCCCTCAGCAACCGACCGAACCGCGCCACGCCTGCGCAGCGCCGGGTTCCCCGACCCGAGTCGAAGCCCTCCCACCACACCCGCGGACGGCCCCGCCCGGCCCCTGGACCGCACCGGTACGTCGTTCTCCCCTCAGAAACCGACCGAACCGCGCCACTCCGGCCACCTCCAGCCCGGGGTCAAAGCACTCCCGCCCCGCCGGCCCACGGCCAGTGGCGCGCCAGGCCACGCCTGCGCCGAGCAAGCTCAGGCCCGCGCCGTTCGCCGCCTCGACGGTCAGCCCAGCTTGAAGCCCTCCCGCCACGAAGTCCGGCTCGGGAGCCAGCCCAGGTCCTTCCGAGCGTGCGAGTTGTCGGCAGCCCGGGCCCAAGGCGTGCGTTCGCCGTCGGTCCGGGCAGGGGGCGGCGCGCCAACTGAGGCGCAGAACGCCGGGACCCACTCGTGGCCCGCGGCGGGGTCGTCGTCGCAGATGTTGACCGGGCCGGTGGGCCAGGTGAGGGCGGCGAGCGCGGCCGAGGCGGCGTCGTCGATGTGGAGGAAGCTGGTGACGTCCGCAGTGGCCGGGAGGTTGCCGGCCGCGGCGAGCTGGGCCATGAGGGCGCCGGCGGTGTACCAGGTGCCCGGGCCGTAGAGGGTGCCGTAGCGCAGGACCACCCATTCGGGCAATTCCGACACCGCCGTCTCCAGGCTGGCGACGCCCGACACCGAACCGAGCCGGTCGGGCGCGCCGGCCAGGTCGAGCGGCGTGTCCTCGGTCGCGGGCGCGGCGCCGGGCTCGTAGGCCCACGAGATGCTCTGCGCGACGATCCGCCGCACCCCGGCGGCCTTCGCCGCGTCGACGAGGTTGCGCGTGCCGACCGTGCGCACGTGGGCGTTCGCGGTGCGGTCGCCCGAGCCGAGGTCCGTCAGCTGATGCATCACGACGTCCGGCGCGGCGGCGCGGACGAGCTCGGCCAGCGCGGGGGCGTCGTACACGTCGCCGAGCACGGCCGTCGCGCCGAGCGCGGTGATCCGGTCGGCCGAGGCCGCTCCGCGCGCCAGCCCGACCACCTCGTGGCCCTCCCCGAGCAGCGCCGGCACCACCTGGCGCCCGACAACGCCGGACGCACCGGCGAGGAAGATCCGCATCTTTCCCTCTCAACGATCTCGTGTGGACAACTGCGGCGAGGTCCAGTCAACCCGCGCCCGCGCCGGAGCGGTAGTCCACTTCACCCTCGCCCCGCTGGACCGGTTCACGGCACCCGGAGGTGTGGATCACACACCGGCCTGTCACGTTCGCCGGACCTGCGCAGTCTGGGCAGTGATCCACACCCGAGACGAAATGAGGCAAGACCGATGCGAGTGGCTGTCGCCGGCGGGACCGGGCTGATCGGCGCGCAGGTGGTGCGGAAGCTGACCGCGGCCGGGCACGAGCCGGTGGTGCTCGCGCGTTCGCGTGGCGTCGACCTGACGACCGGCGCCGGGCTCGGCGGCAAGCTCGACGGCTGCGAAGAAGTCGTCGACGTCACCAACGTGATGTCCGTGCGCAGGAAGCCCGCGGTCGGGTTCTTCGCCGCCGCCACGCGCAACCTCCTGGACGCCGCCGCGACGGCCGGGGCGCGGCACGTGATCACGCTCTCGATCGTCGGCGTGGACGAGGTCGACCTCGGCTACTACTCGGCAAGCGCAAGCAGGAAGAGCTCGTGCGCACCGGCCCGGTGCCGTGGACGATCCTGCGGGCCACCCAGTTCCACGAATTTCCGGAGCCCCTTGTGGACGGTGCCCGCGGGCCGTTCGTGGTGGTGCCGCGGGAACTGTCCCAGCCGGTCTCGGCCGACGAGGTCGCGAGCGCGCTGGCCGCGCGGGTCGGGCAGGAGCCCGGCGGCTACGTGCGGCCGCTCGCCGGGCCCGAGCAGCTCCAGATGGCCGACATGGCCCGCCGGCTGGTCAAAGCCCGCGGGTCCCGCAAGATCGTGCTGCCGGTGCGCCTGCCGGGCGCGGTCGGCAAGGCCATGACCGGCGGCGCGCTGCTCCCGCGCGAAGACCACACCCGGGGCGAGCGCACGTTCGCCGAGTACCTGCGCCGCGTCGCGAACCGACTTTCCTGAAAGGATTCCCATGAACACCCTCGCCATCCGGGCGGCCCTGGTGATCCCGTTCCTCCTCTCGGTGGTCGTCGGCGGCTGGAACCAGCTGTTCCCCGAAAGCTTCTACACCACGTTCCCCACGGTGGACCTGAACCCGCCGTTCAGCGAACACTTCGCCCGCGACTTCGGCGGTGCGACACTGGCCGTCGCGCTGGTGCTCGGCCTCGCGCTGGTCAAGCCGAAGACGCACTACGTCGTGCCCGCCGCGGGGGCGTTCTCGCTCTTCGCCGTGCCGCACTTCTTCTTCCACCTGTTCGGCACGCACCCGCCGGTGATGTGGCAGGCCATCGTGCTCACCACAGCCAACGCCCTGGTGGCGCTCCTCGGCCTGGCCGCGATCCTCCTGGCCCTGCTGCGCGACCGGCGCGGATCCGTAGGCGGCGGAAGCCGTTGAGCCAGGCGAAGGTGCGTTCGCCTGGCCGGCGGACGGTGCCCAGGCCAAAGCCCGTGCCCGGCGCCGCGGCGGGCGATCATGGGGATGCTGCCGCGGTCGCGGGCCAGTGTCGATTTGACCGCGAGCGGAGTGCCGTGCGCGTCGG
The DNA here is from genome assembly GCF_040639695.1 of Amycolatopsis sp. NPDC023774. Taxonomy (NCBI): domain Bacteria; kingdom Bacillati; phylum Actinomycetota; class Actinomycetes; order Pseudonocardiales; family Pseudonocardiaceae; genus Amycolatopsis; species Amycolatopsis sp. NPDC023774. The sequence continues at coordinate 41,931 of NZ_JBFAAJ010000026.1, forward strand.
CGATCAGACGATGCGTGGCGCCCAGCTTGCGGCGATCGACCCGACTCGCCCCGCGTGTTCACCCGTTGAGCGCGTGCGGATGCGGGCAATCCACCAGAGCTGCCGACAGGTCGAGCAGGCCGGCGCCGCGAAGCTCGGCGAGCAGCTGTTCATGCAGTTGCCGCCACACCCCGACCTCGATTCACTCGGTCAACCGGCGCCGGCAGGTCGCGCCGAAAGCACCGAACAGAGCGGTGGGTAACCGGTTCCAGCCGATCCCGGTACGCATACAGGACTCCTTCCCGGGCCGCACGATCATCCGCGCGCTTGCGGCCTGGATAGCGGAAACGCCGTTCACGAACCGGAATCAGCGGCTCAAGCGAGCCCACAGTCCGTCGGTCACGATCTCCTCACACCCTGAGAACCTCACATAGCCGCGGAGCAGCCCGAACACCACGACGTTGAAGGCTCGGCAGCATCCACCGCGACCGGCAACACGCGCGGGCACCACGAGGAGCCCTGAAAATCGCGTCATGCCTCACCGCGCCGGCCCTGGCGGCTGCCCGCCGTGCTGGCGCGCCGGGAACGGCAAACCGCCGTGAGTCCTCGTCGCGAGCGCGGGGATCCGTAGGTCCGTCGTTGTCCGACGTCGTCATCCGCCGCGGCCCCCGTCGTCCGCGCGAGCCCGCTCCCTACCGAGGGAAACGCCCGCGCAGCCGAAGGCCGGCGCGAAATCAGACCGGTCCCAGATCCGAGGACAGCCAGTGTTGCGGCCGCATCGAAATGACGATGTGCTCCCCGATGTGGGTTCGCTCGAAGTCCAGGAAGGGCGCGACTTTCTCCGGCGGCAGGTACCGCGACACCATTTCCCGCGTGCGGTCGTCGGTGCTGGGCCCGGTTCCGGTGACCGGGCCTTCTACCGAGACGTACCGAACGGTGGGCGAGATTCGTTGCGCCATCAGGGTGAAGCGCCCCACTGCCTCGATCGCGCGGGCTTTGCGCGCGCCCGGGGTTGCGCGGATCCACAGGTCACCGCCCGGGGTGTACTGGTACCAGATGGGCACGACGAGCGGGGCCCGGTCGGGGCGTTCGACCACCGACAACGCGCCGACGTGCGGCTCGGCCAGGAACTGCTCGCGCATCTCAGCTGTCAACACCATGACTGCGCAGGCTACGCCAGGGGCCCGACAAAAACCTTCGCTCCGCACGGAATAGTCTACTGTGGACATACCGCCTCTCCGGCCGACACAACCTCTGTAACGCTCATGAAAGCCTCCGCGACAGAACTGGGGTAACCCTTTCGCGACGCCGAGAGGAACGGGAAGTGACACTCGCCAAAACAGATGACCGCGACCTGACGCTCGCACCGTGACCGCGTCCGGGCAGGACACCGTGCTGGTCGTGGGGGCCGGACCAGTGGGCTTGACCGCCGCCGCCGAGCTGGTGCGCCAGGGCGCGCGCGTGCGCGTGGTCGACCAGCTGGCGGAGCCCACCACGGAGTCCCGCGCGGTCGTCGTGCACCCGCGCACGCAGGAACACCTGGCCGCCATGGGCGTTCTCCCTCGGCTGGCGCGCGAGGCGTGCGCCATGACCGCGCTGGAGATCTACGCCGGCCGCGACCCGAAGCAGCCCACCGTACGACTGGACACCGAGCACCTCGCCACCCGCTACCGCCGCATTCTCGACCTCGCCCAGCCGCGCACCGAGGCGCTGCTCGCCGAACACGCGGCCAACCTGGGCGTCCGGGTCGAACGCGGTGTGACGCTGGAAACCCTCCAGCAGGACTCGACGGGCGTCACGGCCACCTTCACCTCCGCGGCCGGGCGCGACCGGTCCCGCTACGCCTGGGTGGTCGGCGCCGACGGCGCGCACAGCACCACGCGCACGGCCGTCGGCACCCGGATCGAGGGCGTGTTCGAAGGTCAACATTTCTTGTTCGCCGACGTCGTCGCCGAGTCCGAACACTCACCCGACACCGTGCGAATGTTCGCGCACCGCGACGGCATCGCCGGCGTGTTCCCCCTGCCCGAGGGCCGCACGCGGCTGTTGTTCGAAGTCGAACGCCCGGCGGCCGGCACAGTCCCGACGATCGCCGAGACGCAACAGCTCGTCGACCAGCGCGCGGGCGGCGCCTGGCACGTGTCGGACGCCCACTGGCTCACGTACTTCGAGGTACACCACGGCCAGGTGCCCCGCTACCGGCACGGCCGCGTGCTGCTGGCCGGCGACGCCGCGCACATCCACAGCCCCGCCGGCGGTCAGGGCATGAACACCGGCATCCAGGACGCGGTCAACCTCGCGTGGAAGCTCGCCCTGGTCACCTCCGGCCGTGCCGATCCCGCGCTGCTCGATTCCTACCACGCCGAACGCCACCGGATCGGCGCGTCCGTGGTCAAGCAGACGACGCGCATGACCGACGTGATGACGGTGAACGGCCCCGAACGCGGGCTGCGCAACCTCGCGTTGTTCCTCGTGGGCCACGTCCCGCCCGTGCGCGAGGAGGTGCTCTCCGGCATCGCCGAGGTCGACATCCACTACCGCGGCAGCCCCATCGTCACCGGCCGCGCGACCTCCCGACGGCACCCGCACCCCGGCGACCACGCGCCCGACCTGCCCGGCCTGCGCACCGCCGACGGCGCGCCGACCTCACTCGACGAGCTGCTCCGCCAACCCGGCCACTTACTCTTCACGAGCAGCCGGGACCCGGCGGTCCTCGACGAGTTCCGCGCGGCCCTGGCCGGGCTCGGCACCGTCGCCCCCGTCGGGCCCAGCGGCCTCCAGGACCCGGACGACTCGTTCACCGACCGCTACGGCACCGGCGACCACGGCCTCGCCCTCGTGCGCCCCGACGGTTACCTCGGCCTCATCACCCGTGAGGGAACTCCCCAAAAGCTGTCCGCATACGCACAACACCTGATGCACGGCGCTCAGGCTTCGTTGCCCGGTGGCAAGTCCCGCACATCCTGAAACCCGAGCTGCCGGCCGCCGCTCGTCGCGACGGCGAACGGGCTCAGCAGGTACCCGACGTGGTCGCCGGTGTCGTGGCGTGACAGGACTTCGCCGGCGAACCAGTCGGGGCAACCGTCGAGCAGCGGAAGACCACGCGGCCCGGAATGCCAGGCGCACAAGGAGAACTTGTCGACGTCGAAGCCGCTGCGCGAACCGAACAGCCGGGCCAGCTCCGCCGCGTCCCGCGTCAGCCGGTGCACGACGAGCTCCCCCACGCCCGCCGCGACCTCCGTCGTGTGGTTCTCCTTCGACAGCCACACCATGAACCGCGGCGGCGAGATGCTGCACTGCGCCGCGAACCCCACCAGGCAGCCTGCCTGCCGCTCACCGTCGCGGCACGTCACGACGTACATTGGGTAGTCCAGCTGTCCCACCCAGCTGTCGAACCGTTCGTCGGCCATGGCCCTCCTCGTCGGACGGACAGTCAGCGTAGTGGCGCGGCTGCGAGCCCGGCGCAGGTCGCTGCCAGCAGCCGGGTCAGCGTCGGGGTGAAATCACCGGGGCCGACGAGCGACAACGACGCGTCCGCCCGGTACGCCGCCGCGAGCTCGGCCCCGGGATGGGTGACCTGCCACAGTGTGGCCGCGAGGGCGTTGGCCGCGGTGACGACGTCGATCGCCGCGGCGGCGAGGGAAGGCGTCGCGGCGCCGAGGGCCGCAGTCAGGATGTCGATCGCCTCACGACTGGTCCGCTTGAACTCCACGACGTGGTCGACGTCGACGTCCTGCTCCAGGTGCAGCGGGACGTTGGCGAACAGGTCGCACAGCAACGGATCTGCGGCCAGGTGCGCGACGAGCACCTCCGCCAACTCCTCAGGCGAGACCGTGCGCCCGCGCAGCTCCCCGGCGACCGCGTCCGCCCAGCTCGCCCAGCCGTCCGCCGCGAGCCGCAACAGCACGTGCTTGTGCGAGGGGAAATAGCGGCGCATCGCCGAATGGTGCACGCCGACCTGATCGGCGATCGCCGTCAGCCTGACCGACGCGACGCCCCGCTCCCGCGCGAGCGTGCGTGCGGCGTCGACCAGGGCTTCCGCACGCCGGCGTTTGCTCTCGGGCGAACGGGCGCGCTGAAAGGAAGTCACCGGCGCAGCATAACGCACGACGTGTGCGTTGCCAGAACACGCGGCGCTGCCGGCGTCTGATCAACGCACAAGGTGTGTGCACAAGGCAGGCGGCTTCCCATGGCCAGCAAGGTCCGCTTCGTCACCGGCACCACGGCGGGTTGGGCGCACGATCGCCCTCGACGCCGCGGCGGCCGGATACACCGTCGTGGCCACCGGGCGCGACGAGCAGCGCATGGCCGAGCCGGCCGAAAACGCGAGGGCTTGCGGGGGCGAGCTCGAGATCCGGTTCCTCGAGATCACCGACCACCCCGCCGTGTACGCCCGAGATCGACGACGTGGCCCGAGCCCACGGCCGTCTCGACTCGGTGGTCTCTCAGGCCGGGGCATCTTCGCCCTCGGCACGGCGGAGCAGATCACGATGGACGGCTTCCGCTTCGTCCTCGAGACGAACTTCTTCGGCAACCTCGCCGTCATGAAGGCCGCGCTGCCGCACCTGCGCGCGAGCAAGGGCCGGCCGATCGTCACGACCAGTGCCGACGGGCTGGTGGGCGCGCCGTACAACCACGGGTGCGCGGCTTCGAAGTTCGCGCTGGAAGGAGCTGTCAAGTCGCTCGCTCCGGGTCGACCGCCGCTGCGGTTCCGGGCCGCGCAGTGGGCCCAGGAGTTCGTCGCGCCGAAGCTGTGCGAGGACCTCGACGGCAAGGAGGTCTACGAGGCTTCGGAGGCGGACATCGCCCTCGCCGGGGTAGTGCTACGGCAGCAGTGGTACGGGAAGCGCCCGGCGGTGCCGCGTGACGAACTGCCATACGAGGAAACCCAGTGCCACCAACAGGTAGCTGTTGCCGATCACGTGGTCCAGCGGCCCCCACGACAGCTCGCGGAAGTCGTCGTCGGGCAGCAGCGAATGCGGCGCGACGATGAAGATCGCGATCACGGCCACCAGACCCGCCACCGCACGGCCGGTCGTGGCGCGGCCGGCCAGCACGATCGTCGCGGGGACGATCCAGACCCAGTGGTGCGACCACGAGATGGGTGAGCACACGAGGACCGCGGCGGCGTTGAGGAGGAAGGCGACCGGTTCGTCGGCCCGGCGCATGGCCGCCGCCGCGAGCAGCAAGGCGGCCAGGGTCCCCGCGGCGACCAGGACCAGCGCGGGCGTCGCGGGGAGGCCGAAGCGGTGGACGGCGCCCTGGATGGACTGGTTGGTGGCGAAGATCGAACCGCTCATCCCTGACGCGCCGGTCAGCCCACCGTCGAACCAGTAGGCCGCGGAAGCTTGCGGGGCCACCACAAAGCCGACCACGCCGGCCGCGGCGAACGTGCCGAGCGCGGTGGCGAGCGCGCGGAAGTCCTTCCTCAGCAAGAAGAACAGCAGAAACCCGGCCGGCGTGATCTTCACGGCCGCGGCCAGACCCACCAGCACCCCGCGCGGCAGGCGGGTTTTGTGCCCCAGGCAGTCGATCACGACCAGCGCCATGAGCACGAGGTTGACCTGCCCGAACCACAGCGTCTCGCGCACGGGCTCAAACGCCAGCGACGCCGCCCCGACCACGACCGCGGCCAGCCCCGCCGTACGCCTTCCGGCGCGCGGCCGCACGACGACGTAAACGGTGACACCCAGAGCGGTCAGCGAAATCGCCAGCATCAGGATCGCCGCCACCGGCGTGGGCACCGCGGCCGGCACGAGGAACAGGATGGCGGCGAACGGCGGGTAGATGAACGGCAGCAGCATCCCCGACCGTGTCGGCGGCAGCGGGCCGTAGAGGTCGCGGCCGTGCGCCAGCGCCTGGGCGCCGAAGCGGTAGACCTCCAGATCCACCGGCCACAGCGTGCACACGACCGCGAGCACGCCCGCCACGAAGACGACCGCCGCCGCCACCAGCGCCACCACCGCTCCCCGGCGAACGGCCGCCTCGTCGAACAGGTGTTTCAGCACTCCGGCCGGTGTCGCGTGCCCCCCAGGGCCTCGGAACGTGATCACCCCGTGATCATCCACGGCGTGTGATCGTTTCCCCGAGTCGGGGGCTGCTCGTCACGACGAAGCCGCTGGGACGACCCTGCCGGGCCTTCGCCCAGACGGTGGTGCACACCATGCGCTGGGGCTCGACCCGGCGCCGGAACCAGCGCGGCCATCGTGCAGGCGCGCCGCCGGGTCAGGGACCCTGGTTCACCCGCCGCCGCGTCAGGCGCTCCGGCGTGCCGCCGCCGACACCATCCCCAGCGCCAGGTCGGCGTAGTACTCCCCCAGCTCCTCAGGCGAGTCCGCCCCGTCCAGCCGGTACCAGCGGACCAGGTCGACGCCCAGCGAGAGGATCGCGCGCACGACCCGGTGCGCGTCGACGTCGGGGAAGGCGCCGGTGGTGGTGCCGTGGGTGAGGGCGTCGTGGAAGACAGAGGTGGACCGGCGGCGCAGGCCGACGATCACGTCGTAGTGCGCGGGGGTCAGCGCGCCCAGTTCGTACTGGCTGACGCGCGCGGCGACGTGGTGGCGGGCGTGCCACGAGACGAAGGCGGCGACGAGGGCGCGCAGGTGCGCTGAGGGGTCGGCGCCGGGCGGGACGCGGTTCAGCACGTCTAGTGAACTCTTGTGCCCGGCGCGGGTGATCTCGAACAGCACTTCCTCCTTGGAGCTGAAGTGCACGTACAGCGCGGCGGGCGAGAGTCCGGCCGCGGCGGTGATGTCCCGGGTCGTGGTGGCGTGGAAGCCCTGGGCGGCGAAGCAGCGCACGCCGCCGGTGAGCAGGCCGCGCGCGGCTTTGCCGAAGCCGGCGTCCCAGAGGTCGGGCGAGTCGTCCGCCAGGTCGGGGAGCGCGGATCGCTGGGCGCTCATCGGAGGTCCTTTCCGTCGGAAGCGCTGCCGGGCAGGCCTTGCTCCGCCCCTCGGGTGTGTGTATCGTCCCACACCACCAGCGATTATGACTATGCGCTTAGTCATTGTCCCAGGTAGACGTTCTGCCGCGATCCGTCGTCGATCGGGAGGAGGACACCGTGGACGTGTCCTGCGCGTTCCCCACCGCCCTGGACTCTCCGGTGAAAATCGCACTCGCCGAGCGACTCGGCTACCACCGGGCGTGGGTGTACGACACACCCCAGCAAAGCCCCGACGTGTGGATGACCCTCGCGCTCGCCGCCGACCGCACCGAGCGCATCGGACTCGGCCCGGGCGTGCTCGTGCCCAGCCTGCGCCACCCGATGGTCAACGCCGCCGCCACCGCGACCCTCGCCGCGCTCGCGCCCGGCCGCGTGGCGGTCGCGTTCGGCACCGGCTTCTCCGGCCGCCGGGCAATGGGTTACGGCGCCGTGCGCTGGGCGTTCATGGAGTCCTACATTCGCGCGTACCGCGGGCTGCTACGCGGCGAAACCGTGGAGTGGGAGGGCGCGCGGATGCGGATGCTGCACCCCGATGGCCACGCTCCGGCCCGGCCCGTCGACGTGCCGATCCTGGTCGGCGCGCTGGGCCCCAAGGGCAACAAGGTCGCGAGCGAACTCGGCGACGGGCTGTTCGCCACGCTGCAGACGCCCGAGTTCATGAAGGACCACCCCTGGGTCGCGTTCCTCGAGTGGGGCACGGTGCTCGACGAGGGCGAGCCCACCGACTCCGCCCACGCGCGCTCCGCCGCCGGCCCGGGCTGGGCGCTGTCCTTCCACGGTGCCTACGAGTTCGGCGGCCCCGACGCGGTGCGTACCCTGCCCGGCGGGGCGGAATGGCTCGAGGTGGTGGAGAAAACACCAGAGGAACACCGCCACCTCACCGTCCACTCAGGGCACTGTGTCGACCTCAACGAAGCCGACGGCGTCGCTTGGCAGGCCGGCGGCGACTCCACGCTGCGCGAGGTGACGCTGAGCGGGACCCGCGACGAGGTCCGCCGCAAGGTCGACGACTACGCCTCCCGCGGCGTCACCGAGATCGTTTTCCAGCCGTGCGGCCCCGACCTCGAACGCGAGCTCGAGCGTTTCCTCGACGCCGCCGCCGGCTGACCCGAACCCACACCGTCCACAGGGGAATCATGAGCCGCGAGACGACCACCATCCTAGAAGGACTGTCCTACCTGGAGTGCCCACGCTGGCACGAGAACCGCATCTGGTTCGCCGATTTCTACACCCACCGCGTGTGCTCGGCCGCCGAAGACGGCACCGACCTGCGCACGGAAGCCGAGGTCCCGCAGCAGCCCTCGGGCCTCGGCTGGCTGCCCGACGGCCGGCTGCTGGTCGTGTCGATGCGCGACCGCCTGCTGCTGCGCCGCGAACCGGACGGCACGCTCGTGCCCCACGCCGACCTGTCGGGCCAGGTCAAGGGTCACCCCAACGACATGGTCGTCGACGCCCGCGGCCGCGCGTTCGTCGGCGAGTTCGGCTTCGACCTCATGGGCGGCGCCCCGCTCGAATCCGCGTCGCTGCTGCGGGCCGACCCGGACGGCACCGTCACCACCGTCGCGCGGGACCTGTGGTTCCCCAACGGAAGCGTGCTCACCGACGACGGCGTGCTCCTGGTCAACGAGACCTTCGGCAACCGCGTCACGGCGTTCGACGTCGCCGACGACGGGTCGCTGAGCAACCGCCGGATCTGGGCGCAGTTCGGTGACGTGCCGACGGGCGAGGACCTCCCGGCCGCGATCGCGCAGGTGGTCGTCGGCGCCGACGGCTGCTGCCTCGACGCCGAGGGCGCGCTCTGGATCGCCGACGCCGTGGGCGCCCGCGTGATCCGCGTGCGCGAGGGCGGCGAGATCACCGGCGAGATCCCCACGGGCACCGGCGTGTTCGCCTGCATGCTCGGTGGCGCCGACGGCCGCACCCTCTACCTGTGCACTGCGCCCGACTTCGACGAGAACGCCCGGAAGAACGCCCGCGAAGGTCGCCTCGCCACGGTCCGGGTGGACGTGCCGCACGCCGGGCTTCCCTGACCCGTCGGGGTTCCAGCCGCACCTTGCCGGAGAACACGATGGTGGGCAACGGTTCCACCATCTCCTCCCCGCGGCTCCGCGAACAGGTTTTGTTCGATCACGTACACCCCTAAGCGTCCGCGCACACCGGCCGACGCGGAAGCCGCGTCGGCCGGTGGATGAGCTTGGTACAGCTCGGTGATCTGGTCGGTCCGCGCCTCCCGTTCCCGGCACCCGATTCGGCTCGACCACCGTCACGTCCTCGGTGTACACGCGGCCGAGCGCTGCCGCCCGCTCTTGGGCGTCGGCGATCAGCCAGACGTCCCGGCGCCCCTTGACCAGCCAAACCGCACCGCGGGCGTGCCCGTTCGGTAAATGCTCATGTCGGCGGGGCCGGCCCAGCCGACGTACGCGAATCACGGATCACCCCTGATTGCGGCCTGATGAACGACTTTCTCCGCGGGCCGCGCCGGTCTACGATGGACGATTCTCCTGGGGAGGAGGGTGGGCGAGGGATGTTCCAGATTCCGGTGACCGCGGACATGCGGCGGTGGACGGTCCGGCTGTGCCAGGACATCGCGGTGTTCGCGTGCACACCGCTGGTCGAGGACCACACGGCGGCGCGCGCGCTGCCGCGGGCCTGGGACGGGCGCGGCCTCGGCCTGCCGGAGCACGACGTCGCGGCGTTCGCCGCGGCGCTGGGTGAGATCATGAAGACGCCGCTGTTCTGGCGCGCCTACCGCGGCACGGCTCGCGGCCCGGAGCAGCTGTGGGCCGAGCCGCACCGCGACGACGAGGACGGGTTCGTGTACCTGAGCGGGCCGTGCGGCGAGGCGTCCGAGGTCGTCGGCTACCGGCCCGTGTACAGCTTCACCATCTCGCTGGCCGACCTGCGCGGGCTGCGGATCCGGGTGGCCGCGTACCTGCGCGACAGCCCGGTCCGCGCCTGATCGTTACCCCGGTTCGCCGGAGGCGGATGGGAGGGTGCGGTGGCGCTCCGTGGACAACCTGGACGCCGACCCCGCGTGGTCGGTGACCCGCAGCCCGACGCACGGGCAGTGGGTCACGGCGGAGTGGGCGTCGGGCCCGCGGCGGGTCGGCCTGGCCCCCGTCGGCTCCGGCGTGGTGGCGGCCGCCCTCTGGTCAGACGACGACGTGGCCGGTCACGCGCGCGGCAGCGAAGCGGCGAGGTGCACAGGAGGCCGCACCGGCACCCCCGGCGCGACGCCGCAGAGCTCGGCGTTTGACGATCGTCAGCGCCACCCCGGCCACAAGAGCCTGCGGCCGGCCGGTCACGTCAGCCGGTAGACGCGTTCGGCGTTGCCGCCGAGCACCGCGTCGAGCACACTCGGCGCGAGTCCGAGGCCGGCCACGGCCTTGAGGTTGACGCCGATGCCGGGGGACGCGGGCCAGTCCGTGCCGAAGATCCACTTCGCCGCGATGCGGTCGAGGTCGAACCGGTCGTAGTACTGCGGCAGCTTGCGCGGCGGCAGGCCGGCGATGTCGAGCCAGACGTTCGGCCGGGCCAGCGCCATGAAGCCGGCGACCTCGTAGCTCCAGCCGCGGCCGCCGTGCGCGAGCACGACGGTGAGGTCCGGGAAGTCGCGCAGCACGTCGTCCATCAGCACCGGGTCCCCGCGGCGGCCGCTCGCGCCGGGGAACGAGCTGGGGCCGGTGTGCGTGATCACCGGGATTCCGCGTTGCTCGCATTCGGCGTAGGCCGGGTAGAGCTCCCGGTCGTTCGGCGCGAAGTTGCCGTGGACCGGGTGGATCTTCAGGGCGACGGCGCCCAGGTCCAGCTGCCGGCGCAGCTCGGTCACGACCGGGTAGTGCAGGTGCGGGTTGACGTTGGCGACCAGGCGGAACCGCGTCGGGTTGTAGTCGAGGACCGGGAGCAGGTCCTCGGGGGGCTGGATGCCCGTGACCCGCGGGCTGTGCTCGGTGAACAGCAGCGCGCGGTCCACCCCGTCGGCGGCGAACAGCGCGTCGATCCGCTCCGGGACGATCGCGCCGTCCGGCCCGTACACGGACGCCACCTCCGCCCGGTCCGAGGCGGGGCTGAGCCAGGTGTCCCAGTCGAGCTTCAACGTCGGGAGCCGCGCCAGGTGCACATGAGCGTCGACGATCATCCGCGCGATCCTGCCAGTCGGGTTCCGGTGAAGGGTCAGCTGGTTCTACCACGGGAAGGTTCCCGGAGCGCCACGAACGACGTCGACGACATCGCGCGCAGAACTACGCCGTGACCCCCACCAGCCGGAGCGCGAACCGGCTGTACTGCCACACCAGCGCGTCCTCGCTCTGTTCGCCGTCGGCGCGGTACCAGACCGCGACGCCCATGCCCAGGTCGAGGATCGCGTACGAGGCCAGGCGGACGGAGTCCACCTGGAACACGCCCGCGTCCACACCGGACTGGACGACCGCGCGGAAACAGGCCTCGTACTCGGTGCGCAGGGCGAGCACGCGAGTCAGGTGCGGCTCGGCGAGGCTGCGGATCTCGCGGGTGCCGACGAAGGCCTCCAGCCGGTGCCGGGCGTGGTAGCGGACGTGGGCCTCGGTGGCACGGCGGAGGCGTTCGACCGGGTCGGTGACACCGGAGACGGCGGCGCGGTGCGCGGCGAGCAGATCCTCCATGGTCGTGACCATGATCGCCACCAGCAGGTCCTGCTTCGCGGCGACGTGCTTGTACAGGCTGGGGCCGCGGATCCCCACGGCGGCGCCGATGTCGCCCATGGTGGTGCTCTCGAACCCCTTGCGGGTGAACAGCTCGAGCGCGGCCTCACGGATGTGGCCGGACCGGTCCACGCGACCTCCCTTCGGCTAACGCAGGATAGCCGACGTGCCTCCACGGGGGTGACTGATGCCACCGCACTGTGACACCGCCGGAGAACCCACCTATAGTCATCGGCTACTAGTCATTAGCCGATGGGAGAGCGCCGTGGCCGTCGACCTCTCGCCCGGGCCGGAGGTCGCCGACCTCGCCGAGCGCACCGCGAAGTTCGTCCGCGACGTGGTGATCCCCGTCGAAGAAGAGCACAAGGGCGTGGTCCATTCCGACGACGTCCGCCGGCAACTGCAGCAGGCCGCGAAGGACGCGGGCGTCTTCGCCCCGCACGTCAGCGCCGAGTACGGCGGCCACGGTCTCGACATGCGCGGCCGCGCCGCTGTGTTCGAGGAGGCCGGCTACTCGCTGCTCGGCCCGCTCGCGCTCAACATCGCCGCGCCCGACGAGGGCAACATGCACATGCTCGAGGCGATCGCGACCGACGAGCAGAAGGACCGCTACCTGCGGCCGCTCGCGACCGGCGAGATCCGCTCCTGCTTCGCGATGACGGAGCCCGCCCCGGGTGCCGGGTCCGACCCGGGCGCCCTGGCCACGCTGGCGGAACGCGTCGAGGACGGCTGGCGCATCACCGGCCGCAAATGGTTCATCACCGGGGCCGAGGGCTCCGGGTTCACGATCTGCATGGCCCGCACGTCCGGCGAGCCCGGCCACACCGGCGGCGCGACGATGTTCCTCGTCGACGCGGACAACCCCGGCATGAAGGTGGTCCGGCACATCGACACGCTCGACGAGAGCCTCTTCGGCGGCCACATCGAGCTCGACTTCGACGGCTGCGTCGTGCCCGAGGACGCGGTGCTCGGCGAGGTGGACGAAGGCTTCCGTTACGCGCAGGTCCGCCTCGGCCCCGCGCGGATGACCCACTGCATGCGCTGGCTCGGCATCGCCCGCCGCGCCCAGGACATCGCCGTCGCCCGGGCGGCCGAGCGTGAGCTGTTCGGCTCGCGGCTCGGTGACCTGGGCATGGTGCAGCAGATGATCGCCGACAACGAGATCGACATCGCCGCGTCGCGCGGCCTCATCCTGCAGGCGTGCTGGGAGCTCGACCGGGGCGGGCACGCGTCGCAGGAGACGGCGATCGCGAAGACGTTCTGCGCCGAGGCGATCTGGCGCGTGGTCGACCGCGCGGTGCAGATCTGCGGCTCGCTCGGCATCTCCGGCGACGTGCTGCTCGGCCGGTTCCTTCGGGAGGTCCGCCCGTTCCGCATCTACGACGGCCCGTCGGAGACCCACCGCTGGGCCATCGCGCGCCGCGTGCTGCGCCGCCAGTCGAAGGCGGCGCGATGACGTCTGCAGTGGACGGTCTCGAGCTGAAGGCGCTCGAAGCGTTCTTCGCCGCCGAGGTCCCCGGCTTCGGCGGTCACCTCAGCGCGGAAATGCTGCAGGGCGGCCGGTCCAACCTCACCTACGTGCTCACCGACGGCCGCAGCCGCTGGGTGCTGCGCCGCCCGCCGCTGGGCGGGCTCACGCCCTCGGCCCACGACATGGGCCGCGAATACCGTGTCGTGGCGGCGTTGCGTCATAGCGACGTACCCGTCGCCCGCGCCGTGGTGCTGGGCGGCGAAGAAGTGCTCGGGGTGCCGTTCTCGGTGGTGGAGCACGTCGACGGCGTCGTCATCCGGACCACGGAACAGCTGAACGCGCTGACCGACGACGACATCCGGCGCTGCGCCGAGGGTCTCGTCGACGTGCTGGCCCGCCTGCACGCGGTCGACCCGCACGCCGTCGGGCTCGGCGACTTCGGCCGGCCCGACGGGTACCTGGGCCGCCAGGTCCGCCGCTGGCACGACCAGTGGTTACGGGTCCGGACGCGCCCGTTGCCCGACATCGAGGCGCTGCACGCGCGCCTGGCCGAGACCTGCCCGGCCGAGAGCGGTGCGTCGATCGTGCACGGCGACTACCGCATCGACAACATCATCCTCGCCCCGGACGACCCGGCGACGGCCCGCGCGGTCGTGGACTGGGAGATGGCGACGCTGGGCGATCCGCTCGCCGACCTCGGCCTGCACCTGGTCTACTCGGACCCGGCGTTCGCGCCCGTGCTCGCCGGCGCGGCCGCGTCCACGAGCGACCGGCTGCCCGCGACGGGTGACCTCGCGCAGCGCTACGCCACGATCAGCGGCCGCGACCTGGGCCGGCTCGACTTCTACCTCGCGCTCGGCTACTTCAAGATCGCCGTGATCGCCGAGGGCATCCACGCGCGCTACCGGCAGGGACTGACGCGCGGCTCGGGTTTCGAGTCCGTGGGCGGCGCCGTCGCGCCGCTCGCCGCCGCCGGGCTGCGCGCCGCCGCGCGGATCGGCCGGGTGTGACCGTGGCCGGGGTGCTCGATCTGTTCCGCCTCGACGGCAAGGTCGCCGTCGTCACCGGCGCCAGTTCGGGGCTGGGCGCGGGGTTCGCCTGCGCGCTGGCCGAAGCCGGCGCCGACGTCGTCCTGGCCGCCCGCCGCACCGACCGCCTCGCCGAGGTCGCCGCAAGCGTCCGAGACCTGGGCCGGCGCGCCGCCGTGGTGGCCGCCGACGTCTCGGATCCGGCCGGCTGCGACGCCCTCGTGCAGGCCGCTCTCGCCGAGTTCGGGCGCATCGACGTGCTCGTGAACAACGCCGGCGTCGGCACCGCCGTGCCGGCCCTGCGCGAGACGCCCGAGGAGTTCCGGCGGGTCGTCGACGTGAATCTCAACGGCGTCTACTGGGCCGCGCAGGCGTGCGGGCGCGTGATGGAAGCCGGGTCGAGCATCGTGAACATCAGCAGCGTGCTCGCGCTCATCAAGTCCTACGCACCGCAGGCGGCCTACTCGGCGAGCAAGGCCGGCGTCCTCGGACTGACCCGCGACCTCGCCCAGCAGTGGTCGGGCCGGCGCGGCATCCGCGTCAACGCCATCGCGCCGGGCTACTTCGCCAGCGAGAGGACCGAGAACATCCCCGAAGACGTGCTCCTGCCGTTTGTGAAGCAGCACAGCCCGCTCGGCCGGCTGGGCAAGCAGCACGAGCTGGACGCGGCCGTGGTGTTCCTGGCGAGCGACGCGTCGTCCTACATCACCGGCACGACCCTCGCGGTGGACGGGGGCATGTCCGGCCATTGAGCCGGCGGCGGATCAGTTCCTCACCCGGCGCCGGGCGAGGACGTCACAGGTGGCGGCGACGAAAGCGTGGCAGGCGGGATCGGTCTCGTCGGCGTGCCAGGCCAGGGCGAGGCGGCTGGGACCGCAGCCCCGTCAGGGGCACGTAGGTGAGGCCCGCGCGCGGGAAGTGGGGTCGCGGCGACGGCCGCGGTCGACGTGATCGTGCGCCCGGCGGCGACCGCTTGCAGCTCCTCGTCGGCGTCGGCGACCTCGACCGGCCGTGCCTTAGGCGCGGCCGGCCGGACGCTTCGCGGGACCTGGTCGGCCGTGCGCCGGACGGCGATGGGGCCGTCGAGCAGCTCGGTCACGTCCACGCTGTCGCGCCTTGCGAGCCGGTGCCGCGACGGCAGCCACGCGACGAGGCGTTCGGTGCCCCGGTCCAGCAGGCGCAGCCTGTGGGAGCGCAACGGCGGCCGCACGAACGCGAGCGACGTCGTGCGGTCGCGCAGCCTGGCCGAAGGGTCCTCCGGCCGTGGCGCTCGAGCTCCACTTCGACGCCGGAGCTGCGCTCCCGGAAGCGGCCGATGATCTCGGCGGTCAAGTCTCCGGGCGCGACACCGTGGACGCCGATCGGCAGCACCCGACCGGACGCCGGCTGCCGGGCCTCGCGTTCCGCTTCGCCCGGAAGCCCCGGGATCTCGCGGGCGTGCTCGACGAACCGCGCACGGCGTCCGTGCACACGACCGAGCAGGCGGTCCGGCGGAACAGTGCGATGCCGGGATGCCGCTCGATCGCCTTGACCCGCGCGGACAACGCCGGTCGCGATACGTACAGCTGCTCGGCGGCGCGAGGGAAATCGAGCGTGTCCGCCACCCCGACCACGTACCGCAGGTGCCGGGCTTCAAGAATCCATTACCCGAAAGTACTCAATCCGCCGAGGTCGGTCTTTCCCCGCACGGCGTCCGGGGACCTAGCCTCGATGGTGTTCGCGCGGGGAGGACGGGCCCGGCCGGTCGGCCCTCGCCGGAGGAGGAGGCCTGATGTCGGTGTCGGACGAGGTGGAGACCACCGCGGTGCCGGTGCGCGCGTGGCCGGTCGCGACCGTGTTCGCACGGCCGGCACTGTCTGCCGGCTTCCGCTCCGCGGTGGGCCGACCGCTTCGGTCTCTGGGGTCCGGTGCACACCGGCAACGTTGCGTGGGCGGCTTCGCGGTCTTCACGGCGTACCCGCGCCAGCTCGTGCCCTACCTGGCCGGCGTCGCCGCGTGGGGCGGTGACCGTCGCGGAGCGCATTTATGGGCCTCGCGCTGCTCGCCGGGGTCGCGGCGCGGTGGTCGGCCTGGGCGCGACGGCCCTGCAGTGGGTGTTCGTGTTGTCCATGGCTTTGGTCCTCGGCTCGGAAGCGCCGCTGAGCGCGCCGGTCTGCAGTTCCTGCGCCGTAGCCTTGCTCCTGCCCCTCGCGCCCGTCCGCACGTTCGCGTTCAGCCTCGACCGGCTCTTCGCGACCGCATCCGAAAAGAGGTAATCCGTGACCGTCATCGACGACGACATGCGCCGTGTGGTGGCCGACGCGAAGCTGTCCTTTGTGGCCACCGTCCGCCCCGACGGCGCGCCGAACCTGTCGCCCAAGGGTTCCGTGAGCGTGTACGACGACGAGCACCTGGCCTTCATGGACATGGCCTCGCCGGGCACCGTCGAGAACCTGCGGCACGATCCGCGAGTCGAGGTGAACTCGATCGACTTCTTCCGCCGCCGCGGCTACCGCTTCCGGGGCACCGCCGAGATCCTTCCGCCGGGCGACCCCGTGCACACGTGGCTCGCCGACTGGCTGCTGGCGGCCAACGGCCCGGGCTACCCGTTCCACCACGCCGTGCTCATCCACGTCGACGAGGTCCACCCGATCCTCTCCCCCGCCTACACCTTCGGCGGCGCGACCGAGGAGGCGCTCGTCCCGGAATGGAAAGCCCGCTACAACGCCGAGTACCCCGAGTGATGCGCGCAGCCGGACTTCGCCGCGGCCGCCGCGTTCGCCGTCCCGGCCCGCACCGCCGACCAGGCCCTGCGCGACGCCGTCGGATGGACGAACGAGCAGACGCTGCTCGTCCACGGCGCCGGCGGCGTGACCGCTGCGGGGCCGCTCAGGTGGTGTCCTCTTCGGACCCTTCGTGGACGGAGACCGCCCGCGAGCTCGGCATCGACTGCGCTGTCAGCGCAGCCGACGAGCCGGCCATCCTCGAACTGCGCGACGGCCGGGGCCACACCCGGCTCGGAACTCGGCGTGCTCATGGGCATGGTCGATCTCGAAGTCGCGCGCGGCATCGGCCTTTCGCCGGCGGCCGAAGCGAGTTGCCGGCCCCGGCTGCGACCACGGCGACGTGCGTGCGAAGTCGAACGCTTAGGTGATGTTGAGCGAGGTGGACAGTGCCATGGCACGCTCGAACAGTCCCGCGGTCTTTCGGCCGAGCTGGTCGGGTCGGCGGCGGCCTGGCGGGCGGTGTCGATGTTCGGGCGCGGGATCCGGTGCTGGTGCTCGATCACCAGGGGCAGCCGGGTGGTCGGATCAGACAGCTCGACGGCGGCGTCACGGAAGGGGCAGCCGCGGTAGCGGGCGCCGAGGCCGCGACTTTTGGCAGCGCCGCCACCAGCGCGGCGCCGACGACGACGTCGAGGCCACGCCCGCGACCGGCGAGCGGCAGCAGCAGGCCGTAGTCAGCTGGGAGCAGTGGCCCGAGGCCGACCGCGACGCCGCGCTATAGGCCATCACCCAGCCCACCTGGTCGTCAACGGCGACCGCGACGTCATGCTCCTGACGGTCAACTCCCCCACCCTCGCGGACTCCGGCCACGCGTCGCAGTTCCAGTTCCCGAGGCCGTTCCTGGGCCACCTGCGGCCCGGATGGTGTGTGGTCAGGATCGTGGGGGCGGCACGGAAACCTCCCCGTTGTCGACGCCCGGACCGCGCTGGAAGCCGTTCTCGCCGCCCCACGCGGGCAGGCCGGACGCCGGCGTCACGCGGGTCATCAAGAGCCAACCGGAACAGAGCCGGTCCACGGTGTCCCCGCGCCCTTGCTCAGACGGACGACAGGACGCCCGCCACGTGGACCGAGATGCCGTGAACACGTCACCACCCGGCCGCGCGCCCTCTACACTGTGCGTGTGTCTGCGCAGGTGATCGCCGGGCGTTATCGGCTGGAGGAACGCCTCGGTGCCGGCGGGATGGGTGTCGTCTGGCACGCACGCGGGCCCGCACCTGCCGATGTCGGTCGGCCTCCGCGTCGGCCTCGACGCGCCGCAGCGGACACTGTCGCTGCTCGAACCGGTGGTACGCGCGTAGCTCAGGCGCTCAGCCGGCTGCTCAGCTCCGCCACACCGTCGCCACCGAGATCGGCCAGGAACGCCGCGCGGCCCGCCATCACCATCACCAGCGACAGCAGCGGCCCGGTGACCTCGGGCCCGGCGCCTTCGGCGAAGCCGGCGTCCGTCGCCCGCAAAGCCAGACCCGCGGCCACGGTCTTGCTGTTCACCGCGAAGTTCTTGGTGGCGAAGAACCGCGCGACCGCGAGCAGCCCCTCGGCGTCCGGCGCGTGCTTCAACCCCAGCGGCTGACGGATGTCCTCCGCGTGCACGATCACCTCGCCCAACCCCGCCGGAGACGGCTTCACGGGCGTCACAATCGGTCCGACTCGGCGAAACCGCTCGAACGTCTCCTCCGGCGCACTGCCCCGGAACTCTTCGAGCCGCCGCCGGTTGTGCACATCACCGTCGAACCAGGCCCCGACCATGCTGCGAAACCAGGCCCACCGCGACAGTGTCGCGGCCGCCCCGAGGTGGGCCACGACCTCCTCGACATCCCAGTCGGCGCACAAAGTGGCGGAACGCCACTGCCGCGGCTCGAGCGAGCTCAGGTCTTCGACGAGCGCGGCGAGCTCACGCGCCTGCAACTCCGGCAGGTCGTTCACGCCAGTGACCATAGCCGCCTCACCCCCGCCGCGAGGCCCATGCGACACGCGGCGGCGGCGTGCTCGCCGGCACGGGACTGTCCGGCGATCATCGGTGCGAGCGTCCGGATTCTGATGGGTACGCTGAATCCACGTGCCGGAGGAGGTTGCGGTCTGCATGGGTGATGGGCATGCGCCCGGACGGTCCGAGCAGCAGGACAGGCTCGGCGCCGAGTGGGAGACGCATCGGCCTGCGGTCTTCGGCGTCGCCTACCGGCTGCTGGGGAGCGTGGCCGACGCCGAGGACGTCGCCCAAGACGTGTGGCTGAGAGCGGCCGGATCCGATCTGAACCAGGTCGACGACCTGCGGGCCTGGCTGGTCACGGTGGCCGCACGACGGTCGTACGACATCCTCAAGAGCGCCCGGTCGCGCCGGGAGTCCTATGTCGGGCCGTGGCTGCCGGAGCCGCTGCTGACGGGGCCGGACGCCTCGGAGCCGGTGCTCGTCGACGAGTCCGTCGGTGCGGCGATGCTGCTGGTCATGGAGGAGCTGAGCCCGCCGGAGCGGGTGGCCTTCGTCCTGCACGATGTGTTCGCGTTCGAGTTCAGCCGGATCGCGGAAGTGCTGGACGTATCCGTGCCGGCAGCCCGGCAGCTCGCCTCGCGGGCGCGACGGCGGGTGGCCAAGGCGAAGCAGTCCCCTTCGCAGGCAACGAAAGCGGAGCGCGAACGGGTGCTGGCGGCCTTCCGCGCCGCCTACGAATCCGGCGACCTGACCGGCCTGGTCCGGCTCCTGCACCCGGACGCCGTCTACGTCACCGACGGCGGCGGCAAGGTCTCGGCGGCGCGCAAGCTCATCCGCGGTGGTGAGCGCATCGCCGAGGTCATGGCGCGAGTGGGCCGCCAGTGGCGTCCGGACCGCATCGATTTCGCCGAGGTGGGCGGCGAGCTCGCCCTCGTGTTCCGCCGGGAGGGCCGCGTCTACTCCGTCGACACGGTGCAGATCTCCGACGGCCTGATCACCGCCTACCGCAGGGTCCTGAACCCGGACAAACTTTCTCGGGTCTGAGCTGTCACACCCGCACGGGCTACCTCGTCTCCCTGCCGAGAACGCACGACGCGCCAGCACGGCGCGGTTGGACCACACGAAGGAATCGAAGGAACCGTGACGAACACCCAGCGTGTCAGCATCGACAAGCAGCACCCAGCCGCCTACAAGGCCCTCATCGCCCTGTCGGCCGAGGCGGACGCCGGCGCCACCGCAGCCGGGCTCGACCCGCTCCTGGTCGAACTGGTGCGGATCCGCACCTCCCAGATCAACGGCTGCGCGTTCTGCCTGCGCATGCACACCCGTGACGCCCTTAAGAAGGGCGAAAACCCCGACCGGATCGCCGTGCTGCCCGCGTGGGAAGAGGCCGACTACTTCTCGGCGACGGACCGCGCCGCCCTCCGCCTGGCCGAAGCGATCACCCGCGTCTCGGACGGACACGTCGGCGACGAGGACTACACCGCCGCCGCGGCCGAACTCACCGAAGACCAGATCTCGGCCGTCTCCTGGCTGGTCACGGTGATGAACGCCTTCAACCGCGTCGCCATCACCAGCCGCTACCACGTCGCCGGCTGACCTCGCTCCCACCGGTCCGCCGGTCGCCGGCGGACTGGTGGCCTCGGCCGGGAGACCATCGCGGCTTCGGCCCCGGCCCGGCCCACCCGGGACGCAGCGCGGGTCACGCATCCACCGTCCCGAGGACCGTGGTCTCGCCGGCACCGCGAATCCGCTCGATCACACCGAACGTCACCAGAACATGCCCACGCTCCTCCTCGACAGCTCGACGACGACGGGTTCACCGCGGGGAACGAGGACCCTCTGCGTGCCACCCTGAGCCGCGAGCTCCAGCAAGCCGACGCCGTCCTGAGCCGCGGCAACACATAGCGGCCCGGCACGCCCCGCGACGGCAGGGGTTTCGTCGTGCTCTACCTGACCGCTCGCTTCGCGACCTACTTCGGCATCACCGAAGTCGAGTTCGTCATCCCGAAGCTCACCTCTGGCTTGAAGCGGGCGTAGGGCCGGAATCTGTCAGCCGTTACGAAGCGTCTCGAGCCCGAGCACACGAGGACGCCCTCATCAAAGCCAAGGAGCTGGCAGCCCGATTCGCTCGAGCCGCATCGCCGTTCCCCGGACCGGCCGGCCGGCCGGGTACCGTGCGGCGGTGACCACGCTCGACGATCGCGGCGGTGTGCCGCTCAGGCGGCTGCACTGCGCGCCGCACCCGGGGCGGGAGTACCTGCCCATCGAGCTCGCCCTGCGCGACATGCGGGCGGCGCACGGGCGCGACCCCGAGACGGGTGACGGGCCCGGCACGCGGTCGTGGGTCGGGGTCTGCCTGGGCATGATCGTGCTCGACACGTTGTCGGGGACGTCCGCGCCGGCTGGGCAGCGGTTCAAGCGGCTGCTGATCGAGCACGGCGTGGAGCACGACGACGCCGTGGTGCTGTGGATCATCCGCAACTCGCTGCTGCACGGCTACGGCCTGCCGCGCCCGGCCGACGTGCGGCACCGGCGTGTGGAGGTGACCGGCGAGACCGACACGTTCGCCCTGGACACCGGCGACGCGCGGCTGGTGCGGCTGAGCGCGCCGGTGTTCTGCAGCCACCTGGTGGAACGGGTGGCGGCGTCGGTGCCGCACCGGTGGGACACGAGCCTCATCCACACGCACGACGCACCCGCGGACGTTCGCTACGTGCCGGCCACCGACCGCGGCGACCACATCGGGTAGGGCCTCCGGCTGGCGCAGCCCGTGCGGCGCCTGCCCGGGTTTTCAGAGCGAGCCGGTCGCCGCTTGCAGGCCGAGGCTCGTGGCCGCGACGGCGATCCACAGGAGACCGCCGAGCAGCAGCGGGCGGGGGCCGGCGCGGCGCATGTCCGCCAGGCGAAGGGAAAGCCCGATGCCGGCCAGCGCGGTGGTGATGAGGAACGTGCCCAGTGTGGACAGTGCCGGGTGCCAGGACGCGGGCACGACGCCGAGGCTGTCGAGCGCGGCGGCGGCGATGAAGCCCAGCAGGAACAACGGGACGATGCGCCGCCACGGCATGGTGCGGATGCTGAACCCGGCGTCGCCGGGGTTCTGGCGAGCTTCGCGGCGCGCGGTCAGGAACGCGAGCACGATCACGATGGGGATGAGCGTGAGCGTCCGGGTCAGCTTGACGACGATGCCGTACGAGCCGGCGTCGCCCCCGTAGGCGAAGGAGGCGGCGACGACCGACGAGGTGTCGTTGATGGCCGTGCCCGCCCACAGGCCGAAGCTGTGCGAGCTCATGCCGAGCAGGTGGCCCAGCGGCGGGAACAGCAGCACGGCGGCGATGTTGAAGGTGAAGATCGTGCCGATGGCGTAGGCGACGTCCGTCTGCTTCGGCTTGATGACGGCGGTGGTGGCGGCGATCGCGGACGCGCCGCAGATGCCCGTGCCCACGCCGATGAGGGTCCGCGTGTCGCCCTGGACGCCGAGCCAGCGGCCCAGCACCCAGGCCCCGCCGAGGGCGACGGTGAGCGTGCCCAGCATGACGGGCAGCGACTGCACCCCGACGCGGACCACTTCTTGCAGCGACAGCCCGGTCCCCAGCACGACGATCGACAGCTGGAGCACCGGTTTCGAGGCCACGCCGTAGCCCGGCGCCCACCGCTGCGCACGCAGTCCCGGCACGACCGCTGCGGCCAGCGCGCCGAGCAGGATGCCGAACACGGGCCCGCCGACGATCGGGACCAGGGAGCCCAGCGCGGTCGCGACCCCGGCGACGAGCAGCGCCACGAGCAGCCCGGGAGCGGCTTGGGCGACGCGGTCCCGCGCCTGGCGCCGGTCGGCGGCCCGGTCCTGGGTGGCGGTCACCGGGCGACCGTTCGTTCGCGTGTCCCCATCGACGCTTCCCTCCCGAGTCCACCCTACCCAAATGTACGTACATTCAACGTAGATTATGTCCGCACATTTGGCTACCGGTAGTGTCGGGTGAGACAGCCCGGAGGAGGCCATGGCCCCACGAACGCTGAGCCGCTCCGGCTCCGAACCGCTCTGGCGCCAGCTCCAGCGCGAGCTGCTGATCAGGCTCGACGCCGGTGAGTTCACCGAGCAGTTCCCGGGCGAGCTGGCGCTGGCCGAGGAGTACGGTGTCAGCCGCCACACCGTGCGCCAGGCCCTTCGCCAGCTGCGCGCCGACGGGGTGGTCGTCGCCGAGCGCGGCCGGCAGCCGCGGGTCGCGCCGCCGGCCGAGATCGCACAGCCACTGGGCGCGCTCTACAGCTTGTTCACGTCCGTCGAGGCGGCGGGCCTCGCGCAGCACAGCATCGTCCGCACGTTCGACGTCCGCGCCGACGCACTGGTCGCCGAGCGCCTCGACCTCGAAGCCTCGACGCCGCTGGTCTACCTGGAGCGGCTCCGCCTGGCGGGCGACGAGCCGCTGGCGATGGACCGCGTGTGGCTCCCCGCCGACGTCGCGAAACCGTTGCTGCAGGCCGACTTCACGCACACCAGCCTCTACGGCGAACTCGCCCGCCGCACCGGGATCCGCCTCGACCACGGCCGCGAAGAAGTGCACGCCGTCATCCCCACTGCCGCCGAACGCACCCAGCTCGCCTGTGCCCACGACGTCGCCGCCTTCGCCATCAACCGCCTCAGCCACTCCCAGGGCCGACCGATGGAGTGGCGCCACACCCTCGTCCGGGGCGACCGCTACGCGCTGACGGCCGAGTTCTCCGCCGCCGGGTACCGGTTGGTCAGCCAGTCCTGAGGCGCTCCGCGGCCACGAACCGCACCAGCGTCGAGGGTGCGCTCTCCGGCCGGCGCGCTCGCAAGCCGTCGCTCGGCAGCGCGACGAGCCGCTCTCGGCTTGGCGACCTTCCGTGCCCGGACCCCGACGGGCCCGCACTGGCGCCGGCTGGTCTTTCGCCGGAACCGCGCGCGGGAAGTGCCGACCGCTGCGCGGAACGCCTCCACGAACGCCGATTCGGACCGGTAGCCGACCTCCCCGCGATGCGCGCCACGGACCGGTCGGAGCGGCTTCCTCGCGCAGGACCTCGGCCAGGGCGAGCGCCGAGGGTGAGCGTGGCGCCCTGCTCTTCTTCGACCGGCAGCTCCCGTCCTGAGGTCACTCTGACGTGGTGGGCGTCGCC
Source organism: Amycolatopsis sp. NPDC023774 (assembly GCF_040639695.1). Classification (NCBI taxonomy): domain Bacteria; kingdom Bacillati; phylum Actinomycetota; class Actinomycetes; order Pseudonocardiales; family Pseudonocardiaceae; genus Amycolatopsis; species Amycolatopsis sp. NPDC023774. The sequence continues at coordinate 65,859 of NZ_JBFAAJ010000026.1, forward strand.
GTGCGGGAGGACGAGCAGATCCCCGGGCGCGAGATCGACGACGGCCGAAGCCGTGGTCACGGTGCACCTGCCCTCGAGGGCGACGGAGAACGGCACCCGCCCGGGCGGCGGCGCTTCGTGATCCACGGAGAACCTGCCGGCCATCGCGCACCGCACGTCGACGCTGCTCTGCGGGCGAACGCCACCGAACCAGTGGCCGCATAAGCGTAGTGTGCCAAGCGCAGGTTCGAACGCGCTTCGATTCAGTGTCCACACGCAACAGATTCACGAGGTATCCGGGAACGTCGCGAGAAACGGAGACAAAGCCATGCCGACGATCACCACCGACGACGGTGTCGAGATCTTCTTCAAGGACTGGGGCACCGGCCAGCCGATCGTGTTCAGCCACGGTTGGCCGCTGTCGGCGGACGACTGGGACACCCAGATGTTGTTCTTCCTGCAGCAGGGTTATCGCGTCATCGCCCACGACCGGCGCGGTCACGGCCGCTCGGCGCAGGTCGCCGGAGGACACGACCTCGACCACTATGCCGACGACCTCGCCGCCGTCACCGCCCACCTCGACCTGCACGACGCGATCCACGTCGGGCATTCCACCGGTGGCGGTGAAGTCGTGCGCTACCTCGCCCGCCACGGCGAGGCCCGCGTCGCCAAGGCCGCGATCCTGTCCGCCATCCCGCCGCTGATGGTGCAGACCGACTCGAACCCGGGCGGCCTGCCCAAGAGCGCCTTCGACGACCTGCAGGCGCAGCTGTTCGCGAACCGTGCTGTGTTCTACCGAGCGGTGGCCTCGGGCCCGTTCTACGGCTACAACCGGTCCGGCGCAGAACCCGACGAGGCGATCATCCAGAACTGGTGGCGCCAGGGCATGATGGGCAGCGCGCTGGCCCACTACGACGGCATCGTCGCGTTCTCCCAGACCGACCAGACCGAGGACCTGAAGAAGATCAGCGTCCCCGTCTTCGTCGGCCACGGTGACGACGACCAGGTCGTCCCCTACGCCGATGCCGCCTTGCTGTCGTCGAAGCTCCTGCAGAACGCCACGTTGAAGATCTACCCGGGGTTCCCGCACGGCATGCCGACCACTGAGGCCAAGACGATCAACGCGGACCTCCTGGAGTTCTTCCGGTCCTGACCGCGCGATCCGCTCTGCCTCGCCCCGGCGCGGACGGGGTAGAGCAACTCGTCCGCATTGGTCGTTTCCTGATCCGATTCCGGCGGAAACTGAGCCCCTTCGTGGACCTTTCCCCGATCCCGCCGAATGCTCCAGGTCGAGCTACGACCGAGGGAGATTCTCGTCGACGGTGTTGACCCCCACAACCACCGAGCGGCACCGGCTGCGCGGACTGTGAAGCGGCCGGACCGAAGGGCTGGTGGTTCCACTTGCGACAGTGCGCGGTGTGCGGGCACGTCGGGTGCTGCGACTCCTCGCCCGGCCGGCACGCCCGTGCCCACGCGCCTCGACCGGCCACCCGGTCGCCCACAGCTTCGAACCCGGCCAGGGGTGGTTCTGGGACTACCCGCAGAAAGTGAGGTACGACCGCGGTGCGGCCCTGGCCGCCCGTTCAGCCGCCCCGTCGACCAGCCCGCGCCAGGCCCCTGGGCCGAGTCGCGGAAGGCTGGGCTGAGCACCTCCACAACTGATCCGGCCCACGTCGAGGACGAGGCCGCCCGGCGTGACGCGGCCGCAGATGCGGGCCGCGCCGGCGTGGCCGTTGTCTTTGATCGGCGAGCCTGACCCGCCAGGTCACCGCACGGTGAGCCGCGTCAGGCCTGCCGTCGGGTTTCCAGTGACGTGAACGGCGATGTAGCGCGCCGGGCCGCTGAGCGGGACCGTGGTGGTGCGGCGCGCGGCCGGGGTTCGTGCGGCGGTGTAGGTGCGGCCGTCGGTGCTGGTCTCGACCGTGAAGGGGGGCAGGCGGCCGCCGGTCCACGTCAGTTCGGCGGTGGTGACGGGATGGAGCGCGCCGAGGTCGAGGACGAGGCGGCCGTCGGGGCCCGGGCGCCACGAGGTGCGCGGGTCGTCGTCGACGGCGGCGGTGGGGGTGGTCATGCCCGGCGGGAGGGGTTCGGTGGGGAAGACGACCGCGCCCAGGGCCAGGTCCGGCAAGGGGTACGGGCGGGTCCGGTGGGAGGTGACCGTCACCGGGTGCCGGGCGGGGAGGACGACGGTCCGCCATGGTTCGCCCGCCGGCTGCACGGAGAGAACCACGGTGCGGTCGGCGCTCAACCGGAGGGTGGCGGCGTCCACGACGGTCGCGCGCACTCCGGCGGGCAGGGTGCGGCCCACGCCACGCACGGTGAAGCGCGCCGGTTCGACGCGGGCTTCGGCGGGCGACGCCGAGACCTGAACCGTGGTGCCGGTCGTGGTGAGCACCTGGTCGCCCCGGTAGAGCGCGGCGGTGCCGTCCGAGGCCGGCAGGGTGAGGGTTCCCGACGTCGCCGCGGCGGAGAGGTTGAACAGCACGAGGTGCCCGTCGAGCACGGAAACCCGCAGTGCCGCGGAACTCGCCGCCGGGCGGGGCGCGCGCACCGCGGCGGGCAGCTCGCGCGGGTCCGGGTGGCATTCGACGTGCAGGGGCCCGGAATCGCCGTCGGACAGCACGATCCGGTCGCCGGTGACGGTGGCCGGATGCGGTGAGCCGGACACGACGAACCCGGCGCGGCCGTCGACGTCGAGCCAGCCGCCGGTCGTGCTCACCGCGGGCAGCGGGTAGGTGCCGGCCGCGGTCCAGGTGGTGCCGTCGGTCGAGGTTTCCACGCGGTAGCGCCGGGCGGCGGCGGCCTCCCAGGCCACGCGAACGCGGTCGAACCGTTGTGGCGCACCGAAATCTAGAGCGAGCCAGCTGTCGGTGCGCCGGCGGTCGGCGACGGAGACGGCCCAGCGCGTGGTCGCGTCGCCGTCGTTCGCGTACTTCGCCTCCTTGCCCGGCGAAGCCGATGAAGCCGACGCCGTGGCCGCGCGGGCGAGGTCCGCGCCCGACGCCCCGTCGCGGACTTCGAACGACCACACCGAATACCCGTACGTCGGATCCGGCTGGACGCCGAGGATCCGCACGTACTGGGCCGTCACCGCGGGGAAGGTCACATCGTCGGTGCGCCCGCCTCCGGACGGCGGCGCCGGCGCGACGGGGACGGTCACCGCGCCTTCGGCGGTGCGGTAGGTCCGTTCGCCGGTCAGCCCCGGCACGCCGGGCATGGCGAGGTTGTACACCGACACCACGCCCTCGCCCGCGCCGAGACCGGTACTCGAGTAGACCGCCGCGCCCGTCGGCAGGGTCGCGAAACCGGCGCAGCCGTTGTCGAACTCCCACACCGCGGCGCTCGCGTCGAAGCCGTCGCGGACCTTCGACCACGTCGTAGCGTGCCGCTCCCGCACCGCCAGCGCGGTGGACGGCAGCAACATCGGCGTGGCACCGCTGACGGTGAAAAGCCAGTCGTCGTGGTGCGGCTGCCACGCGAACTTCGTGAACCCCGGTTTGCTCACCGCCGCGGCCCACGCTGCCGGGCTGCGGTGCGCGAGCAGGCCGGGCCCGACGCCGAAGTCCGCGACGCCGACGGCGTGCGCGTCGAACTCCGCCTGGCTCACTGGACGCACCGGGCCGCCGTGGTCCGCGCGCCATTCGTGCAGCAGGTAGCTGATCGCGATCTCCGCGCGCGCCTCCGGCTCGTACTTGGGCTCGCCCGAGAACTTCGTGACGCGGTCCGCGGGCGCGTAGGCCTGGTACGGCTCCAGCCGTTGGGCCAGCTGGGCCTCGGCGCGCGCGGCGTAGCGGTCGCCGAGCACCTGCGCGCGGAAGGCCAGCGGGATGACGTCACGGCCGTACAGGTGCTCGCGGTCGGCGACCATCGGCATCAGGGGCTCACCCGCGTCGCTGGCCATCAGCAGCATCGTGCGCCAGAGCAGCTCGCCGTTGGGCTGCGCGGTGAGCACTTCCGGCAGCGGCTGCCCGGCGAGCAGGAAGTGCATCGCGTTGCGGCCGGAGGTCCGCCACAGCTCTTCCTGGTAGTGCGGGCCGAAGGAACCGTGATTCTCCACCAGGAAGGTGTCGTAGAGGTTCTCCGCCGTGTTGGCCGAGATCGCCACGCCGTCGACGACGCGCGGGTTCGCGAGGTCCGCCGCGGGCAGCGCGGTCTCGTTGCGGTTCCACCGCCCGAACCACTCGCGCCACTGTGCGGCGCGGGGGTCCTTCGCGGCCCAGGCCATCCCCGGCGCGAGGGCCTGGGCATACACGCCCATCTCCTCCAGCTTGGTGTCGCCGACGTGCCCACCGGCCAGCCCGTTCGGCGTCCAGTCACCGGACAGCGGGTCGTCGCCGGTGCCGAGCGCCGCGGTGTAGGCGGCCTGACCGGCCGCGATGTCGTCGAGGTTCGCGCGCGTGGCGGCGTCGAGGTCGTGCCACAGCAACCGGCCGGCCAGCTGGAAGTAGGACTGGAACGTGGTGTCGAAGAACAGCCGGCGGCCCCACTCGGTGCCACCGGTGACGAGGTTGCTCGCCGCGAAGTGCCGGATGGTGTCGACGGTGTGCCGGTGCAGCACCTCGCGCTCGACGCCCGTGACCGCCGCGTCGTACCCATCGCGCGTGAGCAGGACGGCGTTGCCCAGGACCACGGCGAACGTAAAGTCCTTCGCCGGGTAGATGCCGGCCTTCGCGTCGAACTGCTGCTCGGCCCAGCGGGTGTGGCGCAGCAGCACGCGCAGGTAGGTCGCGGCGACGTCGTCGGGCGCTCCCCCACCGCGGGCCGGGACCGGTGCGCCGGCCCGCGCCGCCGGGGTCACCAGCCCCGCGCTCACCAGCGCGAGCCCGCCCGCACCGAGTCCCTGAAGCACCGCGCGCCGCCTGAGCGCCATGTCCGCCCCCTCGTTGACAACCTTGTCATCACGTCGGCGCCGATTCTGCTTGCCAAGACGGCGAGCGGGCAACGCCGGACGGGAAACCCGTCCGATTCAGGACAACTCAGCCAGCGGTGGAATCATTCGCGGCACGCCCCAGCCGCAGGGCCGAGACGAGGAAGAAGATGCCGCCCAGCGTGGCGTAGCCGGCGAGGGCCGTGAGGGATGCACTGTCCTTTGTGGCCTGCAGAACGAACGAAGCGCCGGCCACGACCGAGATCCCGCCGCTGAGGATCACGGGCCACTGGCCGCCCAGGGTACGGCGGAGGAGGCCGACGGCCAGCTGCACGAGACCGGCCACGATCGCCCAGGCGCCCCACACGCCGAGGACGGCGGGGATGCCCGACGAGGCCGCGACCGCCAGGCCCACCGCGGCGAGCAGGCTGATCACCACGTTCGCGTACAGGCCCGCGACCGGCATGCCGCCCTTCGCCGAGCGGGCGTCGACGACGGCCGCGGCCACGTCGAACAGCGGGTAGAGCACGAGCAGCGTGATGCCGGCGGGCCCGAGATGCGCCCCGGCCGTGAACAGCAGCGCAGCCCAGACCACAGCGAACGCGAAGCGGGTGAAATACAGGCGCCGCAAGGGTTTCGCGATGCCCGCGGTGGCCGGCACGGTGCTGGTGCTCAAGGGGTACTCCTTCGTCGCGGAACTGCGCCCGCTCAAGTAGACAGATCGTTCTATCTCGCGGTGACGACTATGGCAGTGACGGAGCCGAGCCGTCAAGACCGATCGTTCTATCTGCTACCGTGGAACCAGCGACGAGAGGTGGACCGCGAAGTGTCCGAAGCACGAGCCCGACTGCTCGCTTCGGCGAGCCGGCTGTTCTATGCGGAGGGTCTCCACTCGGTCGGCATCGACCGGGTCATCGCCGACGCGGGCGTCACCCGCGCCACGCTCTATCGCCACTTCCCGAGCAAGGACGACCTGCTGGTCGCGTACCTGACGGCGGCCGACCAGGCGATCCGTGCCGACGTGGAGACCGCCCGCACCAGCAAGGCCTCCGGGGCCGACGCCGTCCGCGCGGTCGCCGAGTCGATCGCCGACGGCATCCGCACACCCGGGTTCCGGGGCTGTGCCTTCCTCAACGCCGTCGCGGAGTACCCCGACCCCGCGCACCCCGTCCACCAGGCCGTCCTCACCCACCGGCAGTGGTTCCTCGACGTCGTCACCGAGCTGCTCGCACAGGCCGGCGAGACAGCACCCGAACCGGCCGCGAGGCACTTCGTCATGCTGCGGGACGGCGCGATGGCCGCGGGCTGCCTCACCGATCCGGCGCCGGTCTGCGAAACGTTCCGCCTCGGCGTCGAGGGAATCCTGAGGTACCGGGACACTCCGGTCGTGCCTCCGAAGAAGACCGGCGGGGCTTCCTAGGTCCGGCCCGTTTCGCCTGGCCGCGACATCAGCGGCCGCCCTCGATCCCTCGCGCCGGCGGTGAGCGCCGCCCCAGCGCCGCCGCGACCACCGAAGACAGCCTCGCCCTCACCCGGTCCTGGGTCGACGGCCTGCCCGACCTCGCCCTCCCCCGGCCTCGTGCACCGGTTCGTCGCCGAGGTTGTCAACGGCAGCGACCTCGACGTGGTCGGCGTGCTCTGGCTCGGCCACCTCGCATGGCCCGCCGGCAGGGCCCGCGACCGTCGGCAGCTCAGCACGAATGAACATTCATCAGGATGACGGCGCGGCACGGACCCGAGACGCCGAGGCAAGAGCCGGCAGCTGCTGGACGGCGCGCTGGCCGAGTTCGCCGAGCACGGCATCGGCGGCACCCGCGTCGAGCGCATCGCCGCCCGCGCCGGGGTCAGCGCCAGGCTCGTGTATTCCTTCTACGACGACAAAGAAGGGCTGTACGAAGCGGTCTACGACGCCATCGTCGAACAGGTCGTCTTCGGGATCCCGATCGACGCGGACGACCTGCCCGAATACGCGGGGCAGCTCTACGACTCGGGCCGGCGGTACCGGACGTGATGCGCTTCATCACCTGGTACCAGCTCGAGCGCGGCGGCGCCCGGCCTGTCGTGGCCCAGTCCATGACCGACAACACCGCGGCGATCGAAGACACGCAGCGCCGGGCACCGTGACCGATCAGCGGCCGCCCGGCGAGCTGCTCGCCCTGGCGCTGACCATCGCGAACATGTGGCAGAACCAGGGCGAGGAAGTCCGCGGTCTCGCCCCGCAACCCGAACGCCGCCGCCTCGTCACCGACACCGTCCGGCAGCTGGTGGCCCCGGCTCACTGACGGCGGGGGCGGCGGACCACTGTCGGTCCACTGTGGAGGAGAGCCCGTACCGTCGTGACGGCACGCGGGATACCGCCTCACCCGAATCGGAGGAGCACGGCGGCCCCGGAACGCTGGGCCCTACGGGCGGCGTCGGCACAGTGGCCTGCACGGCGGGCGGCCGGCGCCGTGAGCGCCGCCCGGCGACGCCGGGGAACCGATCCCAGCGCCGGATTTCACCTCCGCCGGGTGATGTCGCGCGGGGCGTTCGCTGGGAACGCTTCCTGTGACCGCGTACGGCAGCTCTCGCGGCAGAACCCGCGTCCGGGGCAGGCCGGGGCCACGGCCTGGAGCCGTCGACCTGGTCGCCGGTCCGTTGTGGACGGAACGTCACGGTCGTGCGGGTGTCGAGCATCGGAGGCGTGATGACACTGGCTCAATCGGACTACCCGTTCCTGGACGTGATCTGGACCATGCTGGTGTTCTTCGGCTGGGTGGTCTGGTTCTGGATGCTCATCGTGATCTTCGGCGACCTCTTCCACCGCTCTGACGTCTCCGGCTGGGGCAAGGCGGGCTGGACCGTGTTCGTCCTGGTGCTGCCGTTCGTCGGCGTGCTGGTCTACCTCATCGCGCAGGGCAAGCACATGGGCGAACGCCGCCGGTCCGAGGCGGCGTCGACCCAGAAGCAGTTCGACGACTACGTCCGCTCGGTCGCCGCCAACGGCGACAAGGGCGACAAGGGCGCCGCCGGCCAGATCGCCGAAGCGAAGAAGCTCCTCGACACCGGCGCCATCAACGCGGAGGAGTACGAGTCCCTGAAGGCCAAGGCACTCGCTCGGTGAGCGTGGGCCGGTCAGGCCCCGCCGGCAGGCCGAGGCCGGCGGGGCCGCCCCTGCCCCGCACGGCGACCGGGAGAGCCGGTTTCCGACCAGGCGCTGGCGGAGGTGGACGTGGCCGAGCAGGTGGGTGACCGAAGCGCCGGACGGCGCCGGGCCGCGGGCATCTACGGGGTGATCGTCACCGCAGCCATCCTGACCGCCGTCGGCGGACAGCTCTCCACCGTGGCGCTGGCGATCGCGGTCGTGGTCACGCTGCTGATCTACTGGACGGCCGAGGAATACGCGGAACTGCTGGGCCAGGAAGTCGAGGACGGCAAACTGCCGAGCCGGGCGCGGATCGCTGCGGAGCTGCGGGCCACTTGGCCCATGGTGACGGCCTCGTTCGGCCCGATCGCCGCGCTGCTGCTGGCCCGGCTCGCCGGTGCCTCCCCCGGCGCCGCGGCCAACACCGGACTGGCGGTGGCCGTGGTGGTCCTGACCTACCACGCGTGGTCCGCGGCGCGGGTGGCCCGCCTGCGCGGCGCGGCGCTGATCGGGACGACGTGCGCGGCGGGGCTGCTCGGCGTCGTCATGATCCTGTTGAAGAACCTGGTTCTCGTTCACCTGCATTGACGTCCGGGGGTGGCACACCAAAGCCGGGTACTTGCGCCGGATTGGCCGCCCTGGCACCCGCGACTGCCCATTGAGACGATCAGTCGGTGACGCCGGCCGCGTCCGGCAGGGTTCGCGCGGTGGCGACGGCCAGGCCGCGCAGGTCGTCGGCACGGCTGCCGCCCCCGGCGCAGAGGACGGCGAGCCGGCAGGTGAGGAAGTCGGGGTCGGTGACGTTGCCCCGTTCGGCTTCGGCGCGGAAGAAGCCCTCGAGGTACCCCTTCGTGAGCCGAGCGCGTCCGGCCACTTCATCGGGATGCCGCTGGCAGCGGGCACCCCGCCGCCCCACCGGAATCCGCAGCTCGAACGGTACGAGCGGTTCGGCGTGCTGGAGCTGGCGCCGGTCCTCGCGCAGGTCGGGTGGCTGCCGGAGGACGACGTGAAGCGGCTCGGGCGTGCTACCACACCCAGCTTTGCCGCTTTGTCGACGTTCGGCGGCTGCCGGTGTCGATCCCCCGACCCGGCATAACGTTCTCCAAAACCTTGGTGACTCTTGTAAGATGCATAGAATCTTCGCGAGGCGAGGGACTCAACCACGGCCACCACCCCTCAAGGCTGGCGCGATACCGACGGACTCCCTCACACCCACCACGTTCAACCCCGCCGCGCTGCGCGGGTTGGGGGTGCGCCAAGAAGAACGCGTGCTGACGCGCATGGTCGACGAGCTGCAGCTGTTCACCACGATCCTCATGAGCCTGCACCTCGGCGCCGTCGCCGTGCCCGCTTCGACCCTGCTCGCGGCGGGCGAACTGCGCGAACTCGTCGTCGCCCCGCGGGCCGGCGTGGTTCTCGGGTCGGCGGAACACGCCGCCACGGTCCGGCGGAGTGCAGGACGCCGTCGGGCACCGAAGTCGTCGGGAAGTGCGTCGTCGGGAAGTGCTCGGTACTCGCGTCCTGGTATGCGATCACCGCTCCCCCGGCGATCTGTGTCTCCGGGGCAGCGGCACCGCGGACACGCCGGCCATCGCGGCGGCCGGCGCCACCTTGACGACGGTCGGGCGAGCCCATCCCGGAACTGGTCCCCGAGCTTTCAGCTCAGGCAAAGAGCCACTCCGCACCAACTGGTAGGACCTCGCGTCACGCACCCGGCCCGACGTGGTCCCCGATCATCCACAGTGGACAACCGCCCTCGACCAGCACATATCCGAACAAAAGCAAGCCCCGGTCCCATCCCCTGAGAACCCTTGTGCCCGCCCGGACCGGCTCCTATTGTCCGTCAGACGTCTGACGTCTGAGGAGGCAGCGGATGGTGGCGAACCGTGTCGACGGCCCGGCCGGACGAACCGAGCGTGACGGACCGGTGGACTCCCAGGACGAGCGCGACCGGCGGGCGGACCGGCGCCACCGCTGGGTGGTCCGCGGCGGGCAGTGGTGCGTCGGCGTGCTGATCATCGTGCTGTGGCAGCTGGCCGGGGAGGTCTTCGGGGCGTTCACGGTCAGCAGTCCGTGGCTGATCGTGCAGCGCATCGTCGAGCTGGTCAGCGGCGGCACGTTGTGGCCGGACCTGGGAGCCACGCTGGCGGAGACCTTCGCCGGGCTGGCGATCGGCATGGTGATCGGCGTGGCGCTGGGCGTACTGATCGCCCCGTCGAAAACCGTCGGGCGCTGGTTCTACCCGTACATCATGGCGCTCTACAGTCTGCCGCGCGTGGCGCTCGCGCCACTGTTCATCGTGTGGTTCGGCATCGGCCTGGAGTCGAAGATCTTCATGGTCGTGACCATGGTCGTGTTCGTCGCCTTCTACAACACCTACCAGGGCATGCGCGGCATCGAGCCCGACCTGATCGAGATGACGCGCAGCTTCCGCGCGCCGTGGACGGCCCGGCTGCGGTGGGCCATCCTCCCCTCGATCGCGCCCTGGATCCTGACCAGCCTGCGGTTGTCGATCGCGCTGGCGCTGATCGGCGCGGTGATCGCCGAGCTCGTCGGCGCGAGCCAGGGGCTGGGCTACTACATGGGTTACGCCGCCAACGTGCTCGACACCACCGGAGTCTTCGCGGGCCTGGTGATCATCACGGTGATCGCCATGCTCGCCGAACAGCTCGTCACGCTCGTCGAGCGACGGGTCCTGCGTCACCGCGCCACCCGCTGAGGTCCCCTCCGACCACCGCACAGATGAGGACACCACCGATGACCACCCTCTCCCGCATCACGGCCACCGTGGCCGCCCTCGCCCTGGCCGCGACCGCCACCGCGTGCGGCAGCTCGTCGGCCGGCAGCGGCGGCGACTCCAAGACGATCCGGGTCGAGCTGTTCTGCAGCGGCCTGGCGCCCATCGCCGCCGAGCTCGCGCAGAACAGCGGGATCGCGACTCAGAAGGGCATCACCATCGAGCCCATGTGCGTCACCAGCGGCTCTGCTGCCACCAACGCCCTCATCGGCGGCAGCGCCGACGTGTTCATGGGCGACATCGGGCACGTCGTGCTTGCGCAGAAGAAGGGGGTGAAGATGCGCGCCTACGCCGTGGCCAACGACCGCTTCTCCTACCTCATGGTCGCCCGCAACGACATCGCCTCGGTCAAGGACCTCGCCGGCAAGAAGGTGGCCGTGACCGCGCCGGGCACGCTGTCGGACACCGAGATGCAGAAGGCGGCGCTCGACGCCGGGCTGAACCCGAAGAAGGACCTGACCGTCGTCAGCGGCGGTGCCGGCGCGACGATGCAGGCCGAGCTCAACGGCGGCCAGGTCGTCGCCGGGATGACGAGCCAGCCCGACACGCTGCAGCTGCTGCGGACCGGGAAGTTCAAGGTCCTCTGGCAGGAGCCGGACTACCACTACGTCGACATCGTCGCGATGGCCGACCAGGACTGGGTTTCCGGGCACCAGGACCTCATGAAAACCTTCCTCGCCGCGATGGACGAGGCGTCCATGCAGGCCAAGGCCAACCCGGACCAGGCGGCGACGTGGATGAAGAAGCAGGGCTACCAGGTCAGCGACGCCGACCTCAAGACGATCGTCGCCGAGGCGATCAAGAGCGTGCCCGACGGGCTCAAGGCGCAGGACGCCGTCGTGAAGTCCTCGACGGACCTGCTGGTGCGCACCGGGTTCCTCACCGAGCCGGTTCCGTCCACTCAGGACATCTTCGACTACAGCCTGCTGCCCGCGAAGTAGCCGGGAGGACACGATGACCGAAACGTTGCCGTCCTCGACCGAGCCCGCCGCGGCCACGCCGAAGCTCAGTCTGCGCGGGGTCGGACTCGGTTACCGCACCCCGAAAGGCCGGTTCGTCGCGCTCGACGACGTGACCCTCGACCTCGCGCCCGGCGAGTTCGTGGCGCTCGTCGGCCCCAGCGGGTGCGGGAAGTCCACGCTGCTCAAGCTGATCGCGGGCCTGCTGCCCACGACCACGGGCGAGATCCGGCTCGACGGCGCACCGGTGCCCGAAGGCGTTCCGGAAGGCGTGGGTCTGGTTTTCCAGTCCGACGCGCTGTTCCCGTGGCGCACGGTCGCGGACAACATCCGCTTTCCCTTGGCGCTGAAGGGAGTCTCGGCCGAAGAGCAACGCGCAGAGGTGCGCCGGTTGGTCGAGCTGGTCGGGCTCACCTCGTTCGAGCAGAGCTATCCCAACCAGCTCTCCGGCGGCATGCGCAAGCGCGTCGGCATCGCCCGCGCGCTGGCGTACGACCCGGACGTCTACCTGATGGACGAACCGTTCGGGCCGCTGGACGCGCAGATGCGGATCCGCCTCGGCGGCGAGTTCCTGTCCATCTGGGAGAACCTCGGCAAGAGCGTGGTCTTCGTGACCCACGACGTGGAGGAGGCCGTGGCGATGGCCGACCGCGTGCTCGTGATGAGCCGCGGTCCCGGCACGATCAAGGAGGAGTTCCGCATTTCCCTGGACCGGCCGCGCCACTTCCAGGAAGTCCGGTTCGAACCCGAGTTCCAGCGCCTGCAGCGGGCGATCTGGCGAAGCCTGGCCGAGGAGTTCGACGCGTGATCATCGACTGCCACAACCACGTGCTGGCCACCGCCCTGCCTCCCGGGCACGACCGATTCGTCCGCGAGATGCGGGCACCCGGGCACCGGCGGGCGGGCCGGCTGCCCGCCTACCGGCCGGCCACCGACGAGGACTGGGTCGGCCTGGAAGGCGACCTGGACCCGATCGACCCGGTCGCCCTCGTCGACGACCACGTGAGCGCGGGCGTGGACCGCGCGACCGTGCTGGCTGTCGCGCCCTCGACCTACACCGCCTACGGCGAACGCGGGACCATCGACCTCGGCCGGGTGACCGATGTGGACGGTCCGCTGGAGGTGGCCAAGAGCAACGACTACATCGCCTCGCTGACCCGGCAGCACCCCGAGCTGATCGGCATGAGCGCCGTGAACCCGAAGTTCCGCGGCGTCGGGTGGGCCCGCGACGAACTGACGCGCGCCGTCGGCGAGCTGGGTCTGCAGGGGCTGAAGCTCTACCCCATGTACGACCACTACGCCCCCGCCGACCGTGACCTCGCCTTCCCGATCTACGAACGCGCGGTCGAGCTCGGCATCGGCGTGATGGTCCACATGGGAACGTCCTCCGCCAAGGACACCGTCCTCGACTACGGCCGGCCGGGCGCACTCGACGAGGTCGCCCGGCACTTCCCCGACCTGCCGCTGCTGGTGTGCCACGCCGGGTTCCCGTGGGTCGACGAGTGCCTGGCCATGGTGGCCCGCCACGACAACACCTACCTCGACATCAGCATGTTCGCCACGAAGTCGACGCAGCGCCAACTGTACGACTTCCTCCTGCGCGCGCAGCAGCTGGGCTGCCCGCTGTCGCGGATCTGCTGGGGCACCGACTACCCCGGCGGCGGCAAACCGGCCGTCCTGCTGCCGAAGCTCACGCTCGTCAACGACGTCGCCGACCCCGGCGCGCCCATCTCGCGCCTGGACGTGGCGAACATGGTGGGCGGGAACTGGGCGCGCTTCGCCGGGCTGACCGACTGGAGCGAGCAGGAGACGCTGGAGCAGCTGGAGGCGTGGGAACCGCGGTGGCGCGACTCGTGACAGCTCGTGATCACCCGTCTGCCTGGCCCAGGGCGGGTTCAGAACGTTGCGGGAGGTCATTACGCTCGGAGTGTGCCGATCGACTGGGTGTGTCGGCAGCGTTGCCGTACGACGGGCCGTGAGGCCGCCCTGGGGAGGACAACCGATGGTCATGCGTGAGCCGGAGCTGACACCCGTCTCCATCCAGACGGTCGCCGCGGACTCCTACCGGCAGGCCAAGGAGCGGATGCGCGAGGCCATCACGCGCTACGCCGCCGAGGGCCGCTACCGCCTGCCGTCGGAGGAGGAGCTGAGCGCGGCGCTCGGGGTCAGCCGCGCGACGGTGCGCTCGGTGCTGCAGTCCTTGCAGAAGGAAGGCCGCATCCGTCGCCTGCACGGCAGCGGCACCTTCATCAACCGCCACACGATCGGCATCGCCGCCAACCTCGCCGAGGCCAGCCCCTTCGTCGACCTGCTCACCCAGGCCGGCTACCGCCCCGCGGTCCGCACGCTCGACCAGCGCCTCACCACCCTCGACGACGAGCTCGCCGCCTCCCTGGAACTCCCCGCCGGCGAGAGCGCGCTGCGCATCGAGCGCGTCTTCGACGCCGACGGCAAACCCGCGGTCCACAGCGTCGACCACGTCCCCGCCACCTTGCTCGGCGAACACCCCGAAGACAGCGACCCGCGCCGCTCCACCTTCGAGTTCGTCGAAACCGACACCGGCACGCCCGTCTGCTACTCCGTCGCCGAGATCCGCCCCGTCCTCCCGCCCACCGCGATCGCCACGGCCCTCGGCCTCCCCCGCACGCGCCCCGTCCTGCGCCTGCGCCACACCCACATCCGCGCCGACGAACTCCCGGTGGCGGTCACGGTGGTGCACGTCAATGACGACTACCTGCGGTTTTCGGTAATCAGGACCTATCTCGACCAGTAACGCCCGGCGGCCCGGTCGCGGAGCCGCTTCAGCCGAGCAAGGTGAGCGGGCTCAAGCAGGGTCGAGCACGAAGTCGTGCCTTCGCCGTGGGAGCTTGCGCCTAGTACGCCAGCCGCACTTCGGGTACTTGCGCTGTCTTCGCTGGTGGTGGCTGGTCTTCGCCTGCCAGAGCGGGATCACGGTCAGGTGAAACCGGAGCTCGGTGCCGTCCGGCAGTGAACACTGGCCGAGGGCGAACTGGTCGATCGGCCACTACCACGTGTCCGAGATCGTGGAATGACCGGCGCTCATGAGGCCTGTCCCTTGTGGATTCGAGGTGGACGCTCCGGGGCCGCGGACGATGGTGTCCGCGGCCCCCGATGGCGAGGCGGGTCAGTGGCGGCGCTGTGGCCGCCGTGACGTTGAGGATCTCGCCGATGACAAACGTGGCATTTTCCAGGCACGGCACGTCTTCGAAGACGGCGCTGCCCTCACCCGTGCGGCCCAGCGGGTGCAGGCCGGCGCGCTCGGCGTAGGTCTCGGGCGGGTTCAGCGCGGTCCTGTGGATACCCGTGGCGACCATGTTGACGCGGACTCCGCTCCCGGCGTACGCCACGGCCAGGGACTTCGTGGCCGCCTGTAGACCGCCCTTGGGCAGCATCGGAGCCGCCGCCGACACCACCGCCACCATGGTGGTCCACGAAACTGGTGGTGATCCGCACGATGTGCCCGTCGCCCTGCTCGAGCAGGTGCTAAAGCACCTTGCCGGTGATGTGAACCAGCCGGCCAGGTTCACCGACACCAGCCATGGGAATCCTCGGCTGTGAACTCGGTGAACGGCTTCACCGCGAACACAGCCGCGTTGTTGATCAGGGCGTCGATCCGGCCGAACCGCTCGATCGCCGTGGCGACCACCGCGTAACCCAGCTTGCGGTATCCCTCCACTCCTCAGGTAGTAGATCGGTTGTCTACAGCCAGGACCACGCCGCCCGCGTACCCGCGCCCAGAAGACAAAGCCACTCACCACCCAGACGGAAACTCCCACCGCGGAAGGAGCGCAGCAGCCAGTCCGGGTGGTCGGCCCGTGTGGACGGTCGTTACTCCTTGCCCGTCACCGCGGAGGCCGCCGCCGTCACCTGCTCGGCGCTGTCGGGGTCGACCATCTCCTTCGTGACCTTGGCCGCGTGCAGTAAAGCCTTGTCGACCTCGACGGCCCAGCGTTCTTCGAACAGCGCGACGATGGCCGAGCAGTCCGGCGGCAGCGTGTCCTCCACCTCGGCCTTGATCGCCTTCTTCTCCGCGTGCGACAGCAGCCCGCCGAGCCCGCCGCCGAGCCCGGCGCCCACGAACGCGCCGGCGAGCAGGGACGGCGGGAAGATCAGGCCGACGACGGCACCGCCGACGGCGCCCCACGTGGCGCCCTTGCGGGTGGTGTGGAAGTCGTCGTCGACGTGGATCTTGCCGTCGCCGTGGCGGCTGACGAGGATCAGGCCCTTAACCTTGATCACGTCCTCGTGGGCGAGCTGCTTGAGCCCGGCCCAGTCACCGCCGGCCGCGTCGGGGTCAGGGTAAGCGGCGATGTACAGGTCGACGGGCGCGTCCTTGTGCGAGGCCATGACCGGTCTCCTCCCGAGCTTCTCCAGCCCGAGCATGCCGTCACCCGGCGGCCCGGTACCTCACCCGTGCCGGGTGGGGTCAGGTGGGCGCGGGTGAAACCGGTTTCGCCGCGCGTTCTTCGGCGGCATAGGCCTCGGCTTCGGCGTTCGCGGTGTAGTCGGCGGTCTCACGCTGCAGCCGCCGGCGCACCGCGGGCTGCTGGGCCAGTGCGATCGCGAAGACGGTCAACAGCACCCACATCACGACGCAGCTCAGCACGATCAGGATCGCCGGCACCAGGACCGTGCCCAGCCGCTCCGTCAGCGCCCGCGCGGCGAGCACGCGCCAGATCAGCATGAAGTTGACGAGGTACCCGACCGCGGACGCCACGCCGAGCGCGATCAGGAACTGCTTGAGCGTGCCCGTTTTGCGGCGCTTCAACAGGGGTTCGTCGCGGTTCGGCAATGCGATCGAGAGCAGGTTGCCCACGCCGAGCCACAGCAGGATGAAACACACCACCAGCGTGCACGCGCGCGCGAACGCCTCGAACTCCCCGGCCCGCCAGGCCAGCAGGGCGCTGAGCGCGAACCCGATCGGCGCGACGATGCACACCAGCGCCAGGTTCTTGATCACCAGCACGTGCCACAGGCGTGCCCCGGTGTCCAGCGCCGCCCGCACGCGCATGGCGTCGAAGCTCATCGCGTTGACGCAGACGGCGCCGCCCATCACGTACGAGATCGTCCACAACCCCAGGTACGGCAGCCATTTCTGATCCTCGTCCCACCGGAACAGCCGCAGGTACCCCAGGTACAGCAGGCCCAGGCCGAACGCGATCCCCAGTGCCTTGACGGATTTGCGCGGCTTGCGCGTGAGCACGTACCGGATCTCACCGGCCAGACCGTGCGCGAGCGCCGGGCCGTGGCGGCTCACGGGGTTGGCGCCATGCCGCGGCACCTGCCCGTCGACGGTCACCGCGGCCGGCTCGTCCTCCCCCGCGCGGATGCGCGCGAGCCGCGCCTCCAGCACGGCGCGCGCGGCGTCGGTCAACGCCATCCGCGCGATCGCGACGGCGGCCACCCCGTCACGCTCGGCCTGCGCCGCGTCTTGATGCGTCACCGTCTGGTGCGGCACGGATTCCGCACTGTCTTCCTGCGGACCGGCGTCGACGTGGTTCTGCCGCAGCCGCGCCCATTCCGGCGACAGCCGGGCGGGATCGACGTCGCGGCGCATCTCCTGCCGCTGCTCCTCCGAGGCCGCGCGCGCCTTGCCGATCATGCGGCGCACGTCGTCCTCGTCCTTCCACTTCGCGGCCATCGCGTTCTTCTCGGCCGCCGCCGCGCGCTGGACCAGCTCCACGAGATCGTCGACCGCTGCCATACCCCAATCGTAGAAGCGGCGAACAGGGCCGTACAGGGGCGCTTTTCCAGCCGCAGCCGCTTCACCTGGCGGAAGGCGGCTTCGGTCGAGATCTCCGGGACACGGTTCCCCGCGCGGACGTCGTTCGCCGAGGTGGGGATCAAGAAGAAGTCGTTCTGCGGTTCGTTCAGCAACGACAAACCGTGCCTGCACATCGACTTCGGAATTTCCGTGACGCGAACAAACCGTTGATCGCGAACCTCATCGGGTCCCGGTTCCTGACGCTCAACAACTCCGTGCAGGATTCCGCCTTCGTGCGCCAGCCGCTCGACTACAAGCTGTTCGAACTCGCCGGGCTGCCGCATTCCCGCTGCAATTTCGCGCGCGTCCGCGCTCCCGGCGTCTTCGTGAACGCCGAACCGATCATGCCACGCTACATCGAGTGTAATTTCGGGAATCTGTAGGGGAATCTATACGAGCTGGAGCACAAGGACGACTTCACCGACCGCCCGGTTCGACTTCATCGGCGTGGAGGACCTCTCGGAGTTCGACGACAAAGCCGACCTGCGCCTGGCCGTCGACCACATCGCCGCGCACGGACTGACCGGGGCCGCCGAGGTGTTCGACCTCGACCAGTTCGTCAAGCTCTACGCGATGGAGTTCTTCCTCAAGCACTGGGACGGCTACACCGGAAACACGAACAACACCTACGCCTACAACGACGTCGAGGCCGTCGCCACACCCGGCTTGGCCGATGTGAAGTTCAAGCTCATCCCGTGGGGCGTCGACCAGACCTTCCAGCCCGACCGGCACTTCACGGTTCGCACCAGCGGCCTGCTGGCCGAGCTCGTCCACAACGACACCGGCCGCCGCGCGCAGCTGATGGACCAGATCCGCGCCTACCGTGACACGGTCTTCGGCCGCAAAACCCAGCAGGAAGTGCTGACACCGTTGCTCGAGCGGATGGGCGGCGTGCTGACGAGCCTGGGCGGGCCCGACATGCCGGCCCAGCTCATCACCGTCCGCAAGCAACTGCGCCTCGCCACCTCCGCCGGCTACCTCTGCGCGGGCCTGCCCGGCCCCGACGGGGCCTACGTCCGCGAAGACGCGACCAACGAGTGCCTCCACGCGAGCACCGAACCCGTCCCGGCCGCACCCGGCGCGCCCCCGAAGTTCGAGGTCGTCCACCGCCCCCGCCCGGCCAACGCCGAGGACGCCGACCTGTGGTCCGTCGGCCGCCTCGGCGCCGGCACCTCGCTCACCGGCAAGGCCACCGGCCGCTTCCTCCACGCGAGCGCCACGACCACGCCCCTGGCCCACCAGCTGCTCTACACGTGCGCCGCCGACAACTCCCACCACGCCGACGAGTTCACCCTCACCCCGATCGACCCGGTAGCCAACCCGACCAGCTTCAGCGGCTTCTTCACGGTCACCAGCGTCCGCACCGGCCAGGGCGCGACTTTCGGCGCCGACCCGACACAGGGCGGGAGTCCGAGGGTGTATCAGGATCCGGCGCCGTCGAGGTTGTACTTCACCTGAGCGGGGTCTCGCCGGGCAACGGGGCGCCGGGCGAGGTGTTCGCGACGACGTGACAGGCGCCGGGACGCCCGGCGCGGACGCTCCCAGACGCCGGCCTCGCTCGGCAAGACCGACCTGCCCCGTGCGCGCCGCCTCGACGACCACCTCGTCGAGCCCGCCGTCCGCAAGAAGCCCAGGCCCCTCGGGCCTGGGCTTCTTGCTGTCCCGCCGGACTCGCACCAGGAGCCCTCCTGCTGTTCATGCGGGGTTCACGGCCACGGACGGACGGGGTCACCACCGGCCGGGAGAGTGGGCGGGCTCCGTTCCGGCAAGAAAGGACCCATTCATGAGACTGCGCAGATCGTTGGTGGCGCTGACGCTGACCGCCGCCGCCACGACGGCGCTGCCGACGTCGGCGTTCGCCGGCCCGGCCTTCGACGTGACCGCCAGCCAGCAGGTCGCTCCCGGCGTTCGCCTCGAGACGTTCACGACCGCTTCGGCGAGTGCCGCGACCGTCCAGGGTGAGCTGCTCACCGTCGATCTGCGCAACCCGCGCGTCTCCGTGGACCTGCTGCACCCGCCGACGGTGGCGCAGGCCCAGCCGGTGTCGCAGATGGCGAACGCGCAGGGAGCGGTCGCCGGCGTCAACGGCGACTTCTTCAACAACACCGAGGCCCAGCACCCCGGCGTCGCCTTCACCGACTCCTCCGACGGCCCCGAGATCGCGGATCGGCGCGTCCTCAAGGCCCCCGTGCCGAACGGGCAGCGCTTCGGGCCCGGGATGCCGCCCGGAGTCACGACGGAGGCCGTGCTCGGCGTCGGCGTCGACCGGGTCGCGCGGCTGGGCACGGCGCACCTGGAGGGCAGTGTCCGCATCAAGTCGGCCACGTACTCGCTCGGCGGCCTGAACCAGTACGCGATCCCCGTCGGCGGCGTCGGCGCCTACACCAGCGCGTGGGGCACGACCTCCCGCGCCCGCTCGGTCTGCGGCACCGACACCAGCCGGGGCGCCGCGTGCAGCACGGACACCACCGAGGTGACGCTCGACCACGACCGGGTCGTCGCGGTCGGCGACACCGTCGGCGCCGGCGCGATCGCGCGAGACGAGACCGTGCTGGTCGGGCGCGAAGCCGGCGCGGACGCGCTGCGAACGCTCAAGGTCGGCCAGCACGTCACCGTGCACTACACCCTCTCGACCGGGCGCGGCGTCCCGTTCCGCTTCGCGATCGGCGGCTTTCCGATCCTCCGCGACGGCGCCGTGGTCCCCGGCCAGGACGCCAAGACCGCCGCGGTCCGCACCGGCGCGGGCTTCAGCGCCGACGGCCACACGCTGTACCTCGTCGCCGTGCAGGCGAAACCCGGCACCAGCGGCGGCATGACCACCCCCGAGGTCGCCCGGCTCCTGCAGCAAGCCGGCGCCGCCAACGCCGTGAACCTCGACGGCGGCGGCTCGACCTCGCTCGTGGCCCGCGACCCCGGCGCCCACACCGCCACGGTCCGCAACCACCCGACCGACGCCGCGGGCGAGCGCTCGGTCGCCAACGGGATCGGCATCTTCGTCCGCTAGGAATCGCCACCTTCGCGCGCCGGAGAACAGCCGACCCCGGCGTGGCCGATCTCCGCCTCCCTCGTCGCCGTGGCAGCCGGCTCCCCCGCCTTCCACGGCGACGACCAGCCCAGGCTTCGTCGACCTGCGGGGATTCTCGTGCTGCGCTCTCCACCCGGAGAGAGGAGATTGTGACGGCGGACACCCATGCCGGTGTCGGAAACACGGCACCGACTCCGTCCCAGGGGCACGAGCGGCCACGAGGGCCGCGTGACACGGGAGGCAACCATGACGATCCGCCGATTCGACCACGCCGGCTTCGTGGTCGAGGACCTCGCGGCCGCGGTCGCGTTCTTCGTCGAGCTGGGGATGGAATCGGAAGGCGAGACGAAGGTCGAGGGCGAATGGGTGAACCAGCTCGTGGGGCTGGACGACGTCCGGGCGGACCTCGCCTTCCTGCGGACCCCGGACGGCCACGGCCGGATCGAGCTCTCGACGTTCCGCTCGCCGGTGTCGACCGCCTCCGCGCCGAGCGCGCCGGTGAACGTGCCGGGCATCCCTCGCCTCACCTTCGTCATCGACTCCGTCGACGACACCCTCGAACGCCTGCGCACCCACGGCGCCGAACTCGTGGGCGAGGTCGCGCGGTACGAGGACTACTGCCGGTACTGCTACGTCCGCGGCCCTGCGGGTGTGATCATCGGGCTGGTCGAGGAGCTCGGCTGACGCCCTTGGATTTGTCGCGCCATCGTTGCGCCGGGCATCGGCAGGTGCGGATAGCGCTTGAGGACGCGGCGTTTCGACGACGGAGCCGGGCCTGAGGCCGGTAGATGTCGTCGCCGTCGGTCCGGCCGTCGGAGAGGGAGCCGAGCACTTTCACAGGGCTGCGCGAACGTCGAACTCCGTCGCTCAAGACGACACCGCTCGGCCCGGCACCAGCCGTGCCTTCCCGCCGACCTGATGAACAACCTCGGCGCCGCTACCGACGGTGCTGTCGGCGTCGGCACCGTGTGCCGCGACACCGCCCCGATCATTCTCGACGTCCGCGCCGCACCGCGCGTACCGATGCGCTCCCGCGAGCGAGGGTCTTGCCGTGCGGAACGCTTCTTCGAGGTCGTCCTCCCGCACGCCGGCGATCCGCAGACAAGTCTGCTCCACCACCGTCGTCACTGGCCGACGGTGCCTCACCGGACTGCTCCCGGCAGGCGGGGGAAGCGCCCGAGGTTCGAGAACCCAGCGGTTGGCGACGTCGCTCGCGGACCCGACGCGTTTCCCTGCAGGTCGGAGTGACGTCCGGGTCTCGTCGATCGAGACATGTCGATCGACGATCGTCAGTCCTGCGACACCGACAAAAAAGCTTGTCTTGACAGCATTGGTCGTCGGAAGGAAGGTTGTCACGTAGCGACCGAGGCAATGACCGACAACCTGGCGCCGCACCCGCACCGGAATGGCCGCGGCGCGGGAACAAAACCTGGAGGAATGAACCATGCGGAAGTTGATTCTGGGATTTTACGTCTCACTCGACGGCAAAAGCGCCGACGGCGACAACGGAATCCGCGACGTCATGACGGGAATCGACGACGCCGAACAGGAGGAATATTTCGTCAGCCGGCTGTGGGAGACCGGAGCGTTCCTCATGGGCCGCAACACCTACGAGATCATGGCCGGATACTGGCCCACCGCCGACCACCCGTCGGCCAAGGCCATGAACGAGATCCCCAAGGTCGTGTTCTCCCGCACCCTCGATACCGCCGACGACTGGCCCGAGACCCGCATCGCCGGCGGTGACACGGCGGAAGAGATCGCCAGGCTCAAGGCCGAGCCCGGCAAAGACCTCGTCGCCGCCGGTGGCACCGCATTCATGCACTCGCTGATCAAGCTCGGCGTGGTCGACGAATACCGTCTGTGGGTGCTCCCCGCCGTCGCCGGCAAGGGCGTGACACTGTTCCCGGAACTGGACGAGGCCGTGAAACTGCGCCTGGTGAAAAGCACGGCCTTTCCGTCCGGGGTCCTCGAACTGTGTTACGCACCGGCCGACAAGTAGCCGGCGACCCTACACTTCCTTGCCCTTCTCCCGCGAAGCCTGCACGCGCGCGATCCGCTGAGAGGTCCGGCGGAGGTGCTTGGCCATGATCTCGCGCGCCTTGTCCGCGTCCCTGGCGGCGATGGCCTCCACGAACTCACGGTGCTCGCTGGTGCCCCGGTGGCCCATCAGCGGCGCGGCCACCTGAGCCTCGCGCAGGGACATCAGCAGCGGACCGTGGAACGAGTGCACCAGCATCTCGATGGCGGCGTTGTGGGTGCACTGCGCCACGCGGACGTGGAACGCGGCCGACATCTCCATGCTGTACTCGCCGCGTTTCAGAGCGGCTTGGTGCTCGCGGGTCATCTCCCGCAGTTCGTCGACGTCGTTTTCGGTCGCCCGCTCGATCACCGTCTCGATGATGCCGAGCTCCACCACCTGCCGGGCCTCGATGACCTCCGGTGCCGTCATCGGCGAGAGGTTCACGAGGTCGGCCAGATTCGCACTGAGCTTCGTCGACGAAGGCGTCGTGACGAACGCCCCGCCGCGCGCGCCGACCCGGATCGCGACCAGACCGGCGGCCTCCAGCACGCGCAGCGCCTCGCGGACGGTGACCCGGCTGACGCCCATCTGCTCACACAGGGCGCGCTCACTCGGCAGCCGATCGCCGGGGCGCAGTTTGTCGGCACGGATGAGCGAGCGGATCTGCTCGACGATGGCCTCCGACATCCGGCTCGACGACACGACGTCGAACAGCCCGCTGTCCGCCCGCGGAGCCGCCGCCGGCCCACCCCGCCCTGCTGGTTCCATGCTCCGATCCTCTCACAGGGACACCGAAACGCCCGCCGTCGTGGCGCCCGCCGAAGGGTTGACCCGCAGCTGGCGATCGCCTTATGGTCATATCGTAATTAGGACTAACCAATAGACCACACATTCGGAACAGTCCAGGAGGCGCCGTGAGGGAATCCGTCGCGCTCGCCTGCCGGGTGCTCGCCGCGACCGGCCTCGTCGAGCACGTGCTCGGCCACATCAGCGTCCGCACGTCGCCGGACGAGTTGCTGGTGCGCTGCCGTGGCCCGCGGGAATCCGGTCTCCGCTACACGACGGCGGACGACATCCGACCGGTGCCGCTGCGCGGCACGCCCGAGACCGGCGACTGGAGCGTGCCCAACGAGCTGCCCATCCACACCGAGGTGCTGCGGCGCCACCCCGCGGCGACGGCCGTGGTCCACGCGCACCCGCCCGCGGTGGTCACCATGGCGCTCGCCGGGCTGCCGTGGCTGCCCCTGTTCGGCGCCTACGACATCCCGGCCGCGCGGCTCGCGGCCGACGGCATTCCCGTGTGGCCGCGATCGGTCCTGGTTAACGATCACCACCTCGCCGGGCAGATGGCCGACGCGCTCGGCGACCGGCCGGTGCTGGTCCTCAGTGGACACGGGCTCGTCAGCGTCGCCGGCGGTGACCCGGAAACGGCGGTGGCCCAGGCCGTGCTGCAGGCCATCGCCGTCGACACGCTCGCCCGGCACACCCTCGCCGTCGCCCACGCCGGAGGGAAGCCGGTGGCCATCCCCGACGAAGACCTCGCGCGCCTGCCGGATCTGGGTGGCGCGTTCAACGTCACGACCCTGTGGCGGCACGTGGTGCGGCGCACCGAAAACCCCCGAAGTCCCCGCGAGTACGACAAAGGAGAGCAGCAGTGCGTGACGAGTACCTGAAGGGTGTCCTGGCCAGCGAAAAGAAGAACCTCGATTCCTCCGAGATCGCGGCCCGCGACGAGTTCAACCGGCAGCACCCGCCGAACAAGGGCCTGGTCGTGGAGGACGACCTGCGGAAGATGGAGCTGCCGGCGCGGCCCTGGCGCAACAACCGCGGCCACTACTTCGACCTCGCCGACTACGAGGTGCTGAGCGCGCACATCTCGGAGCTCAAGCCAGGCAACAACTCGGTCCGCCACCGCCACACCACCGAGGCCTACCTCTACGTGGTCAAGGGACACGGTTTCTCGCTCATCAACTACGACGACGAGCCGATCGAGGTCGTCGAATGGCAGGAGGGGACGCTGTTCGCGCCGCCGCGGTGGGCGTGGCACCAGCACTTCAACCTCGACGGCAACGACACGGCCCGCTACCTCGCGATCCAGGACACGGGACTGCTGCGCACCATGCGCCTGCACAACATCGAACGCCACGGCGTGCAGCTGTCCCCCGAGGAGGGCAAGCA
The DNA here is from genome assembly GCF_040639695.1 of Amycolatopsis sp. NPDC023774. Classification (NCBI taxonomy): domain Bacteria; kingdom Bacillati; phylum Actinomycetota; class Actinomycetes; order Pseudonocardiales; family Pseudonocardiaceae; genus Amycolatopsis; species Amycolatopsis sp. NPDC023774. Next base: position 90,596 of record NZ_JBFAAJ010000026.1, read on the forward strand.
GCTCCTCGACGCGGCCGTCGAGGCCGGCACCACGCACGGCGCGCGCAAGTAGCCCGGACCTCGGCCGTGCTCCCGCACCGGACGCGGGAGCACGGCCGAGCCACGAACCCATCCGACCTGTGAGGAGTGCCCGTGCCCGAAGGAACACCCGTGTCCGAATGGCTCGACCCGACCGTCGCGACGTCGTGGCTGGAACAGGACAGCCTCGTCGGATTCCTCGTGCTGCCCCGGCGAATCGCCGCCACGCTGGTGGCGGGCGACCGGCCGCGGACGAAACTGGTGGCCGACATCGGCAGCGGCCCCGGTGACTTCCTGGAGGTCCTGCTCGATCTCTTCCCCGGCGCGCACGGCATCTGGACCGACGTCTCCACCGTGATGGAAGACGCGGCCCGCGCACGGCTCAGCCGCTTCGGGGACCGCGTTTCCTTCCGGCTCACCGACATGACGAACCTCGCGGAGCTGCCCGGCGACCTCGACGTGGTGATGACGTCGAGGGCCAGCCACCACCTCGAACCGGCGCGGCTGGCGCGCTTCTACACCGAGGCGGCCGAGCACCTGGCGCCCGGTGGCTGGCTGCTGAACCTCGACCACGTCGGGCCCGCCCCGGTGTGGGACGCGCGGCTGCGCGCGGTCCGCAAGCAGCTCATCCCCCCTTCCGGCAAGGCCGGTGCCCACAAGCACAACGACGCCCTGCCGTCGGTGAACGACCACCTCGAAGGGCTCGCGAAGGCCGGATTCGCCGACGTCGAAATGCCCTGGCGCGGCCTGTACACGTGCCTGCTGGCGGCTCGTCGTGACGGTTGAGCGATCCCGCCGGCTCGCCCGCCTCCGAGTCGCGCTGAGCGGCCGCGAGTCGGCGTCGCTGGGCGGCATGGCCACGGTCGTCCTCTTGCTGAACCTCGTCGGCTGGGGAGTGCTCGGCCTCGTGGTGGCCCCGGAGCACCACGCACTGGCCGGTGGCGGCTTCTTCGGCGTCGGGCTCGGCGTCACGGCGTTCACCCTGGGGCTGCGCCACGCGTTCGACGCCGACCACATCGCCGCCATCGACAACACCACCCGCAAGCTGATGGCCAACGGGGGACGGCCCCTGTCGGTCGGGTTCTGGTTCTCGCTCGGTCATTCGACCGTCGTGTTCGGCCTGTGCCTGCTGCTCTCGGTCGGTGTGCGCGCGCTCGCCGGCTCGGTCACCGACGACTCGTCGGCGCTGCACCGGGTGACCGGCCTGATCGGCACGTCGGTGTCCGGGGTGTTCCTCTACATCATCGGAATCGTCAACCTGGTGGTGCTGTTCGGCATCCTGCGGGTGTTCCGCGAGATGCGCCACGGCCGGTTCAGCGAAGCCGAGCTCGAAGAGCACCTCGCGCGGCGCGGAGTGCTCAACCGGCTGCTGTCCGGCCTGACGAAGGCGGTCCGCAAGCCCTGGCACATCTATCCGGTGGGTGTCCTCTTCGGACTCGGGTTCGACACCGCCACCGAGGTCGGCCTGCTCGTCCTGGCGGCCGGCGCGGCCACGTTCGCCCTGCCCTGGTACGCGATCCTCGTGCTGCCCGTGCTGTTCGCGGCGGGGATGACCCTGTTCGACACCGCCGACGGCTGCTTCATGAACTTCGCCTACGGGTGGGCGTTCGCGAAGCCGGTGCGCAAAGTCTTCTACAACCTCACCGTGACCGCTCTTTCGGTGACCGTCGCGCTCGTCATCGGGACGATCGAACTGCTGTCGATCCTCGCCGACCGCCTCGGGATCGTCTCGGGCCCGTTAGCGGCGATCGCCGACCTCGACCTCAACAACGTCGGCTTCGCCATCGCCGGGCTGTTCGTCGCGACCTGGCTCGTCGCCGTCCTGGTCTGGCGGATCGGCCGGATCGAGGAGAAGTGGTCGGCCCACCTCTCCGGCGACCCCGACCGCTAGAGCCTGTCCTCAAAGCCAGATGAGTAGCGTGGCCAGGTCGATCATGCCGTCGGCCTGGCGTCGGCGCAGTCGGTTGGCCTGGTCACGCCGTTCGGGACTGGTCGCCGGGATGTGCCGCCGGCGCAGGTAGGAGCGGATAGCGCGGCTGATAACCCTTGCCCGCCAGCACCCTGCCCGGCCGGGTCGGCGGCCGCCCGGATCCGGCCCGGCGGAACTCGATTCCGGTCCTGACCTGGGTGAACATGATGCAGTCGTTGACATTGCCGCCGGTCAACACCACGGAAAGCGGCCGCCCGTGACCGTCGCAGACGTGGTGGACCTTGGTAGTGGGTCCACCACGAGACCTGCCGATGGGATGATCGTCTGGTCTCACTGCGCCCGCACGATGCCGGAGGCGACCGAGACCTCCCGGTCGAGTCCGTCGTTCGCCTCAGCGACCACCCGCACCCGCGTCACCACCATCGCGAGGGTCCCGGTGCGCGACCAGCGCCAGAGCCGGTTGTAGACCGTCTTCCACTACCCATAGCGTTTTCAGCAGATCCCGCCACGCGACACCAGTCTTGGCGGACGCCCTTCGCGCCCGACACCGGAAGCAACGGCTCAATCGCCTGCCACTGCTCATCGGTCACCTCATGCCTACGCACCACGAACCAAGATCAAACCACGTCAACCCAACCACTGTGAGGACAGGCCCTAGGCGAGCGGCCCGCCGAACAGCTCCGCCACGCCCGCGACGGTGATGCCCTCCATCACCTCGCGGGCGGTGTGCGCCACCGGCAGATCCTGGCCCACACCGCCGGCCATGCGGAACGCGTTGGCCAGGTCCTTGCGGTACCAGGTGAAGCGCATCGATTCGAGCTGGGCCAGCGTGGCGCTCGCGGCCACTCCGTCGAGCAGGGCGCGGCGGAGCTTCGCCGGCTCGACGCCGAGGCCGCGCCCGAGGCGCATCGCCTCGACGATCGCCGTGATCTGGCCCCAGTGGCACAGGTTGTTCACCGTCTTGCCGACCTGGCCAGAGCCGAGCGGGCCGAGGTGGTGCACCGCTTTCATCCACGGCGCGAACGCGGGGCGCACCCGGTCCAGCACGGCTTCTTCACCGCCGACGAGCAGGACGATCTCACCGTTCTCCGCGCCGCGGACGCCACCGGTGAGGGCCGCGTCCAGCACGGCCACGCCGGTGCCCCCGGCCTCCGCCTCGACGCGGCGGCAGGTCTCCGGGGTCACCGAACTGCAGATCACCAACGCGGATCCGCGCTCGGCCGCGGCCAGCACGGCTGCCGACACCTCGAGCACGTCCTCATCGGACGGAACGATCACGAGCACCACATCGCACCCGCCGAGCTCCGCCGTGGACCCGGCCGCCCGCGCACCCGCGCCGACCAGTTCAATCCACTGTGGATCGGTCGCGGTCGAACACGACCGTCTCCCGGCCGGCGTGGACGAGGTGCGGGCGATCGGCCCGCCCATCGCACCCAGCCCGGCCACCCCGACGCTTCCGATTCCGTGGTCCGACATCAGCACCTTCCTTCCCGCCGGCAGGGCGGCGCCCCCCGGCGGTCGAAGCGAAAGGGGCCTGCCTCGCGGTGGATTCACGAGACAGGCCCCTTCGGACGGACACCTCAGAGGGCGCTGGCGGCTTCGGCCAGTTCGCCGGTGTACTCCGGAGCGTTTTCGAAGTAGTGCACCTTGTCGTAGCCGAGGTGCTTGAACATGCCCGGACTGACGAAACGATTCCCGGGCCGGACCGTGGCGGCCAACGCGGTCGACGGGATCGACCTGGAGATCGCCGAGGGCAAGCTGGTGACCCTGCTGGGGCCCAGCGGCTGCGGGAAAACCACCACACTGCGGCTCATCGCCGGGCTGGAACGCGCCGACGCCGGCTCGATCGAGCTCGACGGCAAGGTCGTTTCCGACCCGCGCAACCGAGTGTTCGCCGGCGCGCACCGCCGTCCGATCGGGATCGTGTCCAGTCGTACGCGATCTGGCCGCACATGTCGGTGGTGCAGAACGTGATGTTTCCCCTGCGGGTCAACAAACCCCGGGTCCGGCCCGCTGCTGCGCGCAAGAAGGCACTGGAGGCGCTCGACCTCGTGGGCCTGGCCGACTTCGCCGAACGCCCGGCTCCGGCGTTGTCCGGTGGCCAGCAGCAGCGGGTCGCCCTGGCCCGGGCCCTGGTGCGCGAGCCGAAGGTGCTGCTGCTCGACGAGCCGCTGAGCAACCTCGACGCCGGGCTGCGCGACCGGATGCGCGACGAGATCCGAGCTGTCCAGCAGCGGCTCGGCATCACCACGGTGTTCGTCACCCACGACCAGGACGAGGCCCTCGCGGTCTCCGACGACGTGGTGGTGATGAACAGCGGCTCGATCGTCGAACGCGGCCGGCCGCAGGAGATCTACACCCGGCCGCAGCAGGAGTTCACCGCGCGCTTCCTCGGGGTCTCCAACACGCTCACCGGCGTGGTCACCGAGGTGTCGGACACGGGAATATGCGTGCAAGTCGGTCCGGGCCGGCTGGTTTGCCGCGCCGGCTCCGGGCTGAGCGCGGGCGACACCGTCAGCGTGTTCATGCGGCCCGAGAGCTTCGGGTTCTCCCGCAAGCAGCACGACGCCGAAGCCTGGAAGGGCACCGTGGAGTTCAGCATCTACCACGGCGACTGCTGGGACTACTACGTCCGGCTCGGCGACGACGTGCTGAAGGTCCGCGTCTACAAGGAGAAGGTCGGTCTCGCCCACGGCGACCCGATTTTCCTGCAGCCCGAGCCCGAGGACGCGATCGTCCTGCCCGCGCACTGATCCGAGAGGAGCACGGCCGCCGATGACCGCCCCGTATCCCCTGTCCGCACAGGCTCCCGGCGTCCCCGCACCGCTGCCCGGCTTCGGCTACCCGGCGCCGCGGTTCCCGGGGTACCTGCTGCAGGAGCGCACCGACGACCTCGAGGAGCTGATGCCGCTCGCGCGGGCGCACGTGCGGCGCCGTTACGGCCGGTCCGCGCTCGGCGACGTCCGGCCCGGCGACGAGCTGCTGATCGTGACGTTTCCGCACCAGCACGAGCTCGTCTTCCAGGCCATCCGCCAGGCGCTGCTGGAGATCGGCGTCGCGAAGGTCGACCGCATCGACGTGACCGACCTCGGCATGGAGGTGAAGTCCTACAGCGCGGCCGAGGGCTGGCGGGAGATCACCGACCGGCTGCCGCCGATGATCGAAGAGGGCATCGAGTTCAACGTCGCCGCGGCGGCGCTGAAGCGGTTCCTCGACGACCGGCCCGGCTACACCGGTGTCTACGCGGGCGAAGCCGGTCGCTCGCACTGGAAACGCGCCGCCGGCAAACGGATCCGGAACAACTGGGTGTACTCGACCTACGAGGACTTCATCTCCCGCGCCAACGGGTTCCCCGACGAGATCTGGCGGACCGTGGACCTCATGGTGGTCGGCGCGTTCCGCGACGCCGCCGAGGTCCGCATCACGAGTCCCGAAGGGACGGACCTCGGCTGGCAGGTGACCCCGCAGCAGGCGGCGTTGTGGCCCAAGGGCGCCTACATCTCGGGGCACATCCTCGGCTCGACGATCCAGGGCATCCGCTTCGGCCACCCCGCGGAGACCTTCCTGCGCGAGGCCAAGATGTTGATGCCCACACTCAACGGCGTGATCGGCGGGACAAGCAACCACACCGGCTACTTCCCGCACGCGTCGGTGACCGTCGAGTCGGGGATGATCACGAAGATCGAAGGCGGCGGCCGCTACGGCGAGCTGTGGCGCGAGGTCGTGGAACGCTACCGGGACACGCACTACCCCGGCTTCCCCTACCCGGGCTGGGCGTACTTCAACGACGCGTCGATCGGCACCAACCCCAAGAGCTACCGCCAGATCGAAACCCTGTGGAACTACAACGACTCCTGGACGAACCTGCCCGAGCGCGCGCAGGCCGGCGTGATCCACTTCGGCTTCGGCGCCGAGCACTGGGACCAGACGTTCCTGTCCTACGCCAAGGAGAACAAGTTGCCGACGATGCACTTCCCGCATGTGCACAACCTGTTCGCCACCTACGAGATCCGGCAGCGCAGCACCGGCGACTGGGTCAAGCTGATCGACAAGGGCCGGATCACGGCACTCGACTCCGAGCGCGTGGTGCGGCTCGCCAGCAGTCTCGGCGGCGCGCACCACCTGGAGTACGACTGGATTCCGGCGGTGCCGGGCATCAACTACCCCGGGGACTACCACCGGGACTACGCGCCCGACCCGGTGTCGTGGATCCGCCGCGAGCAGAACGGGGAGTTCGCCCGGTGACCGCGCCGTTCTACCTGCCGGCCGGCGACGAGGTCGACCTCTTCCGCGCGGCTTACGACCAGCGGATCCCGGTGCTGCTCAAGGGACCCACCGGGTGCGGCAAGACCCGGTTCGTCGAATACATGGCCTGGGAGATCGTGAAGCAGCGCACCGGGGCGCCACCGGACGAGCCGCTGGTGACGATCACCTGTCACGACGACCTCACCGCGGCCGACCTCGTCGGCCGGTACCTGCTGTCGGCCGAGGGCACGACCTGGCTGGACGGGCCGTTGACGCGGGCCGCGCGCACGGGTGCGCTCTGCTACCTCGACGAGGTGGTCGAAGCCCGCAAGGACACCACCGTGGTGCTGCACTCGTTGACCGACCACCGTCGGACGCTGCCGCTGGAACGGCTCGGCACCACCGTGACGGCGCACCCGGACTTCCTGCTCGTCGTGTCGTACAACCCGGGCTACCAGGTCACGAGCAAGGATCTCAAGCCGAGCACGCGGCAGCGGTTCCTGGCCATCGAGTTCGGCTACCCGGACGCCGATCTGAAGGCCGAGATCATCGCGCACGAAGCGGGCGTGCCCGCGGACGTGGCCGAGGCGCTGGCCGCGCTCGGCGCCCGGATCCGCAACCTCGACGCCGCCGACCTCGTCGACGGCCCGAGCACCCGGCTGCTCGTCCACGCCGGCGCGCTGATCGGTCGCGGGGTCGCACCGCAGCGTGCGTGCGATCTCGCGCTCGTGCTGGCCACCAGCGACGACCGGGACGTGCAGGACGCCGTCCGGCAGGTGACGCACGCGGTGTTCGCGGCATGACGGCGCCGGCTCCCGCCCACCTGAGCGAGCTGACCGGCTCGCTCTCGCTGTACTACCGGGCGCTGTGCGGGCGCGACTGCGAACGGGTGCCCTACGACGACGACGCCGAACTTCGCCAGCGGCCCGACACCGCGACTGCCGTGCGGCTCCCGCCGCACGTGCACTCGGGACCGTCGTGGTACCAGGTGGCGTTGACGCACCGGGCGCTGCACCACGAACTCGGCACTTTCGAGCTCGACCTCGACCGGCCGGAACCGTTCTTCCGGCGGCTGCGCCCGGCCCGCCTGCGCGGTGGACTCGACCGCTTCGCCGGCCTGTTCGGACGGACGGCACTCGCGGTCGAGGTGTTCACCGTGCTCGAAGACCTGCGCGTGGACACCGCGGCCCTGCGGCTGTTCCCCGGTCTGGCACCGGTCTACGAGCGGGTGCGCGACGACGAGCTGGCGACGAGACCGGACCTCGCCGAACTGCCGGCCCGCTCCGCGGCGGCCGAGGCGCTGGTCCGGCTGAGCCTCGGCGTCACCTCCATCCGGCTGCCGCGGGCACTGCATCCGGCGGTCATCCGGATGGCCGCCGTGGCCCGGGTACTGGCCGACCGCGAGTCCACTGTGGAATCGACGGCCGAGGCGGCGATCCGGTGCTACGGCGTGCTGGCGCGGCTGCCCAACCTGACCCCGGCGGCGGGCGCGGGCGAGGAGGTCACGTTCACCGAGTCCGATGTGGATGCCGGGTTCACGCTGCCGGGTCCCGAGTTCCGGCTCGAAGGTGACGAGGTGTTCGACGTCCGGTTCGCGCCCGTGCGCTACCGCGACGTGCCCGGCCCCCGGTATCTCGGCTTGGCGGCTTCCGGCATGCCGCTCACGGAAGCGATCCTGCGGATGACCGGCGAGGAAGGCCCGGCGGCCGACGAGTGCACCGAACGCTCGCTGGCGGCCGAGAGCGGGCAGGTCGACGTCACGGCGGTCCAGCGCCCGCCGGAGCCGCTGCCGCACGACCACGGCCCTGACCTTGAAGACCACGACCACGGGGAAGCCGGTCCCGTCCACGCGAGGGGACGGCACGAGTTCGCCTACCCGGAGTGGGACCACCGCGCCGGGCGGTACCTGCCCGACTGGTGCCTGGTCTGGGAAAAACGGCCCCGTTCGGGGCGCAGCGGCCGCGCGCACCGCGACGCGCTCAGGCGCAACCGTGCGCTGCTGCCCGCGCTGACCGCGCAGCTGGAACGCATGGCTCCGCTCGGGCGCCGCCGCCGCACGCGGCTGCGCCACGGTGACGACCTCGACCTCGACGCCTGCGTCGAGGCCATGGCCGACCTGCGGACCGGACGGACGCCGGGGGAAGCCGTGTACAGCGCGCTCGAACCGGTGGCCCGCGAGGTGGCCGTCGCGTTCGCGCTCGACCTGAGCTCGTCGACGGCCGAACGCCTGCCCGAGCGCGACGACGGGATCCGCCGGATCCTCGACCTGGAGCGGGAGTCGGTCGCGTTGCTCCTCGAAGCGGTGGAGCGGGTCGGCGACAGCTACGGCATCTACGGGTTCTCCGGCACCGGCCGCCAGGACGTCGTGGTTTCGGTCGTGAAGTCCCTCGACGAGCGGCGCGCCCCGGCGACGCTGCGGCGGCTCGACGGGCTCGTGCCGCAGCACACCACCCGGATGGGCCCGGCCATCCGCCACCTCACCCGCCGGCTCGCCATGCACGGTGCGCCTTCGAAGTTGCTCGTGCTGGTTTCCGACGGCCGTCCGTTCGACCTCGACTACGGGCAGCAGTACGGCGAGGACGCTGTGCTGGGCTACGCGCTCGCCGACACCTCCCGCGCGCTCGCCGAAGCCCGGCTCGCCGGTGTCCGCCCGTACCTCATCACCGTCGACCCGGCCGGCGGCGACTACCTGCGGACGATGTGCGATCCGGACACCTACCACGTGATCGCCGACCCGCGTGACCTTCCGGTGGCCCTTGCGCGGTTGTACGTCACCGCCCGGCGCGCATAGCGGGAGTCAGTGGGGCCGGGAGAGGTCGCCGGGCCGGAAACCTTCCACCGTCGAGGTGACGAGCCCGTCGAACTGGTCCTTGTCCTCCCGCGGGTAGACCCAGCGCAACGCGGCCATCGAAGCGGATCCCGTGAACCCGCGTTCGTAGAAGATCTTGCCGTCGCCCTGGTAGCCGGAAAGCGAGTACCGGTCGCCCTCGACCTTCTGGTAGGTCACCTGTCCGCCGTCCGCTTCCACCGCGGCGACCGCGCCGGCCAGCGCCTGGGCCGCGGCCTGGGTGGAGTTGGCGCCCCACACCGTCAGCGTCGCGTCGGCGTCGGAGCTGCTGAACGTCATTCCGTCCCCGTTCGGCGGGGTGTACGGGGTCGCGAGGTAGCTCTCGGAGATCAGCGCGGTGAACCCGAACCGCGGGTTGGTGTACGTCGGCCCCTCCGCGGACTGACCAAGAGAGGGCGTCGTCGGCGTCGGGGAGCGCGACGTCGAAGGCGGCGGAGAAGCCGGAGGCGACGAGGCGGGCGCCGGTTTGCCGAGCATCGTCAGGAACTTCGGCAGCAGCAGGTCGCCGATCCCGTTGTAGGGCAGGGTCACGGTCTCTCTCCCGGACGCCGTGTCGCAGCCGAGGTCGTACCACTGGATCTCGAACTCAGCGCCGGTCGCGGTGAACCCGATGGCCGCGCTCGGCACATGGTCGGCGCCCGAGCCGCGATCGGCCGCGTCGATGGTGACCTTCTCCCCCGCACCGTCGATCGTGGGGACCCGGCAGAACCCGTTTTTCGTGACCGGCTCGAGCCGCTGGGTCAGTGTCCGCATCCCGGCCGCGGTCAGCACCTCGGGCCGGAACATGTCCTTCGGGCCGAGTACCTGTCCCGTGCCGAGGTCGACGTTCACCGTCTCGGAGAACCGCCAGGTCGTGTGCGACAGCACGTCCGAATCCAGATCGTGGTCGTACCGCACGGAAAGCAGGCTCGGCGTCCGCAGCAGGATCCGCGCCGTCGTGTGCGCCGCGGCCGTGTCCCCTCGCTCCTGGAACATCTCGCGATTGCCGGCCACCCCGTCGCGGATCGCCTTCAGCCGCTTGTCGACCGGGGCCCGCAACGCGTCGTTGATCCGTTGTCGGACGGCGGGATCCTGGCCGCCGGACACCTGCGGGAACTGGAGGTCGTAGGTGACCGGCAGCGCCGGATCCCGCCCCGACGTGGTCTGGAGGCTGACGGTGAGCGCCGCCGCCTGCGCGGGCGGATCGTCGTGGTTGGCGAAGATCGCCACTCCCCCGGCGACGAGCGCGCCGACGATCAGCACCGCCGCGGCGATCTTGCCGGCGATCACCGCGGTCGCGCCCGCCCCGGTGCCCGTGGCCGGCACCCCGCCCCCGACCCCGCCGGCCACGGCGCCGGCGCCGGCGCCGGCCGGTGCGGCGGCCGTCCCGGCGGTGGCCAGGAGCGCCAAGGGGGTCAGCGCCGTCAGCGCGGCGGCCGACGTGGCCAGCCGCTTCCAGCCGCGTTTCTCCCAGTTCTTCCCGTAGGCCTTGCGGGCGACGGTTTCCAGCTCGGTCACGAAAGCGTCCGCCGTGGCCGGTCGCCACGCCGGGTCCTTCGCCATGCCGCGCGTGATCAAGGGGCGCAGCGCCTCGGGCACGGCGTCCAGCGGCACGGGCGCCGCTTGGTGCAGTGAACGCAGCCCTTCGGTCGTGTCCGCCCGGAACGGCACCTGTCCGGTGACACACTGGTAGAACACGCAGGTCGCCGCGTACACGTCGGTGGCGGGCATCCCCGGCCGCCCGGACCACTGCTCCGGCGCCATGTAGGGCGGCGAACCGGCCGTCAGCCCGTTGTGACCGTCCAGAGTGGCGAGTCCGAAGTCGACCAGCTTCGACTCGCCTTCCCGGGACACCAGCACGTTTCCCGGTTTGTAGTCCCGGTGGACCACCCCGGCCGCGTGGGCGTCGGCGAGGCCGAGCAGCGAGCCCTTCAGCACGGCCAGGGCCGCCTCTGGGGCGAGCACGTTCTCCGCCGCCAGCAGCGCGCGCAGCGACACCCCGGGCACGGCCTCCATGACCAGCGCGGCGCCGTCCTGCGTCTCCACGAAGTCGAAGAGCCGCACCACGTGCGGGCTCCGGACGCCCGACAACAGCCACGCCTCGCGCCGGAACCCGTCCGCGATTCCCGCGTCGGCGAGGTACTCCGCGCGCAGGTACTTGATCGCCGCCATCCGTCCCGAGCCCTCGTGCTTGGCCAGCACAACCCGCCCGAAGCCACCGATGCCGAGCACGTCCACCTCGGTGAACCCGGGCACGCGCCAGGTGTCGCTCATCCCCGCCGGTTTCCCCTCACGGTCACGACCTTCCCCGCCTCCGCGGATCGCGGAGGACATCAGACCACGGCCGGGGGATCCGCACTACCGGAATGTGGCATTTTGTGCGAAGTCGTCACACTCGCGCAGGGCGCGAAGCCGGTGGCCGGGGATCAGGCCTGCGTCGATTCCTCGGCGCGTGCCGCGGCGTACTTGCGCACCGGGTTCGCCCGGCCGAAGTGACCGACGGCGAAGGCGGCGGTCGCGAGCCCGCCGACCATGAGCGCGAGCACGGGGCCGACCGCCGCCGCGACGGCACCGATCACCGTGTCCCCCAGGGCGGGGCCGCCGCGTGAGGCCATCTGGTAGATCGCGGAAACCCGCCCGCGCATCGCATCCGGCGTCTCGAGCTGCACCGCCGCCTGCCGGATCGTCGTGGCCATCGCGTCGAACGCGCCGAGCAGCAGGCAGGCGAGCAGCGCGACCACGAGCCCGCCGGCCCAGGCGAGCAGGACCGCGCTCAGGCCGTAGGCGATCGTCGAAGCGAGGAGCACCTTGCCGAGCCGCTTGCTGCGGTCGACCACCCGTAAGACCGTGTACGTCGCGACGAGCGCTCCGGCCGACGGCGCCGACGAGAGCAGCCCGTACGCCGTCGCGCCCAGGTGGAACCGGTCGATCGCCAGCGTGGGCAGGAGGACCCGGTACGCGGCGAAGACGGTCGCCACCAGGTCGAGCAGCACCATCTGCCACACGATGCGCCGCCCCAGGACGAACCGGACTCCCTCCGCGAGCTGCTCCCGCAGCGTGATGTGCTCGCCCGACCCCGGCAGGTGCGGGATCCGGAGCAGCGCCAGGGTGATCATCAGCAGGAGGTAAGGTCACCGCGTCGACGGCGTACATCAGACCCGGCCCGCTGACGGCGATGAGCACACCGGAGAGCGCGGGACCGAGGAGCACGGCGAGCTCCCGGGAAGGGTTGAGCAGCGCGAAGGCCTGCGGCAGCTGCGCCCGCGGGACCAGGGCCGGGATCAGGGCCTGACGGGCAGGCTGGTCGAAACTGGCCGCCGCGGTGGTGAGCACGACCGAGCCGACCACCTGCACGACGTCGGCGTGGCCGGCGAAGCTCGTCACCGCGAGCGCGAGCGCCACGACCATGGCCACGGCTTGCGACCGCTGGAGGAGCTTGCGCCGGTCCACCCGGTCCGCGTAGACGCCGGCCAAGGGGCTGAGCACCACCAGCGCCACGACCTGGGCGGCTCCCACCAGCCCGGTTTGCGCCACCGAACCGGAGAGTTCGTAGACCTGGTAGAGGTTGGCCGCGATCGTTCCCCGGCTGCCGATCTGCGAGAGGACGACGCCACCCCAGTAGATGTCGAAGTCGCGGTTGCGCAGGACCTCGGCGACCTTCATGCCCGCCATAATGCCTGATGGTATGACCAAAAGTCCACGCTTGCCGCAGGGCGTCCGGCGGACCACAATGCGAAAGGTAAAATGGTCCGCCCAATCAGGAGGCTCGGTGTCGACGAAAACCACGACGAAGACCACCCACTACCACCAGCAGAAAGCCCGGCGGGCGAAGTTCCTCGAAGACTGGCGCGCGAACCACCGCACGATCATCCGGAGCGAGGACGTCACCCTCGCCGAAACCGCGCGGGGCATGCGCACCGGCGTCTACATGGGCGAGGACGGTGACAACCCGACCCGCTCGATCGACGCCCTCGTGCACGAGGTCGACCACGGGAAGCTCACCACGATCCACCGGCATTCCTGGGACGCCATGGTGTTCGGCGTCGGCGGTGAAGGCTGGCTCGAGATCGACGGCGAACGGGTGAACGTCGCCCCCGGCGACTCGGCCCACATCCCGGCGTGGGCTTGGCACCGTTCGGGCAACGACGGCGAGGCGACGTTCCGCTACCTCACCTTCTCCAGCGAGCCGCTGCTCGCCACGATGGGCATGTCGGTCCTCGACGACCGCGGGCACGAGCCGTTCGAGAACCTCCCGGGCCGGCCCGAGTTCAGCGCTCCCGACGCCGAGGGTGACGACGCCTACGCGCGCCGCCTACGCCGCCTCGGCAAGGAGCAGCAGAAGCGCCGCAGCGGTCGGCTCCACACCGACTGGGACGAACTCGAAATGCTCAACACCCCGCGCGGCACCCG
>NZ_JBFAAJ010000027.1:0-100698 GCF_040639695.1 Amycolatopsis sp. NPDC023774
GTCACGCTTCCGCCGCAGACGACAACACCAAGCCCGACTCAGCCACTACAAACGACGCGGCTACCCACTCACCTAACCGCCGTTGCAGTACTAGGCGAGGAGCCGCCGGCCGTGTCCGGCGGCCGGACATCCACGAGCTGCCCGGAGCGCTCCATCCACAGTGGAGCCTGGAGTGGCCGCCAAAGCCAAGTCCGCCACCGGAAACCACCGGGCGGCGCCCGCACCGATCGACGAGCACCATCGCGAATCCCGCGCGCCGGGTGGGACTGGCCCCACCCGGCGTGGGAGAGACTCAGCCGAAGAAGACTTCGGCCTCTTCGTAGCGCTCCAGCGGCACCGTCTTCAGCTCGGCGGTCGCCTCGGAGAGCTTCACGCGGACGATGTCGGTGCCCTTCAACGCCACCATCACGCCGAAGTCGCCGTCGGCCACCGCGTCCACGGCGTGCAGGCCGAAGCGGGTGGCGAGCACGCGGTCGTAGGCGGTCGGGGTGCCACCGCGCTGGACGTGGCCCAGCACGACCGCGCGCGACTCCTTGCCGGTGCGGTGCGCGATCTCGTCGGCCAGCCAGGTGCCGATGCCGCCGAGGCGGACGTGCCCGAAGGCGTCCTTCTCGCCGGTGACCAGCTTCTCCTCGCCGCCCTCGGGCAGCGCGCCCTCGGCGACGACGATGATCGGCGCGTACTCGTTCTCGAAGCGGCGCTCGACCCACTCCACGACCTGGTCCACGGAGAAGTGGCGCTCCGGCACCAGGATCACGCTCGCGCCGCCGGCCAGGCCGGAGTGCAGGGCGATCCAGCCGGCGTGGCGGCCCATGACCTCCACGACCAACGCGCGGTGGTGCGACTCGGCCGTGGTGTGCAGCCGGTCGATCGAATCGGTGGCGATGGAGACGGCGGTGTCGAAGCCGAAGGTGTAGTCGGTGGCGCCCAGGTCGTTGTCGATCGTCTTGGGCACGCCGACGACGCCGATGCCGTCGTCGGTGAGGCGCTTCGCGACGCCGAGGGTGTCCTCGCCGCCGATCGCGATCAGCGCGTCGATCTCCTGCTCGGCGAGCACGGCCTTGATCTTCTCGACACCGCCGTCGACCTTGTACGGGTTGGTCCGCGACGAGCGCAGGATCGTGCCGCCACGCGTGAGGATGTCCTCGACGTCGCGCAGGCCGAGCGGCTTGCTCTCGCCCGTGAGCGGTCCCTGCCACCCGTTGCGGAAGCCGACGAAATCCCAGCCGTGCACCTCGATGCCCTTGCGGACCACCGCGCGGATCACCGCGTTCAGGCCCGGGCAGTCACCGCCACCCGTCAGCACACCGACACGCATCTCTTGCCTCCGTCTTCGTCACGTTGGAGATCGCAGTCACATTTCGCCGCCAGAGTAGCGGCAATCGTCTGGATCGGTGCAGGGCGTACCACCTGGCGAATCGGTCCTCGTGCCCACGTAGCGGCCGCATGTGCTAGCTTGATCGGCGTGCAGCGCTATTTCTGGTTTACGAAGCCGGCCCCGGGTGGGTGCGGCCGCGTGAACCTGCGCTGACTTCCCACCCCCGAGCCGGATTCGAAACCGGCTCGGCGAGTTCCCGCGGGTCGGTGTCCATCAGGAAGGAACCACCCGCCGTGACCACCCCGCAGCTGACCGCCGGGCCCGCCGACGCGAGCACCCTCGACAACCAGCGCACCACGTCGATCAGCCCGCTGATCTCCCCCGCGCTGCTCCGCGAAGACCATCCCGTGGACCCCGCCGTGGCGAAGGTCGTGCACGCCGGCCGCACCGAGACCGTCGACATCCTCGACGGCCGCGACGACCGCCTGGCCGTGGTCGTGGGCCCGTGCTCGGTCCACGACCCCGAAGCCGCGATCGAGTACGCCCACAAGCTGGCCGCCAAGGCCGAGCAGCTGCGCGGCGACCTGCACATCGTGATGCGCGTGTACTTCGAGAAGCCGCGCACCACCCTGGGCTGGAAGGGCTTGATCAACGACCCCGACCTCGACGGCACCTTCGCCGTGAACAAGGGCCTGCGCCTGGCCCGCAAGCTGCTGCTCGACGTGTCGGCGCTCGGCCTGCCGGTGGGCTGTGAGTTCCTGGACCCGATCACGCCGCAGTTCATCGCCGACATCGTCACGTGGGGCTCGATCGGCGCGCGCACGGCCGCGAGCCAGGTGCACCGCCAGATGTGCAGCGCGCTGTCGATGCCGGTGGGCATCAAGAACTCGGTGGAGGGCGACATCCAGGTGGCAGTGGACGCCACCCGCGCGGCCGCCGCGTCGCACGTGTTCCCGGGCATCAACGTCGACGGCCTCGCCGCACTGCTGACCACCTCCGGCAACCCCGACTGCCACGTGATCCTGCGCGGCAGCTCGCAGGGTCCGAACTACGACGCCGCCTCGGTGACCGAGACCCTCGGCCGGCTCGCCAAGTCGGGCCTGCCGGAGCGCGTGATCATCGACGCGAGCCACGGCAACAGCAACAAGGACCACGTTCGCTCCCGCGAGGTCGTGCTGGAGCTGGCCGAGCGGATCGCCGCGGGCGAGCGCGGGATCGTCGGGCTGATGATGGAGAGCTTCCTGACTGCGGGCGCCCAGAAGCTCGTCCTGGGCCACGCTTCGGAACTCACGTACGGCCAGTCGATCACCGACGCCTGCCTCGACTGGGACACGACGGCGGATCTGCTGGACACGCTGGCGGGTGCGGTGCGGGCGCGGCGCTGAGTCTCGTTCGGTCAGCGGGTACAGCCGGGTTGGGTGTGGAGCCACGCCGAAGCGGCCGCGATCACCTCGTCGGTGGTCGCGGTCGCGGGTAGCGGGTGGTCGGGTTCGATCGGGGTGTTGCCGTACACGCGGCCGGCCAGGTCCATTTCCTGCACGGTCGTGACCACCAGTTCGGCCCCGTCGCTGAGTCGGAAGACCGCGTTTCCGGTCGCGAAGCCCGCGGTGGCCTGGCCGAACGTGGTCGCGCGGGCGAGACCACGGAAGGCGATGAGCGTCGCCTCACCTGAGCTGCCGGTGCGGGCGGAGGTGAGCACGGCCACCGGTGGGCGCGGGCCGGCCAACCGCAGCGGATTCACCGGGTCGACGGCCAGCCGGCCCGGGACCAGCACCCGGCCCGCACGCAGGATCCAGGAGGCGGCCCCGTCGAGGCCCTTGAACGAGCCGAGGACACCCTCGTCCAGCAGTGGCGCGACGACCGTGAGCATGGGCACCATGTCCCCGCCGCCGTTGTCGCGCAGGTCGACGATCCACCCGCACGGGCGGCGCGCCTCGGCGGACTGCGCCGCGGCGATCCCGGCCGCGACGTACCGGCGCTCGTCCGCCGGATCTTGATGGAACTCGGGCACCGTCAGCACGGCAACGTCTCCGAGGGTCCGGCTGCTCGGCACCTCGATGCTCGCCGGTGGAGCAGGAACGGCCTGGGCGGGACCGATCAGCCTGGTGTGCGGGTTGCCCAGCTCGGCGATCACAGTGCGAATCGCCGAGTACGTGCCCGCTGGTGCCGTCACGCCGGTCGTCCGGCGCAGAGCTTCGGCTTCGACAGCGGGCCAGTCCACGAAATCCCGGTCGATCGAGTAAGTGCGGAGCAGACCAAGGGCGTTGAGCAGATAATCGCGCGCCGGATCAGGCCGAGGTGCCGCCGCGGCCGTGACCAGACCGAGCACCAACACCAGCACCACGAACCCAGCAAGCGTCCGCCGCATTGACGACCCCCCAGTCGCGAAAAAACTCAGCGGCGCCGGAACGCCGATTCGATGATCTCCCAGCGCTGGAAGTTGTGCCGGGCGTCCGCGAGCGCGTCGTGCTGGTCGGTCGGGGCGGCGGGCAGCTTCGGTTTGCCCGCGTCTTCCCAGCGTTGGCGCAGGTCGCGCGTGAAGCGGGGCAGCTGGCGCGGCAGGGCGGGCATCGGGCCCCACAGCTGGGCGAGGGCGACGTGGTCGTAGGCGGCGAACCAGGCCCACAGCTCGATGCCGCCCGGGGGCTTGCCGAAGAACTCGAGCAGGTCCTCCCGGATCTTCTCGCGGCTGCGCCACGCCTGGTCCGCGGGAGAGGGCAGCTTAGGCAGCACGTTGTCGCGCACCCACGGGCCCGCCTTGGCGGGGTCGAAGTCGGTCGACACTGCGTAGAACTCGCGGCCGCGCTCGTCAACGACACCGATCGAAACCAGGTCGATCGTCACGCCGTCCTCGATGAACTCGGTGTCGTAGAAAAAACGCACCGGTGAACCTTAGTGTGCTAGCCGGCCTTGGTCTCGGGGACCCGGTCGGCGTCACGGTTGGAGGGCTGTGCAGGCACCTTCGGTTTGGCGCCGGAAGCTTCGGCGGCGAGCAGCTCCTTGGCCTTCGCCGCGTAGATGTCCACGTACTCCTGGCCCGAGAGCTCCATCAGGGCGTACATGATCTCGTCGGTGATCGAACGCTCGATGAAGCGGTCACCGGCCAGGCCGTCGTAGCGGGAGAAGTCGAGCGGCGCGCCGAAGCGGATCTCGAGGCGGCGCGGCCACCACATCTTGGAGCCGATCGGGTTGACCTTGTCGGTGCCGATCATGGCGACGGGCACGACCAGGCCCTTGGACTCCAGCGCGATGCGGGCGACGCCGGTCTTGCCCTTGTAGAGGCGGCCGTCGGGCGAGCGCGTGCCCTCGGGGTAAATGCCGAGCAGGTGGCCCTGCTTCACGAGCCGGATGGCGGTGTCGAGCGCGGCCTGCGCCGCGTTGCCGCTGGAGCGGTCGATGGGGAACTGGCCCACGCCGGTGAAGAACCACTTCTTGAGCAGGCCCTTAAAGCCCGGCTCGGTGAAGTACTCCGACTTCGCCGGGAACGTGACCTTGCGCTTCACACGCAGCGGCATGAAGAACGAGTCGGCCACGGCCAAGTGGTTGCCGGCGAGGATCGCGCCGCCGGTCTCCGGGATGTTTTCGGCGCCGACGACCTTCGTCGGCCACAACGTCTTGAGCAGTGGTCCGATGAACACGAACTTCATGAGCCAGTACAGCACCGCGCTCTAGTCCTTCCCGAGGCTCGACGTCCGAGTTCCCAGTGGTCAACCCTACGAAACCCGGAGGTCCGCGCACAATGCGGGACGAGCCGCTACTGCGTGGCAGCGATCGATCTCACAGCGGTACCAAGCAGTTCCGGGCACCGGCCGGGGCCCCACAAGACCACTCGACCGTGAGAGCATGGAGGACCTACACCGCTTCGATCGGAAGGGCGTTCGTCATGGGCGTGCTCGCCGGCGCGGAACCGTTCGCCCACACTGGTTCCTCCGGGGCCGGGTTCCTGCTGTGCCACGGCTTCACCGGAACGCCGGCCGGGCTGCGGGCCTGGGGCGACCACCTGGCCGAGGCCGGGTTCAGCGTGCGCTGCCCGCTGCTGCCGGGACACGGCACGCGCTGGCAGGACCTGAACCGGACCACGTGGGAAGACTGGTACGGCGCCGTCCGCGAGGAGCTGCTCGCCCTGCTGGCCGAAAACGACACCGTGTTCGTCGGCGGCTTGTCGATGGGTGGCACGCTCACGCTGCGCCTCGCCGAGGAGTTCGGCGACCGGATCGCCGGGATCGTGCTGGTCAACCCTTCGGTCACGCGGCTGAGCGCCGCCGCGAAGCTGCTGCCGCTGCTCGCGCGCGTGATCCCGTCGATCCCCGCGATCGCCAACGACATCGCCAAGCCCGGCGTGACGGAGTTGGCCTACCCGCGCACGCCGGTGCGCGCCGCCGCGAGCCTGGCGCGCCTGTGGCGGCTCGTGCGCGCCGACCTGGGCAAGGTCACGCAGCCGGTGCTGCTGCTGCGCTCCGCCGTCGACCACGTGGTGGAGCCGGAGAACTCGCGGATCGTGCTGGCCGGCGTCGCCAGCACGGACGTGACCGAGGTGGTGCTCGAGAGCAGCTTCCACGTCGCGACGCAGGACAACGACGCGGAACTGATCTTCAGCCGCAGTGTCGACTTCGCCCGGGCGCTGCGGGCGGGACAGGTGGGTGCCTGATGACCCGGGGGAAAGGCACGGACGGACCCGAGGACGTCGACGCCACGTTCGCCGAGATCGTGGCCGACCTGCGTGCCGAGGGCGTGGGTTTGTTCCTCGAAGAGGACGCGCTGGAACTCGCCGACGACACGGCCGGCGAGCAGGGCGGCGACCCGGCCGCGCCGCCGGTCGCCAAGACCGACCCGAAGCCCGACAAGCCCGAGAAGGCACCCGAGACCGGCGACACCTGGCGTTCCGGCGGCACCACGTGGGACGCCACGATGTTCAGCGACGACCCGGCCGAGGACGACGAGCACTTCGTGCCGCCCGAGCCGCCGCCACTGCCGCGGCCACGCAAGGGCGCGTTCGTGGTGCTGTTGTTCTTCGTGGTCGGGTTGCTGCTGCTGATCGTGCCGAACCTGATCGGCGTCGGGCCCGCGCTGGCGACGCCGCTGGGGATCCTCGCGCTCGCCACCGCCATCGCGCTCCTGCTGCTGCGGGTGCGCCAAGGCCCGCCGCCGGGTGCCGACCCGACCAACGGCGCCCAGGTCTGACCAGGCGGGTATGCGGATCGACTTCAATCCTTCGCGGCGTTCGACGATCGGCGCGGAGTGGGAGCTTGCCCTGGTGGACCGGCGCAGCGGCGAGCTGGCCTCGGTCGCGGAACGGATCCTCGAGGCGGTGCGCCCCGACGGCGCCGACGAGCATCCCAAGATCCAGCAGGAGCTGCTGCTCAACACCATCGAGGTGATCAGCGGCGTCTGCACCACCGTCGCCGAGGTGAAGGCCGATCTGGCCGAATCGCTCGACGTCGTGCACAAGGTGACCGACCCGCTGGGCGTGGAGCTGTTCTCGGCGGGCACGCACCCGTTCTCCAACTGGTACCGCCAGAAGGTGACCGACAAGGCGCGCTACGCCAAGCTCATCGACCGCACCCAGTGGTGGGGCCGGCAGATGCTGATCTACGGCGTCCACGTGCACGTCGGCCTGGACCACCGCGACAAAGTGCTGCCGGTGCTCGACGCGCTGCTCAACTACGCGCCGCACCTGCAGGCGCTCTCGGCGTCCTCGCCGTACTGGGGCGCGGAGGACACCGGCTACGCGTCGAACCGCGCGCTGATGTTCCAGCAGCTGCCCACGGCCGGGCTGCCGTTCCAGTTCCGCGAGTGGGCGGAGCTGGAGCACTACGTCGACGACATGTTCACCACCGGCGTGATCGACCATTTCTCCGAGATCCGCTGGGACATCCGGCCCGCGCCGCACTTCGGCACGATCGAGATGCGCGTGTGCGACGGAGTGCCGACGCTGGAGGAGGTCGGCGCGATCGCCGCGCTGACGCAGTGCCTCGTCGAGGACTTCAGCACACGCCTCGACCACGGCGAGCGGCTCCCGACGTTGCCGCCGTGGCACGTGCAGGAGAACAAGTGGCGCGCCGCCCGCTACGGCACGGACGCGATCATCATTCTCGACGCCGCCGGCCGCGAACGGCTCGTCACCGACGACCTGACCGACCTGCTGGAGAAACTCGAACCCGTCGCGCGGCGGCTCGACTGCGTGGCCGAGCTGCGCGACGTCGAGACGATCTTGAAGTACGGGCCGAGCTACCGGCGCCAGCGCGCGGTGGCCAAGCAGCACCACGGTTCCCTGAAAGCCGTTGTCGCGTCGCTGGTCGCGGAGATGCGCGACGGGATCGCCCGTTAGCCGGCGTCCAGCTCGCGCAGCAGCGTGCCCGGGCCCATGATCGACGCGCCCAGTGCGGCGACCCGGGACCGCAGCTCGCGGTCGGCCGTGACCACCACGACGTGGTCGCCCGGCCGGGCCTGCGCGGTGGCCTCGACGATGTGCGAGTCGCCGTCCGCGGGAGCTGTCGCGATCTCGACGCCGGTGACCGGATCGACGCCGCGCGCCTGGCCCTCGACGACGAGGATCAGCCGCGGCCACCACTCCCACGTCGGCCCGGCGCCGATGCCTGCGACGTCGTCGGCGATCCCGCGCTCGGCGAGCAGGGCGAGCCGGTCGCGCAGGCGTTCGGCGGCGCCGCGGCGGTCTCGCCACCAGCCGTCGGGCCGGGAACCCACCACGTTCGCCCCGTCGACGATCAGCACGAGCTCGCGGCCGAGCTGTTCGCGCAGCTGCGGCCACGACTCGGCGAAGTCGCGGTGCAATGGCAGCTCGGCCACCTCGTCGGGCGCGACCCAGCGCAGCTCGGCGCTCTCCTGGTTGGCCACGCGCGCGTCGAGCGAGCTGTCGGCGACGCCGAGCACGGTGGTGTAGCGCCAGGTCCCGTGGTCGAGCACCGACGCCGACAGCGCGCGGAACGCGGTCTTCGGCACGTCAGCCTCTTCCCACGCCTCGCGGGCCGCCGCCTCACGCGCGGTTTCGCCCGTCTCCAGCGCGCCGCCCGGCAGGGCCCAGGTGCTGCCGTTGTGCACCCACCAGGCGCGCCGCTGCAGCAGCACCCCGCGGGCAGGATCGGACAGAAGGAGCCCGGCCGCGCCGTGCGCACCCCAGTGCAGCCGCCCGCACGAACACCGCACGAACCGGTTGGCGGTCATCGGCGTCACCCGGCCAGCCTTCCACAGGAAGCCCACCGGACGCAGCCTTCAGGCGGACGACTGTGATCGTCAGCCGCGTTCGCCGAGCCGTTCCGCGACGAACACCGTGCAGGCGTCGAGGTTGTCCTTCAGCCGGCCCGCGCGCTTGCGGAGAACTTCCAGTTCGAGCCGGCTCGGCGGCTGGTTTTCCCGGATCCGGAAGACGACGCCGGCCAGGCGGATCGACAGTCCGTAGGTCACGGAGTCGGCCGAGTCCAGGAGTTCTTCGAGCATGCGCTGCTCACCGGTGGTGAGTCCCGGGGCACTCGGCCGGGGTTCCCGAGTGCCCCGGGACGCGGTGGCCCTGCCGCCACCCGACGTGGCGGCAGGGGTCGAGGCGTCCACAGCCGGCGGTGCCGACGCGGAGGTGCGCGCGGAGTCGGCAGCCTCGGCACCGGACTCGCCCTGCGGGTCCTCGCCCGCGACGCGAAGTCGTGCGGTCATGATCAGCCCCGCGCCTTCGAGAGTCCGGCCGCGCGCGGCGCGACCTTCGGGCGAGGGTCCGGAATCCCCAGCACGCGCCGGAAAGCCGCGTCGCAGGGTGGGCACGCCGGGTCGAGCCAGGGTTTACCCGGACCGTGGACGTCGTTCTCCCCCACGCTCGGCTCCGAGCCGCACAAAGCGGTGAACGTCGCCCCGGCGTCGAGCGGGCCGAGGTGCAGGGCCGCTCTCGCGTGACGTTGCCCTTCCGCTTGCTGCCACACGTACATGGAGCCCTCCCCGGGTGATCGGCCAGCACTTCTTTGCTCGCGATGATTTTCTTCTGTGCATGCACAGCTGGCAAGATTCGGGGTGTAAATACACCCGAATGGGTTGCACACTTCCTGGTAAAGTTTGTGCATGCCCAGCACACGTGCGACACCCCGGCAGGTCGAACTCGGCGTACTTTTGCGCAGGATTCGCAAGCGTGCCGGTCTTACTCAGCCGCAAGTGGCGGAGCTGGTGAACCGATCGCACTCACACATCTCGCGCCGCGAGCGCGGCGAACTCGGCTTCGAGGAACAGGCCGAGCTGGAACGAACCCTGACGGTCACCGGCGCCTCGAGCGAGGAAACCAGCCAGGCGCTTCGCCTCTTCCGCGACGGAACGGACCCGAACTGGCTGATCCCCGGCATCGCCCGGGACCTGGCGGTGGTCACCGAATACGAAACGGTCGCGAATGACATCTTCTCGTATCAGCCGTCGTTGATCCCCGGACCGTTGCAGATCCCGGAGTACACCCGCGTGATGATGCTCGACGGTGACATGCCGGAAGCCGAGATCGACGGCAAGCTCGAACTACGAGCAGCACGACGGCGGAGGCATCTCGACGGCAGCGCGCGATACGAAACAGTCATCGGCGAGCAGGCGATCCGGTACCCGGCATGTCCACCCGGTGTGGCGGTGAGGCAGCTGCGCGATCTCTGCGAGGTGGCCGAGCTTTCCCACATCTCGATTCAGCTGCTGCCATTCCGGCTGGGCTATCACCCGGCGAGGGAAGGCGGCTTCGACCTCATCCGCTCGGATTCGACGACAGTGGTCCACGTCGAGCAGTACCGCTCGTCGACGACACTGACCAATACCCGCGACGTGAAAGACTACGTGGAAGCGGCGGAGCGAATCCGCCGTGACGCGATGGGCGCTGTAGCTTCGGTGCGCGCCATCGCGAAAATCGCGGATGAGTTGGAGCAAACGGGATGAACGAAGGTGTCTGGCGGACGTCGTCGTACAGCGGCCAGCAAGGTCAGTGCGTCGAGGTGCGCACGCTTTCCGAAGAGGCCGGTGTGCGTGACTCCAAGGACCGCGAGGGCGGCTCCCTGCTGATCGCCGGGGAGGCGTGGCGGGCGTTCCTGGAACGCCTCTGACCGTTGCGGTGGAAGTGCCCCAGCATCCCGACGGTGCTGGGGCACTTCCGCGTCCGGAAAGCGTCAGCCGGGTAGCGTCAGCCGGCGACCTCGGCGACCGGGGCCTTGGCCGCGTCAAGGGCCAGGGCCGCGGCGCCGACGATCGCCGTGTCGTCGCCGAGGTGGGCCGTGCGGATGCGGGCCAGCGGCCGGTAACGCGCGCCGGTGATGGCTCCTGCGTAGTGCTCACGCGCCTCGTCGAGGAACAGCGGAGCCGACTCGGACACGCCGCCGCCGATCACGATGATCTCGGGGTCGAACACGTCCGCGACCAGCGCGAGGCCCTCGCCCAGCCATTTGGCCAACTCGGCCATCGCGCGCAACGCGATCGGGTCGCCGTCGCGAGCGGCGCCGGCGACGCGGCGGCCCGTGACCGAGCCGGGGTCGCCCGCGACCTCGCGCGAAAGAACTGTGGAGCGGCCCGGGTAGCGCGCCAGCAGCTCGACGGCGGTGGCGGCCAGCGCCGTGCCGCTGCAGTAGCGCTCCCAGCAGCCGTACTTGCCGCACGGGCACGCGCGCCCGCCCGGCACCACGGTCAGGTGGCCCAGCTCGGGGGCGACGCCGTAGGCGCCGCGGTAGATCTCGCCGTCGAGCAGCAGCCCGGCGCCGATGCCCGTGCCCAGCGCGACCAGCGCCGCCACCTGCGCGCCGCGGGCCGCGCCGAAGCGGTGCTCGCCGACCACGGCCGAGTTCACGTCGTGCTCCAGCGTCACCGCCAGGCCCACACGCTTCTCGATACGGTCGGCCACCGGCGCGTCGCGCCACGCGAGGTGCGGCGCGAACATCACCGACCGGCGGTCGCGCGCCACGAACCCGGCAACGGCCAGGCCCACGGCGGCGACGTCGTGGCGGTTGCGCAGGTCCTCGACGACGCCGGCGATGGCGTCCTCGAGGGCGTTCTCCTCACTCGGTGTCCCGACGCGTGCGGTGTCCAGGAGCGATCCCCGCTCGTCCACCACACCGGCGCGCACACTCGTGCCGCCGACGTCCACCCCAATCGTCAGCACTCAGTTCTCCCGCTCCGGCCGCCAGTCTTCCCGCTTGCGGACGGCGATGTGCTGCACCCGGGCGGCGGCTCCCGGATCGTCCGCGTGCGCCGCGTGGTGGGGTGGGGGCCGGAAGCCAGGCATGTGCACACCCTCGTCGGGCTCCCAGCGGTCCGCGAGCACCGCCCGCAGCAACGCCACCAGCTGCGCCGCCTGCTCCAGCAGCCGGGCGGCGAACTCCGGCCGTTCACCTCGCACGACGGCGACGATCGCACACAACGGGCACCAGCCGCACCCCGGACTCCCCGAGGCACCCGGCTCCGTGTCGTGCGACGGCTCGTGGACCTCGTCGCGGCCGTGCCCAGCGGCCATCAGGCCGTCCAGCCACGGCGCGGCCCGTTCGACCACCAGCTCCACCAGCAGGCGGATCTCCTCCGCCAGCCGCAGGCCTTCGGCGGCGTATCCGGGCTCGTCCTGTTCACTCACGCGCGACCCCGGTTCCGGCCAGGCTGATGACCAGGCCACCTCCGTCGGACTCCGCGCCGGTGATCCGGCACGGCCGCAGCGTCTCCGGCAGGGCGATCAGCCGGCGGAAGCCGTCGACGGTGATCGCCAGGTCGTCGTCCACGCGCGCGAGGTCCACGTCGGACTCCCGCCGCAGCGGGATCGCGACACGCAGCCGGAAGCCGTCGGCCTCCGGCGTCACCTGCAGCAGCGGCGTCACGGGCTTTCCGGTGCCGGACAAGGGATGCCGTGTGCCGTAGAGCTCGCGGGCCAGCTCGGCGAGCGCGTCGGCGCCCACCGGTTCGCTCGCCCGGTGCTCGACGCGCGCGAGGTCGGCCGGCCCGAACCCGGCGGCCGCGAGCTCGGCCAGCACGGCGTCCTGCTGGGCGCGCCGCGTGCGCAGCCAGGTGGCCGCCGAACCGCGCCAGAACCCGGGCTCGGGCATGAGGCGGTTGGCGATCAGGCCGTCGACGGCGATGCCGCGCAGGGCCAGCGAAGTGAGCGTGCGGCGGGCCTCGGCGACCACCACGCGCTCCGGCGTGAGCACCAGCCGCACGGTGGTCACGGACGGGTCGGTGAGCAGCTCGCGCAGCGAGTCCAGGTGCGCGCCCAGGCGCCGCACGGACCCGGCGACCCGGCCGCGGCGGCCGTAGGCCTTGTTCAGGTACCCCGCGACGGCCTCGGGCAACGCCAGCAGGCGCAGCGTCTCGGCGGTCGGACCGCAGTCGACCACCACGGTGTCCCACGGCCCCTGCCCGGCCAGCCGCTGCACCTCGCCGAGGGCGAGCAGCTCGTCGACGCCCGGGAGCACGGTCAGCTCCTCGGCGTCCAGCGTGTCGAGCCCGGCGCCGGCCAGCAGCGTGCGCAGCTGGTCGCGCAGCTCGTGCCACGTCCGGTCGGCCAGCGCGCGGGAGTCGACCTGGGCGGCCCACAGGCCCGCCGGGGAGCCGTCCCGGCGGACGTCCACTTCGGACGGTTCCGGGCCCAGCGCCGCGCCGAACGCGTCGCCGAGCGAGTGGGCCGGGTCGGTCGAGACCACGAGGGTCTTCCTGCCGCGCTCGGCGAGCGCGGTGGCGGTGGCCGCGGCGAGCGTGGTCTTCCCGACACCCCCCTTGCCGGTGAACAGCAGGATCCGCATGTCGCCTAGCCTTCGGCCCGTCGCTTCAGCTCCTTGAGCGCCGTGTCCATCACCATCTTCTCGGCCTTGCGCCGGAGCAGGCCGATCATCGGCAGCGCCAGCTCCACCGAGAGCGTGTAGGTGACCTTCGTGCGCCCGTCACGCAGCGCTTCGAGCGCGTAGCGGCCGTTCTGCGCCTTCTGCATCTGACCCTTGACCAGGTGCCAGCTCACGCCGAGCCCGGTCGCGTCCCAGTCGTACTCGAGCGTGTAGACGTCCTTGATCGGTCCGGCGTCCAGGGTCAGCTTCACCTGCTTGGCCCGCCCGGCGTCGTCGGTGCCGAGCACCTCGGCCTCCCGAACGGCCTTCGCCCACTCCGGGTACGCGGGGAAGTCGGCGATCACCGTCATCACCCGTTGGGGCTCGGCGTCGACCTCGATGGACTGCGTGGACTGCTCGGCCATGGGACGAAGCGTAGCCGGAGAGCCACGTCACCAGCGCAGCACGTAGGGCTGCCCAGTCTCCTTGAAGTGACCCACGTTACGGCACTCGGTGTAACCGAGCCGCCGCCGAGAGGCCAGCGGCTGGTGCACGTGGCCGAACACCGACCAGCGCGGCCGCTGCTCGCGGATGAGCTCCAGCAGTGCCCGCGAGCCCAGCTCGGCGCGCCGCGCGACCACGTCGTAGGTCAGCTCGGCGACGGCCGGCGGAATGTGCGTACAGAGCACGTCGACGTCCGACAGCTTGGCTACGCCCTCGTCGAACTCCTCACGGGCCCGCAGGTAGGGCCGCCAGGCGGCGCCCCTGCGCGGCCGCGGCACCACGCCCTCGGGCAGGACCGCTCCCCCGACGAACCCGAAGCGCAGGCCGCCGATGGTGGTGACCTCGCCGTCGAGCACCTGCACGCCGTCGCCGACGAACTCCGGCCACAGCGCGGGCGAGTCGACGTTGCCGGGTGTGGCGTAGGTCGGCGCGGTCATCGAGGCGAACAGCGTGGCGTACTGCTCGCGCACGGCCTCGTCCACGGCCGAGGCCGGGTCGTCGAGCGTGGCCCACAGCGTGCGCGAGTAGGCCACCGTCTCGTCGCGGGTGCCCTCGCGCCGCAGGCGCGCGAACTGCGCCACCTTCTCCGCGCCGAAGAGGGCACCCATGATGCCCTTGTCGTGCTCGCGGTAGTCGACGAAGTCCAGCAGGTCGCCGAGCACGACCAGCGCGTCGGCCCCCTCACCCGCCCGCTTCAGCGCGTCGGCGTTGCCGTGCACGTCCGAAACGACGTGAACCCGCACAAGACCCTCCTAGTCAGTGGTCTCAAGGTCGTCGGCCCGCGGCGGGACCCCGGGCTCGCGCCCGTCCTCGAGGACGTGCTTGAGCTCCAGCGCGAGGTGCTTCGCCGCGCGAGCCCGCCGGTCGAACTCCCGGCGCAGCTCACGCGGAGTCAGGGTCCGCGGCGCACCGCCGGGGCCGGCGGGCGTTGCGCGCAGGAAGTAGTGCAGCACGGTGCCGTCGAGCACGGGTTCCAGCCAGACCTCCATCGTACCGACGAGCGCACCCGTCACGGTCCAGCGCAAACCCTTGTCGCCACGGTCGGTGTACACCTGAAGCGACAGGTCGGGCCAATACCGCCGCCAGGCTGCGGGGTCCGCGAACGCCGCGGCGATCGTGCTCGGCGGCACCACGATGAAGGTTTCGTCCACGAGATCGAGAGCGGGTGGTCCGGGGTTCACAGGCGCAGAATGTCACGACCTCGTCCGGCGGGTCGGCGCGGCGTGGTCTTAAGGTCTACGGCAAGCTAAGTTGACCGGCGGGTAACACCGCACGCGTCGAACACGGAGGTCCACGTGCGCGAATACAGCGCCCCCGCCGGGAAGCCGGTGACCGACGACGAGAACCTGGCCGACGTCGTCTGGGCGAACGCCGAGCGGTTCTCCGACGTCGTGAGCTTCCGCCGGCAGGTCGAGGGCACCTGGCTGGACGTGACGGCCAAGGACTTCGCCGACCAGGTCGCGGCCGTCGCCAAGGGCCTGATCGCCGCCGGAATCGGCCACGGTGACCGCGTCGCGCTGATGTCGAAGACCCGCTACGAGTGGACGCTGATCGACTTCGCGATCTGGGCCGCGGGCGCCGTCACCGTGCCCATCTACGAGACTTCGTCACCCGAGCAGGTGCATTGGATCCTGTCCGACTCGGCCGCCAAGGCCGTGCTGGTGGAGACCGACACGCACCGCGAGGCCGTGGACGCGATCCGCGACCGGCTCACCACACTGCAGCACACCTGGCAGATCGAAGGCGCCTCCCCCGCGGTCGACGAGCTGACCGCGCTGGGCGCCGAGGTCGCCGACGACGCCCTGCACGCGCGCCGCCGCGAGGTCGGCGCGGGCGAGCTGGCCACGATCGTCTACACCTCGGGCACCACGGGCCGGCCCAAGGGCGTCGAGCTCACGCACCGCAACCTGCTGGCCGAGATCCGCGCCGACATCGAGGCGTTCCCCGAGCTCATGGAGCAGGGCAACTCGCTGCTGTGCTTCCTGCCGCTGGCCCACATCCTGGCCCGCGCGATCGCCGTGACCGCGCTGTCGGCCCGCGTGACGCTGGGCCACACGCCGGACGTGAAGAACCTCGTCGCCGACCTCGGCACGTTCCGGCCGACGTTCGTGGTCGCCGTGCCGCGCGTGTTCGAGAAGGTCTACAACTCGGCCAAGCAGAAGGCCCACAGCGAGGGCAAGGGCAAGATCTTCGACGCGGCCGAGGCCACCGCGGTCGAGTACAGCCACGCCGTGGACAAGGGCAGCGTCGCGTTCGGCCTGCGGGCCAAGCACCTGGTGTTCGACAAGCTCGTGTACAGCAAGCTGCGCGCGGCGCTGGGTGGTCGCTGCGTCGCCGCGGTCTCGGGCGGCGCACCGCTCGGCGAGCGGCTGGCCCACTTCTTCCGCGGCATCGGCGTGCCGGTGTTCGAGGGCTACGGCCTCACCGAGACCTCGGCCGCGGCAGCCGTCAGCACCAAGACGGCGTTCCGCGTCGGCACGGTCGGCAAGCCCGTGGCGGGCACCTCGGTGCGCATCGCCGACGACGGCGAGATCCTGCTCAAGGGCAACGTGGTGTTCGGCGCGTACTACAACAACGCCGCCGCGACCGCCGAGTCGCTCACCGACGGGTGGTTCCACACCGGCGATCTGGGCGAGCTGGACGGCGAGGGTTTTCTCAAGATCACCGGCCGCAAGAAGGAGATCATCGTGACGGCCGGCGGCAAGAACGTCGCGCCGTCGGGTCTCGAGGACACGATGAAGGCCTCGCCGCTGATCAGCCAGGCCATGGTGGTCGGCGACCAGCGTCCGTTCATCGCCGCGCTGGTCACCATCGACGAGGAGTTCTTCCCCTCCTGGAAGACCCAGCACGGCAAGCCCGCGCAGGCCACCGTCGCCGACCTGGCGGCCGACGAGGATCTGCTCAAGGAGATCCAGAGCGCGGTCGACGAGGCCAACAAGCAGGTCTCGCACGCCGAGGCGATCAAGAAGTTCACCGTGCTGGCCAAGGACTTCACCGAGGCCGGCGGCGAGATCACACCCTCGCTGAAGCTCAAGCGCAACGTGGTGAACAAGAACTACGCGTCCGACATCGAGGCGCTCTACAAGCGCTAACCCCCACCCCGGCCCTCCCCCGCCGCCCACCCCAATGTGGCGTTCGGTGCGTTCAACGCACCCAATGCGGCGTTCGGTGCGTTCAACGCACCCAACGCCGCATTGGGGTGCTCGGGGTTCAGTTCTGGGGGTAGGGCTGCTGCTGGTACTGGGGCTGGCCCTGCGGCTGCTGGTGCGGGGCCAGCTGACCCTGCTGCTGGCCGGGCTGCTGCGGAGCGCCTTCGGGCACCACGTACACGGCCGTGCCGTACGCGGCGATCTCGCTGGCCGTCTGGGCGATCTCGTTGCAGTCGAAGCGCAGCGCGAGCACGGCGTTGGCCCCGTGCGCCATGGCTTCCTGCGAAAGGCGGCCCAGCGCCTCGTAGCGCGAGTCGGACAGCAGCTTCGACAGGCCCTTGAGCTCACCGCCCGCCATGGCCTTGAAGCCGGCACCGAGGTTGGAGAACATGTTGCGGCTGCGGACGGTGAGGCCGAAAACCTCACCGAACACGCGAACCACGCGGTAACCGGGCAGATCGTTCATCGTGGACAGCATGATCGGGAACTGCATGGGAGGTGCGGGTTGGCTCATGCGCCGGATCGTAGCCACCGGCGGCGCCGCGCACGCGCGAATCAGCCTGTGATTCGCCCGTGCCAGTCGATGTGGTGGTGGTACAGCCAGCCGCGTTCCTCGCCGACGTCCTGTCCCGCACCGGCCGCCACGAGTTTCTCCACGCGGGTGCGCCGCAGCTTCTCGTAGGCGGCGAACGCGGACGGCGCGTCCGGCAGGTCGCGCAGGCACAGCGCGAGCACCACGCTGTCCTCGAGCGCCATCGACGCGCCCTGCCCGGCGGCCGGCGACGCCGCGTGGGCCGCGTCGCCGGCGAGCACCATGGTGTCGGTGGACCAGACGCGGGTGGTGGGCACGTCGGAGGAGTGGCCACCGAAGACCGCCTCGCCGGTCGCCGCCACGATGGCGGCGCACGGCAGTGGATCGCCGTCGAAGGCCGCGTGGGCGAACTCGCGCCAGCCGGCCGGCGTGACGGCGGCGATCTCGCCGCGTGGGCGTTCGGTGTCGGGGATGCGGGCGAACCAGAAGGTGGCGCCGTCGGGCGCGGTGGTGAACCCGAAAACCGCGCGGGTGCCGCGGATCATGCGGTAGATGCCGGGCGCGGTGGGCAGCCCCTCGGCGCGGGTGTAGCCGTAGACCACGGTGAGGCCGGTGAAGCGCGGGCGGTCGGCCTCCGGGTCGATGAGGGTGCGGACCTCGGAGCGCACACCGTCGGCGCCCACGAGCACGTCGCCGGTCGCGGTGGACCCGTCGGCGAAGGTGGCCACCACCCCGGAGGCGCCGGTTTCGGCGGAAGCTGGTTCGGCGGAGACGAGGCGGCGGCCGTGCTCGACAGTGATCCCGCGGCGGCCGGCTTCCTCCTGCAGCGTGCGGTACAACGCGGCACGGGTGAGCGTGCGCGGCCCGGCGAGCTCACCGGTGTCGAACTCGCGCGTGCCCATCGTCGTACCGTCCGGCCCGACCAGCTCGACGCCGAGCGCGGCGAACGACGCGTCGTTCACGGGGCCGTCGGCATCGATCGCCTTCAGCGCGTCCATGCCGTTGTGCATCACCGTGAGGAACGCGCCGGCGTCGGCTCCTCCGGAGGGATGGGCCTCGAACACCACGGGCTCGTGGCCGGCGCGCTGCAGCGCCATCGCCGTGACCGTGCCCGCGACGCCGCCGCCGACGATGAGAACGCGCATCGAAATCCCCCAGTGCCCGAATCCGTGCCACCGCCGACCGTACCGGGCGGCGGTGGCACGAAGCGGGGGCTCGGTGGCTCAGGCGGTCTGGGCGACGGCGAGGCGCAGGCAGACGACGAGCGCGCGCACGGCTTCCTCGACCTCTTCAAGCACGGGGAAGGTCGGCGCAATGCGGATCGTCGAGTCCTTCGGGTCGTCGCCGTAGGGGTGCGTGGCGCCGGCGGGGGTCAACGCGACGCCGGCCTCCTTGGCCAGGCGCACGATCTCCTTGGCGGCGCCCTCGGGCACGGTCAGCGAGATGAAGTACCCGCCGGTCGGCTTGGTCCAGGTGGCCAGGCCCGAGCCGCCCAGCTCCTCGGTGAGGATCCGGTCGACGGCCGCGAACTTCGGCGCGATGATCTCCGCGTGCTTGCGCATGTGGGCGCGCACGCCGTCGGCGTCCTTGAGGAACATCGCGTGGCGCAGCTGGTTGACCTTGTCCGGGCCGATCGTGCGCTTGGCGAGCACGCCCGACCACCACGCGATGTTGGCCGCCGAAGAGCCGAAGAACCCGACGCCGGCGCCGGCGAGCGTGATCTTCGAGGTGGAGCCGAAGACGAACGCGCGGTCGGCGTTGCCGGCCTCGGCGCACAGCGCCAGGATGTCGGCGACCTCGACCTCGGTGTCCGTGAGGTGGTGCACGGCGTAGGCGTTGTCCCAGAAGATGCGGAAGTCCGGCGCGGCCGTGGGCATCGCGGCCAGGCGGCGGGCGACCTCGTCGGAGAAGGTGACGCCGGTCGGGTTCGAGTACTTGGGCACGCACCAGATGCCCTTGATGCCGGCGTCCTCGGCCACAAGGCGCTCGACCACGTCCATGTCCGGGCCTTCGTCGGTCATCGGGACCTGGATCAGCTCGATGCCGAAGCGCTCGGCGAGCGCGAAGTGGCGGTCGTAGCCCGGCACCGGGCACAGCATCGCGATGCGCAGCTCGTCGGCCCAGCGGCGCTCGCCACCCGGCAGGGTGCTCAGCAGCGCCTGCACCACGGTGTCGTGCATGAGTTCGAGGCTCGAGTTGCCGGCCGCGAGCAGCTGGTCGACGGGGACCTGCAGCGCGCCGGCGAAGATCCGGCGCAGCTCGATCAGGCCCTTGAGTCCGCCGTAATTGCGCGTGTCGGTGCCGTCTTCGGCCTTGTACTCGCCGTTGGGCAGCGTGAGCAGGTCCGCGGAGAGGTCGAGCTGCCGGGGGGACGGCTTGCCGCGGGTGATGTCCAGGGAGAGGCCGCGCTCGACGAGCGCCGCGTAGTCGCGACGGGCGGTGTCGACGTCGACGGGAGCAGTGGTCATGGGCTCAACGCTAAACCGCGCGTCGATACCATTTCGGGTGACCCCCTGTCCAGGGTCTACGGTGGGGTCTCGTGCGTCTTGTGGTCCATGCCGATCAGCGTCAGTTCTCGTTGCGGGACAACACCGCCTGGGTCCCCGGCGACGGCGGGTGGTCCGACGAGGCGGTGACCTCGCACCGGATCGCGGTGGAGCCGTCGTCGCTCGCGGTCGCCACCGCGCGCTCCGATCTCGTCGAGGTGGACGTCGCCGTGCACCCCGCCGCACCCGCCGTCCTGGCCGATGCCGAGCACGTGGTCGAGGCCGACCTCGCCGTGCCGGGCGGGAAGGTGACGCTCGCGGGTCCGGCCGACTACCCGGGTCAGGAGCACGTGCTGGAGCTCACGCCGGGCCGTCACCGCGTGCGGGTGTCCTATGTGGAGAGTGGCCCGCCGGCCGTGACGTGGAACGAGCACGAGTACGGCGAGCACTACCGCTACGTCGTGGACCTGTGGCCGGTCGCCGAGCCTGCACCCGTCACCGTGGTGCGCCAGGGTGCCGCGGTCTGGGACGGCTGAACGGCCGGACGCGGCCCGTTTCGCCGCCCCCGATGCCGTCGTGGCACGAGTTCGTCGAGCGCGCGACCGCGCACCCCACGATCGGCGCGCCGGGCAGCCGGGAGACCGGCACCGCCTGGCCGGGCGCGACGTGGGAGGAGGCTCTGCGGCCGGCCGTCGACGGCCGGCCGGTCGCCCTGGCGGAAGCCGGCATCACCGGCGCCGAGCTGCACGCCGGTTCCAGCTCGGCGACCAGGTGACCGAGCTGGAACCGTCGTGGGAGGTCACCGGCAGCGAGGTCGGCATCGGCGCCTCCCTCTCCGGGGTACCCGAGTGCATGGTCGACGCCTCCCCCGCCCGGTTTCCCGCCGCGGCAAGGTCGTCACCTTCCTCATCCCGGCCGCCTACTCCAACCGCATCGCCCACCAGGTGATCATCAACCGCGGCCTGGCGCTGGTGACTTTGTGCGCGGCGATCTTCGACGCGGGCCACCGTGTCGAGACCTGGTCCGGCTTCACCGGGGTGTTCACCATTGCCCCGCAAGAAGCAGCGCACGCACGCGGTCGCCCTGGTGATCTCGGCGGGAGAACCGCTCGACATCGGCCGCCTGATCTTCGGCGTCGCCCACCCCGCGATGCTGCGCCGCCTCTGGATCGGCGTCTGGGACGCGCAACCGGCGGCGCTCGCGCAGACCATCAACGACCACAACTTCGGCATCGCCTGCGACTGCCGGCCCGACGACCTGCCGGCCGAGGTGACGGATCCATACGTGTTCCCGTACCTCACCGAGCAGGACCGGCAGTGGGACGACCTGCCGACGGCGCCGGACCGGGCGAAGGGACGGTTCGGGGAGCTGAGTTGACCCAGCGCTGAACACTGCACTCCACCGTTGTCCGCGGCCACGATCACGTGCGGCGCCGCTTCCCGCCGAGATCGGCCAGAGCCGCTCGGACATTCGCGATCAGGTGTCCGCCGGTGTTGCCACGCCCGCCGAGTTCCGGACAGCCGATCGCCCGTCGCGCCTTCCCCTCACCGCCCTGCCCGACAGTGTCCACGGCCGGGAGGGAGGCGATCGCCCCGTGCGGCGCCCAGAAGTCGCGGGACAGAGGACGACCTGCCGACGGCGACCGTGCGAAGGGGCTGTTCGGGGAGCCGGGGTTGATCCAGCACTGAAACCGCCGTGCGTGGCTCGGCCACGGCGGTCAGACTGGGGCGCGTGCACCTGATCGACTTGCCCGATGTCGTCCGCGGCGCCCTGGAGCTCGAGCACACCGAGCGCGGCCTCGTGCCGCACCGGCTGCCCGCGTGGGCCAGGGCTCGGGGGGACGCGCAGCTGGCCATGGTGGAGGCGCAGCCCTCCGGGGTGCGGCTGGTGTTCCGGACCGCGGCGACCGTGGTGGAGCTGGCCGCGGTGCGCACCAAGGTGTCCTACGTCGGCGCGGCGGCGCGGCCCGACGGGGTGTACGAGCTGTTCGTGGACGGCGCTCCCGTCGGCGCGGGGACGGTGGGCGGCGGGGACGAACTCCTTGTCGACATGACGACCGGCGGCACCGAGGTGCGGCGCGGCGAGCCGGGCACGGTGCGGTTCGCCGGATTGCCCGCGCGGATCAAGGACGTCGAGATCTGGTTGCCGCACAACGAACTGACCACGCTCGTCGAGCTGCGGGCCGACGCGCCGGCCAGTGCGGCCAACCCCGACGGCCGGCAGCGGTGGCTACACCACGGCAGCTCCATCAGCCAGGGGTCGGGCGCGGCGAGCCCCACGACGACGTGGCCGGCGGTGGCCGCGAGGCACGCGGGCGTCGAGCTGACCAACCTGGGCTTCGGCGGCAGTGCGCTGCTGGACCCGTTCACCGCGCAGGTCATGCGCGACACCCCGGCCGACCTGGTCAGCGTGAAGCTCGGCATCAACATCGTCAACGCCGACCTCATGCGGCTGCGCGCGTTCGGCCCCGCCGTGCACGGGTTCCTCGACACGATCCGCGCCGGCCACCCCGTCACACCCCTGCTGGTCGTCTCGCCGCTGCTGTGCCCGATCCACGAGGACACACCCGGCCCCGGCGCCCCGGTCTTCGAAGCCGACGGCATCGTCCGCTTCCGCGCAACCGGCGAACCGGGCCCCGGCAAGCTGACGCTGAAGGTCATCCGGGACGAACTCGCGCGGATCGTCGCGCAGCGCGGTGACGACCCGAATCTGCATCTGCTCGACGGGCTGACCCTGTACGGCGAGCAGGACTTCGCGGAGCTGCCCCTGCCCGACGCCCTGCACCCGGATGCCGAAACCCACCTGCGCGTCGGTGAACGCTTCGCGCGCTTGGTGTTCGGTGCGGGTGGCGCGTTTGGTTAGAGCGGGTCGAGGCCCGTGATCTTCCACGACCCGTCCACGCGGTGGGCAGTCACGGCCAGCTGCGCGACCGAGGACCGCGGTGCGCCGCCGCCAGGCGGGATTGTCTGCTGGTCCAAGAAAAGCAGCAGGGTCGCGTCGTCGCCGTGGAGGGTGCGCACGCCGGCCGAGCGGACGATGGTGGTGCGGATCAGCTCGCCGTCGGTCGCGCGTTTGCTCGCGGTGGCGAACTGGGCGTGGTATTGGCCGACGGCGGGGCCGCTGAGCACGGAGGCGGCGGCCCGCGTGGTGCGGTCGAGGTTGGCGTAGTCGTAGGAGAACAGCGCCTTCACGGCCGCGCTCACCTGGTCGCGCACCTGGGTGGTGGTGGCCTGATCGACCAGCGCGTCGTCGTCACGAGGTCGCAGTGCCGAAGCCTGCAGGGCGAACCAGACCACGCACGCGAGCGCCACCACGGTCACGGCGATCGACCAGCGCTTCACGAGCTCACCGCCTGGACGCCGCCGACTTTCCACGTGTCGCCGTCCCGCGCGAAGTCCACGGTCAGCCGCGCCTGTTTCGGCACCGGCGCGCCGCCGCCCGTGCTCACGCGCACGTCGAGCACGGCGATGACCCGGGCCGTGCCCGCGGCCTGGTCGAGGTCGGTGACGGCCGCCTGCAGGAGCGATGCCGTGGAGACGGTCTTGGTGCTCGTCGCGCGGTCCAGCTGCAGCTGCCGGTCGCCGGCGAGGTTCGCGCCGTACTGGCCGGTGGTGGCGCCGATCCAGCGGTCCACATCGGCGCCGCCGGTGTGGTAGTCGATCGTGTTGAGCGCCACCAGGTCCGTGCTGGCCGCGGCCAGCACGGCGTCGCGGTCGCGGCCGCGCGCCAGGGCGTCGTCGTGCGCCGCGCGCCACCACGACCAGCCGAACCACGCGGCCGCCAGCACGGCCAGCACCGGCACGACCACGAGCAGCCGCGCCTTCATCACGACCCGCCCAGCAGCGCCCCGAGGCCACCGGCCGGCGGCGTGAGCAGACCGAGCAGGCCCGGCAGCTGGTTCGTGTCCGGAGCGGTCGACGGCGCCGATTCCTTCGGTGCGGCCGGGATCGCGGGCGGCTTCCCCGCGTATGGCGCGTTCTGCGCACCGCGCACCTCGACGGGGCTGCCCGGCGGTTCGGCGCAGTAGGCGTTCACGTTCACCGGCGCATCGGTGGTGTCGTCGGCCGGGCGCTGTTTCGTGCCCTGGTAGCCCTTCGTGCACGACGCCGGGTCGAAGAAGTTGAACACCACACCGAGGTGCCCGGTGCCGTCCGGCGACGTCGAGGGCGAAAACGCCGAGATCACCGGATAAGCCACGAGCAGTTCCTCGATCGCGTCGGTGCGCGCGGACGTGATCTGGGCGGTGGTCAAGGAGTTCGCGAAGATCACGCCGAGATCAGTACCCGAGGTGGCGAGCACGTCGCTGATCTGGCGGCTCAGCTGCGGTGCCTGATCGATCACCGTACGCAGATCGGGGTCCGAGGACTTGAGCTGCGCCGCGATCGTCTTCAGCCCGCCCGCGAAGTCGGTGATGTTCTGCGCCTGGCGCTCCTGCGTGGCGAACACCGTGCGCGAGTTGGCCAGAAGCCCACGCGTCTGCGGGATGTACTGCGCGGCCTTGGCCGTGAGCGAACCCGTGCTGTCCAACAGCTTCTGCAGCTGCGGGCCCGTGCCGGCGAACGCGTCGTAGGTCTCGTCGACCACGGTCTTGAGCGAGTCGGGGTGCACGCTCGCCACGAGATCGTCCAGGTGTCCCAGCACGGAATCCGGCGACGCGGGCAGCGACGTGCGGTCCTGCGTGATCACCGAGCCGTCGTGCAGATACGGACCGGTATCGCGGTCGGGCAGCAGGTCCACGAACTGCTCCCCCACCGCCGAGCGGTTCGCCACCTGCGCGTGGAGGTCGTCGGGGATGTCCGGGCCGCCCGAGTCGAGGTCGAGGTGCACGTCGAGGCCGTGGCCGGTGAGCGTCATCGCCGAAACGCGCCCGACCGTCGCCCCGCGGTAGGCGACCTCGGAGTTCACGAAGATGCCACCGGAATCGGCCAGTTGCAGGGTCACCTGGTAGCCGCGGGAACCGAAGAGCCGGTCGAGGCCCGCGTACCTGCCGCCCGCGTAGACCACTGACACCACGGCGATCACCACGAAGGCGATGAGCTGGATCCGCGTCTTGCGCGAGGTCATCTCGCACCTCCCCCGAGCAGGCCGCCGAGGAGACCGCCGAGCAGCCCGCCGGGCCCGGCCTGGTTCTTCGCCGGCGGCGCGGTGGTCGGCAACGGAAGGGGCAGCGCCGGCGTGGCCGCACCCGACCCCGGCTGCGAGGTCAGTCCGGAGATCTGGATCGGCGGCTGCGAGGAGTTCGTGAAGTTCTGCAGCAGCTTGTCGAGATCGAGGTCCACGGTCGCGTCGACGTTGGCGTAGTCGCCCTTGATCGTGTTTCCCGCGTAGTCCGGGAACGGGTAGGTGAGCAGGATCTGCAACGCGTTCGGCAGGTCCTGGCCCGCCTCGCCGAGCTTCTGCAACGTCGGCTGCAGCGCCTTGAGGTTCGCCACGAGCTGGTCGCGACTGCGGTTCACCGTGTCCACCGCGACACCCGAAAGCTTGTTCAGCGCGTTCAGCATCCCGACGAGCTGGTCGCGCTGGTCGGCCACGATCTTCAGGCCGGGCGCCAGGTTGTCCAGCGCGGTCTTGATGTTCTGCTGCTGCCCGGCGAGTGTGCGCGAGAGCTTGTCCAGCCCGTCGATCGCGCGCAGGATCTCGCCCTTGTGCGAGTCCAGCTGCGTCGCGAGATCGTCCACTCGCGACAGCAACGCGCGCAGCTCGGGTTCGTTGCCGGACAACGCGTCGTTGAGCTCGTGGCTGATGTCCTGCAGCTGGCCGAGACCGCCGCCGTTGAGCAGCAGCGAAAGCGCGCCGAGCACTTCCTCGACCTCGGGGTTGCGGTTGGTGCGTCCGAGCGGGATCTGCGCGCCGTCGGCGAGGTGGCCGGCGGGCTGCTCGGCGGTCGGCTGAGCCAGCTCCACGAACTTCTCGCCCAGCAGGCTCGACTGGCGCAGCTCGGCGCGCGCGTTGGCGGGCAGTCGCACGTCGCCGTTGACAGTCATGGCGACCAATGCCGAGCGGGTGTCGGGCGTGAGGGTGATCTTGTCGACCCGGCCCACCGCCACGTCGTCGACCTTCACACTCGCCTGCGGCACGAGGTCGAGCACGTCGGTGAACAGCGCCGTCACGTGGTACGGGTGGTCGCCCAGGTCTGGGCCGCCCGGCAGCGGCGTGGAGTACAGGCCGTTGAACCCGCCGTCGCTGCACCCGGCGAGCACGAGCACGCCGGCGAACACCCCGGCCAGGCGCCGCCGCTTCACTTGCCACCGCCGGAAAGCTGCGTCATCACGTCCACGAGCGGCAGCGGCAACGGGGGCAGCCGGCCGTTCTGCAGCGAGTTGAGCACCTGCGGCACGGACGGCAGCTTGAGCGCGCCGTCGAGGACCGGCGCGAGCTGCTTGCAGATGTCGGTCAACGTGGTGGGCACGCCCTTCGGGGTGCCCGCGGCGAGGATCCGGCAGACGGTGAGGATCGGCGGGTTGGTGATCTCGTTGAGGTTGTCGCGCACGGCGATGGTGCCCGACGCGGCGTCGTAGGAGTTGATGAAGTTCGTGGCGCCGGTGGGCGCGATGTCGAGCACCTCGGCGAGCGCGGCGCGCTGGTCCACGAGCACACCGGTGAGGGACGCCAGCTTATCTACATTGGACTCCAGTCCGGCCTTGTTGTCGGCCACGAACTGTTTCACGTCACCGAGCGAGGAGGCCAGGGAGTTCAGCGCGGCTCCGACGTCGGCCGAGTCGTCGGCGAGGAAGCCGCTGACGTCGGCCAAGCGTTCGTAGAACTCGTTGAGCCGGCTGTCGCTCTGGGCGAGAGCATCGGTGAACGAGTTGAGGTTCTGAACGGTGGCGAACAGGTCGTCCTTGGAGTCGTCGAGCGTGCCCGCGAGATCGGCGAGGCGGCCGACGGTGGAGTTGAGGTCGGAGCCGTTGCCCTTGAGGTTGGCGGCCGCGGTGTCGAGGACGTCGGACAGGGCGCCGTTCTTGTTGGCACCGTTGGGGCCGAGCGCAGTGGAGAGCTTGTCGAGGCTGGCGTAGAGGTCGTCGAGCTCCACGGGCGTGGCCGTCTTGTCGCGGGCGAGCACGGTGCCGCTCGCGAGCGTCGGACCGCTGTCGTAGGCCGGGGTGAGCTGCACGTAGCGGTCGCTGACGAGACTCGGGGCGACCACGACGGCACCGACGTTCACGGGGATCGGCACGTCGTCGTTCACGCGCATGTCCACGCGCACGGCCTGCCCGTCCGGCGTCACGGCGGTCACCTCGCCGACGGGAACTCCCAGCACGCGTACCGAAGAACCGGCGTACAGGCCGACGGTCTTGCCGAAGTACGCCGACAGCGTGGTGCCGCTGCTCGTGCGGAACACCAGCCAGAGCCCCGCCGTGAGCAGCAATGCCGCCACGCACGCGAAACCCAGCCACGTCACCAGGTTGCGCTGCGCTCGCGTTTCGATAGTCATGCCGCCTCCGCGGGAGAAAGCACGTCGGCGGTCGTCATCGTCCACCCACCCCCTGGTTCGGCGCCGCGACGGGCGGGGTGCAGCCCTCGGGGTTGATCGACAGCCCGCCCGCCGTGATCGTCGGTGGCAGCAGCCCGCACAGGTAGCCCTCGAACCAGCGGCCGTTTCCCGTCGCGTTCGCGCCGACGCGCGCGAACGGCGCCATCAGCGCCAGGCCGCGGTCGAGATTGCTCTGGTTGCGCTGCAGCACGTCGGTCACCTTCCCCAGCGCGTCGAGCGTCGGCTTCAGCTGCGCCCGGTTGTCGGCGACGAGCCCGGAGAGCTGTTGCGAGATCTGCTGCGTGCCCTTGAGCAGCGCACTGATCTGGTCACGGCGGTTCTGCAGCTCGGTCAGCAGCAGGTTGCCGTCGCTGATCACCTGCTGCAGCTGGGTGTTGCGGTCCGAGAGCGTCTGGGAGATCGCGCTCGTGTTGGCCAGCAACGTGTGCAGGTCGTCGTCGCGCGAGGACACCGTCTTCGACAGCGCGGACAGGCCCGAGAGCGTGTCCTTCAGGTACTGCGGGCTGCCGGACAGCGAATCCGAAAGCGCGGTGAAGCTGTCCGCGAGCTGCTTCGTGTCGATGTCGCCGACGGTCGTGGAGAGCTGGTCGAACGCGTCCTGCAGCTGAAACGGCGTGCGCGTGCGCTGCAGCGGGATCGTGGCGCCGGGGCTCTGTGTGCCGGCGCCTTTCGGGTGGAGCGCGAGGTACTTCTCCCCCAGCAGCGTCTTGATCTCGATCGACGCGGTCGACGCGTCGCCCACGCGCACGCCCTTCACGCGGAACTTCACCAGCACCTGCTTGTGGGCGAGCGCCACCGACGTCACCTGGCCCACCTTCACGCCGGCGACCTCCACCTCGTTGTCCGGTGCGAGCCCCGCGGCTTCGCCGAAGTACGCGGAGTACGTGGTGCCGTTGCCGAACATCGGGATGCTGGCGGAGAAGTAGGCCACGGCGGTCACGAGCAGGATGAGCACGAGTGTCACCCCGCCGACGGCGGCCTGGTTGCGTTCCTTGAGCGGTTTCATCCGGGGCCGAGCCCCAGACCCCGGCCGGGGGACAAGCCCCTGGACCCCCCGAAAAGACGGTTGATCACGGGCCACACCTGGGCGCACGCTGCGTGGCGGGCAGCGGCACGATCGGCAGCGTCACGTCCAGCGACGAGATCCCGATCGTGCCTTCGATCCCGCACAGGTAGTAGTTGAACCAGCTGCCGTAGCTCAGGGTCCGCGTGAACTTCTCCAGGTTGCCCGGCAGCACCTGCAGCAGGTGGTCGAGCAGCTGGTCGGAGTTCGCGAGGTTGTTCGACAGCGTGCCGAGCTGCTTCACGTCTTCCTGCACGGCAGGGCGCGCGTCGGCGAGCAGGCCCGACGTGGTCTCGGTCAGCTCGCCCAGCGCGCCGACGGCGTCGCCGATCGGCTTGCGCTGCTCGGCCAGGCCGCTCACCAGCCGCTGCGTCTGGTCGATGAGGTCGCCCAGCTGCGGGCCGCGCGAGTTCACCGTGGTCAGGACCTGGTTGAGGTTGTCGATGACCTGCCCGATCACCTGGTCCTTGCCGGCGATCGACGTCGTGATCGACGCGGTGTGCGCGAGCAGGCTCGTGATCGTGCCGCCCTCGCCCTGGAAGACCTGGATGATCTCGGCCGAGAGCTGGTTGACCTCTTTCGGGTCCAGCGCCTGGAACAGCGGCTTGAACCCGTTGAACAGCACGGTGAGGTTCAACGCGGGTTTGGTGCGTTCGGGCGGGATCGTCGCGCCGTCGGCCAGCGTGCCGCCGCCCGTGACGTCGGTGCCGAGCGCGAGGTAGCGCTGGCCGACGAGGTTGCGGTACTTGATCGTCGCGGTCGTGAGCGCGGGTAGCTTGTACTGAGCGTCGACGGCGAAGCGCACGTCCGCGAGGTTCTGCTCGCCCTGCTGCACCGTGATCGAGTCGACCTGCCCCACCTTCACGCCGGAGATGCGCACGTCGTCACCCGGCTGCAGGCCCGACGCGTCGGTGAACTTCGCGGCGAACCCGGAGGTGGTGCCGAAGTTGGTGTTCGCGATGGTGGCCGCGAGGATGCCGGTGAGCAGCACCGTGACGGCCGCGAAGACGAGGATCTTCACCAACGCGGGAACGAAGGATCTCACTTGAGCTCCACCTCCGCCCCGCGGTAGAGCGGCCCCACGAGCAGGCCGGCCCAACCGGGCACCTGGTCCGGCGTGGTGCCCATCGCGGGCGAGGCCAGCAGGTCGATCAGCTGCTCCTCGTCGGTCGAGCCGATCACGGACGGCGCGCCGCCCGACTCACCGCCACCGCCCGACGGACCACGCCCGGCGACGGTGTTCGACGTGATCGCGCCCGAGGTGATCTCGCCGGGCAGCGACTCGGCCGGGCTGTGCGGCGGCGGGGGTTTCGTGGAGCCGTCCTCGACCGCGCCGTCGGGCGGGTACTGCGGCCAGTACCCGGGTTTCGGCACCTGCGGGTAACAGCGGGGGCCGCGCTTGTCGTCGTACTGGGGCTCGTCGACGCCCGGCAGGTACTTGCCGCGGCTGGCGCTGAACTCGATCGTCACGCGGCTCACCTCGGGGTGGGCGGTGCCCTTGCCGAACGCCAGCTCTGCCT
Organism: Amycolatopsis sp. NPDC023774; assembly: GCF_040639695.1. NCBI lineage: Bacteria > Bacillati > Actinomycetota > Actinomycetes > Pseudonocardiales > Pseudonocardiaceae > Amycolatopsis > Amycolatopsis sp. NPDC023774. The sequence goes on from NZ_JBFAAJ010000027.1 coordinate 29,818, forward strand.
CCGGCACCGAAGCGGCGAGCTGCTTGAGCAGGCACGGGTACTCGGGCGCGTACTTCGCGAGCACGTCGAGCGTCGGCTGCACGGCCGTGGTGAGCCGGATCAGGTGGTCCTTGTTGACGTCCAGGAAGCTCGTGAGGTCGGCCGAAGCTGCCGAGACCGAGGCGTACACATCGGACAGTCCCTGGCGTTTCTCCACAATGGTCCGAGTCGTCGTGGTGAGGTCGGCCAACGCGTCGAGCAGATCCGGCGCGGCCTTGTCGTAGGTGTCCGAAACGTCGGCCAGGCCGGTGATGTCGGCCTTGAGGTCGGGCAGCGACGGGTTCAGCTGCCCGAGGTAGTCCGAGAGGTTCACGAGCGTCCGGCCGAGCTGCTTGCCGCGCCCGTCGAGCGCGGTCGACACGGCGCTGAGGGTGCTCGAAAGCTTTTCCGGCTGCACGGCCTGCAGCAGCGGCAGCACGTCGTCGAGCACCTGTTCCAGCTCGATCGCCGTGCTGCTGCGATCCTGCGGGATCACGTCGCCCGCTTCGATGTGCGCGGCGGGCTTCTCGGGCAGCTGCAAGGCGACGTAGCGCTCACCGAAAAGCGTCTTGGGCAGCAGCCGCGCCGAGACGTTGCTCGGGATCTCGTCGATCTTGTCCGGCTGCAGCGCGAGCTCGAGCTCCGCGTGGTCGCCTTCCGCCGTCACCGAACGGATCTCGCCCACGAGCAGGCCACGCACCTTCACGTCGCCGCCGGTGCGCAGCTGGCTGCCGACGTGGTCGGTCTCCAGCTTCACGAGCGCGACGGGCGTGAAGACTTTCTTGTAGATCGCGATCGTGGTCGTGAAGAACACGGCCGCGACGACGAGGAAGACCAGCCCCAGCACCTGGTACCGGAGCCGCTTCAGCGTTTCGCGCCGCGTGCTCATCCGGAGATCCGCACGGTGGTGTTGGCGCCCCAGATGGCAAGGCTGAGGAAGAAGTCGAGCACCGAGATCAGCACGATCGACGTGCGCACGGCGCGGCCCACCGCCACGCCGACCCCGGCCGGGCCACCCTCGGCCGTGTAGCCGTAATAGCAATGGGAAAGGATCACGATCACGCTGAACACGATCACTTTGGCGAACGACCACAACACGTCTTCAGGGGGCAAGAACAGCGTGAAGTAGTGGTCGTAGGTGCCGGCCGACTGGCCGTAGAGCCAGATGGTGATCTGCCGCGACGCGAGGTAGGACGAGAGCAGGCCGATCGCGTACAGCGGGATCACCGCGGTGACGCCGGCGAGCACCCGCGTGGTCACGAGGTAGGGCATGCTCGGCACGGCCATCACCTCGAGCGCGTCGATCTCCTCGGAGATCCGCATCGCGCCCAGCTGCGCGGTGAAGCCGCAGCCGACGGTGGCCGACAGCGCGAGCCCGGCCGAGAGCGGCGCGACCTCACGCGTGTTGAAGTAGGCCGAGACGAAGCCGGTGAGCGCGGCGGTGCCGAGCTGGTTGAGCGCGGAGTAGCCCTGCAGACCCACGATGAGCCCGGTGAACAGCGTCATGCCGATCATCACGCCGAGCGTCCCGCCGATCACCGCGAGTCCGCCCGTCCCGAAGCAGACTTCGGTGAGCAGCCGCCGAGTCTCGTGGCCGTAGCGGCGGACCGTGCGCGGCGACCACGCGAGCGCGCGGCCGTAGAACGACAGCTGGCGCCCGAGTCCTTCCAGGCTCGCCCCCGGGCGCGCGATGATCTCGAGCGTCCGGTCGGACAGCGCGGGGGCCTCGATCGGTTCGGCGGTCACGTCACAGCGCCTTCGGCGGCACGATCTTGAGGTAGATCGCGGTGAGCACGACGTTGATGAGGAACAGCAACAGGAATGTGATCACCACGGCCTGGTTCACCGCGTCGCCCACCCCCTTCGGTCCGCCCGCGGGGTTCAGGCCGCGGGCGGCCGCGACGACGCCGGCGACGAAGCCGTAGAGGAACGCCTTGATCTCGCTGATCCACAGGTCCGGCACCTGGGCCAGCGCGTTGAAGCTCGCCAGGTACGCGCCGGGCGTGCCGCCCTGCAGCACGACGTTGAAGAAGTAGCCACCGAGCACGCCGACCACCGTGACCAGGCCGTTGAGCAGCACCGACACCACGATCGCGGCCAGCACGCGCGGCACGACGATGCGCTGGATCGGGTTGACGCCGAGCACTTCCATGGCGTCGATCTCTTCGCGGATCTTGCGCGCGCCGATGTCCGCGCAGACCGCGCTGCCTCCCGCGCCGGCCACGAGCAGCGCCGTGATCAGCGGGGCGGCCTGCTGCACGATGGCGAGCGCGCTCGCGGCCCCCGTGAACGACTGCGCGCCGATCTGCGTGGTCAGCGACCCCAGTTGCAGCGCGATCACGGCCCCGAACGGGATGGCGACCAACGCCGTCGGCAGGATCGTGACGCTCGCGAAGAACCAGCACTGCTGGATCCACTCGCGGAACTGGAACGGACGCCGGAAGCTCGCCCGCAGCACCTCCCAGGACAGCGTGGCGAGCCGGCCGACCTGGGTCAGCGCCGCGGTGCCCGGGAGAGTGATCGAGCCGGTCTCGCCCACCACACCTCCCAGTAGTCACCCCAAGTCTTGTCCATACCTCCCGTCCGATTTCCGTTAGCGGTGTTCACTGCGCGCTCTCAGTCGCCTGGATCACAGTTTCAACGCGTGAGTCGCCGTACCGCCCCACGCGGCCGAGCGCCACCTTCTTGCCGACCTGCGACACGTCGACGTCGGTGCCGGCAGCCTCGGAATCCATCAACGTGTCGATCTGCCGGGGTTGACGGAGTTCATCCCGATGCCGCGTGCGCCCAGCTCCAGCGCGGCGCCCTTGGCCATCCCGCGGGTCGCGAACTTGCTCGCGGTGCAGGCGAAGAGGAACGGCATGCCGGCAAGTCCCTCCACAGAGGACACGTTGACGATGGAACCGCCACCGGCCCGGGTCATCGGTTCAACCACTGACCGCATCCCGAGAAACGCCCCGATCCGGTTCACGCGCATCACGCGTTCGGCGTGGCGCTCTTCAGCTCCGCGAAATTTCGGGCAGACGCAACGCGGCCTGCCCCAGCGTGAGCCCGCCGGCGTGGACTGCGCGCCTCACGTGCTGGATCGCGGTGATCACGTCGGAGTTCGCATGCCGGTACCAATCCGATCGCGGAGGCGTTCGAGTCCCCATTGCGATCGGTTGCGCGCGGTCGCCTTCCGCGTCCTCGGTTCGCACGCCGACGCCGAAGACGTGGTCCACGAGGCGCGGCTGCGCTTGTCCAGGCAGGATCCGGCGGCGATCGACAACCTCGGCGGCCGGCTCACCACCGCGCTGGAGATCGCGCTGACCAGCTTCTTCACCCGCGTCCACGGCACGAACGGCAAGACCTGGTGAGCCGTCAGTCCGACGGCGTGATGTGGCGCAACCGCCGCGGCCCGGTGTCCGGCCGGGTCGGCGGCGGGCCCAGCACCATGCGCGCGTTGGCCACGAAGGCGCCGTCGGGCGAAGCGAGGATCGGATCGAGCGCCAGCGACCGGACCTCCGGGTTGTCCTCTGCGAGGGCCGCCACGCGCAGCACCATGTCCTGCAACGCCGCCAGGTCGGCGGGTTCGTCGCCGCGGTAGCCGGTGAGCAGGGGTGACGTGCGGGGCTCGCGGATGAGTGTGGCGGCGTCGACGTCGGTGACCGGCACCGCGCGGTAGGCGCGGTCGCCGAGCAGCGTGCTGACCAGGCCCGAGAGCCCGAACGACACGAGCGTGCCGAACGACGGGTCGTCCTGCAGCCCGATCACGCACGAGATCCCCTTGGCGGCCATCCGTTGCACGTACAGCTCGTTGTCGCCGGAGACCTCGCACAGGTCGCGGTAGGCCACGCGCACGGAGTCCTCCGACGTGAGGTCCAGCCGCACGCCCGCGAGGTCAGGCCGGCCGCGCAGCCGCTCGTCCACGGCCTTGAGCGTGACGGGGTAACCCAGCTCCGCGGCGGCCGCGACGGCAGCGTCCACATCGGACACCACGCGGAACGGGACCACGTCGACGCCGTAGCAGCCGAGCAGCCGCACCACGTCGTCGTCGGACAGCATCGTGGCATGGCCGTCGGCCTCGGCGAGCAGCTCGCGCACGATCGACTGCGCCTGCTCGACGTGCAGCCCGCCCGGGCGCACCAGTGTCCCCTGTGGACGCTGCCGCCAGGCCGAATACCGCACCACGCGGGACAACGCGGTCACCGCGCGTTCCGGGCTCGGGTACGACGGGATCGAACCCCGCGTGGGCACGCCGTCCTCGCTGAGCACGGCCAGCTCGTCGGGCACGCCCTCGGCCGCGAGGAACGTGGACACGACGGGTTTCGTGCGCTCGTGCTCCAGCACGGCTTCCTTCAGCGCCCGGGCGTACGCGGTGCCGGGAATGGTGATCGGCGGGGCGAACACGGCGATGAGCGCGTCGGTCTCGGGCGAGTCGAGGGCTTCGCGCACGGCGGCGGCGAACGCGTCGGGCCCGGCCTGCGGGCCGATGTCCACGGGGTCGGCCGCGAGGTGCAGCCCCTGCGCCCGTGCGGTGTCCGCGGCGAGCAGCCCGATCGCGCTCGAGTTGCCGACGATCGCGATCCGCGGCCCGGCCGGCAGCGGCTGGTGCGCGAACACCAGCGCGGTGTCGAAGAGCTGCGCGAGCGACTCCACGCGCACCACCCCGGCCTGTTCGAACAGCGCCTGCACACTCGCCTCGTCGACCTCCGCCGACGTGGCGGCCAGCTGCGGGCGCACGGCGTGGCGGCCCGACTTCACCGCGACGATCGGCTTGTTCCGCGCGAGCCGCCGCGCCAGCCGCGCGAACTTGCGCGGGTTGCCGAAGGACTCGAGGTAGAGCAGCACGAGGTCCGTCTCCGGGTCGGTTTCCCAGTACTGCAACAGATCGTTGCCCGAGACGTCCGCGCGGTTGCCGGCGGAGACAAACGTGGACAGGCCAAGGCCGCGCGAACCGGCGTCGGCCAGGATCGCCGTGCCGAGTGCACCGGACTGGCAGAAGAAGCCCGTGTGCCCGCGCCGCGGCAGCTGCGGCGCGAGGGTGGCATTGAGCCGCACGCCGGGGGCCGTGTTGAGCACGCCGAGCGCGTTCGGGCCGACCACGCGCATGCCGTGGGCGCGGGCCTCGCCGACGAGCCGCAGCTCGGCGTGGAGGCCGAGCGGACCGGACTCGGCGAAGCCGCCGGAGACGATCACCAGCGTCTTCACACCCTTGGCGAGGCAGGCGTCGAGCACGGACTCGACGAGCTCGGCCGGCACGGCGACGAGCGCGAGGTCGACCGGGTCCGGGATGTCGAGCACGGACGCGTAGGCGCGCACGCCGCGCACCGAGCGGTGCTCGGGGTTGACCGGGAAGACGGTGCCGGTGAAGTCGGCGGCGAGCAGGTTGCGGAAGGCGACGTGGCCGACCTTCGTGTGGTCGGCCGACGCGCCGATCACCGCGACCGACCGCGGGTGCAGCAGGTTGTGCACGCTTCGCGCCTCGGCCGCCTGCTCGCGCGAGCGCGCGACGGCCAAGGACTCCTCCGTCGGGTCGATGCTGAACTCCAGGTGCAGCACGCCTTCCTCGATGGCGCGGCTGACCTGGTAGCCGGCGTCACGGAACACGCGCACCATGGGCGCGTTCTCGGCGAGGACCTCGGCGACGAACCGGCGCAGCCCGCTCTCCGATGCGGCGGCGGCCAGGTGCTCCAGCAGGATCGAGCCGAGCCCGCGGCCCTGGTGCTTGTCGTCGACGACGAACGCGACCTCGGCCGAGGGGCCGCCGTCGAGCCGCTCGTAGCGCCCGACGGCCACGATGTCGTCGCCGAGCAGCGCGACGAACGCGACCCGGTCGTGGTGGTCCACGGTGGAGAACCGCTGCAGGTCGCGCGGCGGGATCCGCGGGTAGGCGCCGAAGTAACGCAGATAGCGCGTCCGCTCGGAAAGCCTGCTGTGGAAAGCGACGAGACCGTCGGCGTCCGTGGGCACCACGGGCCGCAGGTGCACGGTGCCGCCGTCGGACAGGACGACGTCGGCCTCCCAGTCGCGAGGGTAGTCGTACGGGTCGCGCAGGCCGTTTGCGGATGCCGGCTCGTCGGACATGGTCAGTCCCTGGGATCGTCCGGGTCGAGACCGTGCAGCGGGAACACCGCGCGGCGGGTGTCGCGGATCGCGATGTCGACCGGGTCGTCGGCGGCGTCGCCCCACGGCTTGAACGCGGTGTCCTTGTCGTCGGTCATCGCGTGCGGGATCTCGGCGGTGGGCGCGGCCTTGGTGATCGAGGAGACCCAGCCGGGCGGCAGCGCCGTGTCGGGCGCGACGTCGCGGCCGAGCACTGTGGCGATCAGGTGCGTCCACGAGCGCGGGACCACGCGGATCAGCTGGTAGCCGCCCCCGCCGACGGCGAGCCAGCGGCCGCCGCTGTAGGTCTCGGCGAGGTCGCGCATCGTCGAGTAGATGGTGCGGTGCCCGTCGACCGACAGCGACAGGTCGGCCAGCGGGTCTTCCTCGTGCGAGTCGACACCGCACTGCGTCACGAGGAGCTGCGGCTCGAACTCCGCCAGCAGCGAGGGCACGACCGCGTTGAACGCCCGCAGCCAGCCGGAGTCTCTCGTCTGCGGCGGCAGCGGGATGTTCACCGAGGTGCCGGCGGCCTTGCCGTTGCCGAGCTCGGCGGCGTAGCCGGTCCCGGGCCAGAGCGTGAACGGGTGCTGGTGCAGCGAAACGGTGAGCACGCGCGGGTCGTCGTAGAAGGCGGTCTGGACGCCGTCCCCGTGGTGCACGTCGGTGTCGAGGTAGGCGATGCGGTCGAAACCGTGGTCGAGCAGCCAGGAGATGGCGATGGCGCAGTCGTTGTAGACGCAGAAGCCCGACGCGTAGTCGCGCATCGCGTGGTGCAGCCCGCCCGCGATGTTGACCGCGCGCTTCACCTCGCCCTCCGCGATCTTGCGCGCCGCGAGCAGCGTCGAGCCGACCACGAGCGCCGACGCGTCGTGCATCCCGCTGAACACCGGGTTGTCGGCCGTGCCCAGCCCGTGGCCGACGTCCCAGCCGACCAGCGGCGCCTCCCGCACGGCCGCGAGGTACTCGGGCGCGTGGATCCGCAGCAGCTCCTCGTCACCGGCCGCGGTGGGCACGAGCAGCTCGACGTCGTTCAGCACGCCCAGCTCCGTGGCCAGCCGGATCGTGAGCTCCAGGCGGACGGGGTTGAACGGATGCTCTCCGCCCAGGTCGTATCCCAGCAGCGCGGCATCCCAGACGACAGCAGGCGAGGACATGTACCGCACTGTACTGGCCTCGGCGCGCCCGAGCCGGGTTCGGCTTCGGTGCCGTGCGGCGGTTCGGGCGGGCGGTGGTTCAGCCGCGCTCGGGGCCGGTGGCGGCAGGGCGCTCGGGGTCGCGCGACCAGTGCGACCAGGAGCCGGTGTACAGCGCCGCCGGCTCGGGGTGACCCGCGACCTCGAGCGCGAGCACGACCGACGACGCTGTGACGCCGGAGCCGCAGTACGCGCCGACGGGGGTGCCTGCTGTCAGGCCCAGGTCGGCGAAGCGCGCGGCGAGGTCGGCGGGCGTGCGCCAGCGGCCGTCTTCACCGACGTGCTCGGACGACGGCGCGCTGACCGCCCCGGGGATGTGGCCGGCGCGCGGGTCGACCGGCTCGGTCTCGCCTGTGTAGCGCGCGTGCGCACGGGCGTCGAACAGCACGCCGGCCCGGGCGCGGGCGGCGGCTTCGTCGGCGGTGAGCACCGGCATGCCGCCCGGGCGCACCTCGAAGTCGCCGGATTCGGGGGTGGGCGCGTCGGTGGTCGTCTCGCGGCCTTCGGCGAGCCACGCTGCGTAACCGCCGTCGAGCACGGCCACCTCGGGGTGGCCGGCCCAGCGCAGCAGCCACCAGGCGCGGGCGGCGACGGAACCGTCGGCGTCGTCGTACACGATCACCGGGCGGCGGGCGCTCACACCGGCTTCGCGCAGCTCACGCTGCAGGTCCGCGGGGTCGGGCAGGGGGTGGCGGCCACCCTCTCCGGGCGGCGCGGCCAGCGCCGTGTCGAGGTCGACGAACACCGCACCGGGCACGTGCCCCTCGCGGTAGGACTCGGCCGCGGGCGGCCCGGCCAGGCGCCAGCGGACGTCCAGCACGACGGGGCGCCGCGCCTCGGGCAGGGCGGCGAGCTCGGCGGGGGTGATCAACGGTCCCATACGCCCCATCCTGCAGGTCCGGGCGCATCGCGCGCACCCGGGCCGGACTTTTCAGCATGCCTGGCTTGTTATGTTGCCGCGTGCCGTCGCCGTCCGGGCCAACGACTACGATGAGCTACGCGGACGAAGGGGACAGCGTGAACGATCTCATCGACACCACCGAGATGTACTTGCGTACCATCTACGAGCTCGAAGAAGAGGGTGTCGTCCCGCTGCGGGCCCGGATCGCGGAACGACTGCAGCAGAGCGGGCCGACCGTGAGCCAGACCGTGGCCAGGATGGAACGCGACGGGCTGGTGGTCGTGGCCGACGATCGGCACCTGCAGCTGACCGACCACGGTCGTGAGCTGGCCATCGCCGTCATGCGCAAGCACCGTCTCGCCGAGCGCCTCCTCGTCGACGTCATCGGGCTCGAGTGGGAGCACGTGCACACCGAGGCGTGCCGCTGGGAACACGTGATGAGTGAGGCCGTCGAGCGCAAGCTGGTCAAGCTGCTCGACCACCCGACCACCTCGCCGTACGGCAACCCGATCCCGGGCCTCGACAAGCTGGGCGACGGCGACCCCGCCCCGCCCGCCGAGTCCGACCTCGTGCGCCTCGACGAGTTCGCCCGCACCGGCGGCGGCGACGTCGTGGTGCGGCGCATCGCCGAGCACGTGCAGCTCGACGAGTCGCTGCTCACCGAGCTCAAGTCCGTCGGCATCGTGCCCGGCGGCCGCGTCACGGTCGGCAAGGCCAACGGCGGCACCGTGACCATCGAGGTCACCGGCAGCGACTCCTCGGCGCAGGTCTCCACGTCGGCGCTGCACGCCGTGCTGGCGCAGGCCAGGTGAGCCCCGCCGAAAACGCCGCCGGCGCGTTCCACCGGATCCACGGCCGCGCCCCGGCCGGGGTCTGGTCCGCTCCCGGCCGGGTGAATCTGATCGGTGAGCACACCGACTACAACGACGGCTTCGTGCTGCCCTTCGCCCTCCCCCACCGTCTCGCCGTGGCGGCCACGCCGCGTGACGACGGCAAGCTGAACGTCGCCACCCTCGGCGACGACGGCCAGTTGCAGTACTCCGATCCCCTCGACATCGCGTCCCTCGAACCGGGTTCGGTCGGGGGCTGGGCCGCCTACCCCGCGGGCGTCGCCTGGGTGCTGCGCGACCACGGCCACGCCACGGGCGCCGACCTGGTCATCGCCGGTGACGTCCCTTCCGGCGCGGGCCTGTCCTCGTCCCACGCCTTGGAGTGCGCCGTCACGCTCGCGCTGCTCGGCCTCGCCGGCGTCGAACTCGACGACGGCGCGCCCGGCACCCCGGCCCGTCCGGAGATCGCCCGCTGGGTGCAGCGCTCCGAGAACGACTTCGTCGGCGCCCCCACCGGCCTGCTGGACCAGACGGCGTCGTTGTGCTGCCAGGATTCCTGCGTGCTGTTCCTCGACGTCCGCTCGGGTGAGATGGAGCAGGTGCCGTTCCCGCTCGCCGCGGCCGGCGTCCGCGTGCTGATCATGGACACGCGCACCAAGCACTCCCACGCCGAAGGCGGCTACGGCGAACGCCGCCGCGGCACCGAGCGCGCCGCCGAGCTGCTGGGTGTGAAGGCCCTGCGCGATGTCACCCTTTCCGGGCTCGACGCCGCCCTGGCCCAGCTGCCCGACGACCTCGCGCCGCTCGTGCGCCACGTGGTCACCGAGAACCAGCGCGTGCTCGACGTCGTGGCCCTGCTCCGCCAGGGCCGCCTCACCGACATCGGCCCGCACCTGGACGCTTCCCACGTCAGCATGCGCGATGACTACCGCATCTCCACCTCCGAACTCGACCTCGCCGTGGACTCCGCGCGCTCCGCCGGCGCCCTGGGTGCCCGTATGACCGGCGGCGGCTTCGGCGGCTCGGCCATCGCGCTGGTCCGCGAGGCCGACCTGGACCACGTCCGCGCGGCCGTCGAGGAGGCCTTCGAGGCCGCCGGGCTCCGCCGCCCCCGCACCTTCACGGCGGTGCCTTCCCGCGGCGCGGGCCGCGACGTCTGACGCTGTACCGGCTTCGGCTGATTCGGCCGCGGCACTGCCCCCGGAATTGGCACTGCCCCCGGAATTCTTGTCTCGGGGGCAGTGCCGCGGCCGGGGTCGGACTTGGGCTGCGGAGCGCGGGCCGCTCACCGTCCGGCTTTCGCGCAAGGGCGTCAGGCTAGGCAGCCGGAATCGCTTTCGCGCTGAGCCGCCGGTTCTCCCGCCGCGTGTCCCGAACTGCCGGCCGGGCGGGACCAGCGTCCACCGCGTCCGGAGGAAGAGCCGGCGGCGCAGCTCCAGGAGGGCGCCACCCAGGTCTGCCAACACTGTTCCCCTCGGGGCCTCGACCGAGTCTCACCGTGCGCCGCGCACCCGGCAACGGGTCGCGCGGCTCCGGCGGCCGCACGGCTGCGGAGCCGAGGTGGGCCACCGGCCGAAGCGGCCGGGCCGGATCGGCCGCGGCAACCCCCGGGCGGCCGGGCGCGGCCCGGTGAGGGGAGACTGTGGCGCACAGTCACCGCCCACACCAGAAAGGCCACACCGTGACGGACCCGCAGAGCCCCCTGAAACTGATCGTCACGGGTGGCGCCGGCTACGTGGGCAGCGTGTGCGCCGCGCGGCTCATCGAGGCCGGTCACCAGGTCACGGTCGTGGACGACCTGTCCACCGGGCACGCCGACGCCGTGCACCCCGACGCGCGCTTCATCGAGGGCGACGCCGCCGCCGTCGCCGCGGACGTCCTCGGCGAGGGCTTCGACGGCGTGCTGCACTTCGCCGCGAAGTCGCTCGTGGGCGAGTCGATGACGGACCCGGCCAAGTACTGGGAAGGCAACGTCGTCACCTCCCTGCGCCTGCTGGAGGCCATGAAGGCCCACGGCACGCCGCGACTGGTGTTCTCCTCCACCGCGGCCACCTACGGCGAGCCCGAGTCGTCGCCGATCCCGGAGACCGCGCCGACGCAGCCGACCAACACCTACGGCGCGTCCAAGCTCGCGATCGACCACGCCATCACGAGCTTCGCCCGCGCTCACGGGATCGCCGCGGTGAGCCTGCGCTACTTCAACGTCGCCGGCGCCTACCACGCTTTCGGCGAGCGCCACACCACCGAAACCCACCTCATCCCCCTCGTGCTCCAGGTCGCCACCGGCGATCGCGCCCACATCTCCATCTACGGCGACGACTACCCGACGCCCGATCACACGGCCGTCCGCGACTACATCCACGTCGTCGACCTCGCCGACGCCCACCAGCTCGCGCTGCGCCACGCGACGGCCGGCGAACACCGCATCTACAACCTCGGCAGCGGCACGGGCTTCTCCGTGCTGGAGGTCGTCGAGTCCTGCCGCCGCGTGACCGGCCACCCGATCCCCGCCGAGGTCGCGCCGCGCCGCGCGGGCGACCCGTCGGTCCTCGTGGCCTCCAGCGAAAAAGCCGGCCGCGAACTCGGCTGGAAACCCGAGCGCACCGACCTCGACGGCATCGTCTCCGACGCCTGGGCGTTCACCCAGTCCCGCCGCTCCTGACCGATCTCCCTTCCGGCGGGTCCAGGCTCTTGGCGAGTCTGGACCCGCCGGAGGCGTTTTCCCTGCAGCACCACCACGTTCCGGCCTCCGGGTCTGCACCCGGCCCGGGTTGACGACAAGCCACGTCCACCAGCTTCGGCCCCTGGTTCGGCGCGGCCTCACGGTCAGGGCGCAAGGTCAGGCGGCGGATCTTCCACACTCAGCTCCGGCAACGACAGACCGAGGTCCACGGCATCGGGCAGCGAAGCCAGCCCGGCGAGTCTCGCCGGGTCCGTGCCGAGGTTCCAGACCGCGTGGAGGAGCTGCGCTAGGACATGCTCGGGGCAGGCCTCCAGGGCATTGGTCAGTGCCATGCCCGCGAGCGCGCCCTCGCTGCGCATGAGGGCGGCGTAGGCGACCAGGGCGGCGGCGTCCGCACGGTGGGGCGCGGGCAGTTCGCGCACGAGCTCCAGCCACAGGCTCATCGCGGCCACGGCGACGGGCGACTCCGACGGGACCGCGGTCGCCAGGCAGGCGTCGCGGACCTTCGGGACGCGCAGAGCGTGGGCGAGGCGCACCGCCTGGTCGTCCGACGGCGGACCTTCGGCCCGGCGGTGGCGGAAGAACGCCGCGCGGACCTCGGCGGCCGCCGCGAGCACGTCGTCGGGATCCGCCGGTGGGGTCGCGCGGGAGAGTAGCGCGCGGCGCCGCACCAACGCGGCGGGAGACCGTGGCTCCATCAAGGCCAAGACGTCGTCGCGGCTGGGGAAGGAGACGAAGCCGGCGTTGGTGGTCGTGGCCGCCACCACGGTGTCGCGCGGATCCGGCAGCAGGCCGCCGCAGGTGGGTTCGCGGTAGCACGCCCACGGTGCCCCGGCCGCGATCTCCGGTGTCCACAGTGGATGCATCACCGGCAGCTCGTACTCCTTGAGCGCCCGGCCGAGCTCCTCGGCGAGCTCGGCGTGCGGCAGCTCGCCGTCGGGCCCGGCCCGCCCGCCGACGATCACCAAGGTGACGCCGGTGTGGTCGTCAACGCGGAACCGCGGCGCGAGCGCATCCGCTTGCTCCGCAACGAGATCGCGCGGCGGCAGGTCCGCGCGCAGGATCAGGCCGATCCGCGTGCCGGGCGGGCGGTGCCCGAGCAGCACCACGGAATCGGCAGGCGTGAAACCGAGCAGGTACGGGAGCGCCGCGATGAGCTGCGCCGGGTCGGTGAGCAGGGCCCGGGCCGTGCCGGGTGGGGTCGAGGTGGTCACGCACTCCACTGTGCGGCGGGAAACGGGCGGGGGACGGCACTCGGGGAAATCTGTGGACAGCCGCGGCAGTTGTGGAAAACCCGGCCCAGCCTCGCGGGCTGGACCGGGTTCGTGTCGGTGCGGTGTGCTAGGCGCTCAGCCGCAGTGCTCGAACGGGCTCGTGTAGCTGTCCGAGCCCACCGAACCGCCCCACTTCACGCAGGTGGCGCCCGCGGTCTTCTTCACCGGCCCGGCGTAGTAGGTGAAGTTGCCTGAGTCGGTTGTGCGCGCCTGGCCCTCCACTTCCAGGAACGCCGACGTCGGGCTCGCGGTACCCAGCGAAACGGACTTCAGCGTCGTCACGCAGTTGGCCTTCGTCGAAGCGTTGTACAGCAGGTACGCGGTGCCGGACGAGCCCAGCCCCTGCTGGTCGATCACCGAGAACCCGGAGCCGCACACCTCGGTGGCCGAATAGGGGTTGCCGCCGCAGTTGTTCTTGCTCGTGAAGTCCTTCTTGCCGTAGTAGACCGCCGCGACGCCGTTCAGCACGGCCTTCTGCGTCACGCCGTTGAGGTTCTCCTCGAAGTGCAGGTGCGGTCCCGTCACACCGCCCGTCGCGCCCGCCTTGCCGATTTCGGCGCCCCCGCTCACCTTCTGGCCCACGGACACCTCCTGCGCGGACAAGTGCGCGTAGCGGGTTCGCCAGCCGCCGCCGTGGTCGAGCTCGATCCAGCGGCCGTAGCTCGTGCTGCCCTCGTTCTCGACGCGCGTGACGGTGCCGGCCACCGAAGCGACCACGGGCATGCCCGTGATGCCGGACTTCTGGAAGTCGACGGAGTTGGCGGGGTTGTGCCCGCTGAACGTCGCGGCCGTCACGGTGACCCCGCACTTGAACGGCACCTGGAAGTTCGGCGCGGCGGACGCCGGAGCCTGGGCGGCGAACGTGAGACCGAGCGCGGGCAACACCGCGGCAGCGGCGAACACGGCGAGCCGTCGCAACCTGGACATGGTGCGTACCTCCTGTTTGGCGTGGATGACGGAACCAGGAAAGCGACGCGAAGTACATTTTGCGTACATGCCGGGCAAACCACCTGGTAGCAACGGGTGTCCCGGCGGCGAACGGCCTCGACGGACGCTGTTTCGGCGCCGGCCTCGAGAGCGCAAGACCATTCCGCGAAACGCCTTCACACCCCGCCGCGCGAGAGGTCCTCCCGTACATTCTCCCTAGAAACACCGGGGAGGGACATGATCACCACGACCACTGGGAACCGCTCGCGGCTCGGCGCGCCCGACTGGGTGCGGTGGGGGTTCGTGGTGTTCCCGTTGATCATCTCGATCCCGTACCTCACGGGGTGGTGGGCGTGGGCTCTGTTCGGCGTGACGCTGGTGGCGTCGGCGCCGTTGCTGCCCGCGACGCCGGAGTCGAGGCCGGCGTGGGCGTTGCCGGCGGCGATGCCGGTGGTGGTCGCGGCGGCGGGCGCGCTGTGGGTGCTCGAGCCGAACAGCTGGATGTCGGTCGCGATGTTCAGCACGACGTTCTACACGCTGCGGACGTTCGGCCGGGCGCTGACCACGGTGGTGCTGGTGGCGAGTGCCGGCGCGATCGTCACGTGGGCCGTGGTGCACCGGCTCGAATGGCTGAACGCGCTCGCACTGTTCGCCATCCTCATCGTCATGGTGCTGCTCGCCGCGAGCCGGCGCGACCGCGCCGCCCGGCTGGAGCAGACGGAGCTCGCGCTGGCCCGCGCGCAGACCGCCACCGAGGAGCACGCGCGCGCCGCGGCGCTGGCCGAACGCGCGCGTATCGCCCGTGAGGTGCACGACGTCCTCGCCCACTCCCTGGCCGGCCTCGCGCTCAACCTGCAGGGCGCCCGGTTGATGCTCGTGCGCGACGGCGCCAGCCCCGAAGCCGTCGCCCAGATCGAACGCGCCCAGAAGCTGGCCTCGGACGGGCTGTCCGAGGCGCGCAAGGCCGTCGCCGCGCTGCGGGAGGACGCGGTGCCCGCGCAGCGCGCCGTGGCCGACCTGCTCGCGGGCTACCGCCTGGACACGGGTGCGCGTGCCGACCTGGTCGTGGAGGGCGAGCCGCGGGAGCTCGACGCCGGTGTGACCACCGCGCTCGTCCGCGCCGTGCAGGAGGCGCTGTCGAACACGCGCAAGCACGCGCCGGGAGCCGATGTGGACGTCACGCTCGCCTTCGCTGAGTCACACGTCGAGCTGACGGTGCTCGACCGCCAGGGCCGCCGTCCGCCGGACGCGCCCGCGGCGGGATACGGTTTGCGCGGCATGGCCGAGCGGGTCGCGCTGCTCGAAGGAAAGCTGGACAGCGGGCCGGGAGAGGACGGATGGCGGATTCACCTGACGGTGCCGGCGTGAACCTGCGCGTGGTGCTGGCCGACGACCAGGCCGTGGTGCGCGAGGGCCTCGTGACGCTGCTGGGGTTGCTGCCCGGCGTCGAGGTGGTCGGTGCGGCCGCCGACGGCGACGCCGCGCTGGCGCTCGTCGCCGAGCACCGCCCGGACGTCCTGCTCGTCGACCTGCGCATGCCCCGCCGCGACGGCGTCTCCACGACCGAAGCCGTCCGCGAGCGCCACCCGTCGACGGAGGTCGTGGTCCTCACCACCTACACCGACGACGAGTCCCTGCTCGGCGCTCTGCGCGCCGGCGCCCGCGGCTTCCTCACGAAAGACGCGGACGCCGAGGCCATCGCCCGCGCGCTGCGTTCCGCCGCGGCCGGCCAGTCCACAGTGGACGGCGAGCTGCAGCGCCGCCTCGTCGACGCCGCCACGCGCCGGGGCCCCGTGCGCGCGGCGGAGGTCGAGGGCCTGACGGCGCGCGAGATCGAGGTACTGCGCCTCATCGCGGCAGGCCTGTCGAACACGGAGATCGCGCGGGAGTTGGTGGTCAGCGAGGCCACGGTCAAGACGCACGTGAACCACCTGTTCTCCAAGGCCGGCTTGAGGGACCGGGCGCAGGCGGTGGCGTTCGCCTACCGGGCGGGGATCGCGGGCTAGCGCAAGGCCGCACAGCCTCGACGTACGGCCGCAGCGCGTCGGCGAAAGCGGCGTCCGGGACCGAATCGGGGACGACCGTGCCGCCCGGGGTGCCGACGGGGATCGACCTCGCGGACCTCGAAGCGGTAGCGAGCGTGGACGAGCGCCGGCGCGGCGGGCGTTTCCTCGCCAGACGTCGTGGCGCCGTGGCTCCCGTAGATGTTGCAGGTGTACCCGGCGTCGGCGCCGCGGCGGTTGCCCCTGGTCCGGCACGGGCACTCACTACGCCGGCAGGCTCGGCGCACCGGAACCCCGGAGAACCGGGCGCGTGCTCAGGCGCGCGGGCCACACCGCCGTCTTGATCAGCGTCGCCAGGCCGGGCCCGGGACTGGTGTACTTCGCGCCGCCCCAGTCGTTCGCAGCCCGGGGCAGTCGTGTCACACGGGTTGTCGGCCGGCGGCGCATCGGACGAGCACGCCGCCAAACCCGCGACGGTGACCACGACGGCAGCCGCGAAACCCCCCAGCTTCCACACGGTCGTGATTGTCCAGCACCGGCGGCCAGGTCCGGACGAAGTGCCACCGAATACTTTTTTTGTCTTGACAACTACAGTGATCGGTCTGCAGGATGAGCCCACCACCACGAGAGAGGACCCGCCTCATGGACCACGTCACCTCAGCCGACGGCACCCGCATCGCCTACGACAAGCAGGGTCGGGGGCCCGCGGTCGTGATCGTGGCCGGTGCGTTCAGCTACCGCCACTTCCCCGGCCTGCTCGAACTCTCCGCCCTGCTGTCCGAGCACTTCACGGTCTACAACTACGACCGCCGCGGCCGCGGGGACAGCGGTGACGCCCAGCCCTACGCCGTGCAGCGCGAAGTCGAAGATCTCGCGGCCGTCGTCCAGGCCGCCGGTGGTGAGGCGACCGCGTGGGGCCTGTCCTCGGGCGCCGTCCTGGCACTTCACGCGGCCAGGGCCGGCGTCCCCTTGACCAGGCTCGCGCTCTACGAGCCGCCGTTCGTCACCACCGAGGCCGGCCACCCGCCGCACGACTTCGCCGAACACCTGGAAACCCTGATCTCCCAGGGAAAACGCGGCGAAGCCGTCAAGTACTTCATGACCCGGGACATGGGCGCCCCCGGATTCGTGATCCCGCTGATGCGGGTCATGCCCGGCGTCTGGAAGCGCCTCACCTCAGTCGCCCACACGCTGCCGTACGACGCTGCTCTCCTCGAAGGCCACCTGAACGGCGAAGTGCTGACAGACTTCGCCACTGTCGGCCGGCCCACGCTCGTCCTCAGCGGCGGCAAGAGCGCGAAAAGCCTTCAGCAGGCCGCGAAAGCCCTCGCCGACGCCCTCCCCCAAGCGCGGCACCGCACCCTCGAAGGCCAGAACCACAACGTCTCGATGAAGGTCCTGGCTCCCGTCGTCGCGGAGTTCCTCAGAAGCCCAGCGCCGGCTTCCCACCGGTGACCGGCAGCGTCAGCGACGTGCGCGTGAGGTCCAGCGACAGCCCCGCTCCCGGACGCGGCCGCAGGGTGTAGTCGTGGTCGCTGGAGGCCACGAGGAACTCCAGGCGGTGCCCGGCTGCCAGCACGTAGTCCTTCGGCATCAGGGAAACCTCGATGCGGTACGAGGTCCCGGGCACGATCGGCGAGGTCACCGCAGGCGAAATCCGGTTCTGCGGGTCGGTCCAGCCACGCGTGATCACGAACGACTTGCCGTCCGGGGCGCGGTCCAGCAGCGCCACCGTGACGTTGGCGGCCGGCCGGTCGAACGACAGCTGCAGGTCGGCCCGCGCGGTGCCCGAAAGGCGCAGCGACGACTTCACCGCGGGAGTGCCGTACAGCAGGCGGTTGCCCGACGAAGCGGCGTCGGCGAGCTGCTGCACGGTCTTCGAGGCGTCGTCCGCCAGGACCTCCATCGTCGGGCGGCCCGGTACGGGGTTGCGCGCGTCGAGAGTCCCCTTCGCGCGGCCGCCCGGCCACGGGTAGACCTTCACGCCACGAGTGCCCGGCGCGGGCCAGTCGGCTTCGTCGACCCAGGACTTGTCCTCGCGCTGGATCGTCGCCTTCGGTTCGCGCTCGATGCCGTTGTCGATGCCGTAGAGGTAGTGCGACAGCCACTTGTTCAGCGTCGTCAGCCACGCATCACGGCGCAGCGAGATCGGGTCCGCGTGGCCCGACTGGTGCAGCCAGATCTTGTGCTCCACCCCGTGCGCCTTCAGGGCTTCGTACCACGAAGCGACCTGGTCGGTCTTCACGTTCCAGTCGTTCAGCCCGTGCACGGCGAGCACGGACGCGTGCACCTTCCCGACGTCGTTGCGGTAGTTGCGCACGTCCCAGAACGGGCCGTAGTCGCCGGTCACCCGATCCTGGTCGGCGGTGAGCCCGTCGATCACCGGACGGCAGATCTGCCGGTCGGCGCGCGTGTAGACGTACTCGGCCAGCACGTCGGTGTCCTCGCCCTGGAAGCCCCCGGCGGCGACGACCGCGCCGTCGTTGCGGTAGTACTCGTACCAGTTCGAGATCGCAGCGATCGGCACGATCGTCTCGAGGCCCGCAACGCCCGTGCTCGCGACGGCGTTGGGCAGGGTTCCGTTGTAGGACACGCCCATCATGCCCGTGTGCCCGGTACTCCAGCTCGCCGTCACGGGCGCACCGGCCTCGTTGCGCGCCGGGGCGCGGCCGCCCAGCCAGTCGACCACCGACCGCGCGCCCACGGTCTCGTTCACGTCGCCGGTGGTCGGGCAGCCGGTGGACAGGCCGGTGCCCAGGGATTCCCCGTACACCACGGCGAACCCGCGTGCGGTGAAGTAGTCCTGATAGCTCCAGCGGATCGGCGGCGCCGCGTGCGGGCCGACGCCGACGGCGGCTGTCCGCCCCGAGTCCGGCACCGACAGCTCCACGTCCACGTCGTGATTCGCGACGTCGTTGCCACCCGCGAAGTACGGGCTCGCCTGGTAGACCACCGGCACCTTCATCCCGGCGTCCGTCGCGCGGGGCCGCACCACCTGCGCGTGGACGAGGTCGTCCTGCCCGTCGTGGTCGCTGTCCACCGGAGCGGTGACCCAGACGTCCTCGCGCACCACGTCGGCCGGGTCGAACACCGGCTGGGCCTGCCCGGCTGAGAACACCGGTGCGGGGGGCGGATCCGCCTGCGCCACCCCCGTTCCGAGCGGAAGCGCGAGCACAGCAGCGAGCACGGACACGATCCGAGCAGCTCCCACCAGAACCCCCAAGCCGGACGAAGCGGGCGATCACCCCCGACACTTCCGGCAACCGCGGCCGCCGTCAACCGACTAACGTCGGAGTCATGGATGCTCCGATCGTCGCCGTGACCGTCTATCCGCAGCACGCGCGGGTCACCCGCCGGGGCCGGATGAACCTGGCCGAGGGCGCCCGCGTGCGGATCACCGGCCTCCCGCTGGCGCTCGACGCGGAATCGGTGCGCGTCACCGGAACCGGCGCCGCGCTGATCACCGGCGTCGACGTCGGTTACGAGCAGCACGCCGGACCCGCCGACCCCGCGCTCAACGCGCTCGTCGAGCAACGCCGCACGGACCAGGCCGCCATCGACGCCGTCGCCGACGACGAAGCGGCCGAAGCCGCGAAAGTCGAGCTGCTCACGGGCGTGGCGAAACGCAGCGGGGCGAGCTTCGCGAAGGCCCTGGCGTCGGGCGTCGCGGGCCCCACGCGCGTCGAGGAGGTCACCGAAGCGCTGGGTGGACAGCTCGCCGCCGCGTTGCGCACCCGCCGGGCCCTCACCGAACGCCTCGAGCGGATGCGGGAAGACCTCGCCGCGCTGGAACGCCGGATCTCCAACCACAGCGCCCAGTCCGAACAGGACAGTGCCTGCGTCACTGTCGACCTCGAACCACAGGACGGCGCCGGAGAGATCGAAGTCGAACTGTCCTATGTGGTCCCTGGCGCCGCCTGGGAGCCGGGTTACGACGTGCGCGTGCGCGACACGGACGTCACCGTGACCTCCTTCGGCCTGGTCAGCCAGCACACCGGCGAAGACTGGCCGGAGTGCGAGCTCGCCCTGTCGACCGCTCGCCCTGCGAGCACCGTCGTGGTGCCCGAGCTCGACCCGTGGTTCCTCGACCGCGTGCAGCCCGCCCCGCCGCCCCGGCCGATGGCCGCGTTCGCCGCGGCCGCGCCCGGCGGCGCCGCTGTGCGGGACAAGGCCGTTTCGTTGCGGCGCATGGCCCCCGTGTTCGCCGAGGCCGAGCAGGGCACCACCGCGGTCACCTACCGGCCGTCGCGCCCGATCGCCATCCCGTCGGGCTCGCAGGGGCACCGGACCACGCTGGCACAGCTCGATCTGACGGCCGAGCTCGGCTACGTGACCGCGCCCGTGCAAGCAACGGAGGCGTATCTGCGCGCGACCGTGGTGAACACCGGCGAACACACGTTGCGCGCCGGGCGCGCGTCCGTCTTCCACGACACCGAGTTCGTCGGCACCACCCGGCTCGATCTGTGGGCTCCGGGCGAAGAGATCGAGCTCGCCCTCGGGGTGGACGACCGCATCCGCGTGGAACGCGACCTCGTGCGGCGCACGGCGAGCAAGGCCACACTGTCGGGCCAGCGCCGCCGCGAAGCGGAGTACCGCACCACGGTGACCAACCACAGCCCGCGCGAAGCCGTGGTCACCCTGCTCGACCAAGCGCCCGTCTCCCGCGACGAAGCCATCACGGTGCGGGACGTGCGCGCGACGCCCGACCCGGTGGAGACCACCGACCTCGGCGAGTTCACGTGGCGGCTCACGCTCGCGCCCGGTGCGACCGGGACGGTCACGCTCGCCTACCGCGTGGACGTCGCCAAGGGGGTGGAGCTCAGCGGCTGGCGGGAATGACCCTCAGCCCTGTGCGATGTAGGCCTCGAGCTGTTCCTGGCTCTTCTCGAGTTGCTCGATCCGGGACTTCACCACGTCGCCGATGCTGATGATGCCGGCGAGGCGGCCCTCTTCGAGCACGGGCACATGCCGGATGCGGCGTTCGGTCATCAGCACGCTCAGCTCGTCGACCGAGTCGTCGGGCCCGGCGCTGGCCACCATCTTCGTCATGATGTCGGCGACGGGGCCGTCGAGGACCACCGGGCCGTGGTCGTTGAGCCGGCGCACGACGTCGCGTTCGGACACGATCCCCGCGATGGCGCCTTCTGGTGTCACCACCACCATGGCACCGACGTTGTGGCGGGCGAGCCCGGCGAGCAGTTCGGTCACCGTGGTCCCCGGAGCCACCGTGGCGACAGCGGCGCCTTTGGTCCGGAGCAGATCCGCGATCCGCATGGTGTTCCCCTCTCCTCGTCGAGTTGGGTCACACCAGGTTAGGGCCCGGGTGCCGAGTGCGAAAGTCCGGCGAGTCGCGTTCACCCGTGGTATGGAGTGCTCACACCAGCCGTTCGGCCAGGCCTTCCAGCGCGGCGCGGATGCCCGCGGCGTAGTCGTCCTCGCCCAGCGCGTCGAGCTTTTCCCGGGCCGACGCGAGATGCCGGCGCGCGGCATCGAGGTCACCGAGCTTGCGGTAGTCCTCGCCGAGGTTGAGGTGCAGCGACGGGTAGAAGCCACGCACGGCGAGCGTCGAGTGGTACTGCTGCGCGCGTTCGTCGGTCAGGGAGTCCGCGGCGGCGAGAGCACGGAGGTCCCACTCGAGCTCTTCGGCGGGCTCGTCGCAGACGTCGGCGAGGTGGTGGGCCAGCGCGCAGCGGTGCAGCGGGTCACCGTCCTCGCCGATCTCCTGCCACAGCGCAAGGAACGCCTCGCGCGCGCCCGCGCGGTCACCCGCGATGTGCTTGCGCAGGCCCGCGTCGATCGCCACCATCACGTCGTCGGTCATCGCACTCCCTCGTCGAACACCCGGCGCAGCCGGGCCAGTCCCGGTTCGATGGCCTCGGCCGCGATCGCACCGTAGCCGAACAGCAATCCGTGGCAGGTCCGGGTCATCGAGAAGTCGCCGAGGGACAACAGGCGTACGCCGGCGTCCCGCGCTTTGCGGGCCACCAGGCGCAGATCGCGGTCGGCCGAAGCGCCCAGGTGCAGCCCGGCCGCCGCGGGTACGGGGTCGAGCACGTCGCCGAACTCGCTGCGCAGGCCGTCGACGAGGAGGTCGTGGCGCCCGCGGTAGATCTTGCGCATCCGCCGGATGTGGCGCGCGAAGCCGCCTTCGTCGATGAAGTCGGCCAGCACAGCCTGCTCGAGCGCGGGTGTGTGCCAGTCGGCGAGGTACTTCGCTTCGTCAAGGCGCCCACGAGCGACGGCGGCGCGGCCAGGAACCCCACCCGCAACGCCGGCGAGAGCACCTTCGACATCGACCCCACGTACACGACGCGGCCGCGGGAATCCAGGCTGTGCAACGGTTCCAGCGGCCGTCCGGTGTAGCGGAACTCGCTGTCGTAGTCGTCCTCGATGACCACCGCGCCCGTGCGCTCGCCCCAGTCGAGCAGTTCCTGCCGCCGTGCCAACGACATCGCGACGCCGAGCGGGCACTGGTGCGAAGGCGTCACGTACACAACCCGCGTGCCGGCCGGGATCGCCTCGACGACGATCCCCTCCCCGTCCACCGGCACGCCGGCGACGCGCATGCCCAGGGTGCCGAGCAGCAGCCGCGGCGGCGGGTACCCGGGATCCTCCACGGCCACGAGGTCACCGGCCTGCAGCAGGACCCGCGCGACGAGGTCCACGGTCTGCTGGACGCCCGTCGTGACATCGATGTCTTCCGGCCGCACACGGACGTTTCGCGACACCCCGAGGTGGCGCGCGAGCCCCTCACGCAGGCGCGGATCGCCCTGCGGCGCGCCGTACATGAGCAGATCGGCCTGCGACGCGCGCAGCCGCTGCGTCATCAGCCGGCGCCAGGTGTCGAACGGGAACAGCCGCACGTCGGGCACGCCGGCGCGGAAGTCGTACTCCGCCACGGATCCGAAGGAGCGCGGCGGGGACGGCACCGTCGTCCACTCCGGACGCGGGCGAACGGCCTCCTCGGACTGCTCGGCCGCCTCGGCGGGCCACGGTGCAGCGCCCGACCGGACGAACGTGCCCGCGCCGGGCCGGGCGTTGAGGAAACCCTCGGCGGCGAGAAGTTCGTAGGCGGCGCTGACGGTTGTGCGCGAGACGGTGAGCCGCTGGGCCAGCTCGCGCGTGGGCGGCAGGACGTCGCCGTCGCGAATCCGGCCGTCGAGCACGGCCTCGCGGATCTGGCGGTAGATCTCGTCGCGGTGGCCTCGGCGGCCGTTCAGATCGATGTGCAGGTCCACGTCGCCAGCCTAGATTGGTCCACCAGAGTTCGGCCCGTTTTGGACCTTAAGCTGGTCCGCTGGGGCGGTTAGCGTCCCGGTATGACCACGTTCGAACTCGACCGCCAGTCTCTGCTCGTCCTCGACAAAATCGTGGCCGGCGCCACGGGCCAGGACCTTTCCCGACCCACCCCCTGCGCCGGCTGGACGCTGGCCGACCTGCTGCGCCACCAGGTCAGTGAAAACCACGCCTTCGCCGAAGCCCTGCGCTGCGGCGAAGCGACCGACTGGGACGCCGGGCGCCTCGGCGAAGACCCGTACGCGTCCTACGCCGCTTCGGTCGGCGACTTCCTCGCCGCGTACGGCGAAGAGGGCGCGATGCGCCGCCAGCTGAAGATCCACGAGTTCGGCCCGTTCGCCGCCGAGATCGCCACGGCCATGCACCTCGTCGACACGGTGGTGCACGGCTGGGACCTCGCGAAGACGTTCGGCGTGGCGTACGAGCCCGTGTCGGACGCGGTGACCGCCGCCCTCGGCTTCGCCGCCATGGCGCCCACCGACCCGGCCGAACGCGCGGTGAGCGGCGCGTTCGGCGCGCTGGTCGAGGTGCCCGAGGACGCCGACGAGCTCGACCGGCTGATCGGGCTGCTCGGGCGCGATCCGGGCTGGAAGCTCAGCTGACCTCGTCGGCCGGCGCCGACCACGTGTTGCACGCGGCCGTGTTCTGGCCCGTGAAGCCGGCCTTCGCCCAGGACAGCTGGTGGGCGCGGCTGCCGTGGTCGTCGCTGTCGTCGGCGCGGCCGTAGTCGGCGACGGCCGCGTTGGCCGTGGCGCGGCTGATCGAGCCGCGCCCCTCCGCGGCGGCGAGGAACAGCGCGCCGAAGCAGTTGGCCTGCAGCTCGATACGCCGCACCAGGGCCAGGTCGGCGGGGCTGTCCTGGTCCGGTGAGCTCATGCGGTCGGCCGCCGCGGTCAGGATGCCGCTCTCGCTCTGCACGTGGTGGCCGTACTCGTGGGCGATGGTCGCGAGGTGGCGCGAGCGGTTCTGCCCGGCGTCCGAGAGCATCCAGTCGGTGGGGGCGTAGATCGTGGTGTCGCCGCCGCAGTAGTAGGCCACGGCCTGGTCCTTCGACGGCGCCGCCCCGCACGCGCTCACCTTCGGCAGCGTCACGGACACGGAGACCTTCACGCTCGGCTCGTCCGCGCGGTCGAGCGCCGGGTGCCACGCCTGCTCCAGGCAGCCGGTGAGGGCCTCGTAGAACGCCGACAGCTCGGGCCCGGTGTCCCCCAGCTGCGGCAGCTCGCACGACACCGCGCCGAGCCTGACGCCGTCGGTCAGGATGGGGTTGGTCTCCAGCTCGGGCACCGCGTGGGGACGGGAGCGGGCTCCGTCGCCCGGCGACGCGTCGGAGCGGTGCGCGGAGTTCGGCACGGCGATCGCGTGGCCGGACAGCTCGTGCGGGACCACGGCCATGACCCCGGCCGTGGCGACCAGGATCACGAGCGCGACGACTCCGCCGACGACCCCACCGTTTCGACGGCGCGGCGGACCGTACGAAACCGGTGCCCACGGGTTCACGGCGGGTGGCCGGGCCGCCATCGGCGGCGGTGGCGGCGGCCCGGCCGGCTCCCCGCCCGCGTTTTCACTCAAGTGCGCTCCCCCTGTCACCAGCGCGCTCCAGCATACGGAGCACCCGGCCGGGCGGGATCACGAAACGGGAACGCCGGGCGGGTGGCCGGAACCCCCGCCCGGCGGCGAGACTGGGGCCATGAGTGTCGAAGATCCGTACCTGTGGCTGGAAGACGTGACCGGCGACGAGGCACTGGACTGGGTCCGCACGCGCAACGCCGAGACGCTGGACGTGCTCACGTCCGGCGAACGCTTCGCGGCGCTGCGGGACGAGATCCGCGAAGTGCTCGACGCCGGGGGGCGCATCCCCTACGTGACCCGCCGGGGGCCCAAGCTCTACAACTTCTGGCAGGACGCCGAGCACCCGCGCGGGCTGTGGCGGCGCACCACCCTCGAAGAGTACCGCAAGGCCGAGCCTGACTGGGAGGTGCTGCTCGACGTCGACGCGCTGGCCAAGGCCGAGAACGAGAACTGGGTGTGGAAGGGCGCGGCGGTCCTGCGGCCCGGCCACCGGCTGGGGCTCGTGCAGCTCTCGCGCGGCGGTGCCGACGCGACGGTGGTGCGCGAGTTCGACCTGGACGCGCACGAGTTCGTCGAAGGCGGCTACTTCCTGGCCGAGGCGAAGAACCGCGTCGGCTGGATCGACGAGGACCGCGTGTACGTGGGCACCGACTTCGGCCCGGACACGCTCACTACGTCCGGCTACCCGCGGCTGACGAAGGAATGGCGCCGCGGCACGCCGCTCGAATCGGCGGAACTGGTGTTCGAGGGCAAGCCCGACGACGTCGCTGTGGTCGCGTTCCACGACCCGACCGAAGGGTTCGAGCGCGACTTCGTGCACCGCTCGATCGACTTCTACCGCACCGAGGTGTTCCTGCGGACACCGTCCGGAATGGAGAAGCTCGACCTGCCCGACGACGTGGAGCTGTCGGTGGAGCGCGAGTGGCTGTACGTGCAGCCCCGAACGCCGTGGACCGTCGGAGCCACGGTGCACCCGGCCGGCGCGCTGCTCGTGATCGGGTTCGACGCGTTCCTGGCGGGCGAGCGCGACTTCACCGCCCTGTTCACGCCGGACGCGCACACCTCGCTCGAGTACTACACGTTCACCCGCAACCACGTGCTGCTCGCGAAGCTGCGTGACGTGAAGACGGAACTGGTCGCGCTCACCCCCGGCCCCGACGGCTGGACGGAGGCGCCGCTGGGCGGGGCGCCGGAGTTCGGCAGCGCGGACATCGTGGGCACCGACCCGGACGAGAGCGACGAGTACCTCGTGGACTCGTCGAGCTACCTGCAGCCGTCGACCCTGAGCCGGGGCGAGGTGGGCGGTGAGATCGAGGTGCTCAAGCAGGCGCCGGGGTTCTTCGACGCGGCCGGGATCGAGGTCGCGCAGTACTTCGCGACGTCGGAGGACGGTACGAAGATCCCGTACTTCGTGGTGCGCCCGCCCGGCGCGCAGGACGGCCCGACGCTGCTCAACGGCTACGGCGGCTTCGAGGTTTCGCTGACGCCCGCGTACAGCGGCGTGATCGGCCGCGGCTGGGTCGCGCGCGGCGGCACGTACGTGGTCGCGAACATCCGTGGCGGCGGGGAGTACGGCCCGGAGTGGCACGCGCAAGCCGTGAAGGAAAACCGGCACAAGGTCTACGAGGACTTCTCCGCGGTCGCTCGCGACCTCGTCACGCGGGGCATCACCACGGCCGCGCGGCTCGGCATCCTCGGCGGCAGCAACGGCGGGCTGCTGATGGGCGTGATGCTGACGCGGTACCCGGAGCTGTTCGGTGCCGTGGTGAGCCAGGTGCCGCTGCTCGACATGAAGCGCTACCACCTGCTGCTGGCGGGTGCGTCGTGGATGGCCGAGTGGGGCGACCCGGACGTGCCCGAGGAGTGGGAGTACATCGCGAAGTACTCGCCGTACCACAACGTCCACAAGGGACGGACGTACCCGCCGACCCTGTTCGCCACGTCCACCAGGGACGACCGCGTGCACCCGGGCCACGCCCGCAAGATGATGGCGCGGATGCTCGAACAGGGCCACGACGTGCGCTACTACGAGAACATCGAGGGCGGCCACGGAGGCGCGGCGGACAACGCGCAGCTGGCGTTCAAGTGGGCGCTGGTGTTCGAATTCCTGTGGTCGCGGCTGTCCTGACGTGAAGGGGGCGCCTTGACCGGCGCCCCCTTCACCTCCCCGCCTTGCGCCAGATCACGACGGCACCGATCACCAGCATCACCACCGCGCCGAGGCCGATCAGGCCCTTGACCAGCAAATCCATCAGCAAGTGGCGCAGCAGCTCGTCGCCGTTCACCGGTCGTCGAACCGGTTGAGCGCTTCCCTGGTCACGCGGTTCCCGAGCCCGCGCCGGGTCCCTCGCTCGTCCAGCACGCGCGCGACGAACCGCGCCGCGGTCGTCACGTGGTGTCCCTTTCCCCGGCGGCGCAGCGTGACGACCAGCGCGAACACCACCAGGCCGAGCACCGCCAGCCCGGCCGCGATCAGGCCGAACCGGATCAACAGCACGTCGAGCACCGTCTCCATCGTCTCCCACCTCGTTCCTATCACGACTGTGACATAAACATTGGTATCACAGGTGTGATAGAAAGGTTCAGTGCCCAAGCAGGTAGACGGTGAGCAGCGGCGCGCGGACATCGCGGACGCCGTGCTGCGCCTCGCCGCGCGCGACGGCTTGCCGGCCGTGTCGCTGCGCTCGGTGGCCGCGGAGTCAGGCCTGAACATCGGCTCCGTCCGTCACTACTTCGACGGCCAGCGCGACCTCATGCGCTTCGCCATGCGCTCGACGATCGACCGCGTCACGGCCCGTCTCGAGAGCCGCCGCGCGTCACTTCACCCCTTCGCGGAGCTTTCGCCCGACGAGGCGGCCGACCAGATGACGGACTTCCTGGCCGAACTACTCCCCCTCGACGCCGCCCGTCGCGCCGAAGCCACGGTCCTCGTGGAGTTCCTCGTCGCGGCCCGCGTGGACACCGACCTCACCGAACTGGCCCACGAAGCCCTGCGCGGCACCCTCACCCTGGCCCGCCGAATCACCGACGCGATGACCCGTCGGTCACTGTTGCCACCGGGCGTCGCGGACCTGGAGGCCGAGCGCCTGGCCGCTCTGCTGGACGGCCTTACGTTCCGCTCCGCCCTGCAACCGGAAGCCACCACACCCGAGGTGTGCCGGGCGGTCCTGCGGGCCCACCTGGCGTCGCTGCGCGTCAGAGCAGATCCCGCGGCCGCGCCCGACGCGTGAACGGCCTCGTGCACACCGGGCGGGTCCGTCCAACGTGGACATCCACGACCACTCGCTCGAACCGCCCCAACACCCCGGCCGCGAACGCGAGCCGCGTGACCCCGAGCGTTCTCAACGCCCGCCCGTGATCCACGAGGACGACGGACAACGCCCCCAACACCAGGATCCGCCACCCACCGGCGACGAGTTTCCCCTTCGCCCCGGGGAAAGCTCCTCGGAGCTGATCACAGTGGAACGGCACATGGCGCTCCTCATCCGCCAGAATCCTCGCCGCGACCTCGCGGGTGAGGGGATCACTGGTGCCGTCCCGCAGTGTTCTGTAGTAGCTCAGCGCCACGACCTCGGCGATCAGCAGCACCATCAGCTCGAGCCTGAGCCCGAACGCCCGCCTCAGCCACACGAACACACTGTCGGACCAGTGTTTCGCGATCGTCGTACTTCCCGCCGCTTTCAGCAGCTCCTCCAGCAACCTGGCGTGGTTCTGCTCCTCGGCCACGAACAACTCGACAGCGGGCCGGTACCGCGGATCCGCCTTGGCGATCAGGTTGGCCCCGTCCCCCGACTCCCCCACCTGGAAGCGCTGCACACTCCGCACCACCGCGGGGTCCAGCCGCGCCCCGCGCCCCCACTCCGGCTCCGGCCGCACCCGCCGCCGTTGTGCTTCTTCCCTGAACTCCCTGATCCACTCCACGCGCCCGATGCTGTCGCACCGATGTGCGCACGGAACGGAGGACGTGTGGAGATCTTGTGGTGAAATCCAGGCTCACTCCTGGTCCGCGCCCTTGAAGGACGACGACGAGCGCCTGCTGAGACCGATAACGACCTCCTTCCCCAGTCACACCGGAAACCCAGGCTGGTGGTGCACGACATTCACCACACCGGAAGCACGAGGACAGGACACCCGCAGGCGAGCCGGCGCCAAGACCGTCTGGGGTTTGGTAGCAGCGTGGAACTTCCGGATCTGTCGGCCGCAAAACAAAGCGGGGAGCCGGAAACCCGGCTCCCCGCTTCACCACTTCAGAACGATCAGCTGCAACCCGACGTAGCCCCACACCCTTCACAGGCGTAGCACGACCCCGCAGGCCGCATCTTCGTGCCGCACGTCATGCACAACGGCGCGTCGGCGGCTTTGCCGAGGTGGAGTTCCATCAGTTCGGCCGTGGAGTGCGCGTCCGAGGTGGCCGGTTCCGGAGCGGGGGCCGAAGGAGCCGAAGCCGAGGTGGAGTCGACGCTGGTGCGCAGTGCCTCGAGGTCCATGTTCTGGCCGCCGTAGTTGGATTCCACTTCGGCGGAGCGTTCGTCGGCGGTGAAGATGCCGAGCTGCGAACGCTTCTCGTACGGCAGGTAGTCGAGGGCCAACCGGCGGAACAGGTAGTCCATCACGCTGGTGGCGATGCGGATGTCCGGGTCGTCCGTCATGCCGGCCGGTTCGAAGCGCAGGTTGGAGAACTTCGAGACGTAGAACTCCAGCGGGATGCCGTGCTGCAGGCCCACGGAGATGGACATCGAGAAGGCGTCCATCACGCCCGCGAGCGTGGAGCCCTGCTTGCCGAGCTTGACGAAGATCTCGCCGAGGCCGTCGTCCGGGTAGGAGCCCGCGTGGAGGTAGCCCTCGGCGCCGCCGACGGTGAAGGACACGGTCTGGCTCGGGCGCTTCTTCGGCAGGCGGCGGCGCACCGGGCGGTACTCCACGACCTTTTCCGGCTCCGGCTCGGCTTCCTTCTTCTTCGCCGTGGACAGCGGCTGGCCGACCTTGCAGTTGTCGCGGTAGATCGCCAGCGCCTTGAGGCCCAGCTTCCAGCCCTGGAAGTAGATCTCCTCGACCTCTTCGACGGTCGCCGTCTCCGGCATGTTCACCGTCTTCGAGATCGCGCCCGACAGGAACGGCTGCACCGCGGCCATCATCCGCACGTGGCCCATCGGCGCGATGGAGCGCTCGCCGACCGCACAGTCGAACACCTCGTAGTGCTCCGGACGCAGGCCCGGCGCGTCGACGACGTGGCCGTGCTGCGCCACGTATTCGACGATCGCCTCCACCTGCTCGTCCTGGTAACCCAGCACCTTCAGCGCGCGCGGCACGGTCTGGTTCACGATCTGCATCGACCCGCCGCCGACGAGCTTCTTGAACTTCACCAGCGAGAAGTCCGGCTCGATGCCCGTGGTGTCGCAGTCCATCATGAAGCCGATGGTGCCGGTGGGCGCGAGCACCGAGGCCTGCGCGTTGCGCCAGCCGTGGCGCGTGCCGAGTTCGATGCCGCGCTGCCACTCCTCGGTGGCCAGCGCGCGGACGGCCGCGTCGTTGGAGTGGTACGTGCGCACCAGCTCGTTGGCCGCGGCGTGCTTGCGCATCACACGCTGGTGCGCCTCGGCGTTGCGCGCGTAGCCCTCGTACGCGCCGACGACCTTTGCCAGCTCCGCCGAGCGCCGGTACGACACGCCGGTCATCAGGGACGTGATCGCGCCGGCGAGCGCGCGGCCGCCTTCGGAGTCGTACGCGTGGCCCAGCGCCATCAGCAGCGCGCCCAGGTTGGCGTACCCGATGCCCAGCTGACGGAACTTGCGCGTGGTGTCGGCGATCGGCTCGGTCGGGAAGTCGGCGAAGCAGATGGAGATGTCCATCGCCGTGATCACGAACTCCACGGCCTTCGCGAACAGCGGCGCGTCGAACGTGCCGTCCTCCGACACGAACTTCAGCAGGTTCAGCGACGCGAGGTTGCAGCTGGAGTTGTCGAGGTGCATGTACTCGCTGCACGGGTTCGACGCGCTGATGCGGCCGGACTCCGGGCAGGTGTGCCAGTCGTTGATCGTGCCGTCGTACTGCACGCCCGGGTCGGCGCACTCCCACGCGGCCTGCGCCATGGTGCGGAACAGCTTCTTCGCGTCGGTGCGCTCGATCA
Organism: Amycolatopsis sp. NPDC023774; assembly: GCF_040639695.1. Taxonomy (NCBI): domain Bacteria; kingdom Bacillati; phylum Actinomycetota; class Actinomycetes; order Pseudonocardiales; family Pseudonocardiaceae; genus Amycolatopsis; species Amycolatopsis sp. NPDC023774. Next base: position 60,729 of record NZ_JBFAAJ010000027.1, read on the forward strand.
CCTCGCCGGTGAGGCGGGCACGCAGCCCGAACTCCGTGCCGTTCTCCACGGCCTGCATGAACTCGTCGGACACGCGCACGGAGTTGTTGGCGTTCTGGTACTGCACCGAGGCGATGTCGGCGCCGGAGAGGTCCATGTCGAACCCGGCGTCGCGCAGGACCTTGATCTTCTCCTCTTCGCGCGCCTTGGTCTCGATGAACTCCTCGATGTCGGGGTGGTCGACGTCGAGCACGACCATCTTCGCCGCGCGCCGCGTGGCGCCGCCGGACTTGATGGTGCCCGCGGACGCGTCGGCGCCGCGCATGAACGAGACCGGGCCGGACGCGGTGCCGCCGGAGGTGAGCAGCTCCTTCGAGGAGCGGATGCGGGAGAGGTTGAGGCCCGCGCCGGAGCCGCCCTTGAAGATCAGGCCCTCCTCGCGGTACCAGTTCAGGATCGACTCCATCGTGTCGTCGACGGACAGGATGAAGCACGCCGAGACCTGCTGCTTCGAGGACGTGCCGACGTTGAACCAGACCGGCGAGTTGAAGCTGAAGACCTGGTGCAGCAGCATCCAGGTGAGCTCGTGCTCGAAGATCTCCAGGTCGGCTGCGCCGGCGAAGTAACCGTGGTCCGCGGCGGCCTTCACGTACGTCTTCACCACGCGGTCGATGAGCTGCTTGAGGCTGCTCTCGCGCTGCGGGGAGCCGACGGCGCCGCGGAAGTACTTGCTGGTGACGATGTTGGTGGCGTTCACCGACCAGAACCCGGGGAACTCGACGCCCCGCTGCTCGAAGTTGACGCTGCCGTCGCGCCAGTTGGTCATCACGACGTCGCGCTGCTCCCACGCGACTTCGTCGTACGGGTGCACGCCTTCGGTCGTGAAGACCCGCTTGACGGCCAGACCGCCGCTGGTCTTCTTCTTGCTCCGGCCGGCGGCCGCCGCGCCGGTTCCCACGGTTTCGGTCATCGGGTCTCGTCCCTCGCTCCCGCGCGGCGCAGGCGACACTCAGTCGTCTCCGGCGCGCTCGCTTCCTTCGTCCGCGGCAGTACCCGCCATGGCTTCCCGCAGGTCGGCGATCTCCTTCTCGAAGTCCTCGACCGAGGAGAACGAGCGGTAGACGCTGGCGAACCGCAGGTAGGCGACCCCGTCGAGTTCCCGCAAGGGACCGAGGATGGCCAGACCGACCTCGTGGCTCGGGATCTCCGCCAGACCGGCGGAGCGGATCGACTCCTCCACGCGCTGCGCGAGCTTCTGCAGCGCGTCGTCGTCGACCGGCCGGCCCTGACAGGCCCGCCGCACGCCGTTGACGACCTTGTCCCGGCTGAACTGCTCGGTGACGCCGGACCGCTTGACGACGGCGAGCACCATCGTCTCCGACGTGGTGAAGCGCCGGCCGCACTGGGCGCACGAGCGCCGCCGCCGGATCGCCTGACCTTCATCCACCTCTCGGGAGTCGACGACCCGAGAGTCCGCATGCCGGCAGAACGGGCACCTCATCCGCCGATCACCTTCCCCTCAACGCCGGCCGAGTCCATCCACGCCGGCCCCTACCGCCACGCTACGGCCTGGACCACGACCACCCCGCACGGACCCGTGCCTGGTGATCGACTTGTGGACAACCGGTGGGTGAACACCGCCCCAGCTGTGGACAACTGGTCTCCAGTCTACCCCTACCTGTGGACCAACTACAGCGGTGTAACTACCAGATGTAGGGGTTGACCATAGATTGCCCGGACGGCCCACGCAAGCGACACAAGCGGGTGAAGAAGGCACCGATTCGGGGTGCGGTCGAGCGCATCCCGACGGTCACGAACCGAACCCGGCCACCTCCGACGAGACCGGCACGGTGAGCGGCAACCCGGGCACGAGAACGGCGTCGTCGAGGTGGTTGAGCTGTTTGATGCGGTCGACCACGGCGGCCTGGTCGGACTCGGGTGCGAACCGGGCGGCGATCGCGGTCAGTGTGTCGCCCTGCTGCACGGACACCGACGCCGTGCGCTCGGGAACCGCGCCACCCGGCGTGCCGGACCCGAAAACACCCAGAACGGTGACCACCAGACAGGCGGCGACGGCGATCGCGGCGAGCCACGGCCACCGCACGGCGGGCCGGCGCGGCTCGGCACACGTGGCCGGCGCGATCCGATTCCCCGCGACCACCCGGGCGCGCGTCGGCGGCCGCAGCGGCTCGCCACGACGCTCGCGAGTACCGCGAACGGGTGCGGCGGGACCCGAGGGAACCCGAGCCGGAGCGGCGACCTGCCGGACGGGCCGGAGCGGGCGGACGATCCCGCGGTCTGCCAGAATCGACATGGCGAACCTCCTTCTGACCTGCTGATCGGTTCGATCCGAGCCCGGCCCGGTGCTCTCACCGGCGACAATGCGGTTCAGGTCGAACAGGCGTTCTATCGAACGTCCGTGCGAAGGTCTACCACCCCGCACCGACAAAATCGAGAGGACACGGCGTGTCGATCGAACAGATGTTTGAAATCGTCACGCTCGGTGGGCTAACGTCGGTGACCAGGACATCTGCCGGGCAGATGTCGCCGGCGAGGGCACCCGCGTCCGCGGGAGCCGGCCGGCGCACGCGCAACACGCGGGACGCCGGCGAGGCGACCGCGAAACATCTGGGAGGCGACGCCCAGTGGGGAGAGGACACACAGTGGCGAAGGAGAGCAAGGCGGGCACCACGCCCGGTGGCTCGGGCAAGGTGACTGCCCTGCCCGAGGTCTACGACGTGGACGAGACGCTGACCGTGCGGCAGCAGCAGGTGCTGGACGTGATCCGCACCTGGGTGGCCCGGTTCGGCTACCCGCCGAGCGTCCGCGAGATCGGCGAGGCCGTGGGGCTCACGTCGACCTCGTCGGTGTCCCACCAGCTGCGGGCGCTGCAGCGCAAGGGATACCTGCGCCGCGACGCGAACCGGCCGCGGGCCGTGGGCGTGCTCTCGACGACGGACGACAACCCCATGGGCATCGACATCGCCCAGCAGCCGTCCATGCCCAAGGCGGCGTATGTGCCGCTCGTCGGCCGGATCGCGGCCGGTGGCCCGGTGCTGGCCGAGCAGGCGATCGAGGACGTGTTCCCGCTGCCGCGCGAGATCGTCGGCGAGGGTGAGCTCTTCCTGCTCAGCGTCACCGGCGACTCGATGGTCGACGCCGCGATCACCGACGGCGACTGGGTCGTGGTCCGCCAGCAGCCCGCCGCGGAGAACGGCGACATCGTGGCCGCCATGATCGACGGCGAGGCGACGGTGAAGACGTTCAAGCGCAAGGACGGCCACGTCTGGCTGATGCCGCACAACGAGGCGTACGAGCCGATCCCCGGCGACGACGCCACCATCCTCGGCAAGGTCGTCGCGGTCCTCCGGCGCCTCTAGACCAGGAAGCCCACCCACGCGGCCGCGGGCCGGCGACGAGGATGCCCGGCCTCGATCGTCCCCGCGCCGCGGGCGGGACCTTCCCGGTGTCCGATGTGGACGGTGCCCGGTGTCCGGTGTGGACGGTGCCAGGCGGCCTGCTGCGCGTGGACCCTGCGTCGTGTAGACCCTGTGTCGCGTGGTCTTCCCACTGTGCGTGCCACGCCCGGTTGCCTCCCCGGGGCGGACCTCAGCGGCCAGGACCCGGCAGTCAAACCCAGCGGTCAGAACTCAGCGGCGCGGGCGGCGACGCAGCCGGCTGAGCAGGAACCAGCCGATCAGCACCGCGACCACCGCGATGCCCACCACCGGCAGCAGCGGCGGACCGGACGAGTCGTCCGATCCGCCGGTCGCACCCGAAGCGGCGGGCTTGGGCGCCTCCCGTTGCGGCGCGGCGGCGCCCGCCACCAGAGCCATCGCGTTTTTCACCGCCCGGATGGGCTGGCCGACCCCTTCACCGCCTGACAGCAGCGTGCCGTCGGGTTCGAAGGCGAGCGCTTCGCCCTGCTTCTCGTTCGGCAGCGGGATCCGCACGGGGTTGCGTTTGAGCGCCTCGAGCACGTCGCCGTCCGGGGCCGGGTACAGGTACGCGTCGGTGTAGGTGCGCAGGGCCACCACGCTGCCATCGGCGCTGGTGGCACCGCCCGTGACCAGCACGGACCCGAACGCGCGCACCGGCCCGCCCACCGTGTCGGTGTCGTGGATGGTCAGCGAACCGACCTTCTCCAACGCAGTCGGCCCCGGCGTGGCCAACGGACCGGTCGGCCGGTAGACGGCCGCGTCGCCCAGCACTTCCTTGGTGATCAGGTACGGCGTGCCCGAGCGGTCGAGCAGCAGGGCCTCGGTGTCGTGCGGCCCGTCGGGGTAGGTCAGGCGGTGCAGCGTCACGCTGCCGCCCGAAGGTTTCAGCTCCATCAACGCGACGGTCGTGCGCTTGTGGCTGTTGTCGCCGGTGTCCGAGAGCCACAGCGTGCCGTCGGCCGCGCGCGCGAGGTCCTCGACGTCGTACGGGTCGGTGCTCGCGGAGAGCACCTTCTGCACCTTGCACGAGTGGTCGAGGACGAAGACCTGCACCTTCGTGCCGCCGTCGTTGATCGCGTACCAGTGCTCGCCGTCGGAGACGAGGCCGGAAAGCTCCCCCAGCCGCGAGTCGGTGACCTTGCACAGCGATTCGGGCGCGGGTAGTGGTGCCGCGGCAGCAGCGGGCACAGCGCCCAGCACCAGCAAAATCGCCGTCACCGCGAGGACGACCCGCACCAGCTCACCTCCGTAGTGTGCGGCCCGGTCCGGCCGCACACTACGGAAGACGTTCAGAGCGCCGAGGAGTTGGTCTCGTACCGGCGCAAAGCCGCCGCGAGGTCCGGGTGGACCCGGACGACCAGCCTCGTGCCGTCGGCGACGTGTTCCTCCTCGAGCACTTCGCCGTCCGCATGAGCGCGGGCCACGAGCTCGCCGCGCGAGTACGGGACCAGCGCCTCGACCGCGACCTGCGGCCGCGGCAGCCGGTCGCCGAGCACCTCGGCCAGCTCCGGGATGCCGGCGCCGGTCCGGGCGGACACCAGCACGGCACCCGCCAGCTGGTGGCGCAGCCGCGCCAGCGTGACCTGATCGGCCGCATCGGCCTTGTTGATCACGAGCAGCTCGGGCGGCAGCGGCTCCTTGCGGGTGCGGGTGATCTCGCCGAGCACCTCGCGCACGGCGTTCACCTGCTCCTCGGGCGCCGGGTCGGCCCCGTCGACGACGTGCAGCAGCAGGTCGGCGTCGGCCGCCTCCTCCAGCGTCGAGCGGAACGCGTCCACCAGCTGGTGCGGCAGGTGCCGCACGAACCCGACGGTGTCGGTGAGGGTGAACGTGCGCCCGTCGGCCGTCTGGGCCCGGCGCGTGGTCGGGTCCAGGGTGGCGAACAGCGCGTCCTCCACCAGCACGCCCGCGCCGGTCAGCGCGTTGAGCAGGCTCGACTTGCCGGCGTTGGTGTAGCCGATGATGGCCACGCTGGGCACCTCGTTGGCCACGCGCCGGCCGCGCTTGGTCTCGCGGATCGTGTCCATCGACGCGATCTCGCGGCGCAGCTTCGCCACGCGCTTGTTGATCCGCCGGCGGTCGGTTTCGAGCTTCGTCTCACCGGGACCGCGCAGGCCCACACCGCCGTTGGCGCCACCGGCACGGCCACCGGCCTGCCGGGACAGCGACGCACCCCAACCGCGCAGCCGCGGGATGAGGTACTGCAGCTGGGCCAGCTCCACCTGGGCCTTGCCCTCCTTGGAGCGGGCGTGCTGCGCGAAGATGTCGAGGATCAGGGCGGTCCGGTCGATCACCTTGACCTTGACCTTCTCCTCGAGCTGGCGCAGCTGGCCGGGCGAGAGCTCGCCGTCGCAGATCACCGTGTCGGCGCCGGTCGCCACGACCACGTCGCGCAGCTCCCGCACCTTGCCGGAGCCGACGTAGGTGGCCGGGTCGGGCTTGGCGCGCCGCTGGACGAGGCCCTCGAGCACCTCGGAACCGGCGGTCTCGGCCAGCCTCGCCAGCTCGGCGAGGGAAGCTTCCGACTGCTCGGCGGTGCCTTCGGTCCACACGCCGACCAGCACGACGCGCTCCAGCCGCAGCTGGCGGTATTCGACCTCGGTGACGTCCGTGAGTTCGGTCGACAGGCCTGCGACGCGGCGGAGCGAGGCGCGGTCCTCGAGCTCCATCTCACCGGTCGACGGGTCGTCGTCGTACAGGTCTTCGTGTGTCAGTTCTGTCATCGTGCCTCCATGCTCCCACGATTCGGCGCGGGAGCCGAGTGATTACCTGCTGGGATAGATCGATACGTAGATGGCGGTCCGCTCGGCACCGGGCTCCGGGGGCCGTTCCCGGAACTCGTCGAGCAGCTGCGCGAGCCGGTCCTTGAACTCGGCGACCTCGGCCGGCGCGACCTGGAAGACGAGCCGGCTGGAGTCGACCTCGGCGGCGTCGGCCTCCCCCATCTCGGCGAGGTAGGCCTCGAGCATGGCCTGGCCGACGCTCGCGACCGCCGCGCCGTTGTCGAGCTGCCAGGACAGGCCGGTGGACCGGTACGGGATCTCCTTGGCGCCACGAGCGCCGCGGCGCTCTTCCAGCGGAGTGAGAAAACCCGTCTCGACCAGGCGCCGCACGTGGTGCAGCGTGGTCGCCGGGTCGCGGCCGAGCCGCTCGGCCAGCTCCTTGTTGGTCATTGCCTCGAAGGAGGTCAACCGGATGATGCGCAGGCGTATTCCGGACGCGAGCGCGGCGGCCTCGGCCTCCGTCGAAGGGCGTCGTGGGGTCGGCACCCGCACAGCCTAGGCACGACAAAGTGATTGACACTTTCCAATCACTCGCCGACACTCCATCGGGTGAACCGGGACTCCCTCCTCTTCCACGCCGACTTCCGCCGGCTGTTCGCCGGCGACGCGGCGAGCCAGCTCGGCACGTTCGTCGGTGTCACGGCGATCCCGCTGCTGGCGGCGGTGACGCTCGCGGCGACGCCGATCGAGATGGGCCTGCTGACCACGGCCGAGACGCTGGGCTTCCTGCTCATCGGCCTGCCGGCGGGCGTGTGGGTGGACCGGTTGCGCAAGCGGCCGGTGATGCTCGCGGCCGACCTGGCCCGCGCGGCGCTGATCCTGAGCATCCCGCTGACGTGGTGGGCGGGCGGGCTGACGATGGTCCAGCTCATCGTGGTCGTGCTGTTCGTCGGCATCGGCACGGTGTTCTTCGACGTCTCCTACCAGGCCTACCTGCCCGCGCTCGTGGGCCGGGACCGGCTGCTGGAGGGCAACGCGAAGTTGCAGGGCGTGCAGTCCTCGGCCCAGATCGCGGGCCCGAGCGCGGCGGGCGTGCTGGTGCAGTTCGTCGGCGCGGCGAGCACGGTGCTGGTCACCGGCCTCGGCTACCTCGCCTCTGCGTTGTGCCTCTGGCGGATCCGCACGGTCGAGCAACTGCCCGAGAAGACCGGGCACGAACGCCTGGTGCCGCAGATGATCGAGGGCCTGAAGTTCGTGTTCACCGACAAGCCGCTGCGCGCCATCGTCGCGTGCACCGCCACCGCGAACCTGTTCGGTGCCGCCGCGCAGGCCGTGCAGGTGCTGTTCCTGACGCGCACGGCCGGGCTCCCGCCCGCGGCGGTCGGCGCGCTGCTCGCCGTCGGCGGCATCGGCGGGATCCTCGGCGCGCTCTTCGCCGGCGCGATCATCCGGCGCGTCGGGCAGGCGCGCTCCATCTGGCTCCTGCCCATGCTCGTGTGGCCGGGCAACCTGCTCGTGCCGCTCGCGGGGCCCGGCTGGCGCGTGCCGCTCGCCGGCTTCGGCCTGGCGGTGGCCGGGTTCGGCGTGATCCTCTACAACGTCGCGCAGGTCTCCTACCGCCAGGCGATCACACCCGACCGGCTGCTGGGGCGGATGAACGCGAGCGTGCGGTTCCTCGTCTGGGGCACGATGCCGCTCGGCGGGCTGCTGGGCGGTGCGCTCGGCGAGGGCCTCGGGCTGATGGGTGCCCTGTGGACGGCGGTGATCGGCCAGCTCGCCGCCGCGCTGTGGGTGGTCTGCTCGCCGCTGCGGCACATGCGTGACCTGCCGGTGGGCGAGAAAGCGGTGGCGGCGCCCGCCTAGAGTTGGTTCATGAACGCAACCCCGCAGCCCAGCCCTCGTGTCCCGGACAAGGTCGGTGTCGACGGTCTGGAGGCCAAGTGGGTAGCGGTATGGGAGCGCGACGGCGTCCACCGCTTCGACCGCACGAAGCCACGCGAAGCCGTCTACTCGATCGACACCCCGCCGCTCACGGCGAGCGGTTCGCTGCACATCGGGCACGTGTTCTCCTACACGCACACCGACGTCCTCGCGCGCTACCAGCGCATGCGCGGGCGCGAGGTGTTCTACCCCGTCGGCTGGGACGACAACGGCCTGCCCACCGAGCGCCGCGTACAGAACCACTACGGCGTGCGCTGCGAGCCGGCACTGCCCTACGACCCGTCGTTCACACCACCGGAGAAGCCCGGCAAGGAAGTGATCCCGGTGTCGCGCCGCAACTTCGTGGAGCTGTGCCGAACGCTGTCCGAACAGGACGAGAAGGTGTTCGCCGACGTCTGGCGCCGCGTCGGGCTGTCGGTGGACTGGACGTTGGCGTACCAGACCATCGACCCGGCCACCACGGAGATCTCCCAGCGCGCCTTCCTGCGCAACCTCGCGCGCGGCGAGGCCTACCAGGCCGAGGCGCCGACGTTGTGGGACACGACGTTCCGCACCGCCGTCGCTCAGGCCGAGCTGGAGGACAGGGAGCGGCCCGGCGCGTACCACGACCTCGTGTTCCACGCGGGCGAGAACGAGGTGCTGATCTCGACCACGCGGCCCGAACTGCTGCCCGCGTGCGTCGCGCTGGTGGCGCACCCGGACGACGAGCGGTACCGAGACCTCGTCGGCAAAACCGTGCGCACGCCGGTGTTCGGCGTCGAGGTGCCGGTGCACGCGCACCACCTCGCCGATCCCGAGAAGGGCACCGGCATCGCGATGGTCTGTACCTTCGGCGACACCACCGACGTCACGTGGTGGCGCGCGCTGCGGCTTCAGACTCGCCCGGTGCTGGGGCGCGACGGCCGGTTCCTGCCCGAGCCGCCGCGCGGGGTGCCCGCCGAGGCGTACGCGCCGCTGGCCGGCAAGACCGTCCACACGGGACGGCAGCTGCTCGTCGAGGCGCTGCGGGCCGAGGGGTCGCTGCGCGGTGAGCCGCGGGCGATCACGCACGCGGTGAAGTTCTACGAGAAGGGCGACCGGCCGCTCGAGATCGTCACGAGCCGCCAGTGGTACCTCACCAACGGCGGGCGCGACGAGGACCTGCGCGCGAAACTGCTCGAACGCGGCGGCGAGCTCAACTGGGTGCCGCCGCACATGGAGGTTCGCTTCCGCGCCTGGACCGAGGGCCTCACGTCCGACTGGCTCGTGAGCCGCCAGCGGTTCTTCGGCGTGCCGATCCCCGTCTGGTACCCGCTCGACGAGCACGGCGAGCCCGACCACGAAGCCGTGCTGGTGCCCTCGGACTCGGCCCTGCCCGTGGACCCGAGCACCGACGTGCCGCCGGGCTACACCGAGGCCCAGCGCGGGAAGCCCGGCGGGTTCGCGGGTGAGGTGGACGTGATGGACACGTGGGCCACGTCGTCGCTCACGCCGCAGATCGCCGGACGCTGGAGCCTCGACGACGACCTGTTCCGCCGCGTGTTCCCGTACTCGCTGCGGCCGCAGGCGCACGAGATCATCCGCACCTGGCTGTTCTCCACGACCGTGCGGGCCGAGCTGGAAGAGCACGTGCTGCCGTGGCGCGACGCCGTGATCTCCGGCTGGGTGCTCGACCCGGACCGCAAGAAGATGTCGAAGTCCACGGGCAACGTCGTCACGCCGGCCGCGCTGCTGGACCAGTTCGGGCCCGACGCCGTGCGCTACTGGGCGGCGAGCGCGCGCCCCGGCGTCGACACGGCCGAGGACCAGGGCCAGATGAAGGTCGGACGGCGCCTGGCGACGAAGCTGCTCAACGTGAGCCGGTTCGTGCTCGGCCTCGGCCTGCCCACGCCGGGCGCCGCCGTGACGGAACCGCTGGACCGGTCGGTGCTCGCCGCGCTCGCGCGCGTGGTCACCGAGGCGTCGGCGGCGTTCGAAGGCCTGGACCAGGCGCGGGCGTTGCAGGTGACGGAGACGTTCTTCTGGACGTTCTGCGACGACTACGTCGAGCTGGTCAAGGCCCGCGCGTACGGCGATCGCGGCGAGGCGGCAGCGGACTCGGCCCGCGCCGCGCTGACGACCGCGCTTTCGGTGCTGGTGCGGCTGTTCGCGCCGGTGCTGCCTTACACGGCCGAGGAGGTCTGGTCGTGGTGGCAGGAGGGTTCGGTGCACCGCGCGCCGTGGCCGGAGGCGCCGGAAGTCGACGGCGACGCCGCCCTGCTGCCGCTGGCGGGCTCGGTGATCGCGGCCGTGCGGCGGGCCAAGACGGACGCGAAGGTGTCGATGCGCTCGGCCGTCGAAACCCTCACGGTGAGCGCGTCCGACGACGTGCTCAGCGGGTTCGCCGCGGTGTCGGACGATGTGCGCGCGGCCGGGGTGATCTCCGCCGTGACCACGCGCCCGGGTGACGGGGAGCTGGCCGTCGAGGTGACGGTGGGCTGAGAGCGCCCCAATGTGGCGTTCGATGCGTTCAACGCACCCAACGCCACATTGGGGCGCATCATGCTCGGGCGGCGGCCCACCAGGCTTCGTCGAGCTCGCCGCGCGCGACGATCTCCGCCGGGCCGGTGAGCGTGGCGGCGCCGCGTCCGACGGTGACGACCACGCGGCCACCGGGGATGTCCACTGTGGACTTCCCCGTGTCGGTGCCGGCCAGGTGCAGTGCGGCGGCGACGGCGGCCACCGTGCCGGTGCCGCACGAGCGCGTCTCCCCCACGCCGCGCTCGTGGACGCGCATGCGCAGCGCACCCTCGCCGAGCAGGTTCACGAATTCGAGGTTCACGCCGGTCGGGAACACGTCGTGATCGAAGTCGGGCTGCTCGCGCAGGTCCAGGTCGGCGACATCGTCGTCGAGCACCGACACCAGGTGCGGGTTGCCGACGTCCACGGCCACGCCGGAGAACGGGCTCCCGGCCACCACCGTCACGGAGGTGCCGGTGATCGTGGCCGGGCCCATGTCCACCGTCACCGAGCGGTCGGGGTGGACCACCACCGGCCGGTCGCCCGCGCGGGTGCCGACGGTGAAGCGGCCGTCGCCCGCCAAGCCGGCGTCGACGAGGTAGCGGGCGAACACGCGCACGCCGTTGCCGCACATCTCGGCGATCGAGCCGTCGGCGTTGCGGTAGTCCATGAACCACTCGCCGTCGGAGGCCTCACCCACCGCGTTGGCGCGCACCACGCGCAGCACGCCGTCGGCCCCCAGGCCGCGCCGGCGGTCGCACAGGGCCGCCACGCGCTCCGCTGTGAGGTCGAGACGGCCGGACGCGTCGGGCAGCAGCACGAAGTCGTTCTGCGTGCCGTGGCCCTTGAGAAACTCGATGCCGCCCATGGGAACAAGATTACTGCGCCAGGGCGTCGAGCACGCGCGCGGCCAGGTCGGGGGAAGCACCGTCGAACCACTGGATCCGCTTGTCGCGGCGGAACCAGGACCGTTGCCGCCGGACGAAGCGGCGGGTGGCCTGAGCGGTCGCGGCGGCGGCGGCCGCGAAGTCGCGTTCGCCGTCGAGCTCGGCGAGCACCTGCTGGTAGCCCAGCGCCCGGGACGCCGTTTTGCCCTCGCGCAGGCCGCGGGCTTCGAGTTCCCGCACCTCGTCGACGAGCCCGGCTGCGAACATCCGCTCCACGCGCAGGTCGACGCGCTCGTCGAGCTCGGCGGCCTCGCGGTCGATACCGATCAGCGCTGTGCTGTAGCGGGGCGGGCCGGGCTTGGGCAGGTTCGCGGAGAACGGCTCCCCGGTCAGCTCGATGACCTCCAGCGCGCGCACGATCCGGCGGGTGTTCGTGGGCAGGATGGCGGCGGCCGCGGCCGGGTCTTTTTCGGCCAGGCGCGCGTAGAGGGTCGCCGTGCCCCGTTCGCCGGCCTCCGAGTCGAGCCGGGCCCGGACTGCCGCATCGGTCCCGGGGAACTTCAGGTCGTCGAGCACGGCCTGCACGTACAGGCCCGAGCCGCCGGTCAGCACGGGCACGCGGCCAGCGGCGAGGAGGTCCTCGATCACGCGGCGGGCGTCGCGCTGGTAGGCGGCGACGGACGCGGTCTCGGTGACGTCGAGGACGTCGAGCAGGTGGTGGGGCACGCCGCGCCGCTCGGCTTCGGTGGCCTTGGCCGTGCCGACGTCCATGCCGCGGTAGAGCTGGAGCGCGTCGGCGTTCACGACCTCACCGCCGAGGGCGAGGGCGAGCTCCACGGCCAGCGCCGTCTTCCCGGTGGCCGTGGGACCGACGACGGCCACCGGACGAGGCGGCTGAGCAGGGCTGATCACGCTGGTCGAGGGTACCTGGACGGGGAGGACGCCGACACGGAGCGTCAAGGAGAAGTAGGATCACTGGCTTCAGGTGGCTCATCCAGTACCACAGCAGGCGCTGAGCTGCTTGAATGCCGCTGGGGCCCCATGCCCCCGGAAGCACCACCGCGTAACCCGGCCCCGCAGCACGCGGGGCGCCCGCACCAGCGGGCGTACAGGCGATAAGGAGCCTGCGATGGCCCAGGAGAACACGTCCAGCGGCACCCCGGCACCGCACCCGGTGCCCCACGCGCCCGGCAGCGCCCAGACCGCACCCCCGGTGCCGGCCGCCGAGCCCAGCCCGTCCACCTGGGGCCGGGTCGACGCCGAGGGCACCGTCTTCGTCTTCACCGCCGACGGCGAACGCGCGGTCGGGGTCTGGCAGGCGGGCACGCCCGAAGAGGGGCTCGTGCACTACGCCCGCCGCTTCGACGACGTACGCACCGAGGTCGAGCTGCTGGAAACCCGGCTGGCCTCGGGCGTCGGTGACCCGAAGCACGCGCTGTCGAACGCCACGCAGATCCGCGACGGGCTGGCCGAGTCGGCGGTGGTCGGTGACCTCGCCGCGCTGGCCGCACGCGTCGAGTACGTGATCGCCGCCGCGGAGAAGGCGCTGGGCAAGGTCAAGCAGGAACGTGAGGAGGCCCGAGCGGCCGCCGTTTCGCGCAAGCAGGAGCTGGCCGAGGAGGCGGAGAAGATCGCCGCCGACTCCACCCAGTGGAAGGTCGCGGGCGACCGGCTGCGCACGATCCTGGACGAGTGGAAGACGGTCAAGGGCGTCGACCGCAAGACCGACGACGAGCTGTGGAAGCGGTTCTCCAAGGCCCGCGAGGCGTTCAACCGCCGCCGCGGCTCGCACTTCGCGGAGCTGGACAAGCAGCGCGCGAGCGCCAAGCACCGCAAGGAAGAGCTCATCGCCGAGGCCGAGGCCCTCGCCGAGTCCGACGACTGGGGCGCGACCGCCGGCCGCTACAAGGAGCTTATGGCCGAGTGGCGCGCCGCGGGCCGCGCACCCAAGGACAGCGACGAAGCCCTGTGGCAGCGCTTCCGCGCGGCCCAGGACGCCTTCTTCGCCCGCCGCTCGGCGGTGTTCACCGAGCGCGACGCCGAGTTCGCCGGCAACGCCGCCCGCAAGGAAGAGCTGCTGGTCGAGGCGGAGAAGATCGACGTCGCCGCCAACCTCGACGCCGCCAAGTCCGCGCTGCGCCGCATCCAGGAACAGTGGGACGAGATCGGCAAGGTCCCGCGTGAACGCATCCGCGAGCTCGACGGCCGGCTCAAGGCCGTCCAGGACGCCGTCAAGTCCGCCGAGGACAGCCGCTGGCGCCGCACCGACCCGGAGGCCCAGGCCCGCGCCGCCCAGTTCCGCGAGCGTGTCGAACAGTTCGAGTCGCAGGCCGCCAAGGCCCGCGCCGCGGGCGACGAACGCCGCGCCAAGAAGGCCGACGAGCAGGCCGCTCAGTGGCGCGAGTGGATGGAAGCGGCTGAGGCCGCGGTGGCGGATCGCTGATCGGTGGGGTTTTGGAGAGGGCCGCTCGCCGGGTTTCGCCCGGGAGCGGCCCTTTTCGATCGTTCGGGTAGTGCGTGGTCGCGATGGGTGATCAGCCGACTGGCTCGCTGCGCGCGGGGGGACGCCTCGGGCTGAAGGGTCGGTTCACGCACTCCGCCGCCCGACCCTCTTGGTCGTCCGACAAATGAATGGCGACCTCGGATGTCGGAACCGTCGGAACGAGCAGCCGCCGTGGTCGGTCAGGCCAGGTGGCGGTAGGTGGTTCAGTCGAGGTTGTGCGCCTTGCGCAAGGCGTTGCCCGCGTTGACGGCTATGACGAGATGCCCCGTGGCAAGGTTTGTCAACGCTCGGCGCAACCACCGAGGGTCTGGGCCGGAACCGGCGACAAGGAGTCGGCGCTCAAGATCGGCGTGCGAGGTTGTCCAGGCGTGACTGCCCGGGGAACCGGTCGTGCGGTACGACCTCGAGTCGGGTGGTCACCTCCTGCGCGAACCGCCCGGACTCGGCTAGACCGTGTGCGAGGTCCAGAAGTAGCTTGATCTCTTTCTTGACACCCTCACGGTGCAGGTTGACCCGCCATGCGAGCGCTGCGGCCACGTGTTTCGCGGCGAGGGCGAGATCGTCGGGGTGTGCGAGTGAGTGCTGCAGACCGAGGCAGGAGATCGCGTGCGCCGCAGCGCTGAAGGTCTTCCTCGGCTCCGTCGTGTCCGCGGTTATCGGCTCAGTCCTCATCGGAGGACCGCCTCACCGCCCCTGCTTTCGACTCTCTCGTTCCGGCTCGACAACCCCACCACGAGCAGCCCTACGGGGACCGCCGCACCGTCGAATCAAGTCACGACGAGGCTTTCCCCGGCGAGCGCCCGGCCTCAGGCCCGCGAGAAAGCCGTCCTCATCCACATCGTCGCCAGGACGATCGTGGCGACCCACGCGACGATCATCCCGATCCCCGGCCCGCCGCCGACGGCGCCGTTCGCGTGGGCCGACTGCTGGGACCACACCGACAGCAGCCCGTCCACCGAGGCGAACCAGCCGCCCGCCGCGCAGCACCACGCGACCCACCAGCGGCGCGTCGCCACGCCCACCGCGCCGGCGAGGACGCCGACGCCCGTGGACGTCGCGGCGAACAGCTGCGGGATGCCGCCGCCGGCGCCTTGGAGGACCTGGTAGCCCGCGTGGTCGCCGACCCAGGGCAGGACCTGCGCCACGAGCAGCACGACGATGAACACGGCGATGTAGAAGCCGCGGCGGCCCAGCTCCACCGTGCGGGACGCGCGCGCTCCCGCCTTGTCGATCTGGTCGGTCAGCTCCTCGTCGACCTCGGCCGGCGTTCCTGGCTCGCTCACAGCGCACACCCACTCACCGGGGCCGGCTCGACGGCCGGGGCTCCGAAGCCCGGCAGTCCCAGCGTGACCCCGCTCGTCTTGGGCCGAAGACCCGCTTCGGCGTTGTCGCCCGCCCGCGTGCGGCGGTGCGTCAGAAGATCGCCGTCGGCGACCAGGTGGTGCGGGGCGCCGTAGGTGATCACCGTCTCGACGACGTCACCCGGCCGCACCGCGCGGTCCACAACGGACCCGGACGGCGTGAAGTGCACGAGCCGCCCGTCGCGCGCGCGGCCGCTCATGCGGCGTGTCTCGGCGTCCTTGCGGCCCTCGCCCGCGGCCACGAGCAGCTCGACCTTGGTCCCGACCAGCTTCTTGTTCTCCACCCAGGAGATCTCGTTCTGCAGCTCCACGAGCCGGTCGTAGCGCTCCTGCACGACCTCCTTGGGCAGCTGGCCGTCCATCGTCGCGGCCGGCGTGCCGGGGCGCTTCGAGTACTGGAACGTGAATGCGCTGGAGAACCGCGCCTCGCGCACGACGTCGAGCGTCGCCTGGAAGTCTTCCTCGGTCTCGCCGGGGAAGCCGACGATGATGTCGGTGGTGATCGCCGCGTCGGGCATCGCCGCGCGGACCTCGTCGAGGATCTTCAGGTACCGCGCGGAGCGGTAGGAACGCCGCATCTCGCGCAGCACCCGGTCCGAACCCGACTGCAGCGGCATGTGCAGCTGGTGGCAGACGTTGGGCGTCTGGGCCATCGCGTCGATCACGTCGGAGGTGAACGCGGCGGGGTGCGGCGAGGTGAACCGCACGCGCTCCAGACCGCTGATCCCGCCGGTCGCGCGCAGCAGCTTGCCGAATGCCAGGCGGTCGCCGAACTCGACGCCGTAGGAGTTCACGTTCTGCCCCAGCAGCGTCACCTCGAGCACGCCCTCGGCCACGAGCGCCTCGACCTCGGCGAGGATCTCGCCCGGGCGGCGGTCGCGTTCCTTGCCCCGCAACGACGGCACGATGCAGAACGTGCAGGTGTTGTTGCACCCCACCGAAACCGATACCCAGCTCGCGTACGACGACTCGCGGCGCGCGGGCAGCGTCGAGGGGAACGTCTCGAGCGACTCGAGGATCTCCACCTCGGCCTCCGCGTTGTGCCGGGCGCGCTCCAGCAGCGTCGGCAGCGAGCCGATGTTGTGCGTCCCGAACACGACGTCGACCCACGGGGCGCGCTTGACGATCTCCCCGCGGTCCTTCTGCGCCAGGCAGCCGCCGACGGCGATCTGCATGTCCGGGTTGGCGACCTTGTCCGGGCGCAGGTGGCCCAGGGTGCCGTACAGCTTGTTGTCCGCGTTCTCCCGCACGGCGCAGGTGTTGAACACGACCAGGTCCGGCTTCGCCTCCGCGCTCGCGGGGACGTACCCGGCCTCCTCGAGCTGACCGGCGAGCCGTTCCGAGTCGTGCACGTTCATCTGGCAGCCGAAGGTGCGGATGCTGTACGTCTTGGGCTGCTGGTTCTCGGTCATCACCACACAGGGTAGACCGGCTGCCACCTGGTACTCCCTGGCGCCCTTGCTCGTGCAGGACCTTTCGACCACGGTGCCCGAACCGTCAGAACCTTTCGACCACGATGCCCGAACCGTGATGTCGTCAGCGACGATTCCCCGGGAGACCGGCAGCGACTGCCGAGACGGCGACATCGGCCCACTGCGCACCAGGATCGTGTCCCGCATACGCCGCGCTGCTACGAGCGCGCCGGTTTTCACGGTCGGCTCCCACCGCCGCCTTCCCGCCGACCGCGGGCGAGCCGCCGTCCACCTGGCCCGGTGGGGACGATGCAGTGCACCTGAGCCGTGAACACCCGGGGCGCTCGTCTGGCACGATCCACTCCATGGGGTGGCAGCGGAGGCTCACGGCGGTGCTCGTCGCGGTGCTCGTGGCGGGCCTCACGGCCGCGTGCGGGCCGAGCTTCGAGGGTCTGCACCTGCGGATCGCCACCGGCGCGGTCGGCGGCGTGTACAACGATCTCGCCCGGCCGCTCGCCGACGCGTGGGCCAAGGACCTGGGCATCGCCCGGCCGGAGGTCCTGGCGACACAGGGCTCGCGCGACAATCTCAACCGCGTGCGCTCCGGGGGTGCCGACGTGGCCTTCGTCGCAGCCGACCTCGCCGCCGAAGCCGCCGCGCAGTACCCGGGCCGGCTGACCGCGCTGGCGCGCATCCACGACGACTACCTGCACATCGTCGTGCGCGCCGACTCGCCTTACACGTCGGTGTCGATGCTCGAGGGCCGCCACATCGCGGTCGGCTCGCCCGAGTCCGGGGTCGAGTACATCGCCAACCGCGTGCTGGCCGTCGCCGGGCTGACCGACTCCGTGAGTGTGCAGCAGCTGGGCCTCGAAGACTCCCTCAAGGCCCTCGAAAACCACCGGCTCGACGCCCTGTTCTGGTCCGGCGGCCTGCCGACGCCGCTGATCACGCAGTACACGCAGAAGGTCGGCCTGCGCCTGCTCGACATGGCCAGCCTGCAGGAGGGCATGCAGGCCTACAGCCCCGTCTACAGCACCGCCACCATCCCCGGCAGCACCTACAACCAGGCCGGCCCGGTGACCACGCTCGTGGTCCCCAACTTCCTCGTCGTCCCCGCGAAAATGGCCGACGACGTCGCCGAAGCACTCACCCGCGGCCTCTACGACGCCCGCCCCGCCCTCGCGGAGGCCAACCGCGCGGCCCTGTCGATCGACGTCCACCCGGGCATCGAGACGGAGCCGCTCCCCCTGCACCCGGGCGCGCTCACCTATTACCGCAGCCTCAAAGTCTAAGGCGCGACCCGCAGGTCCAGTTCGATCCGCAGCCCGCCGCCGTCCGGCAGGGACAGGCGCATGTCGCCGCCGGAGTGACGGACGATCTCGCGCACGATCGCGAGCCCCAGGCCCGAGCCGGGCACGTTCTGGTGCGCGCTGCTGCGCCAGAAGCGGTCCACGGCCCGTTCCAGCTCGTCCTCGCGCAAGCCCGGCCCGTGGTCGCGCACAGCCAGGGTCACCCGATCACCGCCGTTCACGGCCGACACGTGCACCGAAGTGCCCTGGCCGGTGAACTTGAGCGCGTTGTCGATCAGCGCGTCCAGGATCACTTCGAGCCCCCGCGGCGGCAGCAGGACCCGCGTGCCGTTGACGTCGGCGTCGGTTTCCAGCGCGACGTCACGCGCCGCACCCACCACACTCCAGTCGGTGACCCGGTCGGCCACCACCGCGCCGAGGTCCTCCGCCACGAGCTCGCCGCCCGCCGACTCCGCGCGGGCCATCGACAGCAGCTCGTCGAGAATCTGGTTGAGCCGGCCGGCGTCCACCCGGGCAGCGTCGAGGTCGGCGGCCGCGGCCTCGTCGTCCACGTGGCCTTCGAGGTTGCCCAGCCTCAGCTTCAACGCCGTCAGCGGGTTGCGCAGCTGGTGGGAGGCGTCGGCGACGAATGCCCGTTGCGCGGCCAGCGCCTCCGACACGCTCGCCGCCATCCGGTCGAAGGAACGGCCGAGTTTCCGCAGCTCAGGGGGCCCACCGCTCTCCCCCACCGGTTCGGCCTCGCGCCCGCTCACCACGGCCGCCACCAGCGCGCCCGTCGCTTCGTCGAGCCGGCGCACGGGCCGCAGCGTCCAGCGCACCACCGGGATCGCGACCAGCAGCGCGAGCCCGAACGCCACCACCGCACCCGCCGCGAGCACGAGCCACTGCCACAACAGCCGCGTGCGCACGTGGTCGGTCGAGGATTCCGTGACGACGACGCCACGCACCTCGCCGTCGATGAGGATCGGCTCGGCCAGCACCAGCGGGGCCGTCGTCCACGGCATCAGCAGCGGACCAGGCTCCGGGTGACGGCCGGCGAGCGCCTCGTTGACGGGCGCCGCGATGGCCGAGCGGTCGATGCGCGCCGCGTCGGTGCCACCCAGCGAGCTGAGCACCGCGACGCCGTCCTGGTTGACCACCACGACCTTCACGCCGTAGACCTCGGTGTAGCGGCGCAGCTCCGGCTCCAGCAGCGCGGGCCGGTTGTCGATCAGCGGCCGTTGCGCGAGCGAGGCGAACCGCGCGGTGTCGGTGAGCCGGTCGAGGAAGAGGTTCTGCTGAAGACTGCCCGCCATCGTCAGCGCCAGGGGGATACCGAGCCCGAACACCAGCAGCGCGACGAGCGTGACCACGATCCCCTGGAGGCGGACGCGCACGGCTCAGCCCCGCCCGCCGCCGAGGCGGTACCCGACGCCGCGGACGGTCTCGATCAGCGCCGGACGCCCCAGTTTCGTGCGCAGCGTGGCCACGTGGACGTCGAGCGAACGGCTCTCCGCCGCGCCCCGATGGCCCCAGACCTCGGTGAGCACGTGCTCGCGCGAGCAGACCGAACCGCGCGCGCCCGCGACGAGCGCGAGGACCTGGAACTCTTTGCGGGACAAGGCGATCGACTGCCCGGCCACAAGCACCTCGTGGCGCGCGAGGTCGATACTCACGTCGCCGACCTCGATCACCGGCGCGGGCCCGTCGGTGCGTTCGCCACGACGGCGTCGCACGGCTTCGACGCGCGCGAGCAGCTCCTCCACGTCGTAGGGCTTCACGAGATAGTCGTCGGCACCCGCGCGCAGCCCCTGCACCCGGTCGTCCACCTCGCCGCGCGCCGACACCACGATCACGGCGACGTCGCTGACCGCGCGGATGCGCCGGCACAGCACCACGCCGTCGACGTCGGGCAGCCCCAGGTCGAGCAGCACCACGTCCACGTCGTGCACGCGGTCCAGCACGCCGGCACCCGAGGCCAGCCGTTGCATCTCCAGGCCGCGCCGCGTCAGAGCGGGCACGAGGGCGCCCGCGACCCGGTCGTCGTCCTCCACCAGCAGCACCCGCACCGCTCGCCTCCCCGGTGATCCAGCCCACGGTAGCGAGGAACTCTAGGGGGCACCCGACCACGACCACGACCGGGCACGAAGGATGACCCTCCGTCACCCGTCCGGCCCGCATCGCATGCTCACAGGATGTGGTCATGGCTGGGCTGAGCAGCACGGAAGGCCGCCGACCAGCCCGGACGGCGCCGGAAGTCGATACGTACTTGAAACCCTAAGTATTGCTCAAGCCGCCTTTACAAAGGGTCCGACGGGAGTAGGTTTCCGCCATCGACGGGGGATCCGGTCCCGCAGATGCCGGTGGTGAAGGAGCTCTGGAGGCCAAGATGACCGCGGAGGTGGCGGCGCCGATGATCAAGGCGACCGCCGTGAACAAGTTCTTCGGCGACCTGCACGTGCTGAAGGAGATCAACCTCGAGGTGCCTCGCGGCCAGGTCGTGGTGGTGCTCGGGCCGTCCGGGTCCGGCAAGTCGACGCTGTGCCGCGCCATCAACCGGCTGGAGCCCATCAACGCCGGCGAGATCGCCGTCGACGGCGTGCCCCTGCCTGCCGAGGGCAAGGCGCTCGCGGCCCTGCGTGCGGACGTCGGCATGGTCTTCCAGTCGTTCAACCTGTTCGCGCACAAGACGATTCTCGAGAACGTAATGCTGGCGCCGGTGAAGGTCCGCAAGGTCTCCTCCGCCGACGCGCGCAAGACCGCGATGGAGCTGCTCGAGCGGGTCGGCATCGCGAACCAGGCGGACAAGTACCCGGCCCAGCTCTCGGGCGGCCAGCAGCAGCGCGTGGCCATCGCCCGGGCGCTCGCGATGCGCCCCAAGGTGATGCTGTTCGACGAGCCCACCTCGGCCCTGGACCCGGAGATGGTCCAGGAGGTGCTCGACGTGATGACCGGCCTAGCCAAGGACGGCATGACCATGCTCGTGGTCACCCACGAAATGGGTTTCGCCCGCCGGGCAGCCGATCGGGTGATCTTCATGGCCGACGGCGAGATCGTCGAGGACACCAAGCCGGACGAGTTCTTCACCCAGCCGAAGAGCGACCGGGCGAAGGACTTCCTCGGCAAGATCCTCACCCACTGACGATTACCGGATTTTCCCCGGCACCTGCCGTACCCGGTGGCCGCATCGGCCATCCGACGACAGATACAGGAGACATGCAATGAGGATCCGCACCCTCGCGGTAGGGCTGCTCGCCGGCGGCCTGCTGCTGACCGCTTGTGGCAAGGAAGGCACGCCCGCGGCCCCCAGTGGCGACGCCACTGGCGCGAACACCGCCGCTCTGCCGACCTACGCCGTGGCGCAGAACGTCGACCTGGCCGGCTCGCCCACCTTCGCCAAGATCAAGGCGGCCGGCACCGTCACCGTCGGCGTCAAGGACGACCAGCCGGGCCTCGGCCTGAAGGACCCGACCACCGGCAAGTTCGAAGGCTTCGACATCGAGATCGCCCGGATGATCGCCGCCGGCCTCGGCGTCAGCCCGGACAAGATCAAGTTCACCACGGTCGACTCCGCCGCACGTGAACAGGCCATCTCCAACGGCCAGGTCGACTACTACGTCGGCACCTACACGATCACCGACAAGCGCAAGACCCAGGTTTCGTTCGCCGGCCCGTACTTCGAGGCCGGTCAGGACCTGTTGGTGCGCAAGGACGACACGTCGATCACCGGTCCGGAGACGTTGAAGGGCAAGAAGGTCTGCTCGGTGACCGGGTCGACCCCGATCCAGCGCGTGCGTGACCAGGGTCTGACGGAGCCGGGCAACATCGTCGAGTTCCAGAAGTACTCGCAGTGCGTGGACAAGCTGAGCACCAAGGAGGTCGACGCCGTCACCACCGACGACGCGATCCTCAAGGGCTTCGCCGCCCAGGATCCCGACTCGTTCAAGGTCGTCGGCAAGCCGTTCTCGCAGGAGCCCTACGGCATCGGCCTGAACAAGGACGACAAGGTGCTGCGCACGAAGATGGACGACCTGCTGCAGGCCAGCCTCGACGACGGCACCTGGCAGAAGATCTACGACGCCACCCTCGGCAAGTCCGGTGCGACCGCGACGAAGCCGACGATCCAGCGCTACTGATCCAGCTCGACGGCCGGTGGACGGAGTCTTCGTCCACCGGCCGCTCCACGTAAACTTCCGTCCCACGGACGCGGGGAAGGCTCCATGGACGTCCTGCTCGACAATCTGGACCTGTTCGGTCCGTTCTTCCTTCGCACGATCGAACTGTTCCTGATCGCCGGCGTCGGCAGCCTGGTGTTCGGCACGATCCTGGCGATGCTGCGGGTGAGCCCGGTTCCGGTGTTCCGCGCGATCGGCACGGTCTACGTCACCGTCGTGCGCAACACACCGCTCACGCTGGTGTTCGCGTTCTTCGTGTTCGCGTACCCCTTGCTCAACATCGTCGCCCTCGACTACTTCACGTACGCCGTGGTTGCTCTGACGGTGTACACGTCGGCCTTCATCTGCGAGGTCGTGCGCTCGGGTATCAACACCGTGCCGGTCGGCCAGGCCGAGGCGGCCCGCGCGCTCGGCCTCACCTTCGGCCAGATCCTCGGCCAGATCGTGTTGCCGCAGTCGCTGCGCTCGGTCGTCCCGCCGCTGATCAGCACGCTGATCGCGCTGCTCAAGAACAGCACGATCGCCAGCGGGTTCTCGGTCGCCGAGGCGGGCGCGATCCGCCAGTACATCTCCGAGCGCGGCGACAGCCAGCTGATCGCCCTCCTCTGGGTGGCGCTCGGTTTCATCATCCTGGTCGCCGTGCTGTCCCTGGTTCAGCGCAGCCTGGAGAAGCGCTGGAGTGTGGCCCGATGAGCAGCGTCCTGTTCGACCTTCCCGGCCCGAAGTCGCGGGTGCGGCACCGGATCTACGCGGCGATCGGCATCCTCGCGGTCATCGCCCTGATCGCGTTCGTGGGCTACAAGTTCTACGAGAGCGGCCAGTTCACCGCGCGCAAGTGGGAATGGCTGCAGTACTCGCAGGTGCAGTCGGACCTCGCCAACGCCGTGCTCGCCACGCTCGAAGCGTTCGCCCTCGGCGCGGTGTTCGCCCTGATCTTCGGCGCGGTGTTCGCGGCCGGCCGGCTGTCCGAACGCGTTTGGCTCCGGGGGATCTCCACGTTCATCGTGGAGTTCTTCCGTGCGATCCCGCTGCTGATCCTGATGTTCCTCTTCTACTACGGTCTGCCGGCCGTGGGCGTGGACACCTCGCCGCTGTTCGCCGTGGTGCTGGGCTTGACGCTGTACAACGGTTCGGTGCTCGCGGAGGTGTTCCGCGCCGGCATCAACTCGCTGCCGAAGGGCCAGTCGGAAGCGGCGTACGCGCTGGGCATGCGCAAGACGCAGGTCATGTTCACAGTGCTGCTGCCGCAGGCGATCCGCGCGATGCTGCCGACGATCATCAGCCAGCTCGTGGTGCTGCTCAAGGACACCGCGCTCGGCTTCCTGGTCACGTATCCCGAACTGCTCTACTACGCGCGCTACATCGGCTCGCAGGGCGTGTTCGGGCGACCGATCGTGCCGTCCACCCTCGTGGCGGCCGGCATCTACATCGTGCTGTGCCTGCTGCTCACCGCACTCGCGACGTGGGTCGAGAAGCGCAACCGGCGGAGCAAGAAGCACATCGAGACCACGGACACCAAGGCGGAGCAGGTCGTGCTCGGCAACGCCGCGGGCGGTGGTGCTTTCGGCGGCGGCGGCACCTGACGCTCCGGTCGTTCGAAAAAGGCCCCCGCACCCGCGGGGGCCTTTTTCGCGCGCTGCTCCGGATGCACCTGTCGGGTCGCCGTGCCGCGGATTAGCGTCGAGGGCACAGCCGCCAAGCAGGAGCCCGCCCGTGCCGGATCTCCCCGAACGCCACGAAGTGGTCTACCACAGCCCCGTCGGCATCGCCGAGACCTCGACCGTGGTGGCGGCCGCCGGGCCCCTCGCGGGCCGCTGGGTGCTGGTTGTCGGCGGCGGCACGGGCTTTTACCCCCGGCTCTTCCGTTCGGCCGGCGCGTCGCGGGTGGTCGGGGTCGACGCGGACCGCTCGTTGATCGCGTACGCCCAGCGGCAGGAGGAACGCGATCCGCTGGGGATTTCCTACGAGGCGCACTCGCCGCTGAAGTTGCCAATGATCGGTGACTTCGACGTGGTCACGGCCCTCGGCGTCGCGGGGCCGCTCGACGTGGTGGTCGCGGGGCTGGCGGCGAACGTCCGGCCGGGTGGGCTGCTCGTCTTCGCACACCTGACGCCGGCCGCGCTCGCCGGCACCGTACCGGGTTTCACCGTGACGCCGGACTTCGAGGAAGCTGATGGCACACGGGTTACGGTCCGCGTGGAGGCCGATCCGCCGGTGTCGTTCGAGTCGTTCGTCCGGGCGCCGGGGACGGTCGAGGCGGCCCTCGCTGCCGAGGGTTTGCGCTCGATCGAACAGCAGCCGGTGAGGGTGCCGGCTGACGACGAGTTCTGGCGAGCGCTCGTTGCGAATCCGCCGTTCGCGGTGCTGACCGCGCGGCAACCCTGAGGTTTCCGTTGCGGGGATCACGTGAGGCTCGGTAGGGCGGCTGTGGAAGCCGCAGGCCGATTGGCTCGGTCAGGCCGAGGTGGTCGTGTTGCGCCGCAACGGTTTCGGCGGCAGTTGCCAGGTGTGTTCCCCGCTCGCGCCCCGAGGTGGCGGCCAGGTGCCGACGAGGTGCAGCCGCGCGAACGCGTTGCCGAACCACTTCGAGTACGGCGGGTACCGGCGCGCCACCAGCAGGCACAGGCGCATGAGGTCCCGCACGAGCCGCGCGGCGACGATGGCGGACCCGAACTCGTCGCCGACCTCGCCGCGGCGGCCGACGAACGCCTCTTCCTGGGCGATGCGCCACCACCGCCCGGCGCGGACCTCGCGCCACACGTCGTCGGGATACCAGGTCAGAGTGGCCCGGACAGCGTCGAGGCGGCCGAGGCCGTCGTGGAAGACCGCGCCGCCGGTGAGCTCGGCGAGGGTCTGCGTCGGAGTGGTGAGCCAGTCGTCCCGGGACACGGCTTCGCCGGGCAGGAAGCCGATCCGGGCGGTGAACCCCGTGTCGACGTCGGCGATCTCCACGGCGCGACGGACCGCGCCGTCGTCCGCGACCATGCGTTTCGTCCGGTCGCCTTCGTCGTCGGCGAAGTACGTGGAGTAGCCCGGGAATCCGCGGGGCAGCTCGTGAACGAGCAGGTCGTCGAGGCCGCCGGGATCCGGGACGAGCAGTTGCGGACGCGGATCCCGGTTGTGGTCGGTGGAGCATTCGGTGTCGAAGCCGAGGCCTTCGGAGCCGGGGCCGATCAACGCGGCGGAGTACGTGAGCCCGCGGCGTTCGAGGATCGGGTGCACGGCATCGACGTGCATCGGCGGACGAGCTCGATACCGGGCAGGCAGGCCACGCCGGCGAGTATGTCGCGCCCGGCCGCCGCTTCGCGAGCGGTTTCAGCCGCGCACTCGGTGCCCGGCTTGCCAGACAGCACGGATGCGACCGGCGAGGTCGGTGACGTCCACGGCGGCGCCGTCGAGCAGCACGAGGTCGGCGCGCAGCCCCGGGGCGACGCGGCCGCGGTCGTCGAGGCGCAGGAGGCGGGCGGCGTCGCTCGTGGCGGCGCGCAGTGCGCCCGCGGGGCCGAGGCCGGCGGTGGCGAGCAGGCGCAGCTCGGTCAGCAAGTCGACATGCGGCCGCGGTGCGAGGTCCGAGCCGGCGGCGATCGGAAGGTCCGCTTCGACGGCGAGGGCGAGGGAGCGGCGGTGGACTGCACCGTGCTCGGCCGGGATCGGGGCGAGCGTGGGCACGTACCAGCAGCCGTGTTCACGCATCGCGGCGACGGCTCGTTCGTCGAGGAACACCCCGTGTTCGATACTGCGCACGCCGGCGCGGGCGGCGGCTGTCGCCGCTGGGGCCGTGTGCGCGTGGGCCATCACGTCGCGGCCGGCGCGACGGGCTTCGTCGGTGACGGCGCGAAGCTCTTCGTCGGTGGGGCGGACGTCGCGCCCTTCGACCAGGGCCGCCATCGCGCCACCGGCGCCGAGCTTCACCCAGTCTGCGCCCGCGCGCACCATGCGCCGCACGGCCGAGCGCGCCTGGTCCGGGCCGTCGAACACGGCGTCGGGCAGGGCAGGATCGTCGATGCGGTCGAAGCGGCCGGTGTCCGCGTCCCACCAGTCGCCGAGCCCACCCGTCGGCGACAGCTGGCGGAGGCTGACGAGCAGGTCAGGGCCTTCGATCCAGCCGTTGTCGAGGGCGTGCTTGAACCCGGCGTCCGCACCCCAGGCGTCGCGGACGGTCGTGATGCCTCTCGCTCGCAGACGCCGCAGCGTGGCAACGGCTTCGAGGATCCGCGCACTGCGGGGAAGTCCTTCGCGGCCGGGGAAAGCGATGTGGGCGTGGCAGTCGATCAAGCCGGGGATGAGGAGTCCGCCGTTGCCGTCGTAGGACTCCGGACCGTCCACATCGGATCCGACTGCGGTGATTCGGTCGTCGACGAGGACGTTCGCCGCTTCGGTGGTGCCGGAATCGGGGTCGAAAACCCGGACGTTCTTGATGAGCACGCTACCGACCCTAAGCACCGAGGTCCGCCACAGCCACCGCGATCGTCTCCTCTGCCAACGGCAAGAGCTCCGGTTCGCGTCGTCCGGGCGGTCGCGGGCGGCGGCTTGATCGCGCAGAGGGCGTTGGCCAGGGCGCTCGCCGGGCGGGACCACTCGTCTTCGCGGGCGTGCACGGCGGGGTCGCCGGGGCCGGGCCCGGGGACCGCCGAGGCCTCCCGCACCGGCAGGTCCAGGCGTCAGAACGGCGGCACCCCCGCGAACCGGACGAACAGCAGCCGCCGCTGTGGTGAGTGGAAGAAGTCGGGCGAGGTGCGCACGGCGGCGACCGGGCGCACGCGGTCCAGGACCGCCCGGACGTCGGCCGCACGGCGGGGACGCGGCCGTCGGACACGACCCACCCCACGTCGATGTCGCTGAACGCGTCGGTGGTGCCGGCGGCGAGCGAGCCTGGTAGGCGGGCGACCGACGAAGGGCACGCAGCAGCCGGCGCGGTGACCACGGCGTCGGCCGGCCGCGCCCGCGTCACCTGCGGAAGAGCTTGTTGCCCAGCCACACGATCGGGTCGTACTTCCGGTCGGCGACCCGCTCCTTCATCGGGATCAACGCATTGTCCGTGATGTGGATGCCCTCCGGGCAGACCTCACTACAGCACTTCGTGATGTTGCAGTACCCGAGCCCGTGCTCCTCCTGCGCCGCGTCACGTCGGTCGGCCACATCCAGCGGGTGCATTTCCAGCTCGGCGATGCGCATCAGATACCGCGGCCCCGCGAACGACTCCTTGTTCTCCTCGTGGTCGCGCACCACGTGGCAGGTGTTCTGGCACAGGAAGCACTCGATGCACTTACGGAACTCCTGCGAGCGCTCGACGTCCACCTGCTGCATGCGGTACTCCCCCGGCTTCAGATCCGGGGGCGGCGTGAACGAGGGGATCTCGCGCGCCTTGGTGTAGTTGAAGGACACGTCCGTCACGAGGTCGCGGATCACGGGGAACGTGCGCATCGGCGTGACCGTGATGACCTCGTCCTCGGGGAACGTCGACATGCGCGTCATGCACATCAGGCGCGGTTTGCCGTTCACCTCGGCCGAGCAGGAGCCGCACTTGCCCGCCTTGCAGTTCCAGCGCACGGCGAGGTCGGAGGCCTGCGTGGCCTGCAAGCGGTGGATGATGTCGAGGACCACCTCGCCCTCGTTCACCTCCACCTTGAAGTCCTGCAGCTCGCCACCGGTCCCGTCGCCGCGCCACACCCGGAAACTGGCCTTGTAGCTCACGTGTTCCTCCCGGAGTGGTTCTCCAGTTCGGCGTCGGTGAAGTACTTCCCGAGCTCGTCGAGCTCGAACAGCTCGAGCAGGTCCTCCCGGATCGGGATCTGCTCCTTCTCCACCACGTCGACGTCCGGTACCACAGGATTGTCCCCCGCCTTCGCCGAGCACACCAGCAGCTTGTGCCGCCAGTCGGCGTCCATGCTGGGGTAGTCGTCGCGTGTGTGGCCGCCGCGGCTTTCGGTACGCAGCAGTGCCGCGCGGGCGACGCACTCGCTCACCAGCAGCATGTTGCGCAGGTCTACGGCGAGGTGCCAGCCGGGGTTGAACTGCCGGTGACCCTCCACCGTCACCTGCGCCATGCGCTGCCGGATCTCGCCGAGCTTCTCCAGCGCCTGGCGGATCTCGTCGGCCTTGCGGATGATGCCGACGAGGTCGTTCATCGACTGCTGCAGCTCGGTGTGCAGCGTGTACGGGTTTTCGGCCACGCCCTGAGCCGGCGGGTCGAACGGCGCCAGGGCCAACTTCGCGGCGGCGTCCACATCGGACTCCGCCACGGCCGGACGCGAGTCGCCGAGACCGTTCACATAAGATGCGGCGCCGAGGCCCGCCCGGCGGCCGAACACCAGCAGGTCGGACAGCGAGTTGCCGCCGAGCCGGTTGGAGCCGTGCATGCCGCCGGAGCACTCCCCCGCCGCAAACAGGCCGGGCACGCTCGCCGCGCCCGTGTCCGGGTCGACCTCGATGCCGCCCATCACGTAATGGCAGGTGGGCCCGACCTCCATGGCCTCCTTGGTGATGTCGACGTCGGCCAGCTCCTTGAACTGGTGGTACATCGACGGCAGCCGGCGCCGGATCTCCTCGGCGGGCAAGCGGCTCGCGATGTCGAGGTAGACACCGCCGTGCGGGGAACCGCGCCCCTCCTTAACCTCGGAGTTGATCGCGCGCGCCACCTCGTCGCGTGGCAGCAGGTCGGGCGTGCGGCGGTTGTTGTCGGCGTCGGCGTACCAGCGGTCGGCCTCGTCCTCGCTGTCCGCGTACTGGCCCTTGAACACGTCGGGCACGTACTCGAACATGAACCGCTTGTCGTCGGAGTTCTTGAGCACGCCGCCGTCCCCGCGCACGCCTTCGGTGACGAGGATGCCCTTCACACTCGGCGGCCAGACCATCCCCGTGGGGTGGAACTGCACGAACTCCATGTTGATCAGCTTCGCGCCCGCGCGCAGGGCGAGCGCATGGCCGTCGCCGGTGTACTCCCACGAGTTCGACGTGACCTTGAACGACTTGCCGATGCCACCCGTCGCGAGGACCACGGCCGGCGCGTCGAACAGGATGAACCGCCCGCTCTCGCGCCAGTAGCCGAACGCGCCGGCGATCTTGCCGTCGGTCCGGAGCAGCTCCGTGACGGTGCACTCGGCGAAGACCTTGATCCGGGCCTCGTAGTCGCCGTACTTCGCGAAATCCTCCTGCTGCAGCGAAACGATCTTCTGCTGCATCGTGCGGATCAGCTCGAGCCCCGTGCGGTCACCGACGTGCGCGAGGCGCGGGTAGGTGTGGCCGCCGAAGTTGCGCTGGCTGATGCGCCCGTCGGCCGTGCGGTCGAACAGCGCGCCGTAGGTCTCCAGCTCCCAGACGCGGTCCGGGGCCTCCTTGGCGTGCAGCTCGGCCATGCGCCAGTTGTTGAGGAACTTGCCGCCGCGCATGGTGTCGCGGAAGTGCACCTGCCAGTTGTCGTTCGGGTTCGCGTTGCCCATCGACGCCGCGCAGCCGCCTTCGGCCATCACGGTGTGGGCCTTGCCGAACAAGGACTTGCACACGACGGCGACGCTGAAACCGCGTTCGCGGGCCTCGATCACCGCGCGCAGACCGGCGCCGCCGGCACCGATCACCACCACGTCGTAGCTGTGCCGTTCGACCTCGGTCATGAATAGAGCCACCTCGGAGCTTGGACGCCGTTGTCTTACTACTGCCGGAGACTGGGTGCCGACGCTAGCCGACGAAACGCAGATCCGCGATGGCTCCGCTCGACACGAGCATCACGTAGAGGTCGGTCAGCACCAGCGTGCCGAGCGTCGTCCACGCGAGTTCCATGTGCCGGGTGTTGAGCTTCGAGACCTGCGTCCAGACCCAGTACCGGACGGGGTGTTTCGAGAAGTGCTTCAGCCTGCCGCCGGTGACGTGCCGACACGAGTGACAGGAGACCGTGTACGCCCAGAGCAGCACCACGTTGGCGACGATGATGATGTTGCCCAGCCCGAAGCCGAACCCGCTCGGGCTCTGGAACGCGACCACGGCGTCGTAGGTGTTGACCAGCGACACGATCACCGCGACGTAGAAGAAGTAGCGGTGCACGTTCTGGACGATCAGCGGCAGCTTCGTCTCGCCGGTGTACTTCCCGTGCGGCTCGGCCACGGCGCACGCGGGCGGCGAGAACCAAACCGAGCGGTAGTACGCCTTGCGGTAGTAGTAGCAGGTCAGGCGGAAGCCGAGCAGGAACGGCAGGACCAGCGCACCGAGCGGGATCCAGCTCGGGAAGTCGCCGAACCAGTGCCCGAAGTGGCTCGAGCCTTCGACGCAGGAGGTGGACACGCACGGCGAGTAGAACGGCGTCAGGTAGTGGTAGTCGGGCACCCAGTAGGCGGTGCGCACGAACGCCCGGACCGTCGCGTAGACGATGAAGGTCGCCAGCCCCAGCACGGTGAGCAGGGGCTGCAGCCACCAGCGGTCGGTGCGCAACGTCCGGTCGGCCACCAGCGCCCGCCCCGGGGAGCTGACGCCGGTGCCGGCCCGGCTGACGTCGTTGTCAGCGGGGGCGCTCACCGCTGGTCGCGCTTGTAGCCGCCAACACCCTCGTCGTCGGCGCCTTGCCAGAGCGCCGGATCGTACGGTGTGTCCGGGACGGGCACGCGATCCACGGGTTTCGCCTGCGCCGGCACGGCCTGCGGGTGGCCGTCCAGCTCCGCGGTGTCGATGTCGAGGCGCTCGACATCGTTGGCCAGCCGGCGCACCGCCGACGCGTCGCCGTACCGAGAGCGCAGGGCGCCCACGCACTGCCGCAACTGGCCGATGGTGCGCCGCAGTTCGGCGAGCTCTGTGGTGGACATCGGGAGCCTCCCTGTTCGGTGGGGCTGACAGGAACCGGGTGGCGATCACTTTCGCCACGTACGACTCTGCCTCGCGTTGTGCTATGTGACAAGTAGCACATTCGCTAGCGTATTGCCTCTTGACCTTGGGAGTCGACCCCTCTCGGGGCACGTCTTGGCGCTGAGGCCGTGGGGACGCTGGTCAGACCGATGGTGAGGCCGAGTTTCAGTCGGGACACGCTCTCGTTCGCCGCCGGTGACCCGCTGCCCGTCCTCGACGACGTCGGCGCCGGATTCGAAGCACCAAGCCGGTGTCAGAGCGGTATCAGAGCCGTGTCAGCCGGGCTCGCCAGAGTGGTCCCCACGACCACCACGAGAGGAAGTCCCATGAGCCAGACGGTGTCCGTCCCGCAGGGGTTGCCGATGGAGCGCGACGCGGGGCCGTTCGATCCGCCGCGGGAGATCACGCGGTTGCGGGAGGCGCGGCCGGTCAGTCCGATGCTGTTCCCGGACGGGCACGAGGGCTGGCTGGTCACCGGTTACGACGAGGTGCGGCAGCTGCTGGCGGACACGAGGTTCAGCTCGCGGCAGGACCTGGGGGTCATGCACGTGCCCTACGAGACGCCCGGCATTCCGGTCGCCACGGAGCCGTCGCCGCAGGTGCCCGGGTTGTTCATCGCGATGGATCCGCCGGAGCATCCACGGCTGCGGCGCAAGCTGACGGGCGCGTTCACCGTCAAGCGGATGAAGCAGCTGGAGGACCACATCACCGAAGTCGTGGAGCGGCAGCTGGATTCGATGGCACGGCTGACGCCGACGGTCGACCTCGTCAAGGAGTTCGCGCTGCCGGTGCCGTCGCTGGTGATCTGCGAGCTGCTGGGTGTGCCGTACGAGGACCGGGCCGATTTCCAGGCCAACTCGGCCAAGTTCCTGGTCAAGGAGCAGGAGCTCGAGGAAAAGATGGCGGCCTACGGCGCGCTCACCACGTACCTCGGCACTCTGGTGGCGGAGAAGCGCGCCGAGCCCGGTGAGGACATCCTGTCCGACCTGGCCCGGCAGGACGATCTCAGTATCGAGGAGCTGACCGGCATCGCGTTTCTGCTGCTGCTCGCCGGCCACGAGACCACCGCCAACATGCTGGCGCTCGGCACGTTCGCGCTGCTGGAGCACCCCGAGCAGCTGGCCGAGCTGGGCGCCGACCCGGAGCTGCTGCCGGGGGCCGTCGAGGAGCTCATGCGGTACCTGTCGGTGGTCGACATCAACTTCCGCTACGCCACGGAAGACCTCGAGCTCGGCGGCGAGACGATCCCGGCCGGCTCGACCGTCGTCGTCTCGACGCTGGCCGCCAACCGCGACCCGCGGCGCTTCGAGAACCCCGACACGCTGGACCTGCGCCGCAACTCGCGCGGCCAGCTGGCGTTCGGCCACGGCGTGCACCAGTGCCTCGGCCAGCAGCTGGCCCGCATGGAGATGCGCGCCGGGTTCGTGGCGCTGCTGCGGCGCTTCCCGACGCTGCGGCTCGCCATTCCCGCCGACCAGGTCAAACTCCGGACGGACATGAACATCTACGGCGTCCACGAGCTGCCCGTCACCTGGACGACCACGACCGCGTGAACCCGGAAACGGGCGTGCCGTGCCCGGGACACCGGTGCGGCACGCTGTTTTCCACGATTTACTGAATCGATTTTGATAACCCCGCCGACACCCGCTACCGTGGTGGCCGTCACGTTCCTGAGACGCCAGTGCTGCCGTCCCGCGGACCCCACCACGCAGGACCCCACCACAGAGTGAGCCGGGAGCCGGACATGAGCAGCACACCCGACACGACGGTGCATCCCGTCGTCGCCGAGGTCACCGCCCGCATCGTCGAACGCAGCGCGCGAACGCGCGCCGCCCACCTCGCGCGCAGCGCCGCGGCCCACGAAGAAGGCCCGGTGCGCCGCGGTCTCGCGTGCAGCAACCTCGCGCACGGGTTCGCCGCCATGGACGGCGTGGACAAGGCGGCGCTGCGCGAGCTGCGGGCGCCGGGTGTCGCGATCGTGTCGTCCTACAACGATCTGCTGTCGGCGCACCAGCCGATGCAGGAGTACCCCGCGTGGCTGAAGAAGTCGGTGCGCGCGGCGGGCGGCGTGGCGCAGTTCGCGGGCGGCGTGCCCGCCATGTGCGACGGGGTGACGCAGGGGCGGCCGGGCATGGAGCTGTCGCTGTTCAGCCGCGAGGTGATCGCGATGGCGACGGCGATCGCGCTGTCCCACGACCTGTTCGACGCGTCGCTGCTCCTGGGCGTGTGCGACAAGATCGTACCCGGGCTGCTGATCGGCGCGCTGTCGTTCGGGCACCTGCCGGCGATCCTGGTGCCGGCCGGGCCGATGAACTCCGGCTTGCCCAACAAGGAAAAAGCCCGCGTGCGCCAGCTGTACGCCGAGGGGCTCGCGACGCGCGAGGACCTGCTCGACGCGGAGGCGGCGTCGTACCATTCGGCCGGCACGTGCACCTTCTACGGCACGGCCAACTCGAACCAGATGGTCGTCGAGGTGATGGGCCTGCACCTGCCGGGCGCGAGCTTCGTGCCGCCCGGTACGCCGCTGCGCCGGGCACTCACCGAGGAAGCCGGCCGGCGCGTGGTCGAGCTGTCGCGCGGCGAGTCCTACACGCCGGTTTCCCTGGTGCTGGACGAAAAAGCATTCGTCAACGGCATCGTCGCGCTGCTCGCCACGGGTGGTTCGACCAACCACACGATGCACCTCGTCGCGATCGCCGCGGCGGCGGGCATCCAGCTGACGTGGGACGACTTCTCGGACCTCTCGGCCGTCGTGCCGCTGCTGGCGCGCGTGTATCCCAACGGCAGCGCGGACATCAACCACTTCCACGCCGCCGGCGGCATCCAGTTCCTGGTCGGCACACTGCTCGACGCCGGGTTCCTGCACGAGGACGTTCACACCGTCGCCGGGTTCGGGCTGCGGCGCTACACGCAGGAGCCGATCCTGTCCGACGGCGAGCTGGTGTGGCGCGACGTGCCCACGCGCAGCCTCGACGAGGACGTGCTGCGCCCAGTGTCGCGGCCGTTCGCGCCGGACGGCGGGCTGCGCATGGTCGCCGGCAACCTGGGCCGGGCCGTGACGAAGGTGTCGGCGGTGGCGCCGGAGCACCGCGTGGTGCAGGCGCCGGCGCGGGTGTTCACGTCGCAGGAGGCGTTCGCGGTCGCGTTCGAGTCCGGCGAGCTGGACCGCGACGTCGTGGTGGTGCTGCGGCAGCAGGGACCACAGGCCAACGGCATGCCGGAGCTGCACGGCCTCACCCCGGCGCTGGGCGTGCTGATGGACCGCGGTTTCCAGGTCGCGCTGCTCACCGACGGACGTATGTCGGGCGCGTCGGGCAAGATCCCGGCGGCCATCCAGGTCACGCCGGAGGCCGCGGTGGGCGGGCCGATCGCGCGCATCGCCGACGGTGACGTCGTGCGCTTCGACGCCCGCTCCGGCACACTCGACGCGCTGGTGGAGGCGGACGAGTTCGCGCGCCGTGATCTTCTGGACGCACCGCCGGCGTTCGTCGAAGGCACCGGACGGGAGCTGTTCGGCGCGCTGCGCCGCGCGGTGGGTCCCGCCGATCAGGGCGCGAGCGTCTTCGGCCCGCTGACGGCCGAGCTGGACCTGCTCCGCGAAGCGCCCGGCGGGCGAGGCACACTCGGACTGCCGTTGCACACCTTGGAAACCCAGGAGGTCGGTCAGTGACCACCGGTTCGGACCTGCTCGCCCTGTCGCCCGTGATGCCCGTGGTCGTGATCGACGACGTCGACGACGCCGTGCCCACCGCGCGCGCGTTGCTCGCTGGCGGGATCGGGGTGATCGAGCTGACCCTGCGCACGCCCGTTGCGCTCGCGGCGATCGAGCGGGTGGCCGCGGAGGTGCCGGACATCGTCGTGGGCGCGGGCACCGTGACGTCACCGGCGCAGGCCGCGCAGGCCGCCGACGCGGGCGCGAAGTTCCTGGTGACGCCCGGTTGCACCGACCCCGTGCTCGACGCCTGCTTCGCCACGGGCCTGCCGTTCCTGCCCGGCGCCGCGACGGTGTCCGAGGCGATGCAGCTGGCGGAGCGTGGCCTGACCGCGCTGAAGTTCTTCCCGGCGGAGGCCAGCGGCGGCGTGGCTTACCTGAAGTCGCTGACGGGTCCGTTGCCGGACTTGCGGTTCTGCCCGACCGGTGGGATCACCGTGGACTCGGCGCCTTCGTACCTGGCACTGCCGAACGTCGGCTGCATCGGCGGCTCGTGGCTGACGCCGGCGAAGCTGTTGGCGGCCAAAGACTTCGGGACGGTCGAGAAGCTGGCCGCGCAAGCCGCGGCGCTGCGCGGCTGAGGACTGCGCCGCTGAGTTTTGGCGGCTGAGTATTTGGCAGCTGAGTATTTGGGCGGCTGAGTACTGCAAGGCTGAGTCTCGCTCTGCCGTTCCCGCCGCGGGGTGGGAACGGCAGGGCCGCGCTCGTCGGAACGGGTAGTTCCAGGCCGGATCAGTCGATGGTGGCGTCGTCCAGCAGGCTGGATTCGGCGCCGAACTCGCGGAGCTCGTCGCGGATGACGGTGTAGGCGAGGCCCTGCGGGTAACCCTTGCGGCCGAGGAAGCCGAGGAGGCGGCGGATGGCCGTCTGCTCGTCGACGTTGCCGAGGGAGCCCAGGCGTTTGCGGACGAGCTCGCGGGCCCGCTGTTCCTCCGCCTCGCGGTCGACCTCGCCGGCGGCCTGCGTGGCGATCTCGTCTTCGACGCCCTTGCGGCGCAGCTCGGCGACGAGCGCCGTACGGGACAGTCCCTGGCCGGCGTGCCGGGCCTTGACCCACATCTCGGCGAACTCGGCGTCGTTGACGAGTCCGGCGCGGTCGAGCTTGCCGAGCAGGGTTTCGATCGTGTCGTCGTCGAAACCCTTGCGCCGCAACGTCTGCCGCAGCTCGTCGACGGTTCGCGCGCGCGCTGCCAGGAGATCGAAGCAGATCTCCTTGGCTTTTTTGGCCCGCTCTTCCGGCGGCAGCTCCGCCGGCTCCACCTTCGGCGCCCTCGCCACTACGCCCTTCCTCCCTCATGCACTTCCGCCGGGCCGGGCCCTCTCCGCCCGACGCCGCGCCACCACACCCCACGGACAGGCTCACCTGCACCGGTGAACACGGCGCAAGCACACCACGCTGCTTCCTTACCCGGCCATCTCACCGGGCAAGGTCAGCTCACCAACGCAACCCCGCCGGGGGTCCAGGGGGCTTGCCCCCTGGCGGGTGGGGGGTCCGGCCCCCACCGGACACCAGGGAAAGGGATCGGCGAGCGTTCTTCGCGAGCACACTCCGCCCGTCCCCTGCCCGCTCAGAAGTCGACGGGAGCCGGAACCGCAGCTTCGGCGACCTCGGCGTCGATCTGCGGGCCGATGCCCAGCTTCTCCTTGATGCGCTTCTCGATCTCGTTGGCGATGTCCGGGTTGTCGCGCAGGAACTTCCGCGCGTTCTCCTTGCCCTGGCCGAGCTGGTCGCCCTCGTAGGTGTACCAGGCGCCGGACTTGCGCAGGATGCCCTGGTCGACGCCCATGTCGATGAGCGAGCCCTCGCGGGAGACACCGTGGCCGTAGAGGATGTCGAACTCGGCCTGCTTGAAAGGCGGGGCCATCTTGTTCTTCACGACCTTGACGCGGGTGCGGTTGCCGACCGGCTCGCCACCGTCCTTGAGCGTCTCGATGCGGCGCACGTCGAGGCGGATCGAGGCGTAGAACTTCAGCGCCTTACCACCGGTCGTGGTCTCCGGGGAGCCGAACATGACGCCGATCTTCTCGCGCAGCTGGTTGATGAAGATCGCGGTGGTGCCGGAGTTGTTCATCGCACCGGTCATCTTGCGCAGCGCCTGGCTCATCAGGCGGGCTTGGAGGCCGACGTGCGAGTCACCCATCTCGCCCTCGATCTCCGCGCGCGGCACGAGCGCGGCCACGGAGTCGATGACCAGGATGTCGAGCGCGCCGGAGCGGATCAGCATGTCCGCGATCTCCAGCGCCTGCTCACCGGTGTCCGGCTGGGAGACCAGTAGCGCGTCGGTGTCCACGCCGAGCTTCTTGGCGTACTCCGGGTCCAGCGCGTGCTCCGCGTCGATGAACGCCGCGATGCCGCCGTTCTTCTGCGCGTTGGCCACCGCGTGCAGGGCGACCGTGGTCTTACCGGAGGACTCCGGGCCGTACACCTCGATGACGCGGCCGCGGGGCAGCCCCCCGATGCCGAGCGCGACGTCGAGGGCGATCGCGCCGGTGGGGATCACGGCGATGGGCGTGCGGCCCTCTTCGCCGAGGCGCATCACCGAGCCCTTGCCGTACTGCTTGTCGATCTGCGCAAGGGCAAGCTCGAGCGCCTTGTCCTTGTCGGGTGCTGCTGGCATGGGGTCCACCTCGCTGGTTGGCCTGTGTGGCTTGTTCGGTTGTCCAGATCAAGCTCTGTCCGGTCCGACGCTACGGGGAGGGACCGACAATTCCCGGCACGGCGACCGATCTGTGGATCGCCGGCCCCCGGTGTGCACAACACTGTAGACGAACAGGTGTTCGAGGGTTGCGGCGACACGCCGTCCGCTAGGATTTTCCGCCCTTCCGAGCTCCCTTCCCCGGGACGAACCAGTGAACCGCAGGTCAGCGCCGTTCCGGCGGGATGTCGAAGGCTTCGCACACTTCACGCCAGATCTGCTTCGCCGGGATCCCCGCCGCCAGAGCCTGGTCGACGGTCCTCCCGCCGAGCCCGCTCAGCACGTGGTCCTGGGCCAGGACCTCGGCCCGCCCGGGGCCGAACTCGTCCGCCATGAGCCGCCGGAACACCGTGATACGCATCGGCCGAATGCTAGCTCGCGGCCTCCCCTGCGGCGCGAACGGCCCGTTCGCGCCGCGGCAGCGAACAAAACCCTCTCACTCGCCGGGCTGCACGCTCTGCTCGAAGTAGTCCGCCAGCGGCCCCGGGGTCGGCGCGGCGCCCTGACCTGCGGAATTGACCTGGTAGATGAACCCGACGAGCGGCCGGTCGGACACCGTGAACACCAGCACCGCCGCGTTCTGCCCCGCCGCCGACGAGCAGTGGCCCTCCAGCCCGTTGCCCTTCCACGCCGCCTCGACGCGGTCTCCGCCGGCAGAGGCGAGCAGCCCGTCCGTGTACTGCTTCAGCACGGCGGCCGACGTGCCCTGCACGTACGTCACCTGCGAGCCGGCGCGGCCGGGCGCCGCGCACGTCGAGGTGGCGCCGAGGCTCTGCGCGGGCGCGGCGGGGCCGTTGCCCATGCCCGGGCGGCAGCCGCCGGTGTCGGCGATCTTCCCCGCCAGCTGGCGCAGGCACCCGGTGAGACCCTCGGCGTCGGCCGGCCCGGGGGTGCGGCACTGGTCCGCGGTGTAGGTCTGCACCGAAGAAGACGACGTCAGGAACACCGTGAGCCCCGCCGCGAGGACCACGACCACCGCCACCGCGACGCCGATCCACAGCTTCGTACGGCTCTTCTTCGCCGGCGCGGCGGCAGCGGTGGCGGAGGCCGGCGAGTACGTCGGGAAGTTCGACGGCGCCGGCCCCGCCGGGAACGACGGCTGCGCGTACCCGGCCGGAGGCTGCTGCGGGGGCGGCGGATACCCACCGGGCGCATACGCGGGCACACCCGCCGCGACCTGGCCTTCCACGTTCTGCGTCCGCATCGACAGCCCGTCGCGCGCCACGTGCTGCGCGCCCAGCGCCACGGCCGTCTCCGGCTGGTCGAGGCTCGCCGGCACGACACCGAGCTTCTCCGCGATCATCGAGCCGACCAGCGGCAGCCGGCTCGAGCCACCGACCAGGTAGATGCCGGCGAGACGGTCCGGCGTCAGCCCGGCCGTCCGCAGCGTGCGCGCGAGCAGCTCCACGCTGCGCAACATCGCCGGGCGCACCAGTCCTTCGAGCTCGCCGCGCGTGACCAGCACGTCCTTGAACGGCTCCGGCATCGGCACCTCAGTCTGCGGGTGCCGCGACAGCGCCTCCTTGGCCGCCTTCACGTCCTCCTGCAACGCCCGCCGCGTGCGCCGGTCCGCGGTGGACTCCGGCCGCAGGAGACGTTGCCAGCGCTGGGGATCCGAGTGCGACACCTCGCGCCCGACGTGCACCATCAGCGCTTGGTCGACGTCGAGGCCGCCGAGGTCGGGCAGGCCGTCCTCGGCGAGCACGACGTAGCCGTTCTGCGTCGCGCCGACCACAGCGACGTCGAAGGTGCCCGCCCCCAGGTCGTACACCGCGAGCGCCTGCCCGGGGGCGAGCCCCTTGCCCGGGAACGACGCGAAGTGCGCGGCCGCGGCGACGGGTTCGGGCACCAGGACCACGCTCGCACCGATGCCCGCGAGCCGTGCGGAGGACAGCAGGACGTTGCGGCGCACCGGCCCCCACTGCGCGGGGTGCGTGAGGCGGACCTCGTCGGGCTGCTCGCCGCCGAGCTGGCGCGTGGTCTCGTCGAGCACGCGGCGCAGGATCGCGGCGAGCGCTTCGGTGACGGGCACGACGTCGGTGCCCAGCAGCAGCGTCTGCTCGTCGATACGGCGCTTCGGGTTGGGCTCGAAACGGGTGGGATCCAGGCGTGCGCGGCGTTCGGCGTCGCGGCCCACCATGATCGTGCCGTCCTCGCCCGCGAAGATCGCCGAAGGCATGTTGGCCGATCCGTCCACCTCGACGACCCGCGGCGGCCGGCCGTACGCGGAGAGCACGGCGACCGTGTTGGACGTCCCCAGGTCCACCGACAGGATCCGCACTTCCAGTCCCCCTTGCCGTAGCTGCGCCAGCGTGATGCTCCCACGCGAAGCGCCACCGCGCGGGCGGACCCACGGAACTGGTCGCGCCGGCCCCCTGCCCCAACCCACGCCCTACGCAACCCACGCCCGTACCCAACCCACCATCACCACCCTCACCACCCAACCCACCCGCGAGATCGCGCCGGCTTCCGGATGGGGCGGTGCGATCGGCCCCGGCCGATCCGACCGCCCCATCCGGAAGCCGGCTCAACGGCGATCTCG
>NZ_JBFAAJ010000028.1:0-98621 GCF_040639695.1 Amycolatopsis sp. NPDC023774
GCCCTGACGCGGTTGGTGGAGCGGGGGCGGCGGGAGCGGTGGGTGGCGGTGCTGTCGGAGGCCGAGGCCTACGCGGCGGCGGAGCTGCTCGGGCAATTCGCGCAGCTCGATCCATCCGGCGCGGTGAACCAACTGGCCGCGTCCCTGGCCAGCCGTCTCTACAGCCGCCTCGGCGCCTAAAGGCCAGACATCCGCCCCGTGCTGGGTTCCGCAGGCGGGTGCGGTGGCCGGCCGGGCGGTTAGGACGTGAGCCGCCCGCGCGCTACCGCCTCAGCGCCTGAAGGGGCGGCCATGGGGCAACCGGCAGGGCGCGTCGCAGGACTCCGGTGTCGGGGAGTTCGCGACCGTGGGCCGAGTGGCCGGAACATCGCCGCCCGGGGGTTCGACTGGGTTAGCGCGGTGCGAGCTATTCGTCCGCGACCTCCCGCGACGTCCTCGGCGTGCAACTCATGAGTATTGGCATTCCGCCGACGCATCTCAGGGTCATAGCGTGATCACGATCTTGCCGTGGACGTGGCGTCCGGTTTGCTGTGCCACGGCATCGCGGATCTTCTCGATCGGGAAGGTAGCGGCGATCGGCACGGTGATCTCGCCGGCGAGGGTCGCGTCGGTGATTCGCGCCATGGCGTCCCGCCTGCTCGGCCATGCCCCGCTGGCGGGGACCGCTCAGGTTCAGCTGGCCCAGCGCCGCGTACGCCTCGGGTGTTGGTTGCCAGTACTTCTGGACGAAGTAGTAGTGGTCGCCGATCGCGTGCAGCGCCGCGGGTTCGTCCGGTGCCACTCCGGTGCGCATGACGTCGGCCGGCCGCCGGAACACTGCAGCATTCTTCGCCGTCGCGTGTTCGTAGTCCGCGGTGGTGAACTCGCCCTGGTCCGCTGCAGCGGGTGTCGACGGCGGCTCAACTCGCCGGCCCGAAGGACTCCGCCAGGGACTTCCGTATGGTGGCTCTGTCCTGGCGCAGACCGGCGAAGAACCGTTGCGGGTTCTGGATGCGGGCTGCGTCCAGGTCGTCGATGGTCTCCTCGACCGTGCTGATGATCGTGTCGAGCCGCCGGCGCTCGGCCTGGAGCTGGATCAGGTGGCCGCGCAGCGCGG
Source organism: Amycolatopsis sp. NPDC023774 (assembly GCF_040639695.1). Classification (NCBI taxonomy): domain Bacteria; kingdom Bacillati; phylum Actinomycetota; class Actinomycetes; order Pseudonocardiales; family Pseudonocardiaceae; genus Amycolatopsis; species Amycolatopsis sp. NPDC023774. The sequence goes on from NZ_JBFAAJ010000028.1 coordinate 1,097, forward strand.
TCGCCTCGTCGGACTGCTTGCGCAGGATCTCGCCGAGCTGGTCCAGTCCGCCGAGCCGGCGCAGAACCATGATGCGCTGCAACCGCAACAGCTCCACCCAGCTGTGCCAGCGGTACCCGTTGGCGGCGACCACGCCGGGGGTTGATCAAGCCGATCGCGTCGTAGTGGCGGAGCATCCGGGCGGACACTCGTTGATGCGCCGCGACCTCGACCGGCTCGCCCGGGCAGCTGGTGCCGTCAACGTCAACGTGGGCATCTCCATCTCGATCATGGACGAGGACCTCCAGTAGTCCCTCGAGCCCGGTACCGCCGCCACCAGCGCCAGGCTGCCCACCGTGACGGCGATTCGCCGGGCGGGTTTGGGCTGCGCCGTGTTCATGGCCTTGATCCTGGCGTTGATGACGGACTCCCCGGTGCAGCTGCACCAGCTGGTGCGCGCGGTCGCCGACGCCGGCGCGATCAGCGCGCAGTCCACGCCTCTGTACCTCGCGACCGGCGTGAAGGACGTGTTCCTGTCCTGGCTGCGCGACAGCCGACCGGACCTTGTGGACCGGTACGCCGAGGTGTACTCGAAAGGATCGGAGGCGTCGCGGAAATATCGCAAGTGGCTGAGCGTTGTCAGATACGCCCTGGGGGCCAGCGCGGCGCGTTGCGCCTAGTTTGTCAGCCGGGCCTTGAGCTCGGCCACGAAGTTCTGGTTGTCGTTGCTGAGGCGATCCAGGTCGATCTCCCGCGGCAGCTCGTCGCCGGACTCGCGGTCGAGCAGGTACTTCACCGTCTCCCGCGCCACGGCGTGCGTGTCGAGGTCAGGGATCAGCAGATCGTCGAGCACCGAATGCGACATCGTGATCCGGTGCTGCGTGGTGTCCAACCCGTCCTGCACGACAGCCCGATACTCCATCGGCCCCGTCCGGGTGACTTCGACGCGTTCGCTCATCGGCAGAGTCTAGCTCCGGACGTAGCAAAATCAGCTGCGTTGGACCGCCTGGGGCCAGCGACGCCAGGCAGATGGCGGTGGCCCTGGGGCAAGTCGTCGCGCGATGCGTTACCAACCCCGGAGGGCAGCGACGTTCCATGAGGTGGTGCGGCGACAGATGGCACACGTCATTCTCCACCGCGAGCCCGGCGATCATCCCCGAAGCCGAACGGGCTTCGCGCGCCCTATCTGCCCACGGGCGCCGCGGACCGGCAAGTCGATCCGGTCCGGCCCCGCGCATTCATGACCATGCCGACGACAGCGGCGGTGGCGGAGCAGCTACTGGGTACTGCGCATCGGCCGGGCTGGCGACGCCGGCTCTGGCTCACGATGAGAACAGCGTGTTCGCCAGGACCGGCGTTGAAAAACACCTCGGGTTGGCCGGTGCGCGGTGCGTCGAGACGGTGTACCAAAAGGCTCCACGATGGTGCCCCGGAGTTCGCGGCGCTGTTTTGGCGCGTGGCCGCAAGTCGGGCGCAGCGCGTGCTGGCGTCGGTGACCGGCCCACCAGCCGTCGAGCTCGTGCGACAACGTCCGCGGGCCCCGCTGCTGCTGATGCCACACGGTAACTCCGACCGAGGCTTCATCGAGCGGACCGGGACGGCTGCCGAGGGTGTGGTCGCGGCGGCGTCACTCGTGACACAGCGGTCGGCATGGTGGGGCGATTCGAGACTGCACCTGGCTACGCGCCGTGGCCATACGCGTTCGACGGCTACACGGCGCCGACCACCGCGCCCTGACGGCGGCGCAGGTCGCAATGACGATAGTTGACAGGGGACGGTTCGTCCCGACGCCGTGGTCCCGCGGCGAGCTCGCGGACGTTGACTCCTACGAGAAGCCGAACTGTGCGCTGCCCTGCCTGCAATCGCTATGGTGCCGTTCGGTGTCGAATCGACCCGGCGGCTGACGTCCGCGAATGAAGAACGAGAAGCACGGCGGCTGCAACCAACCTGTCGGGCATCGGGGAGACCTCCCCGCGTCGCAGCCGGAACGTCGCATGGCAAAAGCGGTTCCCTCGCGCCGCTGGGGACAGGTTCACGGGTGGCATCCCGGCGTCACGGAGACCTTGCGAGCGAATGCCTCTGTGTCCGAGGCAGTCACCGCTGGCGCCGTGAACGCGGGTGAGGAGGACGGCAAAGGTGCACCTCGGCGCTGAACAGAACCGCACGGTTCAGCGGTGCTTGTCGCTCGGCATGTGCCGGATGGACTCGCCTCCTTTGTGGTGGCTGGTGCGGCCGAACAGGGTGGTGAGGACATGCTCGATCCTGGACACCGCGCCGTTGAACGCGGCGTCCACCGAGCCTGCGCGGTTCGTGACGACGACCGGCTCTCGCGCGACGGGGAAGGCTTCGATCACGCACCGCAGGTCTTCGCCATCGGTGCCACCGCCCATTTCGTCGCTTAGGTGGACGTCCAGCCGGGTGAGGCGGTCGCTGAACCGCGCGAGCTTTGATTCGAGCTCCGTCTCGAAGCCCTGGATCAGCTCCGCATCGCCGTGCAGGTTTCTGTCTGTGCTGATCTGGATCTGCATTGCCTGGTTCCCTTCTGCAGACGCGAGCACAGCGGTGACAATGAGAAGGACATCGCACGACAGTGTAAGCCGCTGGTCGCGCAACGAGGGTGTTCGTGTCGGCGAGCAGACGGGTGGTGGGCTTGCGCCAGTTGATATCACGGAGCCGGGACCGGGCGCGCCCAGATCGTCGCCGCCGTCGGCTTTCACCGCCGTGAGGCGCCCAGGTGCTGTCCTGCACACAGCTGTGGCTTGGTTGTCGAGGTCTGCTTGCCCGGAGCAGGGGACCTTGTCCAGTTTGGACAGCTCGAGCCGCCGGTTACCCGCCCGCACCCGCTGCTCGGTGGCGGACGTGACAGGTTCGGGCGGCGTGTGGCCACGTTCGTCGCTTCAGATTGCTCCAGTGCGATGACCGGTGCGATCGCCAACGTCACCGGCGGCCTGGTCGTCGGCTGAGGCACCCTACTGCGTGAGTGATCCTCGGGTGGTAGCGGCTCCGGAAGCTCAGGCACCACAGCGTCCGGACCGGCGAACGCCTCCCTCGCAGGCGCCGCCACCGATGGGGGGGTGGCGTGAACTGTGCGTTTCGGCGATGCTGCGAGGTCGGGACAGGAGGTGGCTGTGAAGGTCGTCATCGTCGGAGCGGGGATCGGTGGGTTGACCGCGGCTCTGCGGTTGCACCACGAAGGCATCGAGTGTGTCGTTCATGAGCAGAGCGAGCGGATCACCGAGCTGGGCGTGGGGATCAACGCGTTGCCGCACGCGGTGAAGGAGCTCGCCGCGCTCGGCTTGCTCGACTCGCTCGACGAAGTCGGGATCCGCACCCGCGAGCTTCTCTACACCCATCGGCTGGGGCAGGTGATCCTGCGCAAGCCGTGCGGGCTGGACGCCGGGTTCACGCTTCCCCAGTTCTGCCTGCACCGGGGCCGGTTGCAGGGCATGCTGCTGCGAGCGGTACGGGCGCGGCTCGGTGCCGACGCGGTGCGAACCGGGCACCGCCTGATCGGGTTCGACCAGGATGAGAGTGGCGTCCAGGCGCACTTCGCCGACCGCCACGGTGGCACGCCGACAACCGTGCGCGGCGACGTCCTCGTGGCGGCCGACGGGATCCACTCGACCGTGCGGTCCCTGCTGTTCCCGGCGGAGGGACCGCCGCGGTGGAACGGCGTGCTGATGTGGCGCGGTGCCACCGACTGGCCGGAGTTCGGCGGCGGTCGTTCGATGATCGTCGCCGGTGGCACCGCGGCCAAGCTGGTGGTCTACCCGATCGCGCAGGGTCGGAGCGCGGGCACCAGACTCACCAACTGGGCGATCTGCATCCGCACCGGGCAACCCGGTGCCGCGCCGCCGAGGCGACAGGACTGGGCCAAACCCGGTGACCGGGCGGAGCTGGACCGCCACATCGGGCGGTTCCGGTTGCCCACGGTCGACCACGCCGCGCTGGTCGAGGCCACCGAGGAGATCTTCGAGTTCCCGATGTGCGACCGGGATCCGTTGCCCGCCTGGTCGTACGGGCGCGTGACGCTGCTGGGCGACGCCGCCCATCCGATGTACCCGATGGGCTCCAACGGCGCCGGCCAGGCGATCCTCGACGCCACCAGCCTCGCCGAGCAACTGGTGCAGCACCCCGATCCTGCCGAGGCACTCCGGGCGTACCAGGACGACCGCCTGGCGGCCACCAGTGAGGTCGTGCTCCGCAATCGCCAGGGCGGGCCGGAGAACGTCATCGACGAGGTGGAACGCCGCGCTCCGGACGGCTTTTCCCGCCTCGAAGACGTGATCGACGCGGCGACGCTCGAGGCGGTCGTCACCGGCTACGCCCAGGTTTCCGGCGCATCGCAGCAGCAGGTGAACGACCCCGGCCGGTGAACCTCAGGCGCCCTCCACCGAACCGGGCGGCAGGAAGTCGACGTCGTGCAGCGCCGACAGCCTGACCACCTCGGCCGGGTCCTCCAGGTTGTGCAGCTTGTCGAACAGCTCGGCGAGCCGCCCGGCCGGGCTCACCCAGAACAGCCCTCGGGTGATGCCCTCGCTGCGGTTGTAGTAGGCGTGGGGGAGGCCCTTCGGCATCCGCACGGTGTCGCCGGGGCCCGCGGTCTCCCACTTGCCGTCGAGGTAGAGGGTGAACACGCCTTCCAGGATGTAGATGTGCTCGTCCTGGGTCGGGTGGACATGCGGCGGTACGCCGGTGCCGGGCGGGTCGAGAGTCTCGAACGCGAAGCTCGACTCGCTGGCGGACTTCATGGAATAGGTGTGCCCCAGCACGTTCCACACCTTCTTCCGCATGCCCTCGTGGGCGGGAGTGATCCCCTTCGGTAGGGGACCGAGCACGATTTCCTCGCCGGTCATCACACCTCCTGGCCGATGGTCAGTCAGCTAAGCACTTTGCGCCATGCCGCTCCCGATGTACAGCCGCAGACAGATAGCCTGTCCGGCCAATCCGACGCCGATGGTGGGTCGCCTGGCGCGATGACCACCGGACTTGAAGGACCCGTCTGCGCTCCTGGAGCACCTTCGGCGGATCGAGCGCGCGATCGTCACAGACTCAACGCAGGTCATCGGCAGCGCCCAGGAGCTCATCGAGAGCACTGCGAAGGTGGTACTGGCCGAGCTGGGCCTGTCGGTCCATTGCCAACGTCCTGCCTTGGGGAGGGACACGCAGATCGCCCTAAGCCTTCACCCGAGTTCTCACTCGTACGGGCCCGAGAGCAGCGATGCGGTGAAGAAGATTCAGTGGTCCATGAATCGCGGTTCTGCGGGCCGTGGGAGGCAATGTGGCGGAGTCGCGCCCCGCGCTGCGATACCGGCTGTCGGATGGGGCTGCGGCCGGCGTACGGGCGCCGGGAAGGCGGTGTGGCGGACAGTTCGTCGTCAGCTGGCGGCTGCGAGCGTCCGGGGCTGCGCTCGGGTGAGCCGCCCTGGCTCGGTGGCCGTATTTCGGCGACGAAGCGCAGCGGATCAGTTCACCCAGGAGATAAATCCGCGCGGCACCCCGTTGCGCCTGCGCGCCGCTGGGACGGCCCGCAGCAGAAGCGGGCGGTGTCGGGCCGGGTTCGTCGGGGCCGGGGTGTGACCTCGAATGCTTGAACGCGGAGCGTGCTTCGCTCACTGATTGTGGTGTGTTTAGGTGGTGCTCCCCGCCGATGGAGTGATGCATGCGTGACTTGGTCGATCTCGCGGACGACGGTGCTGCAGCCGCGGCAACGCAGCCGCCGGTGTTCGTGGACGCGACCGGGCGTCGCCGGAAGATCTTCCGGCGGGTGGCCATCAGCGGCGGTGTCCTGACCATCGGCTACGTCGCGGTTCTGGTTGCCGCGTTGCTCGGTGCCCCGGTTCCGTCGCCGCTGTTGATCCCGCTCGCGCCGCTCGGCCCCCAGCCCACCGACGTCGCGACCACGCCCCCGGACCCACCGGATCAGCCCACCGCGACCGACGACAACTCGGCACCGGAAACCGCCGGTGACACCACGCCGACGAGTGCCGGCGCCGGCCCGGTGGACGCCGGGCAGCGATCCGCGACCACGACCGCCGCGCAGCCCCCCGCCACCACCCCGTCGAAACCGGTTCCGGGCACTGACCACCGCAGTACCCACGCGCCGGAAACGCCCCCGGGCAAGCCCGATGTCAGCAAGAAGCCGCGGCCCTGATGGCCACCAGCCGTCACCGGCTCCGGAGACCCGCCCCGGCCCCGCGTGCGCATTGGTTCCTGTTGCTCTCGGTGCTGGTGGCCGTCGTCGGTCTGCTCGCGCTGCACGCGGTGGTTCTGGGTGGGTTCCACAGCGACGAGACCACGCCTCAGTCGACCACGGCGAGCGTGCCCGACAACGTGCGTACCGGCGGCTCGTTCATCGATGCCCGCAACGGCGCGCCGGACGTGCGGCGACCACCGGACAAGACACTGGCCCTGACCTTCGACGACGGGCCCGACCCGACCTGGACTCCGGCGATTCTCGCTGTCCTCGACCGCTACCACGTCAAGGCCACGTTCTTCGTGACCGGTGCGCACGCGGCCGAGTACCCGGGGCTGGTGCGGGACATCGCGGCCCGCGGCCATGACATCGGCAACCACACGGCCACGCACGTCGATCTCCGTTCGGCGGGCGACCTGCGCACTCAGCTCGAGCTGCGCTTCACCGATCTCGCCGTGGCCGGTGCGGCCGGGTTGTCCCCGGCGCTGGTCCGTCCGCCGTATTCCGCCACCCCCGCTTCGGTCGACGACCCGGCCTGGCGTTCGATCCAGCGGATCGGCGCCGCCGGCAAGATCGCCGTGCTCTCCGACACCGACTCCGAAGACTGGCAACGGCCGGGCATCGCGGCGATCGTCGCGAACTCGACGCCGAAGGACGATCGGGGAACAGTCCTGCTCATGCACGACGCGGGCGGTGACCGTGCGCAGACCGTGGCGGCGCTGGATCGGCTGATCCCGGCGTTGCAAGCCCAGGGTTGGCGGCTGGGTACGGTGAGCGACGCGGTCGGCCTCGCCTCAGCCGGCGCCCCGGCCGGTTTCGGCCAAATAGCGGCCGGCTGGCTGCTGATCGGGGCCGTGCAGACCAGCAACGCGGTCGCGGACCTGCTGGCCGCGCTGCTGATCGTCGCCAGTGTGCTCGCGGGACTGCGCACCGTCGTCATGCTGATCACCACCGCGGTGCACGTCCGGCGGCGACGGTCGACGAATCTCCGCGCCGTCACCGCACCGGCTACCGTCATCATCCCCGCCTACAACGAGCGGGCCGGGATCGAAGCCACGATCCGTTCGGTGCTCGCCTCGGATCATCGGGTCGCGGTGATCGTGGTCGACGACGGATCGACCGACGGCACCGCTGAACTGGTCGAGAAGTACGTCTCGCGGCGCGTCCGGTTGATCCGGCAGGCAAACGCTGGGAAGGCCGCGGCGCTCAACACCGGGATCGCCGCGGCGCGCACGGAACTGGTGGTGCTCGTCGACGGCGACACGGTGCTGGAACCCGGCACGGTGCGCACACTGGTCCAGCACTTCGCCGACCCCGGCATCGGGGCGGTGTCCGGCAACGCGAAAGTCGGGAATCGCCGCAGCCTGCTCGGGCAGTGGCAGCACATCGAGTACGTCATCGGGTTCAACCTGGACCGGCGGCTCTACGACGTGCTGGAGTGCATGCCGACGGTGCCGGGGGCGATCGGCGCGTTCCGCCGGTCCGCGGTGGTGCGGCTCGGCGGCATTCCCGTCGACACATTGGCCGAGGACACCGACCTGACCATGGCCATGGAACGCGATGGCTGGCGGGTCGTGTACGAGCAGGAGGCGCGGGCCTGGACCGAGGCGCCGGCCACGCTGGGGCAGCTGTGGAAGCAGCGGTACCGCTGGTGCTACGGAACTTTGCAGGCGGTGTGGAAGCACCGCCGCGCCGTGCTCGAACGAGGTGCCGCCGGCCGCCTGGGCCGGCGCGGGCTGCCGTACCTGCTGCTGTTTCAGGTGCTGCTGCCGGTGCTGGCGCCGTTGGTGGATGCCGCGGCTATTTTCGGGATCCTCACCAGCGATTGGCTCACCGTCGGCGGGTACTGGCTGGTTTTTCTGGCGTTGCAGGCGATTCCTGCGGTGATCGCGTTCCGGCTCGACGGGGAGCGCATGCGTTCGCTGCTGCTGCTTCCGTTGCAGCAGTTCGTGTACCGGCAGCTGATGTACCTCGTTGTCGTGCAATCGGTCGTGACCGCACTCGCGGGTGCGCCGCTGCCCTGGCACAAGCTGCACCGCACAGGACTCACCATCGACACCGCGAACCCATCCGGCCGCTCGTAGGAAGAGGCGCTGCATTACCGACGATTCGCCTCTCTGCTGAAACCAAGAAGCGGCGAGTGCCCAGCACCAGGAGGTCGTGGGGTGCCCGGCCATGGCTGTCAACGCCCTTGCCGGACTGGTGATCACCTGTGCGGCGTGACCCGACTCGACCACCCGACGGCTCAGACTGGCCACCGTATTCTCGATGGCCCGTCTGAAACACGGACTTGGTGGCGCGGGGTCGAGGTGCGGCCGTAGCAGACCCGCGGCTCGGCGGTGGTGAGGGAGATGGACGAGCAGACCTGCCGCAGGGATCCCGCGCTGCGCTCTACGCTTGCTGGTTGTCCTTTTGGGACGGCCGCATGAGCAGGAGCGTGAGGACCACGATCGACGTCAGCGGAGCGGCTCCGGAGACCGCGAGGGCCATGATCACCGGTAGTCCGGCGCCAGGAGCCGGACTGCCAGGAGGCGCCGGCGGCGGAGCGAATCGCAGATGTGAGTCCAGGTGGTGCCAGCGGGTTACTTCCAGGTGGATGATGCGCCAGCTTGCCTGCCCAGGCGGTCGCTGCTGCTGCGAGCAGCCACCTTAAGCCTCGGCGGGTCATGGCGTGCGTTCGAGAAGTGCTGCCCGCAGTGTCGGCGCGGAGATGCCGAGGGCTGCCAGGATCGGCGGCACGAGGCCCCCGGTCGTGCCCACCACGACAGCGCCGAGGTGGTTCGCTCCGGCGGGGGACACGCCCCGGCGTCCGGCCTCGGTGACCGCGGCCTGCAGACACGACCGGGCCCGGCCGGTGATCGGCAGGCGTCCGGGCAGCTTCGGGCGGCGCCGGCTCCGCGGCAAAGGTGCCGGGACGGCGCCGAAATTGGCCTCGACGGCTTCGCGTACCGCGTCCAGGTCGATGCCGATCGCGGCGAGCGCCTCCGTGTCCAGGTTGTCGAACGTCCGGCGCGGCCTGGCCAGGAGCCGGTCGGTCTGGGTGGCGACGCCGTCGGGAGTCAAGCCGTACTCGCGGGCCACCTCGCCTACTCGGATGGGTGCGTCCGCGACCGCGAACAACAAGCGCTCGGAACAGATCCCGGGATGCCCGAGCGCGCGGGCGCGTTCCTGTGCCGTCCGCACCAGAGCGCGGGCGTCATCACCGAACTGCCGGTTTCTCATTGCGCCCCCCGATTCTGCGCCCGTGCTTGCGTGGCACTGTCTGCTTGCTCACGCCGAGCCAGGCGGCGACGTCCTGCCTCGACCACCCGACAAGCGCCCGATCCACCTGCAGCGTTTCCAATTCCTCCGTCAGCGCCCGCACCGCCGCCACGACCCGCAACCCGAGGTCGGGGTCGGAACTGGCCGCGCTCTCGGCGATCTCCGCGCGTGTCTTCATATCGTCAACATAAGCTGACGGTTGCGCGGAGTTCTTTGCTTGACCATGAGGTGGAGCCAGCCGGAGGAACGGAGGCGAATGAGCGCGGCCATGGCTTCTTTGGTCGGCGAACAGGCAGGGCGTGCTGTAGATCGCGCCGTCGGCCCCGGGCGCCGAGAGCCCGGATAGGGACAGGCGCGGTGATTGCCATCCGTGATCTGGTTGCACAGCAACGGTTTGTCGTCGATTACCGACCGGATCTCCGTGATGGCCTCGGTGGAGCGGACGCCGTCGATGCGGACCACGTCCGCGTCGGTCCGGGTCAGCACTTCGGCGCGGCGTGGTTGATACCGCTGTCGGCGTTGCCCGAACCGCGGAGGCCTCAGAGTGGGAGCGATTCGCCGCGCTGCAAGAGGTGGACCCTCGTCGAGGCCCGGTGGTCGTGCACCGCCTGGAGGAAATTCGAGACGGGGGAGGTGAAGAGCCCGTAGTCGTCGAAGTGGATGGGCACCGTCCGCTGCGGGCGCAGCAGGTTCACCAGCTCAAGGCCGCCGCGGTGGTCGAGGGTGACGAGCACCCCGAAGGCTCGGGTGCCGCCGAGGTGGATGGCAGCGAGGTCGAGGTCGGGGAACCGGTCGTGGATCGTGGCGAGTTGGTCGTGCACCACCGTGTCGCCGCTGAGGTAGATCCGCATCGGGTCGCCGTCTGGTGTGGACCGGTACTCCAGGACGCTGCCCATCACCGGCGGCAAGACCCGGTCCAGCAGGCCGGGGCCGTGCCGAGCGGGCACCGCCGTGACGGTGAGGGTGGCGCCGTCTTCATTCAGGGTTTGTTCGTCCCAGGTGCGCAGCGCCACCGTGCTGCTGAACCCGCGGCGGCCCAGGCGGGTCGCCGCGTGGTGGGTGGTCAGGACGGGGACGTCACGACGCAGCTCACGTGCGGCGACGCGGTCGAAATGGTCGCCGTGCAGGTGGGACAGCACGACGGCACTCAGTGGCGGCAGGTCCGCCGGCTGCAGTGCGGGCTCCGTGCGGCGCCGGGAGAACAATCCCTGGCCGAAGTAGCACCATTGGCCGTGGTGCAGGAAGTTCGGGTCGGTGAGGATCGTGAACGGGCCGAGGCGCAGCACTGTCGTCGCGGTGCCGATGAACGTGAGCGAGTTCTGGGGGAGTGGTTTCACCGGATGGTCCCTCGCAATCGGTCACGAAGCCGGGGCATGAAGGCCGGATCCACCTGGGTCATGTTCTCCAAGTCCACCTCTACCGGAATGGCGGTGGCGAAGGTGTCCAGCACCAGGCCCGCCGCGCACAGCGCCAGCGCCTCCTCGGTGATCGAGGGCAGGTCGGTCTCCGCGGGCAGCCACGGAGTGAGCAGCAGGTCGAACTCCCCGCAGGGCTTGCCCCGGCAGCAGTAGCGCACGCGGTAGCGCGAAGAGGCCTCGCGCCGGACGTGCCAGACGGTTGCGCTGCTCGCCGGCATCAGCGGTGCGCTGGCTTCGATCACGGAGAACTCCTCGGGAAGACGGCTATCACGCGGCTACCCGGCCCGCGGCGGCTTACACGTCCACGGCTGTGGTGTTGCTCGGGACAGGTTCAGCGTGGCGTGGGCCGTCACGTGCCACGTGGCGGCCGGGTTCGATCTGATCGAACGGCGGGTGGCCGCTTCCCGGTGATTCCTCACTGTCACCGCGCTGTCGGTGGTCGTCGCACTCGTCATCGGCCTCATCGAGCTCGTGCAGTTGCTCGCGGAGAAACTGGACGTCGAAACAGGCCTCAATGGTTCGGCGCCAAACGGCATGTGAGCCCGGTGTGTCCGCGGTCAGGTGCGCGGGTTGCGACCGTACGCGCACAACGACAACAGGATCGCGGGCGGCCTGCCGCTCCATCGGCCTCCCACCAGCCGGTACGTTCCTTTCGATCGTCTCGCGCCAGGAGCGGTCCGGTTTGCGTTCAGCTTCGGCAACAGTGCCTGCAGGGTCGCGGCGCTGTCCTCGACGAGGTTGACCTCGGGGCCGGTGGTCCGGTCGCGCGGGTTCTTGGTGCTCACTGCTGCGCGGACGAGAGTCGCGTTCCGCTCGATGGCTGGTCCGCCGAAGGTGCCGTCACCGGTTCCTTAGCCGGGTGTTCCGGTCGGCCGTGGGGCACAAGAGGTGGTTAATCGCCGGTGGTGCAGCGGAATCGCGCGACCGCGGCAGGTCGAGAACCTGGAACGCGGTGGTGTGCGGGCGGGAACGGTGACCACCCCGACCCAGGGGAGCAGGTGCGACCCGGCGGTGGGCGGTGTTCTCCCCGGCGATCCCTGCCACGGTATCCGCAACAGTTCGCCGGCTCCCATTGCGCTTCTTCAACGCTGTGGTGACCGGCTCGTTCGCCGATGTCGTCGGCTGCCTCCTTCGATCCCCACTGGCGCGGAGTGGCCAGGCTGAAGGTTGCCGAGCCATCCGGCCGGGGTTCGCCGTCGCCCGGAGGGTGACAGCGCGAAGAGCGGGGGACGGCACGCCGGTGCGCGACGCTCCTTGTCCTCCTGCGACCCGCCCGGCTCTCCTGTCCGAACCCGTTCGAACCGGTGGTGCGACGCCACGCCAGCCGCACCACCGGCGATCGGCGTCACGTCCGGTGCTGCACATTCTCTTTCGCTTGGCGCGCGTGGTCCCCGACGTCGCCGGCGGCCGACTGCGCCTCGTCCGAGACCGCCGAGACGGCCTCACCGGCCGTGGATTTGATCGACTCGGCGGCCTGGTGCACCGGCTCGGCCAGGTTTTCCTTCGCCTCCCGCGCGACTTGCTCGACGACCGGCTGAGCGTGTTCGCGCGCGAGATCCGTGGCCTGGCCCACGACCGCCTTCTCCTGCTCGGAGACCGGCACCAGCGAGGCCACCAGCCAGCCCGCGCCGAAGGCGATCAGCCCCGCGGCAAGCGGGTTGCCCTCCGTTCCGCGGCGAACCGATTTCGGGGCCGCGGCGACGGTTTCCACTGCGGAAGAAGCGGTGGACCGCATCTGCTCGGCCGTGTCCGAGGCCAGCGAACCGGTCCGGGAGGCGACCGACCCGAGCGCGTGTCCGGCGGACGGCGTGTCCTCGGCCGTGCCCATCACCTTGTCCTTGGCACTCGTCATGGCCGACCGCATGCGTCCGACGCGCCGTTGCACGATCCGGCTCGGTGTCACCTTCTCGGTCAGTGCATTGACGTCGGCACTCAGCTCCCGCTGAGTGGTCTCGATGTCGTCTCGGATCTGGTCTGGTCTGGTCATCCTCGCTCACCTCTCACAGCACCTGGGACCTGCTGGAGCGTGTCCACGGTCCGTTGCGGTTTGGGATTGACCCGGCGCATCTCCCTGCGCCCGGTCGCGTACAGCACCGCCCCGACCACAATCCACACCGCCGCGACGATCAACGCGGCCCAGCTGTGGTCCATCACGGTGGCCAAGCCCCACCACAGAGCCAGCGAGAGGAACAGCAACACCATGTACCCGGCGAATCCCGCTCCGCCGAGCATTCCGGCGCCCTTGCCGGCTTTGCGGGCTTCGGATTTCATTTCGACCTTCGCCAGTTCGACCTCCTGGCGGACGAGAGTGGAGAAGTCCCGTGTCACTTGCGTCATCAGCTCACCCACTGATGCTTCCGTGAGGTCGGACCCGGCAGTCCGGTGTGGCGGTGAGGGATGAGTCATCACGACACCCCCGACGCACTGGATCCGGGAACCGCCGGGTGTGGCTGCGCAGCGGTGAAGCCGACGGGAGCGGCCGAGTGCTCTATTACCGGCGGCTGTGGCGCTGCCGGCGGTTCGATCGGCTCCGCCCCGTTCGTCCCCGCCCCGGAGGAAACACGATCCGCGGCTGACTCGGTCCCGCCGCTCGGCTGCGGCTTCTGCTGCTGGGCGAGCATGCCGCGGGTCAGCCGGCCGGCGAGAACTCCGGCGGCAGCGGCGCTCGCGAGGAACAGCCCCGGCCGACGGCGCGCGAATCCGCGGATCTCGCTGACCACCTCACCGGGCTCCCGTTCCTCAAGCCAGTGCGCCGTGGAATGCGCGCGCTCGGACAGTTGCCGGGCCAAGTCCGGTCCGATACCGGTTCCCTCCGCGCGTTCGGACATCACGCCGAACTGGTCGGCCAACGCGTGCAAGCTCTGGGCAGCCTTTTGCTGGCCGTCCCTGGCTTGCGAAATCATGCGATCGCGGCTCTCGCGCAGCAGGTCGCGGGTCTCTTGTTCCGTCTGTGCCGCAACGTGTTTCGCTTTCGCCACAGCTTCCTGTGCGACGGCACCACCCCGGTCGGCAGCAGTCGACGCAACTTCCTTCGCCTGGTCCATCGCACCCTCGGTCGCGCCCGGTGAACCGCCGGCGTTCCTCGGCGGCGACTGGCCGCCTCGTTGCTCTGTCATGTCGTCTCTCCCACACATCAGCGCGTCGCCACGCTCCCTGCGCGGATCGCGCGAACGTGTCGGCCACCCGCATTGGGCGGCGGGCTACCCGTGAGGCGAAGCCGCAAACCGCCGTCTTTTCGGACGGCCGTTCTCAGAGCCGCCTGAGGCACCGCCAACCGGCTTGAGGCGCGCCTTCCCGGCAAACTGGCCGCTTTTTCAGTTTGGACAGGAACTGTCGCGGTACCCGTCGGCACGCAGAGCACGAAGCCCGACGCGAGCCGTCGAGTTGTCAACCGCCGGAGGAAACATGAGCACACCCGAAATCGATCCGGTCACCGCGGAGAGCATGGAACAAGACGCCGACTTCGGCCAGGAACACACCGAACCCACCTTCCGCGACCAACCTCCGGCGTCCTCGGACAACAACACCGAGGACGAGGGCGGCGGTGATCACGGCGGCATGCAGCCGCGGTGAGGACAGGACGCCCACGGCGGAATCGACTGCTCCCAGAGGCTCGGCCGCGCGGGTGGGTCCCTCGGGAGCAAATGTCGCGTAGAGCCGCTCGACCTCCTCAGCCACGCCGGCGTCGCGCCGACAGCCAGGGCGAGTTCGGCGCTCTCGGCGTTGGAGAGGTCGGATCCGCGGTGCCGCGGACCGCGTCGCGAATCGGGCGGCGATCGGGCATTCGGTGAGCTGGTTCAGCTTGCACTCGGTGTCTTCGCGAAGCCGTGGGTCTGCGTCGGCTTCTTCTGGGCGGGGCGCTGTGACGAACTCGGTTTCGAGTTCCCTCAGTCGGCCCGGCAACGGCGCACCGCTTCTCGGCCTCTGCGATGACCGCACCGCCGGTCAGCAGGCACCGGCGGCAACGATGATCGTGTCCACGGGGCGGTTTTGCATCCCTGCACTTGTGCCGGACCCCCAACGTGGCCGTAGCGGGAGATTCGCCCGGAACACCGATTTCGGTGAACGGGTTCGGCGGAAGACCGTAAACGAGCGCAATCGGCTCGTCGGCGGCCGTCGGAGCAGGCGCAGCCGGTGCCCGACCGGCCACCCTCTTCGGCAGGCGGAGTACTCCCGTCCGCACCGCGCGTAACCGGGGGTGGCGGCTTCGTCATGGTCGACCGAAGCCCTCGGGGCGGGTGCTGAATGCGCTTTTCGGCCGCGTGCGCGATTGGCGGGCGTCGTCACGGGTAGCCGGGCGCCATGACGAACACGCACAAGAGCTGCAGTGAGGTGGAGCCGGCTGCCACTCCGCACCGCCTGCTTGCCGCGGCGGAGCGGGCGCGGGCTTTGGACGGGGCCGCCGAGCTGGTGGTGAAACCGTTGCGGCGTCTCTTCGGTGGAAGGGCCGGCCGGACGTTGCGCGGTCGTGCGTTCGGGCACCCGCTGCGCCCACCGGCGGTCACCGGGCCGATCGGGGCGTGGCTGCACTCGGCGCTGCTGGACGCTCCGCCCCGCAACGAAGCCGCCGCTCGCCGGCTCGTGGACATCGGGCTGCGGGCCACGCCGCCGACGGTGGTGCTGGGCGCAGCGGACTACAGCGAGATGGGGGACCTGTCACAGCGCCGCGTCGGCCTCGTCCACGCCGCGACCAACGCCGTCGCCGCCGGGATTTTCCTGACCTCCAACCGCCTTCGGCTGGGTGGCCCGGCCAAGGCCGGCACAGCCCTCAGCCCCGTCGGCTTGCTCGCGCTCAGCTGCGGGCGCGCGCTCGACGGGCACCTGTCCCACGCCCAGGGCGCCGGCGCCTTCCGCCGGCCATCCGCGAGGACGGAGGCGCCGTGATGACCGACTTCCTGGCGATCTATCTACGCGACCAGTTCGCGCTCGGAGTCACCTGGCGAGCTGTCGCGCGCCGCGCCCGGGACAACAACAAGGGCACCGAGCTCGGCGCGGCGCTGGCGGAGGTCGCCGACGCGATCGCAGAGGACGTGCGGACCTTCGAGGCGATCATGGGCGCTCTCGGAGTGCGGCCGAGTCCGGCCAAGGTCGCGGTGGCGTCCGTCGCGGAACGGCTCGGCCGGCTCAAGCGCAACGGCCGGTGGCTGTCGTACTCGCCGCTGAGCCGCTTCCTGGAGCTGGAGATCCTCGCCATGGGCATCGAGGGCAAGAAGATCCTCTGGCACACCCTGGACGAGGTGGCCAACTTGCGCGAACGACTCCCGGACACCGACTTCGACGAACTGCTCGCGCGGGCCGCCCGGCAACGGCAGACGCTTGAACCGTTCCGGCGGCAGGCCGGAGCCCGCGCGTTCACCGCGGAAATGTGAGCCGATCACGGGCGGCGCTCACGCTAGGCGACCATTGGCGCGCCGGCGTCCCTGCGGTCTCGACGCCGGTCCACCAAAGCGGCTGGGCAGTAGACGTGCCGCATTCCTCAACGAGGGCTGTCCGACAAGCTGCATCTGCGCTGGGTGCCACAGGAAGCATTGCCTGGATGTCCTCCAACGCACCGGGTCGAGCGTGATGTCCTCGAGCGCGCGTCGGCGTAGGGCAGCGACAGCAATTCAGACAGAATCAGCGAATGCGGAAGTCGCCCGCCACTCTGCGGTAGGCAGCGGCGTGCTCCGCGACGTCACCGAATCTGGTCCGCTGGTGAGGTTCGCGATTCGCGCGGGTGCCGCGCAGCCCGCCGGATCGCGGCCACGGGGGCGTGTCACGCCCGCTTCTGCGGTGGCACTGCGGGCGCCAGGTGGCGACCAGGGCGGCGGCGAGGAGGAGTTCGGCGATGTCGCCGCCGTAGTACATGATCTCCGCGGCGCCTTGGACCTGGGTGATGGGGGCGTGGATGGTGATCCAGTAGCCCCCGTACATCAGCTGTGAGATCCCTGCGTGCAAGGCGATGGCGCAACCGAGATAGATCAGACGGGTGCGAACGCCGGGCCGGGCGGGGGCAGGGTCGGGCCCGGCGATGACGAAGGCGAACAGGAAGCCGGCAAGCAGGAAGTGCGTGTGCAACAGCCAGTGGCCGATCGGCCGGCTGGTCAGCACGGTGTAAAGCGGGCTGAAATAGAGCACCGCGAGGCTGCCGGTCGACAGCAGCAACGCGAGTGCGGGATGTACCAGCAGGCGAGCTGTCCGGCTGCGCAGGACGGTGGTGAGCTGTCGGCCGCGGCGGGCGGACACGGCGCGCAGTACCAGGGTGGCGGGCGCACCGAGCACCAGTGCGAGTGGTGCGTACATGCCGATGAGGAGGTGCTGCATCATGTGGCCCCGGAAGTCGGTCTGAGCCCACGGCGCGACGGGCGGCAGGAGCGCCACGGCCAGCAGGACGAGGCCGATGGTGAAGCCGGCGGTCCGCCACCGGCTCCAACCCAACGCCGGGTTGCGACGGCGGGCGCGTCGGGCCAGGTGCAGGTACCCGGCGGTGCCGACGGCCAAGGCGAGTGCGGGCACCACGATCGAGAGGATGCCGGTGCCCGGCTCAGGGGTGTGTCCGGTCATGTCCATCAGCCGCGCCCTTCTGCCGACCTGCCGGCCGGGGCGGGATCGTAGGGGCGCCCGCTGCGCTGGAGGAGGTAGCCGCCGGCGAACAGCAGGGCTCCCACGATGAGGAAACCGATGTCCCACCAGAGCTGGTACGCGCCGCCGTGCACGTGGTGGATCCCCAGGATGTGGTGGTCCAGGACGCCTTCGACGAGGTTGAACAGCCCCCAGCCGGCCAGGATCCAGCCCCACAGGCCGCGCGAGGTCCACACGCTGCGGCGGTCGTGGGTGACGCGGGAGTAGAGGATGGCCATGCCCAGCAGAACGGACAGCCAGCACACGGTGTGGAAGACGCCGTCCCATACCGTGTTCATCTCTAGCCCGGAGACGGTGGCGGGGTCGTAGTACCTCACCCCGATGTTGTCGGTGTTCGTGCTGGTCAGCATGTGGTGCCACTGCAAGAGTTGATGCAGCAGGATCCCGTCGATGAACCCGCCGAGTCCCACTCCGAGCACTATCCCCGGCAGCCGCAGGCTCGCTGGTGCCACGACGCTACTGCTCTGCGCTGTGTTGGTCATCGCAGGGTCTCCACTCCGGTCGGGCGATCGTCCGGCTCCCGATGCCCCGGCTGCCCGTCGTGACGCTGGTCAAACACAGTCGGTCGGGCCGTTGTCTCGGCGAGCACCGATCCACTATCAGGGACGAGCAAACTCACCAAGGCCGAGAAGCTCGGTGGCCGATCCGCCTGGGGTGCCATGACCGACGCGACGGTGTCATCGAGGCGGGCCGGATTCCCCCGGGCTCTGTGCCTGGCCGAGATCCAAGCGGGACGTGCTGCCGACGCACTCCGCAAGAACCACCCCTCCGCATCCCGGTGACCTGTTGGACCGGCCCGTGGCGATAAGGAGGGCGAACCGGGCGCGGTCGGTGCTGGTGCGCGCGACCACAAAAGCTTTCGCGCCGCGTCGTTGCCCGGGAGTCCGCCGAGCCGCCAGATCAGGTTCGAAGCCCGAAGGTGTCGCCGCGACTGGCTGGTCGGCGACCGCGGTGTGACGTGGTTGGAGGAGTACGACGACCTCCACGCGTGGGGCATCGTGGACGACAAGGGGAACGCCGCGCGGACGCTGGACCCCAGGATGCAGGCCCGTATTCGCTTAAGGGCCAGGCAACCTCGTGCTCCGGACGAGCGGAGTATGCGGAGTGTCGACGGACCAGGTCATTCGCTCGGCTCACAGGAAATGGGGCGAGCTTCTTGTTCGGGTTTCCCAATGACTGCCGAGGTCGTCAGCGCGCGTCGATCACGTCCGGATTCCGTCGAGCACGATTTCGACGGCCCGCTGGCGCTGGGCATCGTCCACGTAGACCCCGGCAGTCACGGCGAAGACGACACGCATCACGTCGTCGGCACTCACGTCTGCACGTACGGCCCCGGACTGCTGGGCGAGCTCGAAGAGCGGATCGGCGACGCCGTAAATGGCTTCGCGGCTCGGCAGGTACCCCTGGGACTCGCGGGTCAGCACCGTGGTGAGGACGTGTTTGGTTGCCAGGTGCGTGACGAATCGGCTCAGCCACGCGGCGAGGGCGCCCCACGGGTCGGTCCGGTCTAGTCCCTGGCCGTACTTGACGAGCTCGCTGACGGAGGTCAGGTAGACGTACTCCATCAGGTCCACGCGCGTCGGGAAGTTGCGGTAGAGCGTCGCGATGCCCACACCTGCGCGCCGCGCTATCTCTTCCACTGGCGCGTCCGCTCCGAGTTCGGTGTACGCCTCCGTCGCGGCCGCGACCAGCGCGTCGAAGTTGCGCCGCGCGTCGGCGCGGTGTGGGCGGCGTTCCGCGATCAGATCGTCGAGTCTCAACCGTCGAACCTCCGTCGGCTTGAAAATGATAACTAGAATCCGGTAATATGATAACTAGAATATCAGTCTAGGTGGAGGCTCATATGGTGCAGAGCGAGTCGTCGGCGCGTTCCGTCACGATCGGTGGTGACCTGGATGTGGCTCGCATCGGTTTCGGCGCGATGCAGCTGACTGGGAAGCAGGTCTGGGGCGAGTACCCCGATCGCGACGGGGGTAAGGCGGTACTGCGTGCAGCCGTGGAGGCCGGCGTCACCTTCATCGACACGGCCGATGTCTACGGGCCGCACACCAACGAGGTCCTCATCCGCGACGCATTGCACCCCTACCCGGACGACCTGGTGATCGCCACCAAGGGCGGATTCGTGCGCGGTGGGTACGACTACTCCACGCTCGGCGCCGTCGGAAACCCCCACTACCTGAGGCAGAGCGCTCACCTGAGCGCTCGCCGGCTGGGTGTGGACACCATCGACCTGTACTACCTGCACAGTGGCCGGGCCACGGACGCCCCCTTCGAAGACCAGGTCGCCGCCCTCGCGGCGCTGCGCGACGACGGGGTGATCCGTCACATCGGACTGTCCAATGTAACCCTCGAGCAGTTCCGGGCCGCCCAGGCGATCGTGGAGATCGCAGCGCTCACCGCGCACTTCAACGCGAGTGCTCGCACCGGGGCCGACCTCCTGCGGGCGGCCGAGCAAAGCGGCGTGGTCTTCTCGCCGTGGCACCCGGTGACGTTGACCGAAGGCCCGGACACCGAACGGGTCATGGCAGTGGTCGAGCCGATCGCCGCCAAGCACGGCGTGACGGCCCGGCAGATCGCACTGGCCTGGTTGCTGCACCGTTCGCCGGTGGTGTTGCCGATTCCCGGGACCACCAGCGTCGCGCATTTGAAAGACAATCTGGCCGCAGCGGAGATCGAGCTGTCCGAAGACGACGTCGCGGCGATCACCCGCCTCGCTCCGGAGGCGTGAGCGATGCGACGCGCACATCTCAGGACCTGGGCAGCCGCGTGGGGCGCGGTGAGCGTTGCGCTGCTCGCAGCCGGGTACCGGCGACCGCTTCCGCGGGTGACCGGTCCGGCGTCACCATCGCGACCGTGTCCAACCCACGGCCCGACCTCGTCAGTGGCACGGAGCTGCTGGTCCGCGTGACCGCACCCGGCCCGGCCCCGGTTCGCCTGCGGGCGGACGGCCGACCGGTGGCTGGCCTGACGCGACAAGCGGACGGGAGCTTCCTGGGGCTCGTGCGCGGACTGCGGCCCGGAGCGCACCACCTCGTGGCGGACTCCGGCCGAGGCCGCGGTGACGGTGCTCGACCACGCCGATTCGGGCCCGGGTTTCTCCGGACCGCAGCAGCAGCCGTACTACTGCGAGACCACGGCGTTCGGGCTGGCGCCGGCCCGCAACTCCACTTGTTCCGCGCCGGCTGTGGTCAGCTACCAGTACCGCACCACCGCCGGCGCCTTCCGGGCTTTGGCCGATCCGGACGACCGCCCGGCCGACCTGGCGACCGCGAAGATCGGCGGCCGAACGGTGCCCTACGTCATCCGAGTCGAGACCGGCACGATCGACCGCGCCGTCTACGAGGTGGCGGCGCTCTACGACGGGCGCGAGCCGTCCCCGCTGGGGCAGGACACGAGCTGGAACCGGAGACTGGTCCACTCATTCGGTGGCGGCTGCAACGGCGGGCACCACCAGGGCAGAAGCACCGGTGACGTGCTCGACGACCTGTTCCTGTCGCAGGGGTACGCGGTCGCTTCGTCCACCCTCAACGTCCTGGAGAACAACTGCTCCGCGATGCTTCGGGGCCGTTCTACGGCTTCAACCGGCCCGGGGTCGAGCCGTCGGAAGCCATGATCGAGAACTGGTGGCGCCAGGGCATGATGGGTGGCGCGAAAGCGCACTACGACGGGATCGTCGCGTTCTCCCAGACCGACTTCACCGAGGACCTGAAGAAGATCACCGTGCCGGTGCTGGTCATGCACGGCGACGACGACCAGGTCGTCCCCTACGCCGACTCGGCGCCGCTGTCGGCGAAACTCCTGCAGAACGGCACGCTCAAGACCTACGCGGGCTTCCCGCACGGCATGCCCACGACGCAGGCCGAGACGATCAACGCCGACCTGCTCGAATTCATCCGGTCCTGACCAGCCTCGCGGCGGACGATCCGGGGCGGCAGCCGCCTGCGGGTGCGCCGGGATCAACCGGGGCACTGGCGGTCGCCGGCCGGTTTCTCGCCGACCGTGGCGAAGACGCCGAGCTCGACATCTGGCCGGCGGCACCGCACAATTTCTTCGGAAAGGTCGCACCGGGGGCAAGCACACCCGGGTCCGGATCGATTCCTGGCTCAACGCGCGCCTCGACACCGTGCCGTTCCGCCCGTCCCGGGGTTACGACCGGAACGCCCCCTTCCCGAGCAGCTTCGGCTCGACCCACTCGGTCCCTGTGCGCGGGCGGGGCCTGGGTCGGGTAAGGGGCTGGTTCGGCCACAGGATCCTGCCCGGCTGCTTGGCCGGGTGATCGAGGGTCTTCGGCGTGAAGCCGGAGCGGACCTCGCCGACGAGGGGTAGCCGGCTCGCGGCGGCTCCCTCGCCGCCGACGGCAGCCTGGCCCGCCCAGATCCACGCGCCGATGCCTACCGGGCGCGAGAGCCAGTGAGGAACCCGTGCACTGCAGCGAGTCGGGCGCGAATCGTCAGATGCTGGCCAGGATGTCGAAGCCGGTGTGGTCCGCGGTCGCCAGATACACCGTCTGCTCGGTCCGTGCACGATCGACCAGGATGTTGCCGCGGGGGCCGTGGTAGCGAGAATGCTCGGCAGTCGCGCGCAGCTGTTCCACGTTGCCGGAGCCGGTCCGGTTCGCCAGCTCGGCCAGTATCCACAGTCCTTCGTAGCAGGATTCGCCGGGCGCGTTGAGCACCGGAGCCTCGGGACCGAACCGGCGGACGTAACGGGCTCCGAACTGGAGGCTCTCGGCCGTGGGCAACGTTTCGAAGTAGCCTGAGGCGACGAACACGTCCTGCGCCGACGACGCACCTATCTCACGCAGCATGTTCTCGTCCATGAGTGTCGAGAACCTGGCGCATTGGTCTTGCAGGCCGCGTCGGGCGAACTGCTGATTGAACTCGACCGCGTCGTGCCCGACCAGGAACATCAGTACCCCGTCGCAGGCACTGTGCTCGATCTGTCGCAGGACCACATCGAAGTCCGACGTCCCGAGGTCCACGAACGCGGCACCGTCGACCCGCACTTTGTCATGGTCCCGGAGGAACTGCCGGGCGAGGGCGGTGGAACGGTGCGGCCATGCGTAGTTGTTGCCGACGACGAACCATCGCCGGACGCCGATCTCGTCGGCCATCCAGGTCAGGGCGGGAAGCAGCTGGATTTCGGGGGTCTCACCGATCGCGAACACCCCAGGCGTTGACTCACCACCTTCATAGAGTGCGGTATAGACATACGGAACCCGCCCTCGTGTCCGGGGAGCCAGCCGCTGGCGCACCGCGGAGAGATGCCAACCCACCACAGCGTCTATCTGCCCGGCGGTGATCAGTCGATCTACCTCGAACGCGACCCGATCCACGCCCGCCCCGCCGTCGACGACCCTCAGCTGCACCGGACGGGCGAGCACACCTCCCGCATTGTTGATTTCCTCGGCCGCCAGCCGGGAACACAGCACGCAGGACGCCCCATAGATCGCCGCAGGCCCCTGCAAGGGGACGACCAGTCCCACCCTGAAAGGGGCCTGCCGCTCGAACATCACGGCGCCGTTCCCGGACCGACGCATTCCCCCGGAATGTCCATGCTCGTTGGAAACTCCGGCGACTGCGGCGATATTCCCCAGACCCTCCCCGCCCCAACTGCTGCTCTCGGCGGCGGACACCCAGCCGATCCGACGACACGGACGTGAGGGGAGCGGGCATCGAAAGGGGCTCCGGTGCTCGCAGGGCATCCGGCAGCCGCGACACTGCCTGACACCAGCGCCGAGGAAAACCCCGGCTGACCTGTACAGGTTGGCTCTAGGTGGCGCGAAGCGACACTGGCTGAAACGGCAATCCCGGGGATGAGAAGTCCTTTGGTGACCAAGGCCGGCCAGCGGCTCTCTGGATACCCTCTGGCGCAGGAGGCAATAGCCGGCGGTCGATGGGGTTGTCGTTGCCTTCCGCCCTTGGCGGAGGCGCTTCCCATGCCGACCGGTGCTGTCGTGTTGGCCAAAGGGCCGGGCCAACTTACGCCGAGAGGGGCACAGGTGCCGCGCGGCCAAGCACCTCTGAAGATCCACCCGTTCGGAGGGAGCCCCTTATGGCAGGCACCTGAGCCCAGTTCGCACGCGCAGCACCGCTGCTCCACATGCGCCCCGGATTCTCGACCTCCGATGCTGTCCGGATGGGCAAACTCGAACTTTGCCGGCCGAAAAACCCTGGACCTTATGGTCTGGTGGCAATTTCCGCGGCTTGAGCTGTCGTCAGCATCTCCGCCGCCGATGAAGTCGGATCGCCCCGGGCAGGCGCGGCAGCTCGATGCCGGCCAGGTTCAGGACTTGATCGGGGGGTGTCAGGCTGGCTTCACGGTGTACGAGCTGGGAGATCGCTTCGGCGTCGAGCGGCGGACGGTCAGCCGCACCCAGCGCGCCACCACGGCGTCCGGATGCGGCGGCGTGGGCTCTCGCCGCCCGCCTCGGCCCCGCTCACGAGGGGCGCCTCCATCGACGGATCGTACTGTCGATCAGGCTGGGTGCTGGGGGATCTGTCGCCGGTGAACTCCACTTGACAGACAAGACGGTAAGCCGGACGTCTTCGGCGACGAGTTCGGCCAGGCGCCGCGACAAGTCCTCGGCCACGCAGGACGTGTTCGAGCTCGGCGGGAAGACACCAAGCACATCGGCGCGAAGCAGCTGACCCCTCGGTCGGCATGACCTGCAGCCAGCCGCTGTCCGCGTCGCCAACCGCGATGGCCCCGCTCGAGCCGGAGCCCGGCGCGCAGCGCGGTCAGCACCGCCGGTGGCCGGTCGGGGTACTCGGGTGGGTACAGGTCGCGGTGGAGGCCCGGTGGTTCGCACTCGTTGAGGAAACGCGCCCCGGTCAGCCGTTCGCCGAGCCGCCCGGTGTCGGCGGCGAGGACGAACACCCCGTCGGCGGCGCTCGGCATGGGGCGCTCTGCTTCGAACTCGCTCATCGGCGCCTGATTACCCGGCTCACCCGCGGGTAACCGGATCGCATACGAAGGGGGCCACCGAAGTCGCGCCTCCGGACCGCGCCGGGGACGACTGTCCGCAGCGCCGCGAAGGGTGCCATCGCTGGTGAGCGCCCCACTGCCACCGCGGCAAGGCTCAACGCCGGCCGCCGAGGAGGGACCGATGATCGAAGTGACGCGCGTGGTCGACGCCCCACCGTCTGCGGTGTTCGCCGTCCTCGCGGACGGCTGGACGTACTCGGGCTGGGTGGTCGGCAGTTCTCACATCCGGGACGTCGACGCCGCCTGGCCCGCGGAGGGCGCACGGCTGCACCACAGTGTCGGCGTGTGGCCGTTGCAGCTGGAGGACACCACGGTCGTGCTCGCCGTCTCATCGGGGGAGTC
Source organism: Amycolatopsis sp. NPDC023774 (assembly GCF_040639695.1). NCBI lineage: Bacteria > Bacillati > Actinomycetota > Actinomycetes > Pseudonocardiales > Pseudonocardiaceae > Amycolatopsis > Amycolatopsis sp. NPDC023774. The sequence continues at coordinate 25,901 of NZ_JBFAAJ010000028.1, forward strand.
CCTCCGGATGGAGGCACAGGGCTGGCCCTTCGGCACGGCGGATGTCGAGGTGACGCTGACCGCCGACGGTGGGCCGAGGGGAGGCACGCTCGTGCGCATGCGCGAGCGCGCTTTGCGGGGGCCGGGAAAGCTGCTCCCGGAAGCGTTGCAGGCATTGGTGCTGCGGCCGCGTAACCGCGAGTCGCTGGCGCGGCTGGCCGCGCTGGCGGAGGGCCGGGCGCGCAAGACCGTCGAGCCGTAGCTTCGCCCCTCACGCGGCCGCCCCCGAGCGCGGCCGCGCCGGTTCATGAATCCTGCGGACGGCTGTCAGCCGTACACCGCACGGTGCGCCGCCTTGATCAGCGTCGCGTAACCCCCACCGAAGATTCCGTTGCGCGCCAACGCCGCGCGGGCCGCGTTGGCGCCCGGTCCGCCGTGGACGGCGCCGCCGGGGTGGGCGGAAGCGCCGGCGAGGTAGAGGCGGTCCACAGGGGTGTCGGCGCGGCCCAGGCTGGGCACGGGACGAAAGAAGAGCTGCTGGTGGATCGCGGTGGTGCCCCCGTTGATGGCACCGCCGACGAGGCTCGGGTCGTGCGCGGCGAGTTCGGCCGGGCCCTGGACGTAGCGGGCCAGGATGCGGTCGCGGAAGCCCGGCGCCTGGCGCTCGATCGAGTCTTCGATGGCCGAAGCCCGGCGGGAGAGCGCGGACGGCGTGGCGACTGAGGCGCGCGGCACGTGGGTGTAGGCCCACACCGCTTCGGTTCCCGCGGGGGAGCGGGTCGGGTCGGCCGTGGTCATCTGGCCCAGCAGCAGGAACGGCCCCCGGGGCACGCGGCCGCGGGCGAGCTCGGCGCCGAACGCGGCCAAGCCGTCCTCGTCACAGCCCAAGTGGACGGTCCCGGCACCCGCGGCCTCGTGCGCCGTCCACGGCACCGGGCCGGACAACGCCCAGTCGACCTTCACGGTCGCGCTGTCCCACTCGAACCGGTGGAGATCCTGGATCAGCCGGGCGGGCAGCCACTCCGGGGCGACCAGCTTCCCGTACAGCGCAGGCGCCGGCACGTCGGCCAGCACAGATCGCCGGGCGCGGACCACGTCGCCGTCGGCGCACCGCACGCCCACCGCCCGGCCGCCCGCCACGAGAATTTCGTCGACTTTCCGTCCACACTGGACCGATCCGCGGTCACCCAGCCGTTTCACCAACGCCGACACCAGCTCCCCGGCCCCGCCTTCGGGTACCGGGAACCCGACGTCCTGCGCCAGCATCGTCAGTAGCCACCCGAAAACCGCACTGCCGGCGTTGTCCACCGACAGGTCGCTGTGCGCGGCGTTGCCCGCCAGCAGCAACCGCGCGCCCGCCCCGGAAAACCGTTCCTCGCCGAACCGGCGGACGGGCAGCGTCAGCATCCGCGCGAGACGCAGGGCTTCCGCGGTACCGGTGCGCCGCAGCAACCGGGTGGCCGGCCGCACGGGCGGGAACGGCGTGAACAACGCGTCGAGCAGCCGGTCGCGCAGGTACCGCCACTGGCCGAACAACTCCTGCCACGCGTCGCCGTCACCGGCGGAGAACCGGTCCACGGACGCCGCGGTGCGGTCGACGTCGCGCGAAAGCAGGGCGCACCGGTTGTCCGGCAGCACGTGCGCCAGCACGTCGGGCGCGTGCCGCCAGCGCAGGCCGTGGTTTTCCAGCCCCAGCCCGCGCATGATCGGCGACGCGGCCGACATCGGGAAGAACGCACTGCACAGATCGTTGCGGAAGCCTGGCGCGGTCACCTCGGCGGTGCGCACCGCCCCGCCCGGGGTGTCCGTCGCTTCCAGCACCAGCACGTCCCAGCCGGCGTCGGCCAGCAGGTTCGCGGCCACGAGTCCGTTGTGCCCGGCTCCGACCACGATCGCGTCGACGGTCTCCACCACGCCCCCTCAAGCCTGCGACTGGCGCGTCGGCCGCCGGCGCGCGAGTGCGCGCATTCGCGAGCGCAAGCCAGTGGTCGCCCCGGCCAGCGGTGGCGACGCTCCGGTTGCTTTGCCGCGCACCCCCTCGACCAGCTCCGCCAGCGTCTCCTCGGTGCTGTGCCGAGGATGCCACCCCAGCACGAGCTCCGCGCGGGTCGTGTCCACGAGTGCCGCCCGGTCGGCGAGCTCGAGCCATCCCGGGTGCAGCGGCTGCAGCCCGACCGTCCAGGCGAGGCGGGCCGCGAACCGCGCCACCGGCTTGCCCACCGGCAGGCGCAGGCCGCCGAAGAGCCGCGCGAGGGCGTCGGCGTCCAGCACGTCCGGCGCGGCGAGGTTGAACGGTCCGGTCGCGCGCTGCTCCAGGATCAACCGCACGGCCGAGGCCACGTCGGCGGAGTGCACCGCCTGCACTCGCAGGCCGGTCCAGAGCGGGATGGGCAGAAACCGCCTGCCCAGCAGCCCGGGTGGGATCACCGGGCCCAGCAGCCAGCGCGTGAACTCGCCTGCTGCCGGCCCCTGCAGCACCGCGCACGGCCGGATCCGTGCCAGCTCGACTTGCGGGTGCGCCGCGGCGAACGCGTCGAGCATCGTCTCCAGCTCCGCCTTGCCGCGGCTGTAGGCGCTGACCGGGATGCCGGTGCGCGGGTACTCTTCGGCGACCTTCTCGCCGCGCGGCCCTGGCCCGTACGCGGCCACCGACGACGCGCACACCACGTGCCTGACGCCCGCTTTCGCCGCGGCGTCGAGCACGTGTCGGGTTCCGTCCTCGTTGGTGCGGCGCATCGCCGGCTCGTCCCACGCCGGCGAGATCGCCCACGCCAGGTGCACGACCGCGTCCGCACCGTCGAACGCGAGCGCCAGTGCTTCCTCGGCCGCGGGTTCACCGAGGTCGAGCTGCAGCCAGGACACACCGGAGTACGGCTCTGCGGCGAGGTCGGGGACGCGCCGCGCGACGCCAGTCACCTCCCACGAGGAGTCCAGCTCGCGCAGCAGCGCCGTCCCGATGTTGCCGCTCGCACCGGTGATCACGATTCCCACGCTCCGGAACTACCCCGGTACGGCGCACGGTAACCCAACCGGCTTCTTGGCGGCGGTCATCGTGTTCTCGGCGCCGACCACCACTTTGTCCTCGCCCGCCATGAGCGCAACGAACCCGGCTTCCGCGTTTGGCCGGCTGCCGGTGCTGTCGGCTGGGCAGGCACGGTGCGCCATGAGGATGCCCTTGGCCTGCTCGATCGGCGACCGCGACGACAACGCCTGGCGCAACTGCTGCTCGGTTTGCGCGGCGCAGTGGCACTCCGCCAGATCGCTTCTCGCCGTGCTGCCCGTCACCCGCTCCGTCGCGGCCACTGCGCTCGGTGCGGGCCGGCACCGGCGGGTGGTGCGTAGCGGAGTGCAAGTGCATGCCGACGGTTCGGGGGCGATCGGCGCGGTCCGCCGGTCCGCGGTGGTGCGGCTCGCGGCATTCCCGTCGACACGCCGGCCGAGGACACTGACCTGACCATGGCCGTGGAACGCGATGGCCGGCGCGTCGTGTCCGAGCAGGAGGCACGGGCCCGGACCGAGGCGCCGCCACGCTGGGGTAAGTGTGGAAGCACCGCCGCGCTGTGCCCGAAGGAGGTGCCGCCGGCCGCCCGGGCCGGGCGGGGTTGCCGTATCTGCTGCTGTTTCAGGTGCTGCCGTTGGTGGATGCCGCGGCTATTTTCGGGGTCCTCGCCGCCGATGGGGTCACCGTCGGCGAGTAATGGCTGGTTTTCCTGGCGTTGCAAGCGATTCCTGTGGTGATCGCGTCCCGGCCCGACGGTGAGCGCTGCTGCTGCAGTTGCAGCAGTTCGTGTACCGGCAGCTGATGTACCTCGTCGCGGTTCAGTCGGTCGTGACCGCACTCGCCGGCGCACCGCTGCCCTGGCACAAGCCGCGAACCTCCGCCGACCTGGCTAACCACGGCGGGAGGGTCGAAACGCTGCTGACGCCCCCGCGGCGAGGTTGGCGAGACGGAGTTGTTACAAGAACTTTTGTGGTGCCGCTTGCGCGCCCTACGTCAGGTGTTGGGGGCTCCTCGACCCGGGATGCGACCCGTGGAACGGCGGGGGTGCGGACGGGCAGGAGGTTGTGTGGGTGGCCGCGGCCGTCGAGGGCACGGCGGCGAACGGGTGTCACACGTGGCTGTTGCCGAAGTCGGGCTGGATTTATCAATCTGGGTTGATGTATTTTCAGGCGGTGTTGTCGTCTGATGGACCGCCGTCGTTCGTGCGATTGCTGGCCGATCCAGTGCGGTGGCGGCTGGTGCGCGAGCTGGCCGGCAGTGACCGGCGCGTGCGGGAACTGGTGGCGGCGGTCGACCAGCCGCAGAACCTCGTGTCGTACCACCTGCGGCAGTTGCGGTCGGCGGGGCTGGTGACGGCGCGGCGGAGCAGTTTCGACGGGCGGGACAGCTATTACCACCTGGACCTGGCGCGGTGCGCGGACGCGTGGGCCGAGGCCGGCGCGGCAGTGCACCCGGGGATCGGACCATCGGACGGGTTCGCTGACCCCCGCTCCAGGCGCGCGAGGGTGTTGTTCGTGTGCACGGGCAACAGCGGGCGTTCCCCGCTGGCGGAGGCTCTGCTGCGGCACCGTCGGCGAGGCGCGGTGGAGGTGTCCAGCGCCGGCAGTCACCCGAAACCGTTGCACGCCGACGCGGTGCGCGTGGCCGCGGAGTACGGCATCACGCTGGAGCACGAGCCGACGCACCTGGATTCGTTGCGTGGCAGGCAGTTCGACTGGGTGATCAGCCTGTGTGATCGGGTCCGCGAGGTCTGTCCGGAGTTTCCCGGGCGGCCGGTGACGATCCACTGGAGCCTGCCCGATCCGGCCCGTGAACCCGATCCCGGCGGAGACACCCTGCCCGCGTTCCAGCGCACCGCCGCAGAGCTGGACACCCGGATCCGGTTCCTGCCGCTGTCTCTCACCACCGACACCGAGGAGAGCCGAACATGAGCACCGACCTGGAAACCCTGGTGAGCGTGCGCTACCTCGTCGACGACGTCGAAGCCGCGATCGCCTTCTACACCACCCACCTCGGGTTCACCGTACGGACACACTTCGCCCCGGCGTTCGCCGACGTGACCCGCGGGAACCTGCGGCTGCTGCTGAGTGGCCCCACGAGTTCGGCCGGGCGGGCGATGCCGGACGGCACGAAACCCGGCCCGGGTGGCTGGAACCGCATCCACCTCATCGTCGAGGACATCGACGCCGAGGTGACGCGGCTGCGCGCGGCCGGTGTCGGCTTCCGCAGCGACGTCGTCTCCGGTCCCGGCGGGCGCCAGATCGTGCTGGACGACCCCGCGGGCAACCCGGTCGAGCTGTTCCAGCCACGAGCCTGAGCGACCCGACTTCCCCGAGGAGAGCAACCCACCATGACCACCGGCAATCCGCCCGCGCTCGCGCGGCGGCTGGGCACCGGCGACGCCGTCGTCATCGGCCTCGGCTCCATGATCGGCGCCGGCGTGTACGCGGCGTTCGGCCCCGCCGCGAAAGCGGCCGGCAGCGCCCTGCTGATCGGGCTGGTCCTGGCGGCCCTCGTCGCGTACTGCAACGCCGTGTCCTCGGCGCAACTGGCCGCGCAGTACCCCACCTCTGGCGGAACCTATGCCTACGGGCGGGAACGGCTCGGACCGTGGTGGGGATTCACCGCCGGGTGGGGCTTCGTCATCGGCAAGACCGCCTCGTGCGCGGCGATGGCGCTGACCTTCGCCACCTACGCCGTTCCGGGCCCATGGTGGCTGCAACGCCTCGTCGCCGTCGCCGGCGTGCTCGCCCTCGCGGTGCTCAACACCCGTGGCGTGACCCGCACCGCGCAGCTGACCCGGATCCTGGTCACGATCACCCTCGTCGCGCTCGCGGCCGTGGTGCTCGGCATCGCCTTCGGCGGCTCGGCAACCCCGGCCCACCTCGGCGGTGTGCAGGCGTGGACCTCCGGCGGCGCCTACGGGATCCTGCAGGCGGCTGGGTTGCTGTTCTTCGCGTTCGCCGGCTACGCGCGCATCGCCACGATGGGCGAAGAGGTCCGTGACCCGGCCCGCACCATCCCGCGAGCGATCCCGCTCGCGCTCGGAATCGCCGTGGTCGTGTACCTGGTCATCGGCGTCGCCGCGCTGCTGGCCTCCGGGCCGGCGCGACTCGCTGAGTCCGCCGCACCCCTCGCGACCGCGGTCACCGACGCCGGCGCGGGTGGGCTGGTACCAGTGGTGCGTATCGGCGGCGCGGTCGCGAGTCTCGGTGCGCTGCTGGCGTTGATCGCCGGGATCGGGCGCACCAGCCTGGCCATGGCCCGCAACCGCGACCTGCCCGGCTGGCTGGCCGCAGTGCATCCCCGCCACCAGGTTCCCCACCACGCCGAACTGGCCCTGGCCGTGGTCGTGTCGGTGCTCGTGCTGACCACCGACCTGCGCGGTGTGATCGGCTTTTCCTCCTTCGGGGTGCTCGTCTACTACGCCATCGCCAACTCCGCGGCCTTCACCCAGCACTCGCCGCACCGGCGCTGGCCCCGCTGGGTGCACATCCTCGGCCTGCTGGGCTGCCTCGTGCTCGTGAGCACCCTTCCCTGGCCCTCGATCATCGCCGGGCTGGCCGTGTTCGCCGTCGGCCTCGCCGGACGCGTGCTTGTTCGCCGGTCCAAGCGTCCGACTCCGTCTTGAACGCGTCACCGACGACGGCAAGTCCGGCGCCCGGCGGCTGTATCACGAGTTCGGTCACCGCAACACCAACAAACCGGCGCGGTCATCACGCGCGCCCAGCCCCACCCCCGGCTTACCGGCCTGCCGAACGCCGGCCGACTGTTCGGGTCAGCTCGTGCCGAGGGTCTCGGGCAGAGTCAGGTACCACGTCATGGTCACGGTGGTGCCCACGTCGGTGGGGGCGAGGATGGTGTGGTCGGCGAGAGCGCGGATGAGGTTGAGGCCTCGGCCGCGCAGCCGGCCGGGGTCGGCGGCGGGCGGTTCCCAGCGGCCGTGGTCGGTGACTGTGATCCGGATCAGGTCGTGCTGGTGGTGGGCATGCAACTCGACAGTGCCGACAACGCCGGCGGGGTAAGCGTGGTTCGCCGTGTTGATCAATGCCTCGTAGGTGGCCAGCTCGACGTCGTGCGCGAGATCACCCGTCAGGCCGTGGGCCCTGATCCAGTCCGCCAGGGCGTACCGCATGAGGGCGACGTCGTGGGTACGGGCGAGGCGGTGCGCTCGCAGGTCGAAGTTCGCGGCCGCGACACGGTTGGCAGCCGGGGACATGGGCACCACCTCACGCGGTCGTGGCCTGGCCCGGTTTGGGCCCTCACTGGTGTGATACCCGCGCACAGACGGGGCACACGTCCCGTGGCGTCGAGCGGTCAGGTTTCCTCGGCGGCCAGAGCCTCGGCCGCTGAGGAATACAGCGCGAATTGCTGATCGAGGCCGACCAGTCGCAGGGTGCGGTCGAGGGAGTGCTCGACTGCGAGACGCAGCGTGGTGTGCTCGCCGGCGGCTTGGCGTGCCTCGGCCAGCGCTGAAAGCGCGATCGAGGCGAAGAAGCGGACCGCGGTCAGGTCGATCACCAGCACGTCGGGTGGGTTCTGGTCGTGCAGCGCCTCGCGGACCGCCGCCTGGAGTTGCGGTGTGGTGAGCACGTCGAATTCGCCGCGCGCGGTAAGCACCACGGCGGAGCCCTCGCGGCGCAGGCTGACGCCCGTCTCGCCAGCGCCTCGCGCGCGCTCGGGATCGGGGTCCGATGCCGGCATGGCCCGATCGTCGCGCACCTGTCGCCGCGGTGCACCACTCCCGGGGGCCGGGGCATTCACACCGGCGTCGGCGGCCTGATCAGCATGGCGGGTGCGCCGTTGTCTTCGCAGGTAGGGGCCTGCGGTGACGGCGTTACTACTGCGAGTCCGCGAACTCGCCAGGTCACTGCTTGGTCACGACGGTGTCGACGATCGCCGGCGGACTGGAAGCGTCCTGCCGCACCGCTGCGGCGATCCTGCCCGCTGGTGCGATTGGGAAAGGCGTTTCCCGCCGGAATGTGTTGTGCCGAGCAGCCGGCCACCCCGTGCCACGGTCAACGCGGTCGGCAACGCTTGCCGGCGGCAACGGCCACGACGCCCAGCCTTGCGCCACCCCGCCAATTCTCGGCGGCAGGCCGGGGAATCCCGCGAGTACCTGCCGGGCCCGGGTGTTGCTCTCGCCTGTGCCGTTGGGCTGACCGAGGGGAGGCTTTCAGCCTCGACGAGGTCGTCGCCGCGCTTACCGAGCCCCGCGCCGGCCCGCGCTGGGGACCGGCTCGTCCTTCTGAGGCGAGGGCCGACGGCCGCAGCCTGGTTAGCGTCGCAGGCACTGCCCGGCCGGAGGAAGGGATCGGCGCCATGGCCCAGTGGATCCCCGGCCTGCACCAAGTGCGTACCTACCAGCGCCGCTGGCTGGCCAAGGACCTCGTGGCCGGCGCAGTCCTCACGACGCTGCTGGTCCCGCAGGGCATGGCCTACGCGGAACTCGCCGGGCTCCCGGCGATCACCGGGCTGTACACGTCCATCCTGTGCCTGCTGGGCTACGCGGTCTTCGGGCCCTCGCGGATCCTCGTGCTGGGGCCGGATTCCTCACTGGGGCCCATGATCGCCGCGACCATCCTGCCCCTCGTCGCGGCGGACGGGGACCCGGCGCGAGCCGTCGCGCTCGCGTCGATGCTGGCGATCATGGTCGCGGTGATCATGATCGCCGCCGCGGTTGCGAAGCTCGGTTTCATCGCCGACCTCATCTCGAAGCCCACGATGATCGGGTACCTCAACGGGCTGGCCTTGACCATCGTGGTGAGTCAGCTGCCCAAACTGTGCGGGTTCAGCGTCGACGCGGAGGGGCTCATCGCCGAAATCGGTGCCGTGGTGCGGGGAATCGCCGGCGGCGAGGTGGTCGGCGCGGCCGCCGCGGTCGGTGTCTGCGGTGTCGCGGCGATCCTGGTATTGCAACGCTGGGTGCGCAAGGTGCCCGCGGTTCTGGTCGTCGTCGTGCTCGCGATCGCCGCGGTACCGCTGTTCGACCTGGGAGCCCGCGGCGTGCAACTGGTCGGCGTTCTGCCCGCCGGCTTCCCCCCGCTGACGATCCCGCACGTGGGCCTCGCCGAATTCACACCGTTGTTCGCCGGGGCGCTGGGCATCGCGGTGGTGTCGCTGGCGGACACGATCTCCACGGCCTCGGCCTTCGCCGCACGCACCGGGCAAGAGGTCCAGGGCAACCGGGAGATGGCCGGAATCGGAGCGGCGAACCTGGCGGCGGGGCTGTTCCAGGGTTTTCCCGTCAGCACCAGTGGCTCGCGGACCGCGGTGGCCCAGCAGGCGGGGGCCCGGACCCAGCTGGCCGGGGTCGTCGGCGCCGTGCTGATCACGGTGATGATCGTGGTGGTGCCCGGCCTGTTCCGGAACCTGCCCCAGCCCGTGCTGGCGGCGATCGTGATCACCGCCGCGGTGTCGTTGGCCGACGTGCCCGGGACGGTGCGGCTGTGGCGGCAGCGCAAGACCGAGTTCCTGCTCTCGATCGCCGCGCTGGCCGGAGTCGCGCTGCTCGGTGTGCTGGCGGGGATCGCGATCGCGGTGGTCCTGTCGATCCTGAACGTCTTCCGGCGTTCGTGGCTGCCCTACCACACGATCCTCGGGAAAGTGCCGGACCTGCCGGGCTTCCACGACGTCCGGTCCTATCCGCAGGCGCTGCGCCTGCCGGGACTGGTGATCTTCCGGTTCGACGCGCCGCTGATGTTCGCCAATGCCAAAACCTTCCGCAACGAGGTCCGCCGGCTGGCGGCGGCCAGCCCCGCTCCCCGGTGGGTCGTCGTGGCCGCCGAGCCGGTGACCGATGTGGACACCACCGCCGCCGACATGCTGCGTGACCTCGACGATGAGCTCAACACGCGCGACACGCACCTGGTGCTGGCCGAGCTGAAGGACCCGGTGCGGCGCAAGATCGATCGCTACGAGCTCACCCGCACGCTCGACCCGGCTCACTTCTACCCCACGATCGGCGCTGCGGTGGCCGCGTTCAGCGAGCAGGCGAGCACCGACTGGGTTCCTTTCCGAACCGGTGAACCAGAACGACCTTCTTCACCCGGACGATGACCACGCCGACCAGCCCGGCCGCCAGGTCGTCTCGAGCAACGCCCGTTCCCTCCGCCGCACCCGCGGGCGGCCGTGAGCGCTTGTGCCGCTGTCTGTCGGGGCACTGTTGTCTGGCGTCAACGATTGCACCGGTCCGTTCCTCGCCGTCGACGTCCCGCTCGCAGAGTATCCGGGCTGACCACATCGCGCGCCGTGCCGGATGTGCGGGATCATTCCGCCGGGCGGACGAACCGGCTCGGATCGCCGGCCGCTCGCGCTCCGCTGTTCAGCCATCGAGTGAAACCCCGGCGGTCGCGGCGTTCCAGTTCGTCGAGGTACGCCTGCCTGGCGGCGATGACGGCGTACCGTGACTCTTCGTCGCGGACGTGCTCCAGCTCGATGTAGCTCCGCCGCCACGCCAGGCAGAGCTCCTCGACCGACAGCGAGCTGACCGACACCGGCCGGACCGACCCGCAGTGGACGTTCGGAAGAGGTGCGGGCCGCCGCCGGTGAGGCTGGTCGGGTCGGCCGAGGACCTTCGGCCCCGAACACAGGCCGGCGAGCACGAGAGCGGCCGTGGCGGTCACGGCCAGGGTCGCTCCGGCGACGACTGCGGTGGTCGCCGCCACCAGTCCGACGACCGCGGTGAAGACGGCGACCACCGCGGCCGCTCGCGGGGCCGCGTGGCGAGGACCGAAGCGACGCTCCAACCAGCGGCCGTTGGCGCAGACGCAGAAGAACGAGCCCAAGGCCAGCGCTGAAGTCGCCACGGCGACCAGGGCCAGAGTCGGTACCAGCACGAGACCGAGTGCGCAAATCACGCTCGTGCAACTCACTGTCGACCACCACACCACGCGAGCGAACACGGTCCACCTCGACTGTCGGGCGAAGCACCGGGAGCCCGGACACCGGGCCGCGCGGCTCCACACCACCTCGGCGCGTGGTGCTCCGGCGGCCGGGGAGCCTGCGATCCAGCGTGCAGGGACTGGTTGCGTCCGGATAGGGTCCAATGTCGTTTCGCCGGGCATTCCGCGTGTAACGACGACACTGATATCTGTGGTGTCGCTCGTGGGGCCGAACTCTCGGCGGTGGTGCCAGGTCTGTGCGAGCAAGCAGCCGGCGGCTGATCTGGTGAAGAGGCGTTCTCCAGCAGGTGTTGTCCGTCGGCAGGTGATCCAGTCAGCGCGATTCGAGGTGCGTGCGGTGTTCCTGTGACCGCAGTTGCTGCTTCGGTATCCCGGTGCCGCCGTCCTGCGCCGCCGCACGCCGTGAGGCCCTTGGTCACAGGAATCCGGGCCGTTCGGCCATTCGCAACCGGGACAACGGACAAATGCAAGGCCACGTGAATTTGCTCGCTGGCTGATTCCGGGAGTGACCGCTGGGAAGCGCAGGCTGGCTTTCGAGTCCCGACAACGGATCCGCTCCGCCGACCGGTCCACTGCGTGAAGCCCCGGCCGCGGCGCACAGTGCCGACGGCGACGTGATCCTCGTACGCGCTCCGCCGGTTCTCGCCGGGTACCGGGTGACGACGCCGCAACCGTCGAGTCGAGCACGACGGCGTCACCCGCGCTGGATCATCCGTTCGCCGGCTTCGCGCGCGGACTTTGTGCCGGGTCCATGCGCGCCGCGGTCGGCTCCCTCGAGGTCCAACCACCGGATGACCGCCCTGGCCCATCGTGTTCGCCTCACCCGGATCGGACGAGTAGGGCGGCCTTCCGGTGTGCTTCCGTGGCCGCACTCACCCTGCGACGTGCTCGTTCGTGCCGGGGCCGGGTTGAGCGGGGGGTGGCGGCGATGACCAGACAGACTCCGGTTCGGATCGTCCCTGGCCGACTCCGGGCCGGCGACGCCGCTGGTCGCGGCCTTGGCCGCCATCGTGGTGGTCTTCGCGCAGCGCGGCACGGATCCGGCCACCTCGACGCCGGCGACGAGTGAACGGAAGCGCCACGTGTGCCTGAGCCGGCGAGTTCCCTGGCGCGAACTGGAAAAGTGCACCACCGAGGGGTAACTGATGAGCGCTGACAACATCGCCCGCACGACACACGGACAACCGGGTAGGGATGACCTCTCACCTGACGCCGGCCTGCTGACGACTGCGCCGGGATGGGAGGTGCGCCGAAGTCCGACGACTGGTGAATGGTCGACCGCCGAGTGGTACGACCGTTCGGTAAGAAGCGGCTGGCGAATCGGCTTGACCCCGATTCGCCCCGGCGTCGTCGCTGCGATGCTGTGGTCCGGCGACATCCTCGTCGACCACGCCCGCGGCACCGAAGCTGCGACGTATGCGAGGGCGCATCGCTGGATCGGTGACGTGACCGGCTACGGAGGCGTCTTGCCCGGATGACCCCTCACACGGGAAACGACTTCGCCATGCAGCTGTTGCCGTGTGCGACAAGCGGTCCGGGAGATGCCCGCTTCCGGCACACCGGAGGAACTGCCGGCGTCGGCGGGCATCGACCACGAGGGCATCGCCCAAGCCGCGCAGGCGCTCGCGTCGGCATCGGCCTGATCGAGCCGGGTCAGCGGCCTGGCGCCGTAATGCCTGGACGCAGCAGACGGCCGCGCCGCTGCGGTCCCGCACGGTCCAGGCAGCCGCCGTGCCGGCTGTTCCGGCGAGCGAACTCACTCCGCGAGGATGCGGCGGTTCGAGGTGTCAAGTGGCGGAATCCGGGTAGCCGGGGCTTGAGGCCATCGGACGCGAGTTCCAGGAGGAATCATGGCCAGCACCGAAACCGGCCAAGTCACAGGCACCCAGGACAAGGACTACAACATCATCTGGTTCGTGGAGGCGTGCCTGAGCAACGCCCTGCGGATGGAGTCCTACATCGCCGATGCCGAACGCGATGGCGACCGCGAGCTGGCCGCCTTCTTCCGCCGTGCGCAGGAAGAAAGCCGGAAGGGCGCGGAGCAGGGCAAGAAGCTGCTCGCCCAGCGGCTCGGTGCCGAGCAGTGACTCGGTGATATCGCTGCGCCAACACCGAGCCGCGAGGTACGCGGGCTGAGCCGGGAAGCGGTGAAGCGTCCACGGGGATCGCCGGTCCGCTGCCCGGTAGTCCAGTGTTTCGACCGTCGAAGTCGTCGGCCGGTTGGTGAGCACCTTGCGCGGCCGGTAGCCGTGCGTCGGTTCGCCGCCGGTTCCGGTGCAGGTGATGCGGTGCGTCAGTGTGGTTGAGCAGGGCGACGGCTGCTCACATCGGGCTTCGAGGTCGGGCTTTCCGCGGCCGGTCAGCTGGTCGTCGTGAGGTCGTTGCTGTCGGGAGCGGTGCCGGGAGTCATGGCTGGCGGGCCGCTGGGTGACGTGCTCGGTCGGCGGAAGGCGCTGCTCGGTGTAGGCGGCGTTGCTCGCGGTGGCCGCGGTGGTCTCCGCGGTCGCACCGCCGGTGGAAACGCTTGTCCTGGCTGGCGGACTTTTGCCTTTCCATCGCGGCATTCGCGGTCTTGCGCGTGCCTGGCGCTGCACATGGGCAGCTGCAACCACCGCCGCCGTCTGCCAACCTCGGCACGCGCGCCGGCCGCCCTCGTTCAGCCCCGCACCCCGGCCGGTTCCCGCGCGACCGAGTAGACGGCGTAAGCCGAACGGAGCACCGGCTGGGCGACGTTGCGCACCCGCACCCCGCCCGGTGTCACGCCTTGTTCCGTGCCGAAATGGGCGTGACCGTGCAGGGCCAAGTCGGCCTGCACCTCGTCGATGGGTTCGCACAGCAGGTACGAGCCGAGGAACGGGTGGATCTCCGGTGGTTCGCCGTGCAGGGTGCCGGACACGGGGGAGTAGTGCGTGAGCGCGACGACCACGTCGGTGTCCAAGCTCAGCAGCGCTTCCCGCAGGCGGCCGGCCGAGTCCATGGTGTGCTCGACGAAGTCCTTCATCTCGCGTTCCCCGAAGTGACTCGCGCACTTGCCCGCGAAGCCTCCGCCGAAACCCTTGACGCCGGCCACGCCCAGGGTGCCGTCGGGGAGGTCGAAGGTGGTCGCAGTGCCCTCCAGGACGGTGATGCCGACGTCTGCGAGCGCCGCGGCGACCACGTCCTGGCGGTCGCTGTGGTGGTCGTGGTTGCCGAGCACAGCGGCGACGGGCACGGGCAGCCCGGCGAATTCCTCGGCGACCACGCGGGCTTCGGTCACGCTGCCGTGGCGGGTGAGGTCGCCGGCGAGCAGCAGCACGTCAGCGTGGTCGGCGAGGTGCTCCAGGGCGGGGCGCAGCAGGCCTCGGGAGTCCTCGCCCAGGTGCACGTCCCCGACGGCGGCGATCCTCATCGGCCCAGCTCCTCGGCGTGCGCGGGCTCGCGGATCTCGGTGACGCGCACGTCGTTGTGCACGAGTTCGCCCGCGAGGTGTTCGGCGACCACACGGGCCAGCTCCTCGCGGCGCGAAGGGCACGCGACCTCGCCGGTCAGGTGCACGTGGTCGCCTCGCACCGTCACGTGCACCCCCAGTTCGGCGGTCCGGGGATCCTCGGCCAAGGCGCGGGTCAGCCGGGCGACGAGGTACTGCGGTGGTTCGTGCATCGGTTCGTCCTCTCCGTCGATCACGGACAACGCGGTGAGCAGCGACAGGAACGCGCGGGCGTACGGCGACTCGGACGTTTGTGCGCACACCGAGGGCCAGTCCACCTGCTCGCGCAAATCGCGGGCGATCGCCAGCAGCGGCGCGAAGTCGCAACGGTGCGCGTCGAGCACGAGGACCTTGTGCACCATCAGGTCCGTCGCAGACAGGACCGGCGCTTCGGTGGGACCGATCCGCAGACTCGTGGCCCGGTCGAGCAGGGCATCGGTGACCGGGCGCTGGTTGGGGCGGAAGACGAGGTCGACGAGCCGGTCGCCGTCGTACACCTTGGTCAGCCAGTCCTCGGGCGGGTGCGCCGGGCGCATCCCGGCCCGCGTCAGCGCGGCCCGCGCTCGGGGCGCGTCCTCGGGCCGGAGGAACACGTCGACATCATGTTCCGACGGTGGCCCGCCCCGGGCGTACACCGCGAGGCCACCGGCCACGGCGAACCGAATCCCGGTGGGCGCCAGTGCGGTGACCACCCGGGTGAGGCTCTGCAGGAGCGCGTCGACGTCCACCGTCAGGGCCGTTGTCCCACACCGGTGGCGATTTCGCTCAGCCGGGTGTCGTCCGCGGCGAGTTGCGGGGTGCCGCCCCCGGTGCCTTCGCGCAGGCCGGACAGGAACTCGCGGAGGGTGGCGGCCGCCGTGTGCCCGGGGCGCCAGTCCAGTTCGGATCGTGCCCGCGTCGTGTCCATCAGCGGCAGCCGCAACACAGTGTCGAACAGACCGGGCGTCGCGGGCACAAGGTGCATCCGCCACGCGGCGGCCAGCGCCGGGCGCACCAGTCGCGGCGGCACCGGGACCAGCCGGGCGTCCAGCAGTTCGGCCAGGAACGCTGAGTCGACGACCTCATCCGTCGCGAGGTTGAACGCGCCGGTGACCGGGCGCAACACGCAGCGCCGCACGGCGTCGGCGAGGTCGGCACTGTGCACGATCTGGAACCGCAAGCCGGGTACGTCCGGGACCACCGGTACGAGGTCGGGCCGGACGAGTTTGGCGGGCAGGAGCGGTCCCGCGAACAGTCGTCGTTGCTCGGGCGCTGAGGAGCGCTGGAAGACGAAGCCGGGGCGCAGGCGCACGACCCGTGTTCCCGGGTGGTCGCGTTCGAACGCGTCCAGGCACCGCTCCACGTAGGCCTTTTCCCGCGGGTAGGCCGCGCCGGGCCATCCGTGGGTGGGCCAGTCTTCGGTCGCGCGCCGGTCGCCTTCGCCGGGCGAGTAGGCGGCCACCGACGACGTGTAAATCAGCGTCTGCACGCCGGCTTGGGCTGCCGCCTCGAAGACGCGCAGCGACCCGTGCACGTTGGCGTCCCAGGTGACATCCGGCCGGTGGGTGGGCTGGAAGAGCCACGCGAGGTGGACCACGGCGTCGGCCCCCCGCATCGGCAGCGTGAGGTCGTCGCGCGTTACGTCGAGCTGCACGTACTCGGTCTTCGGCGGCGATACCCCCGCCGGCCGCCGCTCGACCCCCACGATGGACCCGACCGCCGAATCCGCGGCGAGTGCGCGGACGACGGCTGTGCCGATGTTCCCGGTCGCGCCGGTCACGACGATCCGTTTGCCAGTCATACCCTGGGCTTACCCGCGCCGGACCTGCCTAATCGTCGAGCCGGTGCAGCAGACGGCGAGCGGGCAGTGCCATCGCGCCGAGTCCGAGCGTTGCCGTCACGCCGTCGCGCGAGGTGACGAGACGGTCTTCGACCTGGGCGAGCAGTTCGTGGCAGTGGGACAGGTCCACCCCGGCACCGGGCGCGATCGTGGCACGGACGGCCCGGGCCAGCTCACGCAGCAGCTCGGCGACCGTCCGTCGAGCCTCGGGCCACGGGTACAGGAAGGGTTCACGTCCCTCGGACGCGGTGCGCACGGAGTCCACGAGCTGTTCGGCCGGTGGCCACAGCGAGAGAAGTGTCCGGAGTGGACGGTCGTGGGCGAGCCCCGAGCGCGGTCGGCGCCGGCGCAGGTTGAGGTACCGGCCTTCCTGGGTCAGGGTGGCCGCGTCGTCGGCTTCCCGGACGAGGCTGCGCACGTCGCGGATTCG
This sequence comes from Amycolatopsis sp. NPDC023774, assembly GCF_040639695.1. Lineage (NCBI taxonomy): Bacteria > Bacillati > Actinomycetota > Actinomycetes > Pseudonocardiales > Pseudonocardiaceae > Amycolatopsis > Amycolatopsis sp. NPDC023774. Next base: position 42,500 of record NZ_JBFAAJ010000028.1, read on the forward strand.
GCCGAGCCACTCGTCGAGGTCCTCGGGCGGTTCGTCGGAGCGCACGACTTCGGCCGTTTCCTCGAGCAGGCTCGCAAGGGCGCGGGCGAGGCGTTCGCCGGCGGCGGCGAGGCGTTCTCCGTACAAGGGAGGGAAGACGAGCACGTTGACCGCGAGCCCGATCGCGGCGCCGAGGGCGGTTTCGAGGAGGCGGTCGCCGAGCAGGCCGACATCGCGCGCTGTGCCGTACGTGACCACCAGCAGTCCGGTGACGGCCACCCAGACCCCCGAGCCGCCGAATCGGCGCCATCCGCCGACGAGCAGCCCGAGCAACACGACGACGGCCAAAGTCGCGGTGAGACCGGGAATCAGGTACGCCACGCCTGCGGCGAGCAGTACCCCCGTCGCGACCGAACCCACCTGCTCCAGCCAGCCGCGCAGGCTCCGGTACACGGTGGCCTCCACGAGGAAAACCGCGGCGTACGGCGCCAGGAAGGGCTGTGGAAGGCCCAGGGCGAGGTCAGCCAGCAGCCACGCAGTCACCGCGGCCGTGGTGGCCTTGGCGGCTTGCACGAGAGTCCGTCGTTCGGACCCTGGCAGGCGAACCGCCCGCGCGATCCAACCGAGAGGGGATCGGTCGTCGCGCAGGAACCCGCGTATGTGATCGAAGACGACGTCGGCCACGGGCTCAGCGCTGCGGGGCGGGCGTCCGCGTCGTCCGGCTGCCGGTCAGCGCCACAGCGAGTGCGACGAGCGCGGTGAGGCCGTGCAGCCAGTTGTCCGCCCAGTTCACGTTGACCGGGTCCTCCTTCACGCTGCTGAAGGCAGTCGCGAGAATCCCATAGGCGGTCAGGCCGGTGAACGCGACGAACACGAACCAGCAGTAGCCGATCGCTCCGGCGAGTTTGCGCGCCGCGAGCAGGCCGAGCACGCCCACGGCGGTGTGCACGATGTTGAGCACGGTGCTCGAGCTGAACAGCCACACCGTGCGGGTCGTGTCGTGCCCGACGTGGCCTGTTTCGGGCACGAAGAACCCCGCAACACCAAGCGCGAGGTAGACCACCGCGAGCACGTCGACGACCAGGCGTGGCCGGAGATGTGGGGCGATTGCCATGGTGCCTCCTTTCCGCGTCAGGGACTACCCGCCTGGCGGCGCGACCACACTCACAGCCGCATCGGCCCGAGGCCACGCCACGTAGCCGCCGATGTGGCCGGATCGCGCGGTCGCACCGCTGGCAGCGCGACGAGGGTCCACCGCGAAGATCCGGACGTCGCGAGCCTCCGGTCGCCTCGATGTTCTCGCTCGGGGCTGGCCTGCTTCAGGGACTACCGCCGTACGGTGCGACGAGCACCGCGGCGGGTGCGTCCGGCGCAGATTGGTCGCGAACTCGACCCGGGTAAGGGCGTGCGGCAGCACTCGCGGAGGTCCTGGGTGCCGGGGTACTGCTGCTTGAGCAGCTTCGCAAGGTGTACGGCGTTGCGTACGAGTGTCGCGTTCGTCGACGCGACGGCCTTGGGGGTCTCGTCGAGGTCGTTGTAGTCGCCGCCCCGCATGGCTTCGCCGTTCCAGTACGTCGCGCCCTGGGCCGGCACGGTGAAGCCGGTGTCGTTGAGGGCCTGGAACAGGTCCGCGATGATCTTGTGGGCGCCCTCCTCGTTGCCGACCACCGCGGCCGTGTTCGGCGAACAGCTCGAGCAGTCGGCGCGCGATCACGCCGCCGCTCGACTTCGCCGGGCGGCTGCTCAACCGCGCTGGACGCGGTTCGTCTCAAGTGCGGCCCAGACGCTGTCGAAGTTGTCGTAGCGGCCGTCCACGGCCAGGGCGCCGAGCGGGCCGAGCACGTCGTCGCTCCCGCCGGCGGCAGTGGCGTGCCGCAAGAGGTCCTCGCGGCCGCACGGGTAGGCCACCCGCTCCAGGTGGCGGGCGAACGTGTTCTGGTCCGGAAAGGACATGCGTACCTCCTTTGTTCTCCGCCTGGGGTACCCGACGGACGCGGCGTTCATCCGTATCGGCCGCCTGGCACGTGATCAGCAATGTCCCGGGATGGTAGACACCTGTCTCGACGACGTGCTCGATCCGAAGATCCTCGAGGCCGCGTGATGTGCGGCGACGGGGTTGTGGCGTGGACTCGCAAGGTGGCGGCGGTCGCTAGCGGAGAGGAACAGGGGCAGGGGCCCGGCAGCGTCACCAAGGGATTGGCTGGGGGAGGCGCGGGTACCCGGCGGCCAGGAGGTGATCCATGGCCGACTGTCACTACAGCGCCCCGGCAGCAGAGGCGGAGATCCACGCCGGCTCGGACGTCGAGCAGAGCCGACGTGGGGCCGGCTGACCGGGAGGTCAGCCGGATCACTTGCTGAGCGTTGCCGTATCGAGAGAAAGGATTTCGACGATGACCGTCGCCCGCGACATCATGACCTCGGACGTCACTTGCGCCCGGGAATCCGACACGGTGCTTGACGCGGCCGGGACGCTCGCCCGCCTCGGTGTGGGCGCCTTGCCGGTGTGCGGCGAGGACAATCGACTCAAGGGCATGCTGACCGACCGCGACATCGTGGTGAAGGTCCTCGCGGAGGGCAAGGAACCGCGCGCGGTGCACGTGGGCGAGCTCGCCCAGGGCGAGGCCGTCACCATCGGGGCCGACGACGACGTGGAAGACGTCCTGCGCACGATGTCCGAACACCGCGTTCGCCGCTTGCCCGTCATCGACGGCCACGACCTCGTCGGCGTCGTGGCCCAGGCCGACGTGGCCCGCGCCATGCCCCACCTCGCGGCGGGCGAACTCGTGGAGGCCTTGTCGTACGACTGACGGGGTTGCCCGAACGAGCGGATCGCCGGGCCTGGCCGCAATGCCAGGCCCGGCGCCGGAAGCCGCGCCGCACGCCAGCTTGCCGGCGCGATCGCCAGGTTTGCCGCAGGCGGGCGAGGTCCCGGCGCCCTGGTGGCGGGTCGCCCTTCGGCCTGATCGCCGCCGCGCCAGAGGCCGCCGAGCCCTCGTCGCCGCGAACTGTCCACAGTGCACGCGCGAAACTGCCGGGCCCGCCGCTGCAGCAGGGCCCGGCAGCGGTCGCTCTACGCTTCGCGGAAGGTCTCGCCAGACGGTGTAGTGGCTTCGTCGGCGGCTTCCAGGTTGTGCTGCGCGGCCTCGGTGGCGCGGTCCGGGAGTTCCTCGGCGAGGCGCTCGTCCAGCGGCCGCGGCTCGGCTTCCTCCCGCGGAGTCATGCCGTACTTGTTCACGCCACTCCAGTGCTCCGGCGGATCCATGCCCGCTTCGAGGGGGTCGGTCTGGAGCTGGTCCTCGTCGAGGTCCTGGGCGGCGCTGAGCCCGGCCGGGTCGGTCTCGGCCGAGTCCTGCGTGCCGGGGTCGTGGGGCTGGTCGGGTTCGCTCATCGGAGACCCTCCTTTCTTGGTCGGACTTCCCCGCAGTGCCCGCGTGTAACCGCTGGTTCTTGATACGGAAGTGACCACACGGTGAAGATCGTCGCCGGCGGCGGCCAGGACCGCCGGTAGCCAGGCTCATCACCGCTTTCGATGCGCTGGCCCGGACCTCGACCGGAACGAGCGATACGGAATCCACTAGCGATCTTGGTGGCTGATCCTGGTTTGTGGCTCAGGTCGAGTTGATCGCTTGTAGTCGGCGACCGGTGCGGTCGCAGACGTTCCGATGTCCGTGGGGCTGCCGCGATGCGGCTGCTTGGTGTTCGCCCGGGGCCGAGTTCGGTGTGGCGTTCGGTGGTCTGGTCTCCGGGAACTCCAATCGCCGGGTCGCAAATGCCACAGTGGATCAGGCCGGCGAGGGCGAACTGTCGCGCGCGGCCGTTACGGTGCCGGGGCCGGTGCCCGTTGCGATCGGGGTCGGCGCTGGACGGGCGGGCATGCCCCGTTCAACCAGGTCGCGCGGCAATTGTCGCGCGGCCAACCCTGTGACGACATGCGGTCTCGGTGGCGCAGGGTTGAGGTGCGGCCGTAGAACGCGAACCGCAACTCGCCGCGGGCGCAGCAATTCGTATAACGCTGTATTCACCAGCGCTCGTGGCGTCGCGACTCGAGGGTTCGGCCCCTCATACCCGTAGGGTTCAGGCCACTGCTCGATCTGGGGGTTACAGAGATTCTGCACCGCCGGTGTTCGACCGACGTCAGTTGACGGGGCTGCGGCGTTCTAGGAAGACGGTGTCTTGCCATCGGCCGTCGCGTTGGGCGATGCGTTCGCGGATGCCGACGGTGCGGTAGCCGGCGGAGTGATGGAGGGCGAGGCTGGCGCGGTTGTCGGTGAAGATCGAGGTTTGCAGGGTCCAGAGGCCGGCGTCGTCGGCGGCCATGACTTGCTTGCGTAGCAGGGCTTTGCCGACGCCGCGGCCGCGGTGGGTTTCAGCGACGTAGACCGACGTTTCGGCGACGCCGGCGTAGCAGTCGCGCGAGGAGACGGGGCTGGCGGCAGTCCAGCCGACGACCTGGCCGTCGGCTTCGGCGATCCACCGGTGGTCGGTCAACCACTTCGCGTCGAGGCTCGCGCGGGTGGGGACGGCCGTCTCGAAGGTGGCGTTGCCGGTGGTGAGGCCTTCGCCGTAGATGCGGCGCACGGCGGCCCAGTCGCCGGGTTCGAGGGCGCGGACGGTGACGTCGGCGGGCACGTCGTCGGGGCAACAGGGGCGGGGACCGAGCAAGCCCATGACGGCGTCGGCGGCGTGCGGGAGGCCGGAACAGCAGGCTTCGTTGACGGTGACGACGGTGGCGGTGCCGACCTTCTCCAGGTGCACGAACCCGACGTCGGCGAGCTTGCGGACGTGGTGCGAGGTGGTGGATTGGCTGGTGCCGAGGATTTCGGTGAGCGCGCCGACCGTGAGGCCGCGTGGGGTGGTGGCGACGGCGTGCAGGAGTCGCACCCGCACGGGCTCGGCCAGGCAGGCGAACCACTCGGCATAGGTGGTGGCGTCCGTGGTGGGCAGGACCTGGGCCTGAGGCAGCGCGATCGGCATGTCCGTCAGTGTATCGATCGGAATCGATGGTTGCATCCATCGATTCCGATCGATAGTGTCCGAGGCGAGTTAATCGAGCCGGATCGATGGAGGGTGTTGGGGATGAGCGAATACCCGGTCGTGGTCGTCGGTGAGGGGCCGGTGGGGCTGGCGGCCGCGGCGCAGCTGCTGGAGCGAGGCCTGGAGCCGCTGGTGTTGGAACGTGGGGAGCGTGCGGGGACGGCGGTTGCGGAGTGGCACCACGTCCGGTTGTTCTCGTCGTGGTCGGAGCTGGTCGACCCGGCCGCGGGCCGGCTGCTGGAGCCGACGGGTTGGGTGCGCCCGGCCGGGCGTGGTTATCCGACCGGGCGGGAGTGGGCCGAGTCCTACTTGCAGCCGCTCGCGGACGTGCTGGGTAAACGGGTGCGGTTCGGTGCGGAGGTCGTGGGCGTGGCGCGCCGTGGCCGGGATCGGGTGGTGGACAGCGGTCGCGACGCGGAGGCGTTCTCTGTGCACGTGCGGAGCGTCGACGGCGCCGAGGGGCGCATCTTCGCACGGGCGGTGATTGATGCGTCCGGAACGTGGGTGGGCGTCAACCCGCTGGGAGGTGAGGGGTTGCCCGCGATCGGGGAGGCCACGGCGGCGGACCGGATCGTCTACCGGGTCCCGGACCTGGGCGACCCGGCGACGCGCGGTCGCTACGCCGGTCGGCACATCGTGGTGGCCGGCAGCGGGCACTCCGCGCTGACGGCGTTGGTGGCGCTGTCCGGGCTGGCTGAGCAGGACCCCTCGACGCGGATCAGCTGGGTGCTGCGGCGCGGCGGAATCGGGAACACCTTCGGCGGTGGCGATGCGGACCAGTTGCCGGCGCGCGGTGCGCTGGGGCTGCGCGCGCGGAGTGCGGTGGAGGCGGGGCTGATTTCCGTGGTGACCGGGTTCCGCACCGAGACCGTCGAGCGCGACACTGCGGGCAGGCTGACGCTGGTGTCGGCGGCCGGGCAGCGGCTCGAGAACGTGGACGAGGTCGTGACGCTGACCGGGTTCCGCCCGCAGTTGGAGTGGCTTTCGGAGATCCGGCTGGAGCTGGACCCGACGTTGCAGGCGCCGGTGCGGTTGGCGCCGTTGGTGGATCCGAACGTGCACTCGTGCGGAACGGTCTATCCGCACGGGGCGAAGGAGCTCGCGCACCCGGAGCAGGATGTCTACCTGGCGGGGGTGAAGAGCTACGGCCGCGCTCCGACGTTCCTCGCCCAGACCGGCTACGAGCAGGTGCGCAGCATCGCGGCCGAGCTAGCCGGGGACCACGAGGCGGCTGCGCGGGTGGAGCTGATCCTGGCCGAGACCGGGGTGTGCGGTGGTGCCGGCCTGTTCGACGAGCAGGATCCCGGCGCCGGTGGTTGCTGCGGGCCCGCGGCGGCTGAGCCAGGCGTGGCCGGGCCTGTCGAGCTGGTGGCGGCGGGGTGTTGCGGTCCGGCGGAGCCCGAGGTGCTGACGTTGTCGGCGCCGCTCGGGCGCGGGAACTGAGCGGTGCCGAGCGAGACCACCACGCACGCGGGCACGTTGCCGGCGTCGGGGCTGCGTCGGGTCCTGGCGGTGTTGTGCCTGACCGAGATCACCAGCTGGGGCGTGCTCTACTACGCGTTTCCGGTGCTGGCGCCGGACATCAGCCGGGACACGGGGTGGCCGGCGCCGGCGGTGATCGCCGCGCTGTCGGGGGCGCAGCTGGTGTCCGCGCTGGCCGGGATCGCGGTCGGGCGGTGGCTGGATCGGCGGGGCCCGCGGGCGGTGATGACCGCGGGGTCCGTACTGGCGGTCCCGGCGGTGGTGCTGATCGCTACCGCGCAGAACCTGGGGTGGTTCATCGCCGCGTGGGCAGTGGCCGGGCTGGCGATGAGTGCGGTGCTCTACCCGCCCGCGTTCGCTGCCCTGACCCGTTGGTACGGGCCGCGGCGGGTGTCGGCGCTGACCGTGCTGACGCTCGCCGCGGGGCTGGCCAGTACCGTCTTCGCCCCGCTGATCGCGCTGCTGGCGGCGCACCTGGATTGGCGCCACACCTACCTGGTGCTGCTGGCTGTACTGGCGGTGATCACGGTTCCCGGGCGTCTGGGGGTTGCGCGGGCCCTGGCCGCAGGTCGAGCACCACGCCGAGGCGCACGAGCACGCCGATCCCTCGCAGGTCGCGCACAGCGGGGCGTTCCTCACGCTGGTGGTGGCGCTGAGCCTGGCGACGTTTTCGGTGTTCGCGGTCGTGGTCAACCTGGTGCCGCTGATGATCGAAGGCGGCGTCAGCGCGGGCACGGCCGCGGTCGCGCTCGGCCTCGGTGGCGCCGGGCAGGTCCTGGGCCGGCTCGGCTACGCCACCCTGACCCGGCACACCAGCGTGCGGACCCGCACGGCGCTGATCCTGCTGGCCACCTCGCTCACCACCGCGCTGCTGAGCGTGCTCACCTCGACCGCGGCCCTGATCGTCGCCGCGATTGTCGCCGGGATGGCCCGCGGGGTGTTCACCCTGTTGCAGGCCACCGCGATCACCGACCGCTGGGGCGCGGCGCACTACGGCCGGCTCAACGGGCTGCTCTCGGCACCGATGACCATCACCATGGCGCTGGCCCCGTTCGCCGGCGCCGGCCTCGCCGCGCTCTTCGGGGGCTACACCCCGGCGTTCCTCGTCCTCGCCGCGGTCAACGTCGCCGCGGCCGCGCTGGCCTTCGCGGCCAACCCGACCAGGAGAACCCCATGACCGACCCGCACGCGATCGTCATCGGCGGTGGCCAAGCCGGCCTCGCCACCACCCACGCCCTGCTCACCCGCGGCCTGCGCACCGTGTTGCTGGAGGCCGGGGCCGAGCCGGTCGGGTCATGGCCGCGCTACTACGACAACCTCACCCTCTTCTCCCCGGCCCGCTACAGCAGCCTGCCCGGCCTGCCCTTTCCCGGCGACCCCGACCGCTACCCGCACCGCGACGAGGTCGTGGGCTACCTGCGCCGCTACGCCGCCCGCCTCGACGCCGACATCCGCACCCACCACCGGGTCACCACCGTCGCCCGCGACGGCGACGGCTTCACGGTGCGGACCGACAGCGGCGACACAGTTGCCGCACCGGCGGTGATCGCCGCGACCGGCGGGTTCAGCCGCCCGCACCGGCCCGCCCTGCCCGGGCTCGACCGCTTCACCGGCACCGTCCTGCACTCGGCCGACTACCGGACGCCTGAACCTTTCACCGGGCAGCGCGTGATCGTGGTCGGCGCCGGCAACTCCGCGGTCCAGATCGCGGCCGAACTCGCCGCCCACGCGACCGTCACCCTCGCCACCCGCGCGCCCGTTCGCTTCGAGCCGCAACGCCCCTTCGGCCGCGACGTGCATTTCTGGTCGGCTGCAGTGGGGTTCGATCACCTGCCGATCGGCCACCTGCTGCGGAGCAAACCGGCGTCACCGGTCCTCGACGCCGGGGCGTACCGGGCTGCGATCGCCGCGGGCCGTACCGGTCAACGGCGCATGTTCACCCACATCGAGGGCAGCACCGTTCGCTGGCCGGACGGCAGCACCGACGAGGCCGACACGATCATCCTGGCCACCGGATTCCGTCCGGACGTGTCCTATCTGGACAGCCTTGGTGCGTTGCGTGACAGAGTGCCGCTGCACACGCGCGGGGTGTCCACCACGGTGCCCGGGCTGGGCTGCGTCGGGCTGGAATGGCAACGCAGCTTCGCCTCCGCCACCCTGCGCGGCGTCGGTCGGGACGCCGCCTACGTCGTCACGCGGCTCGCCACCACGACGTCACCCGTGCGTCGGCGGTGCTGCCAGCCGGTCGGCTAACACGTTCAGCGCCTCACTCCGGGGCCGGTAGTGGATCGACGTGCCGCGGCGCTCGGGCTGGACCAGACCGGCCTCACGCAGCAGTTTCAGGTGATGGGAGATCGTCGGCCCGGACACGCTGAACGCCGTGGTTAGATCGCCCACGCGCGCGCCGCCGTCGGCGCCGGTGCAGATCAGCGAGAGCAGCCGCAGCCGGATCAGATCACCCAAGGCCTTGAACACCGTCGCCAGATCGGCGGCGTCCTCAGCCGGCAACGGCGCCTCCGCCAACGGCGCACAACAGGCGCTGGGCGAAGGCGTCGAGTCGCGCACGAGGTGATCTTCGCAAAGGCGGGTCAGTCGCCGTGCCGCTGGGACCACGCCAGCGTGGCGACCTGCACCGCGTCGGTCGTCAGCAGACGTCTGACGGCTGACGGGTCGGAAGCCGACAGCGCTTGTCGTAGGCGGGTCCACTAGTTCACGACGTGCGCGGCATCCGGCTACTCGTGTCCGGGCTGGCAGGGCATGGGCCGGTCCGGCAGGGAGCTGAAGTGGGCCGGGGAGAACAGCCGCAGCGAGTCGCCCGCGCGCCACCCGGGGCGGGCCGGGCGTCGATGACGAGGAAGCTCAGTTCGGCCTGGCGGAGGTGGTAACCGGCGGCGAGGCCAGCTTGCCTGCCGCCGATCACCACGCCGTCTGCGCAGCTCACTTCGGGGCGTCGGCAGCCCAGCGCTTGCGCAGCCACAGGCTCACGTAGACCAGCCCAACGAGGACCGGAACCTCGATCAGTGGCCCGACCACCCCGGCCAGCGCTTGCCCGGACGTCACTCCGAACACGCCGATCGCCACGGCGATGGCGAGTTCGAAGTTGTTGCCCGCCGCGGTGAACGCCAGCGTCGTGGTGCGCGAATACGAGAGTCCGGAGGCCTTGCCCAGCAGGTAGCCGCCGCCCCACATGGTCGCGAAGTAGGCCAGCAGCGGGAGCGCGATCCGCGCTACGTCCAGCGGCCGGGAGGTGATGTTGTCGCCCTGCAGTGCGAAGAGCACGACGATGGTGAACAGCAGCCCGTACAGCGCGATCGGCCCGACCTTGGGCAGGAACTTGCCCTCGTACCAGTCGCGGCCCTTGGTGCGTTCCCCGATCCGGCGCGAGAGATAACCGGCGGCGAGCGGGATGCCGAGGAAGATCACCACCGACAGTGCGATCTCCCACGGGGAGAAGCTGATGCTCTGGCTCTGCAGGCCCAGCCAGCCGGGCAGCAGGTCGAGGTAGAACCAGCCGAGCACCCCGAACATGATCACCTGGAACACCGAGTTCAACGCGACCAGCACCGCGGCGGCTTCCCGGTCGCCGCAGGCGAGGTCGTTCCAGATGATGACCATGGCGATGCAGCGGGCGAGGCCGACGATGATCAGCCCGGTGCGGTACTCGGGCAGGTCCGGCAGCAGCAGCCACGCCAGCGCGAACATCAGCGCCGGTCCGAGAATCCAGTTCAGCAGCAGCGAGAGCACCATGGTGCGGGTGTCGCGGGTGACGGTGTCGAGCTTGTCGTAGCGGACCTTCGCCAGCACCGGGTACATCATCAGCAGCAGGCCGAGCGCGATCGGCAGCGACACTTGCCCGACCTTCACCGCGTCGAGCACGCCCTGCAGCCCGGGCACGACGCTGCCCAGCAGTAGCCCGACAGCCATCGCGGCGATGATCCACACGGGCAGGAACCGGTCCATGAAGGACAGTTTGCGCAGAACGTCGGCGTCGGCCGGAATCGCGGTCTGGTCGGCGGTCTGGGTCACGAGCTGGTCCTCCTGGCAGCGTTCAGGACGTCGGGGCAGAGCGGCGGTTTACGCATCGAGCAACTCGGCGAGCAGGCTGCGGATCCGCCGGTCGATCTCGTCGCGGATCGGGCGGACCGCGTCCACGCCCTGACCGGCCGGGTCGTCCAGGGGCCAGTCTTCGTAGCGCTTGCCCGGGAACACCGGGCACGTGTCGCCGCAGCCCATGGTGATCACCACGTCAGACCGCTCGACGTCGGCGGTGGACAACTTGGTCGGCACCTCGGCGGCGATGTCGAGCCCCCATTCCGCCAGGGCTTGGGCGGCAGCCGGGTTGACCTGGTCCGCCGGCTCTGAGCCCGCCGACCGGACCGTGACCCGGCCCAAGGCGTGGTGCTGCAACAACGCCGCCGCCATCTGCGAACGGCCGGCGTTGTGCACACACACGAACAACACTTCGGGCACTCGGGTCACCGTGGATATCCTTTCAGGATCAGGGAATGTCATGAAGACAGCTCGCCGAGCAGTCCACACACACGGGCGTCGAGCTCGTCCCGGATGTGGCGAACCACCGCCAGCGGCTGCCCGTCCGGATCCGGCACATCCCAGTCGAGGTAGCGCCGGCCCGGGTAGATCGGGCACGCATCGCCGCAGCCCATCGTCACCACCACATCGGCCGCGTGGACCACCTCGTCGGTCAGCGGCTTCGGATACGCGCACGTCAGCGAGATGTCCAACTCGGCCATCGCCTCCGTGACCACCTCGGGAATCCCGCGCGAAGGCCGCGAGCCCGCCGAACGCACCGACACCCGCCCGAACGCGTGGTGATCCAACAGGGCCGCCGCCATCTGCGAACGGCCCGCGTTGTGCCCGCAGACGAACAGGACCTGCGGCACCTCGACCCGCACCAACCCCGTCGCGCGCCCGCGATCCTGCAACCGCTCCCGCGCGAACGTCCCGCGGAACCGGTCGGCCAGCTCGTCCACGATCCGTTCGACCTGGGCGTCCGCCTGGTGCGCGGGGAGGCCCCGCGAAGGCTGCACCATGACGCTCTCCTTGGATTGACTTATCTCGATCCAAGTGAACGCGATTGGATCGAACTTTGTCAATCCACGAGGTATGGTCAGAGGGGAGATACGCGCGACACGACGGGAGGGCGCATGACGGTCGAGCACCAGCAGAGGACCCCGGTCCGGGTCACCCTCCTGCTCGCCGAACCCGCCGCTGTCGTCACCGACACCGACGCCACCGATGCGGCCAAGCTCTTCAAGGCCCTCGCCGACCCGTTGCGCATCCGGCTGGTGTCGCTCGTCCGCCATTCACCCGGCGGTGAAGCCTGCTTCTGCGACCTCGCCGAAGAATTCGACCTGCCGCAGCCGACGCTGAGCCATCACCTGCGCGTCCTCGTCTCCGCCGGCATCCTCAACCGTGAACGCCGAGGCACTTGGAGCTGGTACAGCCTGGTCCCCGAGCCGTTGGAAAGCCTGCAGGCCCTACTGCGGGCCGGCGGTCCGCTGGTCGACCGCATCGCCGCGGTAGACGAGCCCGAACGAGCCCGCCGCTGCTGATTCGGCATGTCGACGTGGTGGTGGTTGAGCCGCGCACTCGGTGATGGTGACGTTGTGTGGCTCGCGGTCCGGCAGGCGTGGGAGATTGCCGTGGCCGGCGAGTGCTGATCGGGGGCACCCTGGCGAGGGGAGCGACTCAGGAGGACGGGCATCGCGGCTGCGCGCGGCCTGGCAGGCCTGGTCGTCGGGTGAGGAGGTGCGGCATGGCGGTGATCGAGGATGTTCGTGCCCTGGGTTCGGAGCTCGAGCGTTCCTATCCGGTATACGTGCGGGGCCGGTTGAAGTTCCGGGTCAAGCAGATCGTGTATGTCGCGTTCTCCCAAGACGAGGCGGTGATGGGTTTCGCGTTTCCGAAGGAGGAGCGGGCCGCGCTCGTGGCCGGTGAGCCGGAGAAGTTCCGGCTGCCGTCGGAGTCGGACATGCGGTTCAACTGGGTCGACGCCGAGTTCGCTGCCCTGGATCCGGCTGAAGCCCGCGAGTTCGTGGTGGACGCGTGGCGGATGGTGGTGCCCCAGAAGGTCGCCCGCGCCTATGACCTCACCCATCCCGATGGTCCGGGATGACGGCGCCTACCGTGCGGTTGGCGATGAGTTCGACGGATCGGCGGGCTCGATCGTCGGATGCCCTCTGCAAGCTGAAGGACCGAGTACAGAGCGTTCGGCCGCGGGCGCCGGCGGACGAAACCGACAGTTGCCCCGCACCACCTGACCCCACTTCGCGCGCGGGCGAGCCCTGCTGGCTGCGGACAAACGAACGTTTCATGGGCATGTGCGCACGGACATCAACTCGCTCCGGGGCTGCAGGCAGCAACGAACGCGTTGCGGTGTGCCACCAAGGCGCGCGGCACACGAACAGGATGCGGGTACGGCGGGCCAGCGAGTGTCACGCCAGGCGGGAACCGCGGCTGCCGCGGCGCCGGTTTCCGCCGCCGAGGCCAGCGGCACGTGAGCGGTGACCGCGCCGGTGGCGGGATCGGTGACGTCCGCGTAGGCGCCGGAGGTGCCGGACACGGCCGCTCCGGCGATCAGTGGGTCAGCCGCACCGGGCTCACCTGTGTTCCTTCCTGACCGACGCGAAGGCGTCGTGCATGGTTCTGGCGAGCAGGGAGGCGTCGGACGCGATGGACAGGAACCGGAACCCGCGGGTCAGGTAGTCGGCCGCGGCGGCGGCCGAGGGCGCCATGATCCCCGCTGTCTTTCCGTGCCGTTGCGCGGCGGCGGCCACGGTGTCGAGAGCGTGCCGGAACGCCGGTGAGGTGAACTCCAACGGCACACCCAGCGCGTAGGAGAGGTCCACAGGGCCGATGAACAGCACGTCGACGCCGTCGGTCGCGGCGATCTCGTCGATGTCGCGAAGCGCGCCGACGGTCTCGACCTGGATGACGCCGACGACCTCGTCGTTGCGCGAGGCGAGCACTTCGGGTCGCAGCCCGAACCGGGCCTGGCGGTTGTAGGTTGCCACCCCGCGGTCGCCGTCCGGCGGGTATCGGAGGGTCCGCAGGGCGTCCTGAGCCTCGGCGATTCCGGCGATCCGGGGGATCATGACGCCGCTCGCCCCGCCGTCCAGCGCCCGCCCGGCTCGCGGCCGGTCACCACTTTCCGTCCGGACGATCAGCGGGACTCCGTAGGCTCCCGCCGCGGTCACCGACGGCCCGACCAGTTCCTCGGAACCCCCGCCATGTTCCAGATCCAGCAGTACCCAGTCGGCGCCGGCCGCGGCCGCGATCTCCACCCCGACCGGGCTGCCGAGCCCCGCGAACGTGCCCCGGAGCGGCCCGTCAGAGGCAAGCTTTTCCTTGAACTGCACCGCGAACTGGTCGGTCATTGCGGCACCCCCGCACGGACCGCGGCCGCTGCCTTCGCGAAATCGAACGTCACGGTGGTCATTCCGCCGGTGACCTTGACGGTCTCGCCGGAAATGCTCCGCGCGCCCGGCCCGAGCAGGAACACGGTGAGCGCACCGATCTCGGCCGCGGTCTGCGCCCGGCCCAGTGGAATGGGCCGGACGTGTTCGGCGAAGACCTGTTCCGCCGGCAGGCCGGTCCGGTCGGCGTCCTCTTCCTGGATCCGGTCCCGGATCGGAGTCCGCACGATGCCGGGAGCGATGGTGTCGACGGCGACGCCGAGGGGGCCGAAGTCGAACGCCAGCCCGGTGCCGAACCCGACCAGCCCGGCCTTGGACGCCGCGTAGACGGCCGGGAGTACGCCGGGGACCGAGGCGATGTTCACCACGGCGCCGCCGCCGTTCTCGGTGAGGACCGTGCCGACGGCGTGGCGCGCCAGTCCGGCTTCGTCGAGGTCGACCAGCACGAGGTCGTAGCCGGCCTCGTGCACGGTGCGTGCGACGCCGCCGATCCCCGAAGCCACTCCGGTGACGAGGACAGTCCGGTCGTGGGCCATCGCCGGCTCCTCTTTTCCGGTCACGGCTTGAAGACGATCTTCAGGCCTTCGCCGGCCTGCGCCAGCGAAATTCCTTTGTGGATGTCCGACAACGGGAGCACGTGGCTCACCACGCGTTCGAGCGGGAGCTTGCCGCTCTGGATGAGGTCGAGCGATTCGCGCATGGTGTAGCGCATCAGGAACGACCCGAGAATGCGCAGCTCCTTGATCGTCACGGTCATCGCGGACAGGTTCGCGCGGTAGCTGTTGTTGATGCCGACGACCACGATCCGCGCCCGGTCCGCCGCGACGTCGACCGCGGTGTCCAGCTGGGTACCGACGGCCTCGAACACCAGCGTCGCACCGCGGCCGCCGGTGGCGGCCGGCACTGCCTCGCGTACGTCGACTTCGGCCGGGTTGAGCACCAGATCGGCACCGGCCTGCTTCGCCACCTCGGCGCGTTTGGCAGCCGGTTCGACCAGGATGACCTGTTCCACGCCGAAGTGCTTGAGCGCGACGACGGCGAGCAGACCCATCGGTCCGCCGCCGAGGACGACCGCGCGGTCGCCGACCACGACTCCGGCCTTGTTGATCCCGTTGAGGACACAACCGAGCGGCTCGGCGAGCACGAGGTGCTCGTAGGGCACGTCAGCGGTCACGCGGTAGGCGTAGTACGAAGGCACCTTGACGTACGTGGCCATGCCGCCGTCCCAGAAGAACCCGGGGGTGTTCGGCCACGGGATGTCGAGGTGCGGGTTGTCGAACAACGGCTCGCAGAAGTTGCCGTGTCCGTCACGGCAGGGGCCGCAGCGGCCGCACGGCGGGTTCTGGTCGACCGCCACGCGGTCGCCCACCGACAGTCCGCGCGCCTGCGGGCCGGTGGTGACGATCTCACCGCAGAACTCGTGCCCGAAGATCACGCCCGGCAGGCCCGGGTGCGTCGGGGGCGTGTGCAGGGCGTGCAGGTCCGACCCGCAGATCCCGACCGCGCCGACCTTGATGATGATGTCGTCGGGTTCGGTGATCACGGGTACCGCGTGCTGCTCCAGGGCCAGTACGCCCTCGCCCCGGAAGATCACGGCGGGCATCGTGACGGGCAGGGTGTCGGTCATCGGTGGCTCCTCTGCTGCTCGAGCGGGCGTGGCGGGCTGCGTGGGTACGGCCTCAGACCCGGGCGGCGGCGAGGTCCACGACGTTCCAGCCGCGCGCGCGGTCGCCGAACGCACGGTGCCCGTCGGCGGTCACGGTCACGGTGTCCTCGAGTTTGATGAACCCGCGCCGGGGGTGCAGCATCGTCGTTTCGATCGAGAGGACCATGCCGGCCGCCAGTGCGCGGGGACCGTCGTAGTTGGGATACGGAACCGGTCCGGTCGAGGTGAGCCGAGGAGCCTCGTGGCTGATGAGTCCCATGCCGTGGGCGACGAAGGTGCTCACGGCACGGTGGGGGCTCGTGGCCAGCACCTCGCCTGCCCGGTCGAAGATCGCCTGGCCGACCACGCCGTCCGCGATGGGTTCCCGCGCGGCCAGCTGCACAGCTTCGACTTCGGCCAGCAGATCCTCCAGCTCGGCGTCGGGTTCGCCGAGCACCGCCATGCGCGCGAGGTCGCCGATGTAGCCGCCGAGGTTGCCGCCGGAATCCAGGCACAGTACCTCGCCGGGTGCCCAGCTGGCGTTCGACGGCGCGCGATTGTGGCTCGCGCCCATGCTCACCAGGCAGTACTCGAAGGTCATGCCGCGGCGCGTCTGTTCCTGGCGCAGGGTCTGCACGATCTCCCGTTTCGTCGAGCCCGGCCCGTGCACGCCGAAGGTCGTCCGCATCGAGTCCACGATGGCGTCCGACGCTTCTTCGAGCAGCTTCAGCTCGTCCACCCGTTTCACCGCGCGAAGGCGTTCCAGCACGAACTGGCCGTCCCGCAGCGTCACCGACGGGTCGGCCGCCAGCCGCTGGTACGCCTCGACCGGCAGGAAAGATCCTTCGATGCCGACCACGGCCTGACCCGGCAGCACTCGGCGCACGTGTGCGAGGGCGAGTTCGATCGCGTCCTGCGCGCGCCACGTGCTGGTGTCCAGATCGGACACCCACACCGGATCGTTGTCCAGCTGCCACGATTCCATCGCGTTGCCGATGTAGCGGGTCGCGTCGAGCTCGCCGCGGACGTACACCAGCGTCGGCAGGTAGCGGCTGACCCCGATGGCGTCCATGTAGTCGAAGAAGAAGAACCTGTGCCCGCCCAGCAAGTACTGGACATTGTGCTTCGAGGTCACCATCAGTGCGTCGAGCCCGGCGCGTTCCATGAGCTCGTCGAGGTACCGGTGGTCAAAAGGGGGATTCACGAAGGCCTCCAGTCGTGGATGTGGTGGGGATCAGGCATCGGTCACCGAGAGCCTCCGCTGGTTGAACGCGTCCAGCAGCACGGCCACGAGGATCAGCGCGCCTTGGATGAACTGGACCCAGAACGGGCTCACGTTGAGCAGGGTCAGGCCGTTGTTGATGACGCCGATGAGCAGGACACCGATGAGCGTGCCGACCATGCTGCCCTTGCCGCCGAACAGGCTGGTGCCGCCGATCACCACGGCGGCGATCACCTGCAACTCCAAGCCGGTGCCCGCGGTGGGGGTGGCTGCGCCGAGCCTGCCCACCAGAACCAGCGCGGCCAGCCCGGCGCACGCGCCGGCGATCAGGTACGCGTGGAACAGCACCCTCTTGTCGGGGATTCCGCTCAGCCGCGCGGCCTGCCGGTTGCCACCGACCGCGTAGATCTGGTGCCCGAGCGTGGTGCGGGACAGCACAAGGTGCCCGACGAGGAACATCGCGGCGAGGAGGAACACCGGCACGGGGACGGCGCCGATCGTGGCGCCGCCGAGCCAGGTGAGCCCGCTCGGCAGTCCGTACACGCTCTGGCCTTGACTCAGCTGCAAAGTCAGGCCCCGGGCCATCCCGAGCACGGCGAGGGTCACGATGAACGGCGCCAAGCGCAGCCACGCCACGGAAATCCCGTTGAACGCACCGATCGTGGCGGCGATGACCAGACAGGCCAAGACACCGAGAAACCCGGCCAGCCCGCCGTTGACCAGTTGCGAGGCGATCATGCCGGCCAGTGCAACGTTCGCGCCGACCGACAGGTCGATGCCGCCGGTGATGATCACCAGCGTCGCACCGACGGCGGCGATACCCACCACTGTGGACTGGGTGAGAATATTGGTGAAATTGCGGCTCGACAGGAAGCTGTCGGACAGGAACGCCATCGCCACACAGGCCAGCACCAGCGCGACGATGATCGGGGTTCGGGGATGCCCGGCCAGGCGCCGAAGCACCGACGGCGGGGGTGGATCGGGGCTGCGGGTTTCTGCCGTCTTCTCCGTGGAGGTCGTGATCACCATGGTGGTCTTCCGTTTCTCACAGGCGAGTCAGGGGAGTCAGCCGGCGGCGGCCAGCTGGAGGACGCGTTCCCGGTCGAACTCGGCTCGGCGCAGCTCGCCGACCACCCGCCCGGCGCGCAACACGTACACGCGGTCAGCCATCGCGAGTACCTCGTCGGTGTCGGAACTGGTCAGCAGTACCGCGGCGCCGGACTCGGCCAGTGCCAGCACGTGCTCGTGGATGCCCGCTTTCGCACCCACGTCCACGCCACGGGTGGGGTCGTCGAGCAGCAGGACCTTGGGCGTGTGTGCGGCGGCTCGCGCGAGGACGATCTTCTGCTGGTTGCCGCCGGAGAGCTTGCCCGCCGGTTGACGGGGATCGCGGGTCTTGACACCGAATCCGGCGATGGCCTCTCGGGCGAGCCGCTCCTGCCGGCCACGACGCAGCCAGCCGACCCGGGTGAACGAGCGGTACACCCCGTAGGACAGGTTGTCCACCACCGACGCGTCGAGCACCAGGCCTTCCGCCTTGCGATCCTCGGGCGCATACACCACGCCGCGGCGCACCACGGCGTGCGCTCGCGCGGGAAGGGGATGGCCGTCTACCTCGACGTTCCCGCGTGAGCGCACGGACAGGCCCGCCAGCGCCTTGAGGAGTTCGGTGCGCCCGGCGCCCGCGAGGCCGACCAAACCCACGATTTCGCCGGATTTGACCTGCAGCGTCGCCTGTTTGACGCCAGGTGCGTCGAGCTCGCGTACCTGGAGCCGGTCGGCGCCCACCGGCCGATCCCGCCACGGGTAGGCGTGGGCCATGTCCTTGGCGAGCATGGCCCGCACGAGCTTCGCTTCGTCCCACTCGCCGACCGGGCCGACGCCCACGAGTTCACCGTCGCGCAGCACCGCGATCGTGTCGGCGATCTCGAACAGTTCGTCGAGGTGGTGGCTGACGTACAAGATGGCCATACCCTGCTCGCGCAACGACGTGATCGTGTCCAGCAGGCACTGTGCGTCGCGTTCGGACAGTGCCGAGGTCGGTTCGTCGAACACCAGCACACTCGCGTCGCGGGCGAGGCACCGCGCGATCTCGATGAGCTGCCGCTGGGCCAGCGAAAGCTGCCGCACAGGCCGGTCCAGTGGCAGGTCGGCCAGCCCGACGCGGTCGAGCGCGGCCCGGGCGGCCCGTTTGGCCGCGCCGCGCCGAACCACTCCCAGCCGGGCGGGCTGGCGGCCGAGCACGAGGTTGTCGAGCAGGCTCATGTCCGGGACATCGGTCAGCTCCTGGTAGATCACGCTGACACCCGCGTCGATCACCGCCCCGGGCGTGGCGGGCACATCGTGGCCGCGGAGCAGGATCCGCCCTGAGTCCGCCACTTCCGCGCCGGACAGGAGCTTGATGAAGGTGGACTTGCCCGCTCCGTTCTCCCCGGCGAGCGCGGTGACGGTGCCCGGCGCGAGCGTCAAGGACACCTCGTGCAGAGCGCGGATGCCCGGGTAGGACTTCGACACCCCGCGGAACTCCACCACCGGGACGGGCACATCAGACCTCATCGGACCAGATCCCGTAGCTCTTGACCTCCGACGAGTCGATGCTTTCCTTGGTGATGGTCGCCGAGGGCCAGTCGATCTGCTTCGGCACGGACTTGTGCGCCTCGAGATCAGCGACGGTGTCCACGGCCTTCTGCATCATCTTGATCGGGTTTTGGCTGATGCTGGCGTCCTGGACGCCGGCGCGCACGTCCTCGACGGCCGGCTTGGAACCGTCCACGCCGATCACGATGATGTGCCCGGGGTCGCCCACCGGCTTGAACCGGCCCTGCGACTTGATCGCCGCCGACACGCCGACAGCTTCGGCGTCGTTGGCCGCGAACACCGCGTCGATCTGGGGATTCGCCTGGAGGATGTCCACCATCAGCGCGTTCGACTTGGCGGTGTCGTAGCCGCCGTCCTGCGCCGCCACCACCTGCAGACCGGGGTAGTGGGCCAGCTGCCGGCGGAATCCTTCTTCGCGCCGCGTCGCCGACGGCGTGCCCAGGATGCCCTGGATGTCGACGACCTTCCCGGTCGCGGAACCCTTGCGGGCCTTCAGTTCAGCGGCGATCCGGTCGACGGCGTCGCTGCCGGCCTTGACGTCGTCGATGGTGATCGTCGCGGTGATCGGCGGGATCACGCTGTCGGCGATGGAGATGATCGGCACGTGTGCCATGTCGGCCGCGGACACGGCCGGTGCGATCGCCTTGCCGTCGGCGGGGGACAGGAGGATGTAGTTCACACCCCGGCTGATCAGGTTCTGAATGTCGGTGACCTGCTGCGCGGCGTCGCCGTTCGAGTTGGTGGTGACCAGCTTGTAGCCGTACTTCTGGGTCCCTGCGTCCAGGCCCTTCTGCATCCCCGCGAAGAAGGGGTTGGAGAGCGTGTACGTCGAATAACCGATCGTGACGCCAGACGCGTTGCTGCCGGAAGCACCGCCACACGCGACCAGACCGGCCGAAACGGCCAGAACGCTCATCACAGTCGCTGCCAGCGAACGAAGGTTTCTCATCTGGGCTCCTTTGCCAAGATCGAGCAGGACTCCGCGCCACCCCGGTCGCCTGTCGACCGAAACTGAGCGTGTCTGGCGAGTCATGGCGACGGACGCCTGTCGCCTGTCGACCGATTACGCTAGAGTGGCTCCAGGAAGGTGTCAACACGCCCGGCAGGAGCTGTCAAGGTCCCCCGTGAGAATCGTGGTGGGAGCCGGGCGAGCCTGGCGTGAAAGGGAGGGTGCACGTGAGCGAGCCGACTGTGCAGTGGGAAACGATGCGCATCGACGAAAACGCGCCGAAGCGGGCGCCGTCTCTGGCGGATCAGACTTACGCCACGTTGAAACGCTGGGTCGTGTCCGGCGAACTCGAACCCGGTTCCGTGCTCAGTGAAAACGATCTCGCCCGGAGGTTCTCGATCAGCCGTTCCCCGCTGCGGGAGGCGATCCGCCGGCTGCAGGACGAAGGTCTGCTCGACGTCTCCGGGCCGCGCGGGTTCACGGTTCCGGCGCTGTCGGTGGAACTGGTCCGGCAGGTCTACACGGTGCGCCGGGCTCTCGAGGTGGCCGCGGCCGAGACCGCCACCCGGATCCCGGCCGACAAGCTGGCCGCCATGCGCGAGCGCATGGACCTGATCGGGGACGCGATCGATCATGGCGACCTCGAACCGTTCAACGTCGCCGACTTCGACTTCCACGACCTGTTCGTGCTCAACTGCGGCAACCCCCTGCTCATCAACCACATCCACCGCTTGCGCGGGCACATCCAGCGCATCATCAACTGGGCCGGTCAGTTCCACGAGCACACGGCGCTGGCGTACAAGGAGCACCGGGCGATACTGGAGGCGATGGAGGCAGGCGATACTCGGGCGATGGGCGAAGCCGTCGACACGCACATCCGCAACGTCATGCACCGCTTGATCGACAAGCTCGATCCCGCTCGGGAAGCCGTGACCGCCGACTGAAAAGAGACTCCCCGCCATGGCCAACCCCGATGCCTTGCTGAGCACGTGCTGGACCTCCGCGGGTGATGTGATGCCGCTGCGCAACGGCGACCTGAGCCCGTTCGGCATCCGGGACCGGGTCGCGGCCGCCGCCGAAGCGGGGTTCAGCGGGTTCGGGATCACGCACACCGACCTCGTCGCTGTGCGCGACGAGGTCGGGTTTCCGGCGCTCGCAAGGGAATTCGAGCGGCACGGCATCACGACCGTCGAGGTGGAGTACCTCGACGACTGGTGGTGCTCGGGGGAGCGGCGCTCCCGATCGGACGTGGTGCGCGCCGATCTCCTGCACGCCGCCGAAGCCCTGGGTGCCTCGCACATCAAGGCCGGCGCCGGAGCGGCCGGTGACACCGTCGAGCCGGACGTGCTGCGCGCGGAGTTCGCGGCACTGGCGCGAGAAGCCGCGGCGGTGGGCACGCGGATCGCCCTGGAGCCCGCTGCCTTCTCGATGATGACGACGATCGAGCCCGCCGCGCGGCTGGTCCGCGACGTGGCTCATCCGGCGGGCGGGCTGCTCGTCGACATCTGGCACATCCACCGCAGCTCGATGTCCTATCAGGACCTGGAGCGCATCCTGCCACCGGAGTACGTCTTCGCCGTAGAGATCAACGACGGGTACCGGGAGGTGACCGGAACCCTGTTCGAGGACACCTTCGACAACCGCCTCTACTGCGGCGAAGGGGATTTCGATGTCGCTTCCTTCGTGAAGTCGTTGCGGCGCCTCGGCTTCACGGGTCCGTGGGGGGTGGAGATGATGTCGCGCGAGCACCGCACGCTCGACGTGCGCACCGCGACCAAGCAGGCCGCGGCGGCCGCGGCCGACCTCCTGGCGTCCGCCCGATGAAGGTCCACTCGCCGGCACAGTCCCCTGCGGGTCGTCTCCATCTCGACCGAAGCCGCGACGGTGCCGGGGGGAGATCGTCGAGACATTCGGCACTCTGCGGGACTGCTGGCCGATCATGACGATCAGGCCGGGCCATTGACGGTCGCCCTGCTGACCACGCACTCCGGGTGCTGCACCGGACAAGCCGCTCTCGCCGAAGCCGTCCGCGGCGTCGCGCAGTCGCCCGCGCGGGAGCTGGCGCACGGATCCGCGTCAACACCGTGGTGTGTGACGGGGAGTCCGGAAAGGACCTGCAGCCGACTTTGGACCTCCTCGCCGGCTCCGGTTCCGGCTGTGTCACCGGCTCGGCGATCGTCGCCGAGCCGATGGCCCGATCGGAAGCCGTCATCGCACACGGACGCAACATCCGCACCCCATCCGGCGCCGGGACCGTGCGCTGGCTCGACGGCGATCTTCTTGCCGCCGAGGGGAAAGGCGCCATCCGCGAAGCCTCGGCCGGTGGCCCGGGCGGCGTGATCGCCACCCACAGCATTTCCGGATCGCCCCGCCGACCCTTCCCGCCCTGCGACACTGCCGTGGCCGGTTCGTCGGGCGTCGCCTCGCAAGCAGGCTCGGTCGGGGAACCCGACAACGCCGCCTACAGCGCGTCGAAGTTCCCGGCGGTCGGCTGGATCCGTCACCTTGCCGGCCAGGCGAGCGAACAGGACGGCACGTACCACGTCCTCTGCGCCGGCTGCACCGAGCCCGCTGCTGACCACCGGGCACGATCAGTTCGCCAAAGCCCAAGGCACCGCGACCGCAGAAGAATTCGCTGCGCTGCGACAGCGCAGCAGCCCGGTCGGTCGCTTCGCCACCCCGCCTGAAACCGCAGCCGTCGCCGTTTGGCCACCGCGGACGGCCCCCGCCCGACGATCCTCGCCGAGAGCGGAGGCGAAGTCGTCCGGTAGCGGCGAGCCGCCGTTCGCTGCCCGGGTCGCCGGCTCCCGCGCGCTGATGATCAGGTGAACAGCCGCCGGACCTTTTCGTACGCCAGGTGTGCGGCCTCCTCGACCGGCAAGGCGCGGAAGGCCGGGTTGCCGATCTCCGCGGTGTAGACGCCTTCGTACCCGGACTCGGAGAGAACGCGGATCACCGAACGGAGGTCGAACGTGCCGTCTCCGGGGAGCAGCCGGGTGTTGCGGGAGACGGTGAGCAGGTCGCCGGAGACGGTGGAGGGCCCGTCGTTGAGCTGGACGGCGAGGATGAGTTCCGGGGGAATCCGCGCGAGGTCCGGAATGCGGCCGCCGGCGGCGAAGAAATGCCAGGTGTCCACGAGGAGGCCCGCGTTGGGGGCGTCGGCGAGCTCCAGGAGGTGCAACGCTGTGGGCACGTCGCGGATGGCCGACCACGGGAACGGCTCCACGGCGATGCGCAGCCCGTGAACGGCGGCCCGCACGCAGCGTTCGCGCAGGGCAGCGGCGGCGCGTGCGAAGTTCAGGGGGCCGGGCTGGTATTCGCCGGCCGAGAGGTAGCGGGCGCCGACTTGGTCGGCGAGGGCGAAGGCGCGTTCTTCGGTCGAGGCAACCGCGGCCGGATCGGTGCCGAGGGCCCAGCCGGACAGGAACTCGATCTCGACGAGTTCCAGGCCGTGCCGGCGAATCGGGTCGCTCGCCGAGCTCGCGGAGAGGTCGTTGGCATGCAAGCCGATTCCGGTGAACCCGGCGCCGGCCGCGGCAGCGCAGCGGTCGGCCAGGGAGAAGCGGGCCGGCTCGGTGAAGCCGGCGCCCGAGAGTGTGACGTGACTCGCCACCAGTGCGAGGCTCACGTGCGGTCCGCCGCGCGTGCGTGGAGGCCATCGAGTGCCATGACGTAGCCGTGCCAGCCGGCGCCGGCGAGGTAGAGGTCCGCGATTTCGGCGAAGACGTCTTCGCGTCGCCACGGTTCGCGCCCGAGCGGGTTGGACAGGTGCACGATCGCGAGGTCCAGGCCGGTATCGGAAAGGGCGTCGCGCAAGGACAGGCCGTAGTTCGTGAGCCCGGCGGGGTTGCAGATGATCGCGTCGGCGCCGTCTTGGCGTTCCTGCAGCCAGTCGATGAGCCGGCCCTCGCAGTTGGCCTGGACGTGGTCGACCTTCACGTCGAGCTCCCCGGCTCGGGTGTCGATCCGGGAGGTCACCTCGGTGAGCGGGTGAGTGCCGTAGAAGCGGGGGTCGCGCTTGCCGAGCCGGTTGAGGTTCGGTCCTTGGAGCACGAGCACGTGCATGGGGTTCTCCTTCAGTGTCATCAGGGGATGGGCGGCAGCTGTGCGCCCGCGCAGACGTGGAGCACCTCGCCGGTGATGTTGCGGGCGCGGTCCGACGCGAGGAACACCACGGCGTTCGCGACGTCGATCGGCTCGATGAGCCGGCGCAACGGGGCGAACGCCGTGTAGCGCTCGATCATCCGGTCCAGGTTGGCGACGTCGGTGCGCTGCTGGTTGAAGGGCGTGCGTACGAAACTGGGCGCGACCGCGTTCGCCCGCACTCCGAGCGGGCCGAGCTCGACGGCCATCGACACGGTCAAGCCCACCAGCGCGGCTTTCGAACTCGCGTACGACGTGTTGGCCGAACCGCCGAGCCACGCGCGAGAGCTGATGTTCACGACGCTGCCGGACCCCTGCTCGCGCCAGAGCGGGACCGCTGCCCGGCACAGCAGCATCGGGCCCTTGACGTTGACGTCCATCGTCGCGTCCCAATCCGGTTCGGGCGTGGTCTCGAGGGGATGCACGCGTTCGATCCCGGCACTGTTGACCAGCACGTCGAGGCGGCCGAACCGCTGTGCCACCTCGTCGACGAGCCGCTGCACATCGCCGGCGTCGGTGAGGTCCGCGGGCACCACCACGGGTGAGCCCTCGACCGCCGTCGCGGCGGCTTCCGCGGCGGCACCGTTGCGGTCGGCCAGAACGAGCCGAAAGCCGTCGGCCGCCAGCTCCCGTGCGATCACCGACCCCAGGCCGCCGCCGGCGCCGGTCACGATCGCGACTTTCTCCACGCTCACTCCTTTTGTCTTCGTCACCGCTCGACCGGAACGGTCGTGGCGGTTGTGCGCCGCGCGCCGAGCTGCGTGGTCGGGATCCGGTAGGTCTCCTTGCCCACCAGCACCGCGATCGCCGACACCAGACAGATCACGCAGGTGTAGATCGACACGGGTATCCACCCGGACGGCGAGTGGCCGGCGATGCTCGCGGTGATCACGGGCGTCACGCCGGCGGTCGCGAAGCCGAACTGGGTGCCGATCGCCATGCCCGACAATCGGACGCCGGTGGGGAACATCTCGGCGTAAGTTGCCGGCCACACCGCGAGGGTCGCGGAGAAGGCAACGCCGAGCAGCAGGACGCCGGTCACGGCGACCAGGGTCACGTCGGCCGTGGAGATCGACCACAGGAACGCCGCGGTCAGCACCGCGCAGCCCACGATGCCGCCGACGAACATCGGCTTGCGGCCGTGACGGTCCGACACCAGCGCGAGCAGCGGCACGGTGACGACGGCGAGTGCGTTGCCGCCCGCGGTGACCCACAGCAGGACGGTCTTCGACATGCCGATCCCGTACACGTCGTCTGTGGCGAACGCGAGCGCGAAGACCGCGAAGATGGTGCCGATGTTGGCGATGAGAGCGGCGAAGAAGACCCGCACGACCTGCCGGCTGTGGTGGCGGAACAGCTCGGCCACCGGCAGCCGGCGCACGTCGCCGCGCTCGACTTCTTCGGTGAACAAGGGGGTTTCGTCGAGCCGCCGCCGGATCAGGAAGCCCAGCACGACCATCACGGCGGACACGAGGAACGGGATGCGCCAGCCCCACGAGTACAGCGCGGCGTCATCGAGGCCCGCGGCCAGCGGGATGAACACCGCACTCGCCACGACCTGGCCGGCCTGGGAGCCGCCGAGCGTCCAGCTGGTGACGAAGGCGCGTCGGTGGTCGGGCGCGTGCTCGAAGGACATGGAGTTCGCACCGGCCTGCTCGCCGGACGCCGAGAACCCCTGCAGCAGCCGGAGCAGCACCAGCAGCGCGGGTGCGGCGACGCCGATCTGCCCGTAGCCGGGCAGGCAGCCCACGAGGAACGTCGAGGTCCCCATCAGCAGCAGGCTCGCGACCATCACCTTCTTGCGCCCCAGACGATCACCGAGATGGCCCATGAAGAACGAGCCGACGGGCCGGGCGAGGTATCCGACGCCGAACGTCGCGAGCGAGGCCAGCACCGCCGCGGTCGCGTTGCCCTGGGGGAAGAACACCTTGGGAAAGATCAGGGCGGCGGCAGAGGCGTAGACGAAGAAGTCGTAGTACTCCAACGCGCTGCCGATCCAGGCGGCGACCGCGGCCTTCTTCGGAGTGCGCTCGAACAGCGGGGGTGCAGTGGCCCCCGGGGCGTCGTCGACCATCGCGGGCTCCTCTCTGTGGGTGCTTCGGTTGTCCTGCACGGTTCCGCGGGCCGTTGCCTGGGAACGTAAAAGGCCCATTCGAGGGCGGCAAGCGTTTGCCAGATTTTGCCAACCGCAGCTACGGTGGCGCCTGGAACAGACAGGAGCCCTTCGGATGACCGTTCGTGAGCCGACCGAGCCCACCGGCGTCGGGAGCCGTCCCCGGCCGGCGACGCTGACCGATGTCGCCCGCGTCGCCGGGGTCGCACCCTCGACGGTGTCGCGGGCGTTCACGAGACCCGGGCGCGTCAACGCCGCTACGCGCGAACACGTGCTGCGGATGGCGGCGGAACTCGGGTATCGCCCGAACCCCGTAGCGCGGGCATTGGAGTCGGGCCGGACCTCGACGCTCGGGCTGGTCGTCTCCGACATCACCAACCCGCACTTCTTCGCCCTGGTGCGCGGGGCCGAGCGGCAGGCCTCGACGGCGGGGTTCACGTTGCTGCTGGGCGATACGCAGCAGTCGCCGCAGACCGAACGCACGGTGGTGGACCGGATCCACGCGTCCGTCGACGGGCTGATCCTCGCTGCGAGCCGGCTGCCGCCGGCGGAGTTGCGCGCCTACGCGGCCACGAAACCACTGGTGTTGATCAACCGTCAGGCCCAGGACGTCACGAGCGTCGTCACCGACCACGTCGACGGCCCGCGGCAGATCGTCGAGCACTTGCACTCTCTCGGGCACCGCGCGCTCGTGTTCCTGAGCGGGCCGCGGGAATCGTGGTCCGGGGCCCAGCGCTGGGCCGTCATCCGCGACACCGCGAAGTCGCTCGGCATCGCGGCGACGCGCCTCGGTCCGTTCCCGCCGTCCATGGCGGGCGGGCCGGCCGCCGCCGACGCGGCCATCGGAACCCCCGCCACCGCGGTGATCGCCCACAACGACCTGCTCGCGATCGGGGCGTTGCGGCGGTTCAGCGACCGTGGCTTCACCGTGCCCGGCGACATCAGCGTGGTCGGCTTCGACGACATCTTCGGCGCCGACTTCTGCGCTCCGCCGCTCACCACGCTCACCGGCCCCCTCGACGAGGCAGGCCGCAAAGCCGTGGAGATCCTGGTGACACAGCCGGAAGTCACCGTGCGCGCGCCCCGGTTCTCGCTGCCTTCGCACTTGAAGATCCGGGAGTCGACCGGGCCCGCACGGCCGAGACGGAGCTGAACCGAGGGCGTCGCAAGCCCGTGCTGACGAACAGCGACGGAGCCACCGCGGTGATCTAGCGCGTTGCCGATCTCGATCCTGCCCACCTATCGCAGGGAGCGAACCACGAAGGCGCCCTCGTCGACCGGGTGCACGCCCACCGCGACGCGCTTGACGCGATCGTGATCACGCCCTCGACGGCAAGGAGCGCAACGACATCTTCGCCTCCTCGGCAGCGGTGTCCCTGCCGGTGCGGGTTTGGCGCCGTTACGCCCTGGCCGTCGAGGTACTCGTGTTCAAGGTTCAGAACCGGGTGGTTGCCGCGAGGTGGGGAATCAGGCGTACTGGGAGGCTGAGCCGTTCTTCGCGGTGGGCACACGATTTCGCGCGTCGCGGCGAAGAGGCTGACGTATCCGGTGCGGAATTGCGTCGAGCGCATCGCGGTCCGCTTGACGGAGTTTGCCGACCGAGTTCACGCCGTGACTCCGCCTGCGGGGACGAGCTGGCGCACGCCGGTGGAGGCCGCGCGGTTCACGGTGTCGATGAAGCGGTGGCGGTGGAGCGCGTGCCGGAAGTCGGGGACGAGTGAGGTGTGCTCCGCGAGGTCACGGGCGTTCTGCGCGTAGAGCTGCGCGACGTTGTGCGCCGGTCCGGCGAGGTCGCGAGGGACGTCCGCGAAGTAACTATCGGACACCGTCAGGGGTTGCACCGTGGTGTCGTCGCCGCGGCCGCCGGAGAGGGTGAGGTCGGCGACCTGGAAGTTGCCGTTCGAGGAGGTCAGCACAATGTCGCCGGCGGTGCCGTTGATTTCCCAGCGCAGGTTGTCGCCGCGGGAGACGCCGCCGCGGTAGTAGATCGAAGCCGCGGCGCCGCTGGTGAGCGCACCGCCGAGCGATACCGCGAAGAGCGGCGAGAGCGGGAACGTGACTGATGGCAGCCCAGCCGGTGGTGCCACCACCGAGGATGCCGACGCCGATCTGATTCATGGTTGCACTTCTGCTCTGACGTTGCAGATTGGGGTTGATGCGTTTCTGGACCGGATGCCGTCAGCGGCCACGCTGAGTCGGACAGTCGAGGCCATGTGTGTGGGCCGGTCGGAGGTATGCAGCTGACCACTTCGGTGACAAGGGGCCGAGTCGCGCTGACTCCGAGCGGTGTTCGACGCACAGCCGAGTCAGGAAGACCTCGCTGATGCGCCGTTCGGTGCCGGTGTGGCGGTCGGCGTCGTGGTGATGGTCCAGCCGTTGAAGCGAGTGGCGTCGGCGAAGAACAGCGGATCCTGTGTCGCCCGGACGTCGGTCGCGGTGTCCTCGGCGGTGAACTCGATCTCCGGCATCGACTCCTGGTGCATGCTGGGGCCCGACCTCGAGCGGGAGTCGGGACACGGCCGGTCCGCGCACGACACCTTCTATCTCGGACTTGCCGTCGTCGGTGAACAATCGCCGCCGGCCACCCGGTCCGCAGGGGCCGGGAAACCAAAGGTTCCTTTCTGTAATGACTGATCGTTCCTGAATTGGTGCACAATCGCGGCTCCGTGGCCTTTCTGGGCTCGACTCAGCAGAGGCAGGTCAGGGCGAGGTCCACCGTCGCCATGAGCGTGGCGCGGTCGGGTCGGATGGCACCGACGACCCGCAGTCCCTGGATGGTGGTGGCGAGCAGTCGTGCCGTTGTCGCGGCGCGCGGTCGGCGGGGAGCTCGCCGGCGGCCTGGCCGCGAACGATCAGCTCGAACAATGCGTCCTCGAGCGATTGAATGGTGCCCTGCAAGCGATCGCGTACGGCGAGATCGCGGTGCGCAAGTTCGGTCGCCGCGCCGACCACGAGGCAGGCCTCACGGTTGCCGTCCTCGACGGTCGCGTCGACCACGCCCACCAGAACCTCGCGAATGACGGCCTTGGCGTTCACACCTTCCTTGAGTAGACCGACGATCGGCTCCGCGTACTGCTCCCGGTACCGGTCGAGGACGGCCAGGTAGAGGCCTTCCTTGCTGCCGAACGCCGCATAGAGCGACCCTCGGCCGACGCCGGTGGCGTCCACGAGGTCCTGGATCGACGTTCCCGCGTACCCTGCCTGGCGGAACGCCGACATGGCGGCCTCGATCGCCGCGTCGGTGTCGAATTCTCTCGTCCGTGCCACGAAGCGACCGTGCCCGTTGTGGAATGTACGGTCAAGTAAGAGTGGGAAGAGCAGCAGCACCCGCGCCGCTGATGATCGTGGTGACACCGTTGATTCGCACGCACTCGCTCCGCACTCCTGGAGCGGGTGAGTGGTGAGCAACTCCGCCACTTGCCGCAGGCAACCCGGGGCCAGGACGGGTGGCTGTGAGAGCAGATCGGCAACGAGAGTCCTCTTCGGACGGTCAAAGGCAGGCCGTCAGAAGCCGACTCGGAGTGATTCGGTGGCCTGCGTGATCAGCTCCTGGAGCCGAACCCCGCGCCACACGTCAAGTTCGTGCGAACGCCCGGCGCGCACGGCGGCGGCGAACTCGGCTCGGATGACCGGCCAGGCTTCGCTGTGGTCGATCGCGGCCGTGTCGTAGGCCACCGTGCCGGTGGTGCC
The DNA here is from genome assembly GCF_040639695.1 of Amycolatopsis sp. NPDC023774. Taxonomy (NCBI): domain Bacteria; kingdom Bacillati; phylum Actinomycetota; class Actinomycetes; order Pseudonocardiales; family Pseudonocardiaceae; genus Amycolatopsis; species Amycolatopsis sp. NPDC023774. The sequence goes on from NZ_JBFAAJ010000028.1 coordinate 72,791, forward strand.
GAACAGTTCGACGGTCGTCCGTACGCGGTCGAGGCCGATCACGCCGGAAAGCGAAGCCTGACTGACGGCGCCGTTCTCGTGCTCGCAGGTCAGCTCGATCCACCGGGTCGAGTCCCCGGCCGCGCGGATCGCGGCGATGGGGCCGAGTGTGGTTTCGAGCAGGTCGAGCAGGTGCGGGCCAAGGTCGGGCAGCGCGCCGTGCTCCAGGCGCCAGCCCGTGGCCAGATCGCCGCCCAGGAACGCGCCGTGCAGGTAGCACGAGCGGGCCCCCACGGCGTCGAACGTCTTCGCCCGCTCGACGAACCGGCGGGTCTCCGGGTGGTACCGCTTGGTGAGGACCAGCTGGCTCACCACGCCCGCCTCGTCGATGGTTTCGGCGAGTTCCCGCGCGGCCGGCAACGTCAGCGCCACCGGCTTCTCCAGCAGCACGGCCTTGCCGGCGCGGGCGGCGCGGCGGGCCAAGTCGGCCTGGACATCGGGCCGGACGGCGAAGGCGACGGCCTCGCACGCGTCGAGCAGTTCGTCGAAGTCGGTGGTTCCCTTCGCGCCGTGGGCATCCGCGAGTTGGGCGGCAGCCTCTTCTCGGCGCGCGTACACGACGGTGAGCGTGGTTTCCGGGCCGGCGGCGAAGGTCGGGGCGTGCATCGTGTGCGCCCACGGCCCGGCTCCGACCAGTCCCACGCGGACGGGTGCTGCGGTCACGACGTTCCTTCCCGGGCCAGCCGCTCGTCGACGACGGCGGGGGAGTAGGCCGCGTCGAGCACCATCGCCTGCGCGCCGTAGAGGCCGGCGAAGTCCCCGAGCTCGCTGCTGGTCACCTGCAGGTGCCTGGTCGCCCGGGGCAGGGCCTTCTGGTAGATGACCTCGCGGACGCCGGTGACGAAGTGCGTGTCGGCGAGGTCGCCGGCGATCACGAGCACCTCGGGGTTCACCATGCACACGACCGTGGTCAGGACCTCGCCGACGAGCCGGCCCGCCTCGCGGGCGAGCTCCACCGCCTCCGGCCGCCCGGCCGCGAGGTGGGCGGCCAGCTCACGGCTCGACCTCGTCGGCACGCCGCGTTCGGTGAGCCGGCGCGCCAGCGCACCGCCGCTCGCCACGGCGGCGAGACAGCCGCGGGAGCCGCACATGCAGACCGCGTCGTCGTGGCCGGGCAGGCGGATGTGCCCGATGTCGCCGGCCCCGCCGTCGACGCCGCGCAGCAGGCCCCCGTTGAACACCAGCCCCGAGCCGATCCCGGCCGACACCTTGACGAGCACCAGCGGCGAGGACTCCGCGTACTGCTGCGTGTGCTCGCCCAGCGCCATGATGTTCGCGTCGTTGTCCACCAGGACCGGCACCCCCCAGCGACCGGCGAAGTGGTCGGCGATCGAGTAGCCGTCCCAGCCGGGCATGATCGGCGGCTGACGCACGGTTCCGGTCTCGAACTCGACCGGCCCCGGCACGCCGACGCCGATGCCCCGCACCTGCCCCGGCGGTCGCCCCGTCTGGTCGAGCAGCACGTGGAAGCGGGCGTCGAGCGTGTCGAGGACCGGAACCGGCCCGGCGGCCACGTCGAGGGCGATCCGCTCCTCGGCCAGGCGTCGGCCGTCGAGGTCGACGACGGCCAGCCGGGCGTCCGCAGTGTCGAGGTCGGCGACGAGCACGACGCCGGCGTCGGTGAACTCGAGCAGGACCGACGGGCGGCCGCCGGTCGAGTCCTCGGTGCCGTGGGAGCGCAGGTAGCCGCGGTCGAACAACGGCTTCAGCCGCTGCTGCACGGTCGAGCGGGACAGGCCCGTCTGCTGCTGCAGATCGGCGCGCGTGCGCGCTTTCCCCGTGCGGACCAGCCAGAGCAGGTACCCGGAAGACATCGTCACCGGTGCAACTGTAGTGATCTCCTACCCCTTTTCCGCGCCACTGGTGAGACCTTCGGCGAGCAGTCGCTCCGCCGCGAAGAACAGGATCACGATCGGGATCGTCAGCACGACCGACCCGGCCATCAGCACCGTCTTCGGCACCTCGAGTCCTCCGGCCAGCTGGGACAGACCCAGCGACACCGTCCACTTCGAGCGATCCTCGACGAGGAACAGCAGGGCGAAGAGGAACTCGTTCCATGCGATCATGAAAACGTACAGACCAGTGGCCACGATCGACGGGGCCGCCAGCGGCAGCGTCACGCGCCACAGGGTGCCCAGCCGGCCGTTGCCGTCGATCGCCGCCGCTTCCTCGATGCTTTCGGGGATGGTGGAGAGGTAGTTGCGCAGCATGTAGATCGACACCGGCAGCGCCTGAGCGACGTACACCACCAGCAGCCCCACCAGAGAGTCGCGAAGGCCCGCCTTGCTGAAGATCACGAACAGCGGGATCGCCAGCAGGATAGACGGAAACAGGTAGACGGCCAAGAACAGGAAGTGCACCTGCCGGCGGCCCGCGAAGCGCAGCCGGCTGGCCGCGTACGCCCCCGGCAGGGACAGCGCAAGGGTGACAATGACGGTGCCCACCGCCACCAGTGCCGAGTTGCCGAGCAGCTGCAGCAGCCCGTCTCCGCCGGCGGCCACCGACTTCAGCACCGTGGTGTAGGTGGTGACGGTGAAGTCCGACAGCTTCGGGAGGATGTCGCCCGGGTGCTGCAGCAGCGAATCCTGCGACCGCACCGAAAGCAGCACCATGTAGTAGAAGGGGAACAGCGTCGCGATCGCGAGGAACACGATGGTGACCCAGCGCAGCACGCCGAACAGCCGGGTTTCGAACGTCATCCGGTTCACGCGCGATCCTCCGGTGCGAAGAACTTGAGGTAGATGACCAGGAACACGACGAGCACCACCGCGAGCACCAGCGCCTGGGCGGCCGCGCCGCCGATGTCGAACTGCGCGGTGAGGAAGTCGTAGACCCGCACGCTCAGCACGTCGGTGCCGGCGCCGCCGCCGGTGAGCAGGTAGACGTCGTCGAACTTGTTGAAGGTGAGGATGAACCGCAGCACCGACAGCAGGGCCAGCACCGGGTAGAGCTGCGGCAGGAGGATGTGCCGGAAGCGCTGAGTGGGGGTGGCGCCGTCTACGAGGGCGGCCTCCTCCAGTTCCTTCGGCACGGCCTGTAGCCGGGCGATGAGGAACAGGAACGTGAAGGGGAAGTAACGCCAGCCCTCGAACGCGATCACCACCAGCAGGGCCAGGGGCAGGTGCACGTGCCAGCCGAAGAGCGAGATCGTCGAGGTTTCCTGGCTGAGGAACGCCACGGGCTTGTCCCAGCCGAAGATGCTCTTGCCCCACGCGTTCACCACGCCGAACTGGGGGCTGAGCATGATCTCCCAGACGAACGTGGCCGCCACCACCGGCGAGACGTACGGCAGCAGCATCGCGCTGCGCAGGAACGCCCGGCCACGGAACGGTTTGCGCAGCGCCAGCGCCGCGACCAGGCCGAGCGCCAGCGACAGCACCGTGCCGCCGATGGTGTAGACCAGCGTGGTGCCGAGCGAGCTCCACATGTCTGCGGAGCCGAGCACCTTGGCGAAGTTCTGCAGCGTGAAGCGGCCGAAGATGCCTTCGCGTTGCAACGTCGCCAGGCGCAGTCGCTGGAACGCCAGGACGATCGTCCACACCACGGGCAGGACCACGACCACCAGCACGATGATCAAGGTCGGGGAGAGCAGGGCCAGGCCGGCCCTGCTCTCCTGCTGCCGCAGGGTGAGCGCTCGCCGCCGCCGTGGGGGCCGGCCGGTCGGCTTCGCGGGGGCGGGCCGGTTCCGGACGGTGTGCGCCGAGGTCATCCGCGTTTCCCTACTTCAGTGTTTTCTGGATGTCCTGGACCGCGGCGCTCGCCTGCTTGGCGGCTCCGGCCGGGTCCACGGTGCCGCCGGTCATGGCGCTGACGGCCTTGGGCACGGGCAGCTCGGCCAGCGAGGCGCCGGCCAGACCGCCTTGGCCCTGCGGGATGCCCCACTGCTGGAAGCTGTCCAAGCTGTTCTGCAGCGACTGGATCACGTCGGCCGGGTACACCGCGGACAGCGGCTTCTTGGTGTCGGTGCCGACCGGCAGGCCTGCCCACGCCTTGGTGAACTTGCCGGCTTCGGCGGCGGTGCCGGTGCGCGCGGGGATCTTGCCCTGCGGCGCGAGCCCGAGCCAGCCGGCGTAACCCTGGTCCAGCATGTAGCTGACGAACTTCTGCGCGTTGGCGGAGCGGTCGCCCTGCGTGATCACCCACGAGCCGAGCTCACCGAAGTTCTGCGCCGCCGAACCGTCGGGGCCCTTGATGGCGGTGACGAACCCGGTGTTCTTGGCGAGGAACTCCGGATCGGCCTGGCACTGCGGGCAGCTCGGCGCCGCGTCCTTCTGCAGTCCCGCGAGCTGGGGCAGCAGGTACGAAGACCAGACGGTCATCGCGGCCTTGCCGGCGAAGTACGTCGCGCGGGTGGAGTCGACGCTCTGGGCGCCGGGCACGGAGTAGTGGTGCACGAGGTCGTTGTAGAAGGAGAAGGTGTTGACGCACGCGGGGCTCTCGAGCGTCACCTTCCCCGACTGGTCGACCAGCTGGCAGCCGTTGCCCAGCGCGAAGTCCTCGAAGGTCTGCTGGGTGAACGCGTCGCCGGGGTCGGTCGCGATCGAGATGCCGGCGATGTTCGGCGAGTTCAGCTTCTGCGCCGCCTGGCGGATCTTGTCGAACGTGTCGGGCGCCGGCAAGCCCGCCTTGGCGAAGAGGTCCTTGCGGTAAGCCAGCATCTGCGGCCAGCCGTCGGAGGGGACCGCGAGCTGCTTCCCGCCGCTGACGTCCATCTGCAACGCGCGGGCCGAGAAGGTGCCGGCGCCCAGCGTCTTGACCACCGCCGCCGCGGCGTCGGTGTCGACGAGGTCGTTCACAGCCATCTCGTTGACGCCGGTGAGCGAGAGCCCGCCGACGACGTCGGGCAGGTTGCCCGCGGCCGCGGCGGAGGTGACCAGCTGGCTGAACTGGTCCTCGTCCAATCCGACGATCTTCACCTTCACGCCGCTTTGGGCGGTGAACTGGTCGGCGATCCGCTGCGCGGCGGCGACCCGGTCTGACTGGTTCTCCATGCTCCAGACGGTGAGCGTGCCATCGCCACTGTCGTCGGAGCCTGAACCGCAGGCGGTCAGCGCGCCACCGGCCACCACCACGGCCGCCAGTGCGGCGGCCGATCGGACCGGGACTCTCGTCCGCCCTCGTGCTGAAGACATCGGTGCTCCTTTGCGTCGTGCCTGGCGACGATCACAGCACCAGTTAGGCGTTAAAGCAAGACAAGTTATGTAGATTTTTTGGCATAAGTGGGGTAGCTTCTGCTCGGCGATAGCCATAAATGATCGACAAGGTGGTCGGAGGAGGCCCTGGTGGGCACGGTGGTTCAGTTCGTAGGCCCTCGCCGGGTCGAGGTGGTCGAAACACAGCCGGAGGCGCTGGGAGCGGGGTCGGTGCGCGTGCGCACGCTGTACTCGGGCATCTCGGCGGGCACGGAGCTGACGGCCTACCGCGGCACCAACCCGTACCTCACCCGGGTCTGGGACGAGCGGCGCCGGCTGTTCGTCGACGGCGACGCGAGCCAGACCTACCCGGTCGTGGGCTGGGGCTACTCCGAGGTGGGCGAGGTTCTCGAGGTCTCGCCTGACGTCGCGGGGCAGCCGGGGGTGCCGGCCGTGGGCGATGTGGTGTGGGGGATCTGGGGCCACCGCAGCGAAGCGGTCGTGCCGGCGGCGAAGCTCGCCGACCACGTCGTGCCGGCCGGGCTCGACCCGCTCGCCGCGTCGTTCGCGCGCGTCGGCGCGGTGGCGCTCAACGGGGTCCTCGGCGCCGACGTCCACCTCGGCGAGACGGTCGCCGTCTTCGGCCAAGGGGTCATCGGCCTGCTCGCTACGCGGCTGGCGACGCTCAACGGCGGGCGCGTCGTGGCGTGCGACGCCATTCCCGCGCGGCTGGCGATCGCGGAGGAGTTCGGTGCCGTGGAGACGGTGGACGTCACCGCCGCGAGTGCCGCGGAACGGGTCCGTGCCGCGACCGCCGGCCACGGCGCCGACGTCGCGATCGAGCTCAGTGGCACCTACCGCGCGCTGCACGAAGCCGTCCGCACGGTCGGCGTCGGTGGCCGCGTGGTCGCCGCGGGCTTCTACCAGGGCGACGGCACCGGCCTGCGGCTCGGCGAGGAGTTCCACCACAACCGCGTCGAGATCGTCGCCTCGCAGATCGGCGGCGTGCCGTGGCGGCTGGTCGGCCGGTGGGACCAGGACCGGATGAACCGCACCTTCCTGCGGCTGGCCGCCGACGGCCAGGTCGACCCCGTCCGGCTCGTCACCCACCGCGTGGGGGTCGGCGAAGTCGAGCGGGCCTACGAACTGCTCGACGAACGCCCGGCCGAAGCCCTGCAGGTCGTCCTCGACTACACGGAGAACTGATGCTGAAACTCGCCTGCCAGGAACAGCTGTTGCCCGGCGACACCCTCGAACAGAAGTGGGAGTTCGCCACCGCAGCGGGCTACGACGCCATCGAGCTGCGCGGCAAGAAGGACTTCGCGCTGCAGCAGCGCCTGCCGGAGCTGCATCGCGCGGCACGCAACGGTGTCGTCATGCGCACCGTCTGCGTCGACATGCTGCACTTCTTCGGCGCCTTCGACCCCGACCTGCGCGCCGACGCGGTCAAGCAGATGCGCTCGCAGCTCTCGGTGATCGCCGAGCTGGGCGGGATCGGGGCCATGACCCCGGCGTCCTACGGCATGTTTTCGCGCCGGCTGCCGCCGTTCGAGCCGCCGCGCACCGAGGAGCAGGACCGCGAAGTGCTGCTCGCGGGTCTCACCGAGCTTGGCGAGCACGCGCGGGCCGAAGGCGTGCTGCTCCTGCTCGAACCGCTCAACCGCTACGAGGACCACATGGTCAACCGCCTCGAGCAGGCGGCTTCGCTGATCGACGAGGTCGGCTTGGACTCCGTGCGCATCGGCGCGGACACCTACCACATGAACATCGAGGAGGACGACCCCGCGGACGCGCTGGTGCGGTTCGCCGCCTACCTCGGCCACGTGCAGGTCAGCGACTCGAACCGGCTCCAGCCCGGCGCCGGGCACCTCGACTGGCCCGCGGTGCTCGGCGCGCTCGCCGCCATCGGCTACGAGGGCGACCTGGCGCTGGAAAGCCGGCTGCGCGGGGAACCCGCGGACGCGGTGGCCTCCGTGCCACCGTTCCTGCGACGGCTCTCATGACCGACGATCTCGCCCGGCGGGCGCGGCGGATCCTGCTCGCCAACTGGCGCCGGGGGTACACCGTGCCCGCTCAGGGGTTGTACCCGCACCAGTGGAGCTGGGACTCCGCGTTCATCGCGCTGGGGCTGCGGCACCTGTCGGCCGTGCGCGCGCAGCGGGAGCTCGAGTCGCTCTTCGGCGCGCAGTGGCCCGACGGCCGCGTCCCGCAGATCGTCTTCAACCCGGCGGTGCCCGCGAACGCCTACTTCCCCGGGCCTGACTTCTGGGGCCCGGGCGCCCGTCTCGCATCGACGGGGCTGATGACCTCGGGGCTCGTGCAGCCCCCGGTCCACGCGCTCGCCGCATGGGAGGTGCACCGGGCGGACCCGGTCACGTCGAGGCGCCGCGGGTTCCTGCGCCGCCTGTACCCGCGGCTGCGGCGCTGGCACGACTACCTGTTCGACCGCCGGGACCTCGCCGGGGACGGGCTCGTGTGCGTGATCCACCCGTGGGAGTCCGGGTTGGACAACAGCCCGGCATGGGATGAACCGCTCGGCCGGGTCGCTCCCGTCGCCACGGCGACGTTCGTCCGGCGCGACCTGGGGCACGCGGGGGCGGGCGAACGCCCGACCGACCTCGACTACGGCCGGTACGTGCGGCTGGCCGCCGACTACCGCGACGCGGGCTTCGCCGACACGCTCGGCGGTTCGGCGTTCGCCGTCGAGGACCCGCTGACGAACGCGCTGCTCGCCGTGGGGGAGACCGCGCTCGCCGCGATGGCCGGCGAACTCGGCGCCGATCCGTCGCCGCACCGCGAGCGAGCGGCTGCGCTCACCGACTCCCTGGTGGCCCGGCTCTACGACCCGGCCGAAGGCATTTTCTTCGCCCGCGACGCGCACACGAAGTCGTTGCTGCGGCGGCGCACGGTCGGCGGCCTCGTGCCGCTGTGCGTGCCCGGTCTGCCGGTCGTGGAGGAACTGCTGAAAACCGCGCGCGGCGAGCACTTCCACCTCGGCGAGCTCAGTCCGGTGCCCAGCTACGACCTCACCGCCGCCGACTTCGAACCGGCGCGCTACTGGCGCGGCCCGGCGTGGTTCAACACCGGCTGGCTGCTCTGGCACGGCCTGCGCACGCACGGGCACGTCCAGCTCGCCGGTCGGCTGGGTGAGGGCATGCTGGACGCGATCCGCCTCGCCGGGTTCCGCGAGTACGTCGATCCGCTGACCGGCGCCGGGCACGGCAGCGACGACTTCAGCTGGACGGCCGCGGTGGCGATCGACCTGCTCGAGGTGTCGACGGCGGACGGGTGGGCGGCGTGAACGCGCACACTCTCGTGCGCGGCACGACGTTCCTGATCACCGGCCCCTCGGCCGATGTCGCAGGGGGCACCGAAGGCTTCTACGTCGACGACACCCGGCACCTGTCACGGTGGGAGCTTTCGACCGAGGCTTCGCTGCGGGTGCTGAGTGAAGAGCGCGACCGGCAGTCGGCGAGCGTGATCCTCACCCCGGCCACGCCGCGCAATGAGGACCCCGCGTACTCCGTGTTCCGTGACCACGCGCTGGGTGCCGGCACGCTGGTCGAGGACATCCGCGTGCGCAGCCATCTCGCGGTGCCCGGCGAGGTGACCGTGTCGTTCCGGTTCGCCGCCGACTTCGCCGACCAGTTCGAGCTGCGCGGCACCAGGAAGTACGACCGGCCGGGGGAGTACTCGGCTTCGACGCGGGCGAACGGTGAGGTGCTCCTCGCCTACCAACGTGCCGACTATCGCAAGTGGACGGTCGTGCGCTCCTCCTCCCCGGCCGTGTGCGTCGACGACCGGATCAGCTGGACCCTCACGCTGCCGCCGCACGGGGAAACGTCGTTGCGGGTGGAGGTGGTCGCGGGAGAAGGGGACCGGGTTCCGGATCCGGGCGCGCGGCCGGCGGTTTTCGCCGACGTGGTGCGGGAAGCGCAATCGGACAGCCAGAAATTCCTGGCTACGGCGGGTGTTGCCGAGATCGAGTGGCCCGAGCTGCGAACCGCCGTCGCAGCCGGGCTCGCCGATCTCGCGGACCTGCGGGTGCCGGCGCCGGGCCGGCCGGACCTGCGCGTCCCCGGCGCCGGCGTGCCGTGGTTCCTGACGTTGTTCGGTCGTGACAGCCTGATCACTTCCCTCTCGACACTGGCGTACCGGCCGGAGCTGGCGGCAGCCACGTTGCGCGCGCTCGCCGCGGTCCAGGGCACCACCGTCGACCCGGAACGAGTCGAGGAACCGGGCAAGATCGTGCACGAGGTGCGCCGTGGCGAGCTGAGCCGCTTCGGGCAGACCCCCTACGGGCGGTACTACGGCACCGTCGACGCCACGCCGCTGTTCCTGGTGCTGCTCGGCCGGCACCGGCGCGTGGCGGGCGACGGCGTGGCGATCGAGCTGGAGGACGCGGCGCGCGCCGCGGTCGGCTGGATGTTCCGCCACGGCGGTCTCGACGACCACGGTTACCTCGTGTACCGCACGGACGGCCCGGGGCTGGTGCACCAGTGCTGGAAGGACTCCGCCCGGTCCATCTGCTTCGCCGACGGCGAGCTCGCCGAGGGGCCGATCGCAGTGTGCGAGGCCCAGGGCTACGCCTACGAAGCACTCCTGTCGACGGCCGAAATCGCCCGCGAGGTCTGGCAGGACACACCGTTCGCGGACCGGCTGCTCAGCCGCGCCGCACAGCTGCGCAGCGACTTCGCCGACGACTTCTGGCTGCCGGGCGAAGACTTCGTCGCACTGGCCCTCGACGGCCGCCGCCGGCAGGTCGACGCTCTCGCGTCCAACGCCGGGCACGTGCTCTGGTCGGGCATCCTGCCGACTGGGCTCGCCCACCAGGTGGGACACCGTCTCGGCGCATCGGAGTTTTTCTCGGGCTGGGGTCTCCGCACACTCGCCGCCGGTCAGGTGCCGTACCACCCCGTGTCCTACCACAACGGCAGCGTCTGGCCCCACGACACCGCGATCGCCGTGGCGGGGTTGGCCCGGGCCGGCCTCACGGCCGAAGCCACCCGCATCGCCGAAGGCCTGCTGGCCGCCGCGACGCACCAGGCGGGCAACCGTCTGCCCGAAGTGATGACCGGCTACGCGCGCGGCGAAACCCCGCACCCCGTCCCGTACCCGCACTCGGCCTCCCCGCAGGCGTGGGCGGCCGCGGCCCCGCTGCTGATCGCCACGGCACTGGGTTCGGGGTGAACCGCCCGGCGCGCGAAGGGCTCGCACCGTTCGCGCCTGGCCCCGGACGTGGACGGGCACCGGGCGACTCAGCGCACCTGGACACCCTGCGGAGATACGGCCGCGTCCTTGATGCCGGCCCGGACGCACACGGCTGTGCTCACGTCACCACCGCGGGCCCAGGGACCGTAGTCGGTGTAGTCGAAAGCCAAGCTGGCTTTGCATTCGGTTTTGAGGCCAATCGCGCGTGCGGCCTGCCTGTGTGCGAGCAACCCCTCGGAGCTGTCTTCCGCTGGTGGAGGCGAAAAACGACGTCGGGGGACGGCTCAGCGGGGCACTGCTCGGAATTCTGCGCGCGGTGTGGCCGGTGTGCGTGGTGGTGGGCGTCGCGGTGAAGGGGCTGGTCTGTCCTGATTTTGGGCGTCGAGCTGTTCCTCGCGACGGCGGCGGTCGGCTTCGTCCAAGCGCACGGCTACCCGCCGAGTTCGGGGTGACCCCGGAGCGCGTCCGTCACACCGTGGCGCCGAGGATCCGGGTCAGGCTCTTCTCGGTGTCGGAGCCGACCTTTTCGAACACGACCTTGGCGAGCGGCGCCGCGAGCTTGGCCGCGCCCTGGAACTCGATCGTGGCGTGGTAGGTGATCGTGGTTCCGGGCCCGTCGGCGGGGGCGAGACTGATGTCGTCAGTGGAGGTCGCGGTGTCGTTGCGGCCGACGAACACCACCCGGCCGGGTTCCAGCCGGGTCAGCTCGTAGGTCAGCTCTGTCTCGGCGCCCGCGATCTTCGAGACGTTGCGCCAGCGGGACCCGACTCCGACCGGCCCGGTGCCGAGCGGAGCGCAGAGCACGGTCCCCGGATCCCACTCCCGGGCGTTGGCGAAGTCCGCCAGGTACTCCTGGACGTCGCGCGGCGGGGTGGCGACGGTGAACGTGCGCGTCACATCAACCATGCTCGATTCCTTCCTGGTCTGCGGGAATCATCGGACGGGAGCCCGACGTCGTTGCGGAGCACGGGCCTTCCCGGCCTGGGTACCCGGCGCGGGTGCGCTTAACCGACGAGGCGGGTTGACGCAGGTTTTCGCGCGTCGGGTGCGACTGACCGGATCACGCTCGGCGACCCCCTCGGCCCTGCCAAGGTGCACCATGTCGACTGCGACAGCCTGCTCGGGCGTGAACAGCTTGCGCCACCCCGGTTTGTGCTCGACGGCGCGGTGCGTGGTCGCCGCCTTGACCTGCTTGAACCGGGCCGAATCGCGCAGGAACCAGCCGGCCACGAGCACGAGCAGCAACGGCGCGAAAGCGAGGTAGAACAGTGGCCGCCAGCCGTACGCGGGCAGCAGCACTGCGGCGATCGTGCCCGCGACGCCGGCGCCGAGCGGATATCCGGCTTGCACGAGGCCCATCAGCACACCGCGCCGGTGCCGTGGGGCTTCCTCGGCGACGAGGGTGTTGATCACCGGTTCGGTGAGGCCGTAGGAGGTCGAAACCAGCAGCCGCACCACGATGAACTGCCAGGCGTTGGCCACCAAAGCGGTCAGGCCGCCGAAGATCCCGGTCCCGACCAGGGAAAGCTGGAAGTTCGCCCGGCGCCCGATCCGGTCGATCAGCCGCCCGGCGAGCACTGGGGCGGCGAACGTGACGAAGGAGAAGGCGCCGATCAGGTATTCTATTGTGGACAGTGACAGGTGCAGCGCCGGGGCCAGCGCGGGCACGGCGACGCCGAGCATCACGTTGTCCATCGACACCAGGGCCCAGGCGAGGAACGACAGCAGGACCACGAAGGTCACGTAACCGGTGCTGCTGGAGCCGACCGGCGGGGCTTGTTGTGCGGACCTGGGGCGGGCAGAGGTCATGACGGTGCCTCCTTGCACACGTCGTGGCGCACCGAGGGCAGGATGGGGCACACCGGCGTGCATGCCGGTGTCGCGGTTCCCCGGGGCGCTACCGGTGGGGGTGGGAGAGCACCGAGACGACGTTCTGCTCGCCGGTGCCCCGATGGTCGTCCATGAACTGGATCAACCGGTCGACATCGCCGTGCCGCAGCGCGCCGATGAGCTTCTCGTGATCGTCCACAATGCGCATCCGGGCGGCGCGCTCGGTGCTGTAGACCAGCCGGTATGGCGTGGTCTTGTCCCACAGCCGCGCCGTTTCGGCCACGATGTGGGCCAGGCCCGACAACCGGAAGATCCGGAAGTGGAACTCCCGGTTGAGGTGCCTGAGCTCACGGGAGGGGTTGTCGATCAGCTCGGCCATGCGGTAGTTGAGCTCGGTGAGCTCCGCCAGCTCCGACTGGGGCACGGAGGTGATCCGGCGCAGGAGCTCAGTCTCCAGCAGTCGGCGCATCAAGTAGATCTGGCTCAGCTCGTCCGCCGACAGCCGAGCCACGACGAACCCCCCGCTGGGGGAAGGCTCGACCAGGCCTTCGGCCTCGAGGTTCTTCAGGGCCTCGCGCACCGGGACGCGGCTGATGCCCAGCTGCTGCGCGACGGCAGCCTGCCGGATCGGCTGGCCGGGAAGCAGCACGCCGTCATGCACCAGCTCCCGCAGGGCGAGCACGGCCCGCTCCGCAAGCGAGATCGCGCGCGCCTGAGGTGGCGTCTCCGGCATCCCGGCCTCCTCGCTCGCGGTGAATACATCAATGAATACGCTGGTGTATTCGATCTCGTCAAGCCCCTGCGCCCGCTGCGTACCTTGGGCGAAATGTGCTGACGACGGGCTTTCGCGAAGAGAGACGGCCTTGAGTCGAGCCGTCGAATCGCAGCTGTTGAGCCCGCTTCGTCCGCGCCACCGCACCCGGCCTCAGGGGACGAACCGCGGGCCGCCTCCGCCGCCACTTCGGCATCTTTGCGCCGGCAGCTTCTTCGATGCTTCACCGAGCGCTCTGGCATCCCGAAGAGGGGAGAAATGCTCCATGGAACGCGCCCAGTCGGTCGAGCTGTGGGCCGATGGCCCAGCGGTGTGGCGTTTGGCCGCTGATGGACTCGTGCGCGGGCAGAGTTTCCAGGTGTGGGATGGGGGCACTGACACCGCCTCAGCGAGGGCAATTTCAGGCAACGGCAGAAACTCACCGCACGAGTCGGGCAGTCATCGGTGGGTTTCGCGGAGGCGGTGTGTGCACTGGGCATCGTCGCCTTCGCGTCGCGCCTGGCCCGGATGCCCGGCGTGACCACGGTCGGAGGCCCGCTCTTCGCGTTCCGCACCAGCATCCAGGCGCACGGCCGTTCCGCACACTCCGCGGTGGAGGGGTCATGCCGAAATGTCCTCTGTGGACCGTCCACTGGTGACCCCGGGGGCCTGGGTGCGTAGCAGTGGTGCGGTGGTCGAGCGCCGCTTGGCCCAGTCGCTCGGAGTGGATGTCGGGGGCCGGACCATCGTCAGCGGCCGCAGGCAGCGGCGGCGCGCGGTGACTCCGGCGTCCACCTGATCTACCTGAAGCTGTCCGTCCCGGATGCGGCCACCGGGTTCGGCAAGTCCGCGACCGTCCGGGCCTTGAGGCCGCACGCTGACGATCTCCCTGCGCCCTGGGAGCGACACCCGGTCAGGTCGTGGCAGCGCTTCGCGTCGCGCAGCTCCTGCCCACCGTGCCCGGAGCGGTGGCGGGTGTCCTGGTCGAGCTCGGACTGTACGGGCTCTTCGGGACCCGAGTCACGCCCCCGCACAACGTGGCTGCTCACCGCCGCGCTCGCCATCCTGCTCGCCGGCGCGGTGCTGCCCGCGCTGCCCGCGTGGGCCCACACGCGCAGCCCTGCCAGGCGCGCACTCGGTGCCGAAACCGCTCGCCGGCCGTTGCCCCGGCGTCGCGTGCGGATCAGGCGAGGGTGGCTTGGATGACGTAGAGCGCGCCGATGCTCATGGCGAGGATGCCGAGCAGCAGGCGGAGGACCGTTTCGGGGAACCGGGGCTGCAGGCGGGTGCCGAGGTAGCCGCCGAACAAGCCGCCGAGGCCGCAGGCGAGGCCGACGAGCCAGTCGGGTGCGATGTCGCCGGTCGAGGTCGTCGCGAGCAGGGCGAATGAGGCGGCGCCGACGAGCGAGGTGACGAAGGTGGAGGCGAGTGCGGCCGGGGCGGCCGTCGTGACGGGGACTCCACGACTGACCAGGATCGGACTGAGGAGCGAGCCGCCGCCGATCCCGTAGATCCCGCCCACGATGCCGACCACAAACGCCAGCGCAACGGTCGAGCGCGGCGACGGCGGCGTGTCGGCGCGGTGCCGGGCCGGACGCAGCGCGCGGACGCAGAGCGACAGGCCGAGGGGAGGAGGAAGGCTGCGGCCAGGAGCCGGAACACCCCAGGGCCGGGTACGGCCAACACGCGGACGACGGCTCCGATCACGACGCCGGGCACGATGCCGGCCAGCAGCAGGCGGGTCAGCGGGCCGCGGAGGTGGACGTTGCGGCGGTGCCGGACAAGGGCTCCGGGGCCGGCGACGACGTTGAAGAGCAGGTTCGTCGGGGTGACTGCCGGGCTCGGGACGCCCAGCACACTGACCTGCACCGGCAGGAGGAAGACGGCGCCCGACACGCCGACCGGAGCGGTCACCGTCGAGATGATCAGGCCCGCGAGGAATGCGAGCACCTCCGTTGACCAGCTCACTGCTGCCTTCCCCTCGTTGCGCGACCGTTCCAGCTTGGGGCAGAGACCGGAGCCGCGGTGCACCGGTCACTCCGCGGGATGGCTCGCGTCGCCGTAATCCTCCGTGCGTGCTGCTGCTTTCGCCTTCGTGTGTGTCGTGATTGCGGTGCACGGGCTGTTCGGGGCTGTCGTCCGTACCTCACGGTCGGTAGCCTTGCCCCCGCTGGACGTGGCAGGAGGAGGCGGGATGGGGCGTGGCTTCGGGCTGAAGGTCCTGGCGATCGGTGCGGTCGTGGTGGTGGCCGCCGCGTGCGGGTCGCCGCCGGCTCCGTCGGCTCCGGCGAGTGGTTCCGCCGTCCCGGTCACCGGCACGTTGATCGTGAACGGGGCGGGGACGTTGGCCAAGCCGTTCGCAGCCATGATCGCGGCGTTCAAGGCGGAGAACCCGGGCGTGACGGTGCAGTCGCGGTTCGCCGGGAGCGTCGAGGTGGTGCGGGGCATCACCGAGCTGCACAACCCGGTCGACGTGCTGGGTGTGGCGGACTACTCGCTGATTCCCTCGAAGATGTACGGCGCGAACGGCGGCACGCAGTTCGCGAACTGGTACGTCGGGTTCGCCTCGAACCGCATCACCTTCGCCTACACCGACCAGAGCAAAGGCGCCGCCGGCCTGACAGCGGACAACTGGTTCCAGGCGCTGGCGCAGCCGGGGGTGAAGGTCGGACGGTCCAATCCGGACACCGACCCGTCGGGGTACCAGACGTTGCAGATGCTCGCGCTGGCGCAGAACTACTACCACCAGCCGAACCTGTCGGCCCGGGTGCTGGCCAATTCCCCGCCGGAGACGATGGTCGGCACCGAGACACAGCTACTGCCGGCGGTGTCGACCCGGCAGATCGACTACCTGGGGATCTACCGGTCCGACGCGTTGCAGCACCACCTGCGGTTCCTGGACCTGCCCAGCCAGATCGATCTGTCCGACCCGGCGCGGGCGGCGGCCTACGCGACGGTCAGCGTGCCGACGTCCTCGGGTGCGCGGACGGGCAAGCCGATCGTGTACGCGCTGACCGTGCCGACCAACGCACCCAACTCGGCGGCGGGCCTGAGGTTCGTCGAGTTCGTGCTCTCGCCGGCGGGCCGGAAGATCATGACCGACAGCGGGTTCACCGTCGTCAGCCCTGCGGTCGCCGGGGTCGCCGACGGCGCGCAGGTGCCCGCGTCGGTACGGCCGCAGACAGGTCCGGCCCAGCTGCCCGGGGGCTGAATGAACGACAGGGTCGAAAGTCCGCGGCGGAGTGCGGTCCGGGTGACGCGGGGGCTGTTCCCGGCGCTGCTGTGGGTCGCCGGCGGGGTGCTGCTCGGGTTCATCCTGCTGCCGGTGCTCGGACTGGTCACGGCGACGTCGCCCGGCGGCCTCCGCGACGCCGCGGTCAACGAGGAGATCCAGGACGCGGTGCTGCTGAGCGTCCAGGACGCCGCGATCACCGCGGTGATCGCGACCGTGTTGGGTGTCCCGCTGGCCTGCTTGCTGGCCCGGCGGCGGTTTCCCGGGCACGCGCTGGTGCAGGCGATCGTGGATCTGCCGCTGGCGATTCCGCACACGGTCGCCGGGATCGCCCTGCTGTTCGTGTTCGGTCGCACGGGCTGGCTCGGTGCCCCGCTGCAGGTCACCGGATTGTCGTTCTACGGCACACAGGCCGGGATCGTCGTGGCGATGCTGTTCGTCAGCGCGCCCTTCGCCGTCAACAGCGCGCGCGTCGCGTTCGAAGCCCTGGATCCGAACGTGGAACGCGCCGCCCGGAGCCTGGGCGCCTCGCCGGGCCAGACGTTCCGGCGGGTCAGCCTCCCGCTGGCCTGGCGCGGGATCCTGACCGGCGCGGTGCTCGTGTACGCCCGCTCGATCAGCGAGTTCGGCGCCGTCGTCATCCTCGCCTACTACCCGGCCACCGCCCCGGTGGCGATCTACAACCTGTTCTTGTCTTCAGGGCTCGCCGAGTCCGCATCGGCCGCGGTGCTGCTCCTGCTCGTCGCCCTGGCCACGTTCCTGGTGCTGCGCACGCTCGCCTCCGGGTGGCTCGTCGCCGGCGCCACCCGGCCCCGGCGGTAACCCGTGCTCACCGTGTCCGACCTGCTCACCCGGGCAGGCTCCTTCCAGCTCGGGCCGCTGAACCTCACCGTGGCCGCCGGCCGCGTGCTGGTCGTGCTCGGTCCCTCCGGCGCGGGCAAGAGCATGCTGCTCGACACCATCGCCGGGTTCCGCACGCCCCGGCACGGCCGGGTGCGCCTCGACGGCCAGGACATCACCGGACTGCCCGCCGACCTTCGCCGGATCGGCGTGGTGTTCCAGGACGCCGCCCTGTTCCCGCACCTGTCCGTTCGCGACAACGTCGGCTTCGCCCTCGCCTTGCGCGGGCACCGGCGCAGCCCGAAAGTGGGTGAACTGCTCGCCCGGTTCGGCATCGCGCACCTCGCCCGCCGCGCGCCACGCTCGCTCAGTGGCGGGGAACGGCAGCGGGTCGCGTTGGCCCGCGCCCTCGCCGCCCGGCCGGCCGCGCTCCTGCTGGACGAACCGTTATCGGCGCTGGATCAGCCGGTCCGGGAGGAGCTGCGCGAGGTACTGCGCGCGACACTGCGGGACCTGGCCGTGCCCGCCATTCACGTCACGCACGACCGCGACGAAGCGCTCCGCCTCGCCGACGACCTGGCCATCCTCGACGCCGGCGCCCTCCGTCAGACCGGCCCCGCGGCCGAGCTGACCCGCCGTCCCACCGACGCGGCCACCGCGCGCCTGCTCGGCTGGACGGCGCTCGGCCCCGCGCGCCAGGACACCGGCGGTCTCCTCGTCGGTGACTTGCCGATCGAGGCCACCGTTCTCGGCAACGGAGCGACGCGGGGAACGGTGTACTACCGGCCGGAGGAGGTCCTCCTCGGTGGTCCGGACCGGCGTTCGTCGCCCGCCCTGCGTGCGAGAGCCCAGGTCCTCGAGGTGGTCCGGACCGTCCCGCTCGCCCGGGTCGTGCTCGGCACCACACCGCCGTTGACCGCGCTCGTGCTGCACCGTGATCTCGACGAGCTCAACGGCGAAGTGGAGGTCACCGTGCCCCGCGAGGCGCTGCGCCTCATCGAGCCCGCCACACCGCTCAGGAAGGTCACGGTGGAGTTGCCGAAGAACCACCGTGCCGGCGGAACTTCGTCGGAAGGGGACTGACAGTGGAACAGGAGATCAACGGCGACGGTCGTCGAGGGGCGTGAAGTCCCGTTCTGCCACGTAGTCCGGGCGGCGTGCCAGGGCGGCGAACGGTTCGACGGGCGTGTTCTCGACGCTGTTGAACACCACGAAGACGTTGGAGCGCGGGAACGGCGTGATGTTGCTGCCCGAGCCGTGCAGGATGTTCGAGTCGAACCACAGGGCGCTGCCGGCCGGGCCGGTGAACTGGTCGATGCCGTGGGTGCGGGCCAGCCGTTCGATGTCGTGGCGGGCGGGGACGCCGATTTCCTGCTCGCGCAGCGAGGCCTGGTAGTGGTCGGCCGGGGTTTCGCCGATGCACGGGACGAAGGTGCGGTGTGATCCGGGAATCACCATCAACCCGCCGTTGTAGGGGAAGTTCGTGGACAGGGCCAGGGACATGCTGACCGCGCGCGGCGCGGGCAAACCGTCTTCTGCGTGCCAGGTCTCGAAGTCCGAGTGCCAGTAGAAGCCCTGGCCGGTGAAGCCGGGCATGAAGTTGATCCGGCTCTGGTGGACGTACACCTCGGACCCGAGAATCTGTCGCGCGCGGTCCAGGACGGCGGGGTTCCGGACGAGCGCGGCGATGAGCGTGCTGGTCCGGTGCACCTGGAAAACCGAGCGGACGGCGCCGGAACGCTTTTCGCGGATCACCCGGGGGTCGTCGGTGGAGTCGTCGGCGAGCCGGGCCGCCTCCGCTTGCAAGGAAGTCATCTCGCTGTCGCCCAGCATGTTTTTCACGACCAGGTAGCCGTTGCGGTCGAAGCCGGCGAGGTCGGTCACGGTGAACGGTCCGGGTCTTCGGCCCGGCCACACCGTGGGATCGGCGCGTGCCACCAGGTCGGTGGCATGCGGGAGCCTGGTGGGGTAGCGATCTTCGGTCGTGCGTCCGGTCACCGTCATAGGCCGTCTCCTTCTCTCCCGGGTCCGTAGTCTGCCCTGCCTGACCTGCGGCAAAACCGCGTCGCCGCACGGTGTTTTTCACCGAGGTGGTGGTGAGAGGCCGTGGCGAGGGACCTTCGGAGACGTACGACGCGCGACCCGGATGCTCGGACTCGTCCGAAACCGTTGTCCTGACCGGAATGTCCGGGCTGGGGGAACCCCGCGTTCCCCGGCTTGGGTGCGGTGAGCGCGCGACAGGACAGACCACCGGACAGGCTTGGGTCCGCGTCTTCTTCCTTGATCGCTCCCGAAGTACCGTCGCCGAGGATCTCTAGGAGGCAATGGTGGCCACACGGGCGAAATCGGTCCGACGACGACTGCTGGTGCGGCTGTTGGCCGTTGTGTGCCTGGCCGGCACGCTGGTGTCCACGGGAGTTTCCGCTGGCGCGGCACCGGAATCCGGGCTGGCCGCGCAAACCGTGACCGCCGGGCAGGCGCGGTTCGAAGTCCTGTCGCCGACGCTCATCCGGACGGAGTACGCGGGCGACTCCGCCTTCGTCGACGCCGGTACCTTCAACGCGGTCGGCCGCGGCAGTTTCGCCAGGACTCCCTACACCACAACGAAGCGCGACGGCTGGCTTTCCATCCAGACCAGTGCCGTCCAGCTGCGCTACAAGCTCGGCTCAGGCGCGTTCTCCGACGACAACCTCACCGTCGGGCTGCGCACCGGTGGCCAGGACGTCACGGCCCGCCCCTGGGCGGGCAAACTGACCCCCGTCTGCGCGTTCGGCACCCTGTGTGAGGCCGAGAACCTGCAGCTGTCCGGGCCGGGCGCGGCCAGCGACCACCGCGGCTACACCGGCGGCGGCTTCGCTGCGGGCTTCGCCAATGCCGGCGACGACCTGGCGTTCCGCACGACCGCCCCGACGGCCGGTGACTACCAGCTGGATCTGCGGTACGCCAACGGATCCGGCGGCGACGGGCAGCACACCACGCGCACTCTCACGGTCCTCGTGGACGGCGCCGACCCGCACACCGTGTCGTTGCCGCCCACCGCCGACTGGGACACCTGGACGCTCGCCACCGTGCCGGTGGCGCTGTCCGCGGGGGAGCACCAGGTGAGCGTCGAGCGTGGCGCCACCGACTCGGGCAACGTCAACATCGACAGCCTCGCCGTGGTCACGACGGGCGCGTCGTACCCGCAGCCCGTCCCGCCCGCACCCACACCCTGTGCCTTCGGCGCCCTCTGCGAAGCCGAGCAGGGTGCCCTGGCCGGTGGTGCGCACCCGGCGAGCGACCACGACGGTTACTCCGGCAAGGGCTTCCTCGCGGGGATGGAACGCGCGGACGCGTCCGGCGCGCTCACGGTTACCGGCGTGCCCGCGAACGGCTCGTACGACCTGCAACTGCGCTACGCCGACGCGACCGCCGTCTCCGGCCAGGCTCAGCCCACCACCCTGTCCCTCCGGGTGGGCGACGCCGCAGCGACCAGCCTCACGCTGCCGGCGACGAGCAGCTGGAACTCGTGGCGGACCACGGCCATCCCGGTCAAGCTCGCGGCAGGAACCAATACCGTGACGCTCGGCTGCCCCGACTCGACGAAGTGCCACCTCAACCTCGACACCGTCGCGGTCACCAGGCCCCACTCGGCGCTGCTCGCTCCGCACGCGGCGCTCGGCGGCTACCGGCGCGGGCTCGACGGCGTGGACGGCACGGCCGTCACCGCACCGGGCATCCTTTACCAGGACGGCTGGTCGCTGCTCGACGACACCGCCTCGGCGCTGTACGACCCGCGTACGAAGGTCGTCACCCAGCGCCCCGCGCACGGTGGCAAGGCCTACCAGGACGGGTACGTGTTCGCCTACGGCCAGGACTACGCCCGCGCACTGCGTGAGCTGTCCCAGCTGACCGGGCCTTCGCTACTGCTGCCGCGCTGGTCGTACGGCGTCTGGTACTCCGAGTACTACGACCGCACGGCCGCGGACTTCGAGCAGACGATCCTGCCGAAGTTCCGATCGGAGAACGTGCCGCTGGACATGCTCGTGGTCGACACCGACTACAAGACGCCGAACAAGTGGAACGGCTGGGAGATCGACCCGGCCCGCTTCCCCGACCCGGCGGCGTTCTTCCAGTGGGCGCACGATCAGGGCCTGCACACCGCGCTGAACGTCCACCCGAGCATCCTCGCCTCCGATCCGCAGTTCGCCGCGGCCCAGGCGACCGCGAAGGGCAAGCTGAAGCCCGGGAGCTGCGGCGGAGGCGGCACGGACTGCTTCGTGTTCGACTTCGGCGACCCGGACCAGCTGCGGGCCTACTTCGACCTGCACCGGCCGATGGAGCAGCAGGGCAACGACCTCTGGTGGCTCGACTGGTGCTGCGACGGGTCGAGCTCCGGCCTCGCCGGCGTCACCCCGGACTCGTGGATCAACCAGCAGTACGCCGACGACGCGGCGAAGACCGTCGGCCGCGGGTTCGCGTTCTCCCGCGCGTACGGTTCGCTGCAGGCCGGTGGTTACAGCTCGCCCACCGCGGTGCCCACGGGGCCCTGGGCCGACAAGCGCACCACCCTGCACTTCACCGGTGACACCGTTTCCGACTGGGCCACGCTGGGATTCGAGGTCGGTTACACGCCCGGCGAGTCCGCGGCGACCGGCCTGGCTTCGGTGAGCCACGACATCGGCGGCCACACCGGCGGCCTGCAGGAACCGGGGAGCGAGCCGGGCAGCACGAAGCTGCCGGACGACCTGTACGCGCGCTGGGTGCAGCTCGGGACGTTCCAGCCGATCGACCGGCTGCACTCCAACCACAGCGACCGGTTGCCGTGGCAGTACGGGGCCGCCGCGGACGCGTCGGCGACGAAGTTCCTCAACCTGCGCGAGGACCTCGTGCCCTACACGTACACGCTCGCGCAGCAGGCCACCGCGAGCGGGCTGCCCATCGTGCGGCCGTTGTACCTGCAGTACCCCGGGCAGCAGGAGGCCTACGCCCAGTCGGGCGGGGAGTACCTGTACGGGCCGGATGTGCTGGTGGCTCCGGTGACCAGCCCGGGCACCACCGCCACGACGAGTGTGTGGTTCCCGCCCGGCAGCGACTGGACGGACTACTTCACGGGCAAGACCTACCACGGCGGGACCACTGCGCAGCTCACCACGGGCTGGGACACGATGCCGGTGTTCCTGCGCTCGGGCGGCATCATGGTCACCCGCAGCGGCGACGTCACCGGCGACGAGGGCCACCCGCTGACCGCCGCTACCGTGACCGTGGCCGGCGGACACAAGGGCGCGTTCACCCTCTACGAGGACGACGGGCAGTCGCCCTCGGCGAAGGGCGCCACCACCGGCATGACCTACACCGAGGACGCCAACTCGGCGACGCTCGCGATCGACGCCCCGCACGGGTCGTACCGCGGCGGACCGGTGCAGCGCACCTGGACGGTCCGGTTCACCGACGCGAAGGCACCGTCGGCGGTGTTCGTCAACGGTCACCGCAGCGCCGAGAAGACGTGGACCTGGGACCCGGCGACGAAGACCGTGACCGTGCGGACGCCGGCGCAACCGGCAGCCCGGCCGCTCACCGTGCGGTTGCTGAACTCGTAGCCCGTCGTTCCGGAGGAGGCGGCAGTCGGTGCTGCCTCCTCCGGCGCCAGGCATCCGGATCCGCCCTCACCCGGAGGGAGCCTCACTTTCGCGGATCGATGTCGCGAGGGTCGGTCCACCGCGCGAGCAGGACGGTGGCGTCGTCCTGCAAGGAGCCGTCGTGGTGGGTGAGCACGGCCTGGATCAGCCGCCGAACGGTCTCCGGTGGCGGGTACCCGGTCGACGCCTCGCGGCGCAGGAAGTCGGCCAGCCGCGCCTCACCGAAGAACTCGCCTTCGCTGTTGCGGGCCTCGGTGATGCCGTCGGTGTAGAGGACCAGCCAGTCGTCGGGCTGAAGCCGTTCCTCGCCGACGACCAGCTCGCCGGAGCCCAGCCCCAGCGCGGCCCGCCTCCCGCCGCTCAGCTGCTTCACGACTTTGCCGCCGCGCATCAGCAGCGGCTCCGGGTGCCCGGCGTTGACGTACCTCATCCGCCCTGTCGCGAGGTCGATCTCGGCCAGCACGGCCGTCGCGAAGGAGACGTTGCCGAACGCGGCGCCGATCGTCTCGTCGATCTGCCGGGCCTGTTCGAAGAGCCCGTAACCGGCGCGGCGGGCGCTGCGATGGGTGGCCAGTGCGGTGGCGGCGATGTGGCCGCTGCGCAGGTCGTGCCCCACCGCGTCGACGATGAACAGCACGGCGGTCGTGTCCGAGAGCGAGTAGTCGAAGGCGTCCCCGGCGACGGCGTGCCGCGGCTCGAGCACACCGGTGACGACGAAACCGTCGACACCCGCTGTCAGCGGGGGCAGCAGGGACCAGATCAGTTCGCCGGGGATCGTTCGGTCTCTGCGGCGGCGCACTGTGTCCAGACCGTCGCCGTACTGCGTCATCAGCACGACGAGGTGGCCGATGAGCAGGGCCGTCCACCGGCATTGCGCACGCAGCCCGGGGTCGTCGAGCTCGTCCTCGTCGGTTACGTCGGCTCGCAGGACGCCGATCCGCTCGGCACCGTCGACGAGCGGCACCCAAAGGCACGGCCGGCCGGCCGAATCCGCGGGCAGCATCTCGAGGCTGCGGAATGCTCGCCCGGCCAGCGTGCTGTCGATCGGCAACGGTGGCCCGGGATCCGCGGCGGCGGACACCGGGTGCAGGTACTGCTGGGCGTAGTCGGTGAGGTAGACGCTGAACCCGATCCCGATCAGCTTGCCCGCGGCTTCGACGAGATGGGGGAGCCGTTCGGGCGGCGCGAGCTCTGTGCCTTCGAGCAGGTGCACGAGGGCGGCCAGCGAGTCGTCGTGCGGCCTGCGGGGGCGGAGCGCGCGGCTGTAGGGGACGCGGCGGGTCCAGTCGATCTCGTCGAGGCCTTCGTTGACCGCGTGGGCGAGCAGGTCGCATTGGTGCCCCGGCAGTCCGGCGACACCGTCGAGGTACGCCTCGACCTCCACCAGGTCGTGACTGCCGCCGAGAGCGAAGTAGCGCCTCCAGAGCCGGTCCGGTGTCAGGTCGGCGTGCCGGCAGGCGAGGACGATCTCGCGACGCTGCGCGCCGTCGGCCCCGTTCACCGGCGTGGCCGGGCGGCCGCGCGCAGCAACGCCTCGGCGTTGTCCCGCAACGGTTTGCGGGTTCGCGAAGCCTCGTCCGCCAGCACGAGAAACGCCATCTCCTCGGGGACGTGGTCACGGCCCATCACGACTCCCTTGGCCATGCTGAGGATGTCCCGGGCGCGCAGCGCCGACCGCAGCTCGGTGGAGAGTCGTGCGGCGGCATCGGCCGACCTCACGTTTGCCATGAGCACCGCGGCCTGTGACGCGAACATCGTGAGCAGCGTCCGGTCCCGCTCGTCGAACGCGTGCGGCCGCTCGGAGTAGACCTTCACGGAGCCGACGCTGCGGCAGCCCGTGACCATCGGAGCGCTCAGCGCGGATCGCAGGCCGAGGCGGGCGGCCGACGCGGCCCACTCCGGCCAGCGGTCGTCGACGTGCAGGTCGCCGACGTCGATCACGGAACTTTCCTGCCACGCCGTCAGGCACGGCCCAGCCCCCAGCTCGTACTGCAGTCGGTCCGCCCGTTCGACCTCGTCGCCGGTGGCCGCCCAGGTCACCGGCGCGCCCTGGTCGCCGGCGGTCGTCACGCCCGCCCCGAGCGCCGAGGGAAACACCTCCCGCGCGGCCGCGGTGATCAGCTTCAGCAGCGACTGCACCGTCTCGGCGGTGAGCAACAGTCCGGACAGCCTGGCGAACACGGCGGCGAGCTCGTCGGCCAAGGGCAGCTCGGGTTCCATCGGGTCCTTCTTCCCCGCAATGCGGCGTTGCAGGGGTGGCTACCCGGCCGGGGTCGTGTCCAACCGGGGCGCTGCGGACCGGCCGACGGTCAGGCGAGTGGGGTGTCGCCCAGCGCCTTCACGACGTCGCTCGGAGTGTCGTAGATGGCGATGGCGCCGGCCTCCCGGAGCTCGTCGTCCCCGAAGCCGCCTGAGCGCACGACGATCGCCGGGATCCCGGCGTTTTTCGCCGCCTCGACGTCCCATACCGAGTCGCCCACCAGCACACTCGGCGCGTCGGGCGGCGCGCCCAGCTTCTTCAGCGCCACCTGCAGCAGGTCCGGCGCCGGTTTGGAAGCCTCGACGTCGGCGCTGGTGGTCCAGTCGTCGGCGATGTCGCGGGCGGCCAGCTTGTCCAGGTACACCTCCACGTGGCGCTGCTGACCGGAGCTGGCCAGTACCAGCCGGTGGCCGCGTTTCTTGATCGCCACGAGCAGGTCGCGGGCGCCGGGCAACGGCGCCATCTCCTCGAGCAGCGCGTCGACTTCCTTGCCCTGTCGCTCCCGGAGCTGATCGCCCACGCGCCGCTCCAGGTCCTCGCCTCCGAGAGCCGTGGGCAGCTGGTCCCCGCCCATGCCGATCAGCCGGTGCAGCCGCCACACCGGGTAGGTCTCGCCCACCGAGCGCAGTGCCCGGTACCAGGCGAGCGCGTGCTGGTAGTTGGAGTCGACGAGCGTTCCGTCGATGTCGAGGACGGCGATGGTGGAGTCAGTCACGGCAAACGACTACCCGTCATCCGTGTGCTCCAACCGCGAAGGCTCGCCGCCGGAGGGGCTGCGGGTCGCAACGTGGCTCGCGGGCAGGGAAGGATCGGTCAGCTGTTCGTCCGGCGTCGTCGGTCGGAGATGGCTTGGTTTCGGATGCGGCCGCTTTCGGTGTTGATGTGGGCGATTTGGCGGGCGAGGTCGGGGTGGTGGGG
>NZ_JBFAAJ010000029.1:0-97872 GCF_040639695.1 Amycolatopsis sp. NPDC023774
GTTGTAGGCGAACCGCAAAGTCACCGAGAACACCCCGCGCAGCGGTTCGGGCAGTTCGGGCAGCGGTGGCAGCCGCAGCACGGCGAACGACGAAACCATCGTCTCCGGGGTGCCCGGGTGCCAGGCCGTCCAGGCTCGCAACACGTCGGCCATCCGCTCACCGGGGAAGTAGATGCCGCCACCGTAGAGGCGGGCCACCGGGAACAAGGCGAATTCCAGCGCGGTCACCACTGCGAAGTTGCCCTTGCCGCCCCGCAACGCCCAGAACAGTTCGGGCTCGGACTCCGCGTCGACGTGCCGGAGTTCGCCGTCCGCGGTCACCACCTCGAGCGAGTGCACATGGTCGGCGGCGTAGCCGTGGGAGCGGCCGAGGGTCGGGCTGAGACCACCGCCCAAGGTGTACCCCGAGACTCCCACCGTGGGATTCGACCCGTTCAGCGGAGCCAGCCCCTCCTTGGCCGCCTCCGCGACGACCTCCGACCAGATCGCTCCGGCGCCGACGCGGGCCGTTTGGCCGACCGCGTCGATGGCCACGTCGTTCATCCGGTGGGTCGCGATCACCACGGCACCGTGCGCCGTGCCGACCATCTGGTGGCCGGTGGTCTTCACCAGGACCGGCCGGTGCCGGTCCGCCGCGAACGCGACCGCGGCCTGGACATCGGCCACACCCTGCGCCACCACGATCACCGCCGGCACCAGCTCGTGATTCAGGTTGAAGACGGCGCGTTCCTCGTCATATCCCGCATCGCCCGGCAGCAGAACCGAACCCGCCACCCCGGCCACCAGTGCGGCAACATCCTCCGGCAGGACCGGAGGCAAAGACAAATCTCTGAAAGTCATGACATACGTCCTATTGAGAGTGTGAATAATGTGAAGCCCGAGTCAGCTCGACAAGTCCGGAGACCATTTGACCAAAGGTCACCCAAGCCACGTGGCGACGGAGCCAGAGTACAGAGAATGACGAATCGGGCCAAAAGCTCATCCCCGAAGGGCGGACCGCATTGGCAATAACCAAAGTAACAAGATTGGACCGATTGCAGCGGAGGTGCCGGTTATGATCATCGTCACTGGACTCAATGGGCACTTTCCGTGCCCGTGAGCACGCGAAGCCCACTACTGCGGACAGGCTCCGTTCAGGCGAGCCACGAGGCCGGCCACTGAGTTCTGCCGCCGACGCCAAGAACCGGTGAGCGTGACGCGACCGGCGGTCCGGGACCTGGTGGAGCCGGAGGGCGTTTGGGCGGACTTGCGGGACGCGAAGGCCGAATCCGTCATCGATGGATCGATCAGTGGGCCACACCATGGCGAGCATCTCGAATCTCGAGCGCATGTGGGCGTCCTGGAATATCGACTTCCGCGCTGTCCGGATCTGAGTGGTTTCTGGCCGGATCAAGGCGGCGCCGAACGGTCAGTTCACTCACCGTTCAAAATTGCGAAAGACCGACATCACCCTTCCTCCCCTTGGCGGGATCCCCCGTCCGATCACGCAGCGGTCATGCGCGGAGCGACCTTGAAGGAATTGTGACGTCGAGAACTTCCTCTACCGTGGGGATGCGTTCCCCGGAGCCCAGGTCGACGCTTCCCAGGTCATCGATCGTGGGCTCTTCTATGGGCGTGTGGGAGTCTCCGCCACGACGGTCCGCGCCACGGTTCGATCGTGTTCGGCGCCGTCACGCAGTAACGCCATCCCGTCGGCCGGCGGCCACCCCTCCAGCTCGTGCGCCCGCACTGCCGGCACCATCGCGGCGCTGTTCGACGCCACGGTCGGCAGCCGCAGCTCGGCGGCCATGTCGGCGAGCAGGTCGTTGTACACCCGCGTCCTGCGGCTGGCGTGGTCGATCAGCTCGACCGCCACTTGGTCCCGGCCGAACCAGGCGACCAGCTTCTGCAGCTCGGTTGCCGCCGCGGCCACACCTTCGTCCCCGGTCAGGGCCTGGCGCAGGAGGCCCTTGCGGCAGCTGATGGGCCCAACACGTGGCGCGCAGCTCTTCCACTGGTCGAAGTCGTAGGCGGGAAGGTCTCTTCTTCCCGCCCGGTGCGAGCGGGGCGTGGGAGATCACCCGGCACAGCCGCCGGTAGCCCTCGCTCACGTGGGCCGGCGCAAGCAGATGCGACCTCTCGGGGTCTGGCACGCCGCCTCGACATCCGCGCGTGGCCACCACGCCGCAGGGCGCTGGTAGCTCTCCCGCCCGCCGGGTATCCACCCGCACCTCGGCATGGGTCACCTCGGAGATCTCACGGAGGCGGGCCGGGAGTACCTGGCCTTCTCGTTCGCTCCGGAGGTGTTCCGCGCCTGACGCGATCTCGCAGACTGCTCGAACCCGTCGGCGACGACGCGCTCGTCGTGCAGCCCGGCGCCTCGGCGGAGGCCAGCCACACGATGGGCGGCCCCATCACCCCGGCTCGAGGAAGGTGTGGCCGGTAGGCGTGTCCGGCAGCATCCCGGTGACGGCCGCCCCACCCGGCAGCAGGAGGTTCGCCGCGACGCCGGTGCCGCGCAGGTCGGCCGCCATCACCCGCGACAGTGACTCGCTGCCCGCGCGCGAAAGGCCGTAGGGCCGAACTCCGCCCGGCGCATGATCGCCTCGCTCACCGCGATGTTCACGATCCGCCCGCCGCCCGCCGCCGGCATCCACGGCGTGACCGCGCGCACAACGAGGAAGTAGCCGGTCAGATTCGTCTCGGCCACCTGGCGGAATCCCTCTACCGAGACTTCCCAGAAGCCCCGCGGCTGCGTCATGAACCGAGGGTTGACCGTGCGCATCCCGAGCCCGGCGGCGGCGCGGCGCCTGACCTGACAGTCGCTCCTGCGGTGCGGCATTGAACGGCCAGCCACGATCTCCGACCAGGACCTCGGCGGAAACGTCCTGGGCGCCACCGCCCAGCGCGCCGTCAACATGGGCTTCGCGGTGTGGCTACCGCTGGCGAGCTCGCTCCGCGTGCCCGAGGCGACCATGGCGCAGCGCATCAGCCGGGCAGAGCAACGCCACAAAGCGGCCGGAACCAGCTTCGACCTGCCGCCGGCAGCTGAGCAGGCGGCGTGGCTCGGCGTCATGCTCCATGTGCTGCACCTCGTCGTCAACGAGGGCTCCACGGCCACGCCGGGAGCAGTTGCCGCCCGCCTTCACGACGCTGCCCGCGCCCGGGCCACCCTCGAGGACGGTGCGGGGGGCAGCGAATCGTGACCGCCCCACTCGTCGGGTCTGCTCCGCGTCCGACCAGCCGGTCGAAGTGCCGCGTCGCGAAGCAAAGGGCGGCGCCAGGGTATGGCCCCGGGCCGCTCGGCACTTTGCTGAACTCACACCGGAGCCATCACTCACCGGTCTGGACGGGCAGGCTCTCCGGGCCGTGCATCAACGTGCTGTCGCGCCACCGGACCTCGTCTCGCGGGACGGCGAGCCGCAGGTGCGGAAACCGCGTCACCAAGGCGGCGATGGCGAGCCGGCCCTCCATCCGGGCCAGGGGCGCACCCGGGCAGTAGTGGATGCCGTGTCCGAAGGCCAGGTGCCCGGCGGCCGACCGCGTGATGTCGAACCGGTCCGGGTCCGGGAACACCGATTCGTCGCGGTTGGCCGACAGCACCGACAGCAGCACCATCTCGCCCTCCGGAATGGTCCCGCCTGCCAGCTCGATCGCCGAGCCCGCGAACCGCGGCGGCAGGATGTTCACCGGGGACTCGTACCGCAGCACCTCTTCGACGACGTTGTCCACCAGCGAAGGATCGGCGCGCAACGCAGCGAGCTGGTCGGGCGAGGTCAGCAGGCACAGCACCGCGTTGGCGATCAGGTGCACCGACGTGTCGTGTCCTGCGATCAACAGCAGCAGCGACGTGGCGACCAGCTCGTCCGCGCTCAGCCGGTCACCGTCCTCATCGGACACGGCGATGAGTTCGGAGAGCAGGTCCGTCCCGGGGTTGGCCCGCTTGCGTTCGATCAGGGCGGTCAGGTATGCGACGGCGTCGGCGAGCGCTTCGTAGTACCCGTCGCCGAGTTCGGCGTCGTTGATCTCCTGCGACCAGCCCCAGAACGCGGCGCGTTCGTCCTGCGGGATCCCGAGCAGCTCGCAGATCGCGAAGGTGGTCAGCGGCACGGCGAACTCGGCCACCAGGTCCACCGACCGACCCGGGGTGAACGCGGAGATCAGCTCGTCGATCACCGTCGACAGCCGCGGGCGGAGTCGTTCGACCGCTCGCGGGGTGAAGGCCCGGTTGATCAGCCTGCGCAGCCGCGTGTGGTCGGGCGGGTCGCGGTAGATCATGCTGATGCCCAGCGCCCGGTGCATCAACTCTTCGCGCGGCGTGAGCTCACGCTGCTCGGCCGCGGCCTCCTGCTCGGCCTTCGACCGGACGTCGTGGCGGACGCGGCCGTCACCGACGAGAGCGCGCACGTCCTCGTAACGGGTGACGAGGACAGCCGCCGCCTGGCGCGCCTCCGAAGCCGGACACACCGGCGCTGACGCGCGCAACTTGGCCATGAAGCCGTGCGCATCCTGCATCGCTTCACCATCCACGACCACCCGCATTCGCCCACCGTAAGCCCGTGACCCACCTGATCAGCGACCGCGGAGCCGCAGTGGCCCGGTCAGACAGCAGGCGAAGGTGATATCGGGCAGCTCAGCCCTGGCGATTGAGAGGTACCGCCCGAGTACGGCCGTTTGCCCCCGTTTTCGGCATCAGGCCGGGTCTGGTCAGTTGTGCGAGTTCTGCGGAGCGGCCATCGCCGCTCGAAGATCCGCAGGTCAGCTTCACTCCGAACAGACCCGCTTACCGCCAGGGCACCCACAGCAGCAGTGGATGGCGGCCTGTCACGACGATGGCTTCCGCACCGCTATGAGTCCGGATCGGCGGCCGCGACGATCCGGGTCTGTTTGCTGACGCTGCGGTGACCCGGACAGTCCCGGAGGCCGTCTGGGCGATGATCTCAGCGCATTGAGCCGGTAAGCACCACCTTGTCGCCCGGACACAGGTCCAGGCCACCGACTGTGGGGGTGCATGTCAGGCCGGCAGAGGGCGCCCGCGCATCGGCACGTTCGTCTACGACGCGGGTGACGAGGGCGTGCTCACGCCGGTTCACCGACCAGTTGCGCCCGGCTCCTTGGCTTCCGGTGCCGGGTGACCAATCGAGTCGGCCACCCGGTCCCCGCCCGAGCCTCGTAGATCGTCAACCGCTTGAGGCTCCGGACGGCTGGGTATCTCCCGGCCACGATCACTCGCCCTGGGGACGCCGGACCGCAGATGCGGGGGTACTGCGCCACGGCCGCGGTCCCCCTTGGCTGGACCGCGTCCACGCGACCGATACAGGAGTGTCCGACCTTGTCTTGGTCCAGTAGTGACTGCGCGAAGAAGGCTACCGCGGACCAAGGAGAATTCGAGGAAGGTACCGATGAACTTTTCCACCGCACTGGCCGCGAACGAGGGTGCGCACATCGCCACGGCTGTGGGAATCAGGGCGTTGCTCCTGGTCCCGCTGGTTTTTTTCGTGGTTGCGCTCGTCAGCATTCTGAGTAGCCCGCTGACGGGTGGCATGAGACTGGTCTGGGTCGTGTTCGCGTTCTGCGCTCCGTGCCTCGGCCCGCTGCTGTGGTTCCTGATGGGTCGGCGCAGCGCCGAAGCCGGGGGGACTGCCGCATCGGCGGATGATCCTGAGTCGGCTGGCGGTGGCCCTAGGTGGACACGCCCGACGGGGGGGCATGGCAGCGACTCGGGCCACGGTCCGACACGGATACGTCGCGCCCACCGGCGTGCGGTGGCCCTGCCGGTCGAGCACCGGCCGGCGGCGCCGCCGCCACGGGCGGTGGGGCGGCGGACGCGGAGGGGCTGTGCCCGGACCGGAATACGCCATTCGCCGGTGGTGCTCACCGACGGCGTGCGCAGGGTTAACCGCGTACTGGTCGTCGGACGATGCGAGCACCACCACACGCGGCCACCCGAGAACTGCCGCGGGAGGAAATCGGTCTCCTACTTCAGGTCCCGTGGGCACCGCCTGGCAGGTCGAGGTACCCGCACACCGCCCCGGTCGCGACGGCGAACGACATTGCGGACCGCCGTGCAGGACGTCGCCGAGCGTGCACAGCGACTCCCCCGTTGGTGAGCCGGCTACGGAAGACTCCTTGCCATCCGAGGGGACCTCGATGCCGCGCCGTTCGCCGAAGGGCATGGTCCGGCGGAGCAGTTGCGTGCCCTCGGGATCGGCCGTGCCTAGCAGTCGGCTGCAGCCGGCTGTGGTGCGTCGACGACCTCCGGAGTGATCAACCGAGGGGGTTGGTGAGCAGCAGCTCCGTGTTGTGGTCGCCGACCGAGCCGACGCGGTTCAGGTCGACGTGGATGTCGTTGTAGGACAGCTCGCGGTAGAGAGCGGCAAGCGCTTGGGGGTTCCGCGCTGAATAGTCCACAGCGTACGGCGCGTCGGCTTCGATGAGCGTGGTGAAGATCGACAGCGTGCCGTCACTGTTGTCCACCAACTCGAGCACGCGCGCGTGCTGCGGGAAGTCGACGTGGGAGGCGGTGTTGATCTCCCAAAAACCCTGCGCCGGCGTGTCACCGGGATGCGGCGTGATCTTGTTGCGGTGCGTGTGCCCGTTGACCCAGGCGAGCACGTTCGGGAAGCGGTTGAGCAGCGCTACGAACGCGTCGCCGTCGAGCCGCGGCTCCAGGGGGTGGCGCGAGTCGGGTGCGGGGTTGCCCATGGTGTCGCTCGTGTGGTGGCTGAAGAGTACGAACAGCTCGTCGGTGACGTCGTGGGTGATTCTGCGGCCGAAGAAGTCGTAGTACGTCGACGAGTTGCGTGCGAGCAACGCCTCGAGCCAGTTGTACTGCCGGAGCCCGATCGAGCCGTCGACGAACCCGCCGAGCGTGGTCGTGTCGAGGCTGACACCGGTGATACCGGGTGCGATGCGGAAGGTGTAGTACACGTCGCGGCCATCGGCGTTGTGGTCGGTGAACCCGTGGCCTGCCGGGCCGGGACCGGTGTTGCGGGTATCGAGGTGGGCCCGCACGAACTCCGCGGTGGAGAAGGGCCGGCGGCGCGCGTCGGGAGTGACTTCGCGCAGAATCGTGCCGGGAGCGCTCAGCATCTCGGCCATCGACACGGTGGTGCGGTTGCCGATCCCCGTGACGATCTTCTTCGCGGTGCTGTCGGACACGCCGGTCACCTTGTCCCGGCCGGTGTAGAAGCTCTCGATTCCGGCGGTGTCCTCCGGCAGGAGGCCGGAGATGCTGTCGTCGTGGTTGCCGAACGTGCAGAACCACGGCACGTCCAGCCCAGGGGCGCGGAACGGCGCGATCGCCGCGTCAAGCAGGCCCGAAAGCTGGGGAAAACCCTTCAACGTGTAGGGGTCGTCGAGCCGGGCCGACGGGTTCCAGAACGCGGCGCTGCCGGAGTTCTGCACGCCCTCGTACCGCTTCGGATCCCCCGAGTTCGGGCTCACGGTGCCGCCGTTGAGGCTGGTCAGGAACCAGTCGAGCTCGATCAGCTCGTGGTTGTCGGTGTTGTCGCCGGTGGTCACGAGGAAGTCGAACGGCCGGGCGGTGAACGGTCCCCGCTTGAGCGTGTTGACCCGACGCACGAGCGCGCTGGTCGCGACGGTACCGAGCGTTTCGTGCGGCCGGAAGGCCGCGGCGTTGAACGGGTGCAGGTACTCGAACCGCACCGGGGATTCCGTGTCGGTCACGTGCAGGTCGGTGAACTGCACGAAGGCACTGACCGCGCGGCGGCGATCGTCGCGGCCGGGTTTCGGCTCCGCGAGGTCACCGCGGACCACGAGCGGCCAGCCGGGGCCGCCGGTGAGCCGGCTGTAGGTGGCGGTGCCGGGAGTGAGGGCCGTGGCGACCTGTTCGAGCGTGGTGCCCGCGGTGCGGACGGTGCGCGCGCCAGTGCGCTTCAAAGCCCTGTCGAGCGCGTTGGCTGTCGGCGTGCACAACAGCAACCCCACGCCGGCTGCCCCCGCCGCGGTGAACGTCCGCCTCGTCAGCCGCGCCATCTTCACCTCCTCCAGGCCATCTCAACCCAAGCTGCCGGAGGGGGGTGGCCCTGCGGTGAACAGCACCTGAAACTCACATTGATCATGGCGGTATGGCTGGCGGGGTCGAGGGATTTGCCAAGGTGCCGGTACATGGTGGGTCAGGTGACGCCGAACTCGGCGAGGATCTCGCCGAGGGTGCAGCGGCGTTTGCCGTCGTCGCCGCGCTCGTCGTGCATCTGCCGGGCCGGCTGCACCTGGCGGGATCCGAGCTTCGGCTTCTGCCCGACGGTGCGGCCGCCTGCGCGGGCGGCGGCCAGACCGTCGACGGTGCGTTCGGACATCAGGGCGTGCTCGAACTCGGCGATTGAGCCGAGGATATGGAAGAACATCCGCCCGACTGCGGTGGAGGTGTCGATGCGCTGGTAAGGCATCACGCGATGCGTGCGACCCCGAAGCCGACCAGGCTCGCCGTCGCGACGTCCACTCGGTTCACCTCGTCGCTACCGAACAAGAGGCTCAGGGATACCTGGATGATGCGAGCGATGACCACCGCCGAGCCGAGCAACAGTGCCGTGAGAGCGACACCGACCGCCAGCCCGAAAGCACCCGGCAGCACGACGATCCCGGTTCCGATCAGCCAGCGCGACCACAGACTCAGGATGCCTCGTCGGTCCCGAGTTCGCGCAGACCGACACCGCCGGGTACCCGTGCCGTAGCGCCCGCCGACCGGCGCCACGCGGCCCGACCCGCACCCGCGGAACGTCGGCCTTGGGACAACTCCTCCAGCGCGGCCCGGGCCACGAAGTCACCCGACGTCGCGAACTTCGCCACGCGGTCAAGGCCGGCGGCGTACGGGTTGAGCTCACGTGTGAGCTCAACCCGTACAACAGCATCCTGGCTAACCCGCGCAGCTTGCCGGTAAAGGATCCAGGCGAAGACCCTGAGCCACTCGATCAGACCGTCATCCGGCTCCAGAATGAACAGGGAAGGTCCCTAGGGATGTCTCGTAACTGATCTTGTGGTTGGTGGGTTGGTGTTGCGGGTCAGTCGGTGAGGAGTGCAGGTGGGCGATGCCGGACACGGTGTCGTTGAGTGTGCGGGCGGCGCGGCGGTAGTCGCGCAGGATTTTCCAGCACTTCGTCCGCGCCAGCGCGTGTTCGACGCGGGCACGGATTTTGCGGTGGCCGGCGTTGAGGTCTTCCTGCCAGTGCAGCAGATCGCGGCCGTCGCGAGGTTGGCGGTAGGGCATGATCACGGCCTGGTTGCCTTGGTAGCCGCCGTCGGCCATCACCGGGCGCCCTGCCAGTTCCTGTTCGATGCCGGAGTCGCGGTAGACGGTGCAGTCGTTGCGGTTGCCGGGATGTGCGTCGCCGGTGGCGATCACCAGCCGGGTGTCAGCGTCGATCGCGATCTGCACGAACGCCTGAGTACCGGTAGTTCTTCGACGGTGCCGCCAGCCGGTGATCCCGCGTCGGCACCAAGGTGCCATCCACGATCGCAACCGAGTCGATCCGCCACTTGCGGACCGGGGCCAGCGCCAGCAGTGGACCGATCGTGTCGCTTCCCGCGGTGCGCCGCGGAATGCGACACCCCGAACAGCGGCCCGATCTGGCGCATCGTCAGGTTCGTCCGCCAGTACGTGGCCACGATCCGCACCAGCTTACGAAACTGACCCGGTTCCAACCCCGTGAACGGGGCAATCCACTCCGACCGCGACGCCGAGATCACCTGCACCACACCATGATCAACTACCCCGCAGACCAACCCCACACCGGGTTACGAGACATCCCTTAGTGGTTCGAAAAAGCCAATTACGATGGCGCCGTTCACACACCTCGATGAACGCAGCTTCCCCCGGCGAAACTGATCTACCTTCGAGCTTGGGAACTTCGTCTGGCACCACAAGCGGCGGTGAGCCAACCTCGCAGAATAATCGGGAGTCCGCGTAGGTTTTCGGGCCAGCAAATGCACAAGAAGGAACGAGAGCCGGGATCAGGCTGATCGTGGCCGAGCGGGGGCGCGGGCCGTCCACGATCAGTCGTGAGTACCGCCGCAACGGAGTGCCGCTACGCGAGGAACCTCACGCTGGGCCTACGTTCACCGTGTACCAGCTGACCCAAATGCTTCCGCAGGCGCCGCGCC
The DNA here is from genome assembly GCF_040639695.1 of Amycolatopsis sp. NPDC023774. Lineage (NCBI taxonomy): Bacteria > Bacillati > Actinomycetota > Actinomycetes > Pseudonocardiales > Pseudonocardiaceae > Amycolatopsis > Amycolatopsis sp. NPDC023774. Next base: position 10,102 of record NZ_JBFAAJ010000029.1, read on the forward strand.
AACGACGATGTTGCCGGCCGACGGTCACGTGGGTGGTGTCTGCGCATAAACAGCCCGTCCGTACTCAGCGAGTGCACTTGATGACGCAGACCCGACTGCGACTTGTCGCGGATCTTGCTCGCAGGTGAATCGCGTTGAATCGAAGTAGTGACTTTTTCCGCATAAGGAGTCGCTTTGTCTTCGACGATTAGCTCCCGGCCCTTGCCCGTGCCGCGTGAGGACGTCTGTCCGTTCGGGCCAGCCCCCGAGCTGGCGGAGCTGCGCCACACAGACCTCAGTGGCCCGGGTCACCTGCCCGACCGGCATTGAGGCCTGGGTGGGCACCCGGTACGCCTACGCTCGCGAGGTGCTGGGCGACCCGCGGCACTTCTGCAACCGCTCCGGCCAGGGCCGGCCACCTACTCGCCAACATGCCAGCCGACGCACCCGTCGAGGAAGGTGACTTCTCGAAGAGGGACGGGCCCGAGCGCGTCCGCTTCCGGCAGGTGTTCGCGCCGGCGATCACCACCGTGCGCCGGAGCGAGGAGTTCCGGCCGATGGTGCGGCGCACCGCTGACGAGCTGCTGCACGGCCTCGCCGGCGAGGCCGTGCCGATCGACCTGCACGAGCAGTTCTCCAAGCCGCTGACCGCGTCCGTAACCGCCGAGCTGCTCGGCGTGCCCTACTCCGACCACGGCAGGTGCCAGCGCGTCGCCGAGACCCTATTCAGCGGCGACACCGAGATCGCCGGCCAGCCGATCGCCGCCGGCGAGTACGTGATCGTTGCCGTCCAGGCCGCCAACCACGACCCGGAGCGCTTCCCCGAGCCGGAGCGTCTGGACATCGAACGGCGGACCAGCGGCCACCTGGGCTTCGGGCACGGGCCCCACCAGTGCGTCGGCCGGCGGATCGCCCGCCTGGAACTGACCACCGCACTGGCCGCCCTGAGCCAGCGGGTGCCGACCCTACGGCGGGCAGATTGTCAACCATCCAGTTGGTTTATTAGGATGGCCCCATGACCTACGACTCGGACGCGACCCGCGCCCGCCTGCTGGAGGCGGCGCATGACGAGTTCGTCGAGCGCGGCCTCGCCGGGGCCCGGGTCGATCGCATCGCGGCCGCGGCCGCGGCCAACAAGCAGGCCATCTACGCGTACTACGGCTCGAAGAACGCCCTGTTCGACGCCGTCCTCGACGCGCGGCTCGGCGTGCTCGCCGACCTGGTCCCCTTCACACCGCACGACCTGCCCGGCTACGTCGGCGCGCTGTTCGACTACCTCGTCGCCGAGCCGACGGTGATGCGGCTCATGCAGTGGAAGGCGCTGGAGCGCCCCGAAGCGTCCGCCACGGAGGTGCGCGCCCACGTCGACAAGGCCGCAGAGATCTCCACCGGGCACGGCCTCGACGAGGAGCAGGGCATCGACGTCCTCATGCTCATCCTCGCGCTGGCGCAGTCGTGGAACCTCGCCCCGCCGGCGATCCGCTCCCCCGCCGGCCACGACCCGGCCGCCCGCCTCAAGCGCCACCGCGAGGCCGTGCTGCGCGCGACCGCTGCCCTCGTGGCCGAACTCCTGGGCGCCGGCGGTGCAGACTGAGCTTTGATCACCCACGAGCGGAGGGAGCCGCATGAGCCGGTATGCGCGTTTCGAGCACCTGAGGGTCGACGGGCCGGACGAGGACGGCGTGGTCGAGCTGGTGCTGGAGGGACCGAACCTCAACGCCGTGAGCGAGGCCGCGCACGGCGACCTGGCCGAGATCTGGCGCGAGTTCGACCGCGACCCCGCGGTGAACGCCGTGCTGCTGCGCGGCGAGGGCAAGGGGTTCTCCGCCGGCGGGTCGTTCGACCTCGTCGAGAAGCTGACCACCGATTTCGAGGCTCGCTCGCGCACCATGCGGGAGGCGCGGGACCTCGTCTACAACATCATCGACTGCTCGAAACCGATCGTCTCGGCGATCCACGGCCCGGCCGTCGGCGCCGGACTGGTGGCGGGGGTGCTCGCCGACGTGTCGGTGGTCGCGAAGACGGCGAAGATCGTCGACGGCCACACGCGCCTCGGCGTCGCGGCCGGGGACCACGCGGCGATCTGCTGGCCGCTGCTGTGCGGGATGGCGAAAGCCAAGTACTACCTGATGACCTGCCGGCCGATGACCGGTGAGGAGGCCGAGCGGATCGGCCTCGTTTCGCTGTGTGTGGACGAAGAGGCGGAGCTGCTGCCGACCGCGCGTGAGCTTGTCCGGGAGCTGGCGCTCGGCGCGCCGAACGCGATCCGGTGGACGAAGCAGAGCCTCAACGCGTGGTATCGCCAGATCGCCGGCGCGATCTTCGACTCTTCGCTGGCGCTGGAGTTCTACGGATTCGCCGGGCCGGAAGTGCGCGAGGGCCTGGCGTCGCACCGGGAACGCCGCAAGCCGGACTTCACCGGCCGGGGCGGTGCCGATGCCTGAGGCACTGCTCGACGGGCTGCGGGTGGTCGAGATCTCCAGCTACGTCGCCACTCCCCTGTGTGGCCTGACCCTCGCCCAGCTGGGCGCCGACGTCGTCCGCGTCGAACCGTTGGGCGGCGCGCCCGACCGCACGCGCTGGCCACTCGCCGACTCGGGCACGAGCCTGTACTGGAGCGGGCTCAACAAAGGCAAACGCGCGATCTCGGTGGACCTGGCGTCCGAAGTGGACCGACAGCGGGTGGCCGACCTGATCGTCCACGGTGGACCGTGTGTCGTGGTCACCAACACCGACCGGCATCCCGAGCTCACGCACTCGGCGCTGTCCGCCCGGCGTCCTGACGTGATCCACGTGCTGCTGGACGGCCGCTCCGACGGTGGCGCGGCCGTGGACTACACCGTCCAGGCGGCCACCGGGTTCCCGCTCGTCACCGGCCCGGCCGACGTGCCCGGGCCGGTCAACCACGTCCTGCCCGCGTGGGACCTCGCCGCCGGTCTGTACCTCACCACGGGCCTGCTCGCCGCCGAGCGCCGCCGGCTTCGAACCGGCCGGGGCGCGTCGTTGCGCGTCGCGCTGGAGGACGTCGCCCTCGCCACCGCGGGCAACCTCGGTTACCTCGCCGAAGCCCAGGTCACCGACCACGAACGCGCCAAGTCCGGCAACGACATCCACGGCACCTACGGCCGCGACTTCACCACAGCCGACGGCGTCGCGGTCGTGGTGGTCGTCCTGACCGAACGCCATTGGAAAAAACTGCTGGCCGCCACGGGTCTGACCGCCGCGTTCGCCGCTCTCGGCGACTCCCTCGCGATCGACTTTTCCGGCGAAGCCGCCCGCTTCGAACACCGCGACCTGATCTCGGCGCTGCTGGCGCGCTGGTTCGCCGCCACGCCGTTCGCCGACGCCGCCAAGGTCCTCGACGCCCACCGCATCCTGTGGCAGCGCTACCGCACCTTCGCCGAGGTCGGCCGCGACCCCGAGCTGGCGGAGCAGGACCTCTTCGCGCCACTCGACCAGCCCGGCGTCGGCCCGCACCTGGCGCCGAAGTCACCGGTCGTGGTCGACGGCGCGCGCCTCGACCCGAGCCCGGCGCCGTCTGTCGGGGAGCACAACGCGGAGGTCTTCGGCCGCTAGCACCCGGAGGGGAGGTGATGCTGCCGGGGTTCGAGCAGGACCCGTACTCGACGAACCAGAACCTGTTCCTCGGTTCCGCCGCCCACGCCGACTTCGGCGCCGACCTCCCCCGGCTCGGCCTGAGGTTCCGGATCCCGCACCGGCTGTACTCCGACGTCTCCCCCGCCGGCCGGAGCCTGCGCTCCACGGCTCGGCGCCGACCTCGAAAGCCGCCGCCCTCGAAAGCCGCCGCCCGCGAGGTCGCGCGGCTGGTCGGAAGCAAGGGGTGAGCGGTGCGCTCGACCTGGCCCGCACGCTCCTGACGGGCACCCGCGAGCTCGGCGAAACCCGGTTCGAGACGCGCGAAGGCCACGCGATGGCCGCGTGCTGGGGCGTGCACCTCGACTTCGCCCCGGACGTGAGCGGGGGGATGTTCCCGCTGCCGGAGCTGGTCGCCGACATGGACAACGGCATGTCCGTCGTCGAAGGCGGAGCGCAGCGGCTCCCGGACGCGCCGGCCGCGCCGGTGCTCGAGTACGGCGGCGAAGTCCACACAGGACTCGAGGTCGACGGGATACCGTGCGGGAACGTCCGCGCGCCGCCGGAGCGCGGACGGCACCCGGCCGCGGGCGCGCCGCGCGGTCTTGGCGACGTGGGACCACGAGCGTTGTACGGGAAGCTGCTCGCCGACGTCCCCGAAGACCCGCGGCGCAAGGCGGAGTACTTCCGCTGCGGCCCCGCCACGCTGATGCCCCACCTCGCCCTCGGCGGCCCGCTCGCGTGGGCCGCCGGCGAAGACGTCGCCGAGTTCGGTCAGGTCCACGCCGGACCTTGAGTCGACGACCTCGCCAAGACCCACACCGAAGCCCGGGCCGGCCGCCTGCCCGCCGACCCGCTGCTGGTCGCCGGTCAGACCACGGCCGTCGACCCGACGCGCGCCCCGCCGGCAAGGACGTCACGTGGCTGCAGGTCCATTTTGTGCCCTCGGTCATCCGCGGCGACGCGGCCGGCACGATCCGCGCGACGATCCGGTCCGAAGCAGCCGAGCCGATGGCCGAACGCGTGCTCGCGAAGCTCGAACGCTACGCCTCCGGCGCGTCGGCCCGGATCGCGAAGTACGCGGCGCGCACACCCCGGACGTTGAAGCCGCCAACCCGAACCTCGGCGGCGCCGGGGAGCATCGCCGGCAGCCACCACCTGCCGCAGAATTTCCTGGTCCCCCGCGCGGCTGGGGCCGCCACGGCCACCGCACGGCGGTCAACGGGTTCTACCTCACCGGCGCGGCGACCTGGCCGGGCGCCGGCACCAGCGCGACGTCCGGCCGGCTCCCGGCCCAGCGCGTGCTCCGGGACGCGAAGCGCCGCCGCTGACGGCTCACGCGCGGTCCTCGTTCACCACGCGCAGCACCAGCCACTGGTCGAACCACGCCCCCACGGTCGTCACCACGAGCATCACCAGGCCGAGGATCAGGTGGGTGTAGCTGTGCAGGAGCGCGACGCTGTCGGTCAGCCGAGTCAGGCCGAGCTGCACGAGCAGCCGCGCCACGAACAGCGTCGCCACCAGGCCCAGCGCCTGCTTGCGGCGCCACACCGCCCGCAGCAGCCGCCGTCGCCGGGCGAGCATCGTGGACCACAGCACCAGGTGGATCGCGACCACGACGAGCGGCAGCAGCGCCACCCACGGGTACCGGTCCTGAAACTGCACGGTGAGGTCCCCGCTCGCCGCGAGCAGCCCTACGAGCACGAAGTACCACGCGGGCAGCCCGGGGATCCGGCCCTCCGGAAGCCGCTGTGCCTCGGGGATGAAGTCCGTCTTCAGCATCGGGATCTCCTTCGTGTACCGATGCGTCGAGACTCCCGGAACCGGCGCCGGCGAAGATCGACCGCGCGGACGAACCTCGGCCGCCGTCTCATACCTGCGTACGAGACGCGCGCGGTTCACCGCCGGAGCCGGTAGCCCACCGCCTCCCGATCCCATGTCCCGTCGCTCACTCCCCGCGAGCGCAGAACGGCCTTGCGCACCTTGCCGTTCTCTGTCAGCGGCAGCGCGTCCACGAGGTCGACCTACCGCGGGATCGTGAAGTACGACAGCCGCCGATCCGGTCGTTGCGCTCCACGAGGGTCACCGGCCAGCCGGCGCCGGCGAGCTCAGCCGCCGCGGCCGGGCCGTTGACACCGCTGCCGACCACGATCGCGTCCGGCCTCCGATTCCCCTTCACGCCGTTCTTCTCACGACAGGTGGGCCCGCACCGACTCCTGCTGCGGATCGGTCCAGCCCTTGCCCGCAGCGTAGGCGATCATCTTCCCGAAGGCTTCCGTCCACTGTGGATCGGCACCGGGTCCTTCGCCCCGCAGCCACGCCACCGACAGCCACGCGTGCCCTTCGGCCGCGGTGCCGGCCCCGGCCCCGCGCAACGCCGCGTCGACGTCGGCTTCGGTGACTCCCTCGGCTCGTTCGACCGACAGCGACGTCAGCTCCTCGGCGTCGACCAGCGCCGGCCGACGCTCCGCACCGATGACGACCTTCATGCCTTCTCCTCCCGCCCGCCCTGCTGCAGCAGGTGCGTTCCGAGTCTGCCGCATCCGCCCGCGGTGAGCCCGACGATCGTGGTGAACGCCTCGACGACTTCATCCTTTGGCGGCCCCGCGCGCGGAGCGCGCGACGACCTGGATCTGCACGCCGAGCCAGACGTCCGGCGCGGTCAGGAACGCGGCTGGTGGGTGGTTGGCCTGCGAGCGCGGTGTGCCCGCGGTTGTGGTTGCCGGTGTGGCCAAGCTGGCGGGCGGGTGCGTTCGTGGGTGACGCCGGCCGTGCCGGGTGTGCCAGTGTCTACCGCGCACGCGACTTGATCCTTTGTGGATCGGACCACGAGCGGTGCCACGATCGGAGAAGTGTCGAGCACCCGTCCTGCCTAGCCCCGACACGCTCGACCCGCTGTGCCAGGCCTGCCGGGAGCAGCAGGTGCTCGGCGAGGCGCCGCGCGTTGTCCACGAGCCGACCGGTCAGGCGGCCGGACGCGTCCCGGCGGATCGGCTCGACCGCACGGACACTCCTTCACCGAGCGAGAGGGCGCGGCAGCCGAAAACGGCGGCGCACCCGCCCAGGGATGCGCCGCCGCCGTCGTGTCGGGGTGCCTCAGCCGACCTTCATCTCGCCCAGCTCCGACCAGGTGTCCTGGTCGAGGGTGGTGTTGATGATGTCCGGGGTCTTCTGCAGGTACTGCGGGAAGTCGGCCTGCGCCTTCTTGAAGTGGTCCGCGTTGACGTGCGCCGCGGCCGCGTCGTCGGCGAAGGCCTCCACGAGGACGTACTCGTTCGGGTCGTCGAGGCTGCGGGACCAGTCGAACCACTTGTTACCCGGTTCGGCTCGCGTGGCCTCGGTGAACTCCCGCGAGAGCTCCGGCCACCGGTCCGCGTACTCCGGCTTGATCTGCCACTTCACGGTGATGAAGATCATCTGTTCCTCCTTCGTGCCCTCAGCAGCCTAGCGCCGCCGCATGCGCGTCCGCTGTGGACGGCCGCGCTCACGGGACCAGGATCGCCCGCCCGCGGATGCGGCCGCCGTCGAGGTCGTCGAGGGCCTGCTGGAAGTTGTCGAGCGAGTACTTCGTGGTGTGCAGCTTCACCTTGTCCTGCGCGGCCAGCACCATCAGCTCGCACAGGTCGGTGTAGGAGCCGACGAGGTTCCCGATGAAGTTGATCTCCGTGGAGATCACGTCGATCGTCGGGATGTTGATGTTCTCGCCGTAGCCCACCACGTGGTAGTCGCCCGCACGCCGCAGCATCGCCACGCCGTCGCGCGTCGCGCCGCCCTCGCCGACGAAGTCGATCACAACCTCCGCGCCGTGGCCGCCCGTCAGCTCCTGCACGGCCGCCACGTGGCCGCCGTCGGCGACCACGCCGTGGTCCGCGCCGATCGACTCGGCCAGCTTCACGGCGTCGGCATTGCGGTCGACCACGATCAGCTCGGCCGCGGTCATCGCCTTGAGCACCTGGATGCCGATGTGCCCGAGCCCGCCCGCGCCGATCACCACACACTTGTCGCCCGGGTGAAGGCGACGCGACGCCTTGGCCGCCGCGTGGTACGCGGTGAGGCCGGCGTCGGCCAGCGCCGCGACGTCCGCGGGCTCCAGCGAGTCGTCGAGCTTGACCACGCTGCGCGCCGACGTCTTGAGCACCTGCGCGTAGCCGCCGGCGGTGTCGATGCCGGGGAACTGGCTGTTCTCGCAGTGCACGTCGTCGCCGCGCCGGCACGCGGGGCACAGCCCGCACGTGATCAGCGGATGCACGATCACCTTGTCGCCCTCGGCCACGTTCGTGACCGCGGAGCCCACGGCCTGCACCCAGCCCGCGTTCTCGTGCCCGATCGTGTAAGGCAGGGTGACACCGGATTTCTCCGCCCACTGCCCCTCGAGGATGTGGAGGTCGGTGCGGCACACACCCGCCCCGCCGATGCGCACGAGCACGTCGTGCGGCCCGGTCACCTCGGGTTCGGGAACGTCGGTCATGCGCAGCTTCTCGCCGTACCCGACAACCTGAACAGCCTTCACGAAGCTCGTGCCTCCTCACCGGCGACAGCCGAAACGGACGGGTCGTGCGGCCGGGTCGTCTGGTCGGTCTCCGACCCGGGGTAACGCGTGCGGAGCAGGCCGCGGCAGAAGTGCGCGTTGCCGTCGATCGAGATCCGGATCGACCGGGCGAACCGCAACCGCAGCGGCACCTCCTCGCGCGGATAGGGCTCGCCGTGCTCGTCGACGAGCACCGGTTCACCCGGTTCGACGCTCAGCCCGAGCGCCGTCCGCCGCCGCAGCAGCGCGTCGGTCGTGCGGCCCGCGGGCAGGTCGCCGAGCGTCACGTCGTGCAAATCCTCTTCCTTCAGGTCCTTGTCCGCACGCAGCAGGCCCGTGAGCGCCCGCTCCATGGCGGCCGAGTGGGCCTTGCGGCGGAAGGTGAGCCGCAGCTCGTCGAGGTCCTTCTCGGCCTCGGAGCCGAACGTGCCGAGGTATCCGGCGTCGGCGGCGAGACCGCGGTTGATCAGCTCGGAGTCGTGGTGGTCGTCGAGCTGCACGACCACACGCCGCTCGCCCGGCAGGGCTGTGAGCACGTCCTTCGCGTCCGAAGCCATCAGGTACGCGAAGTTGGGCGAGCAGAACGAGGTCGGCAGCCGCAGGTGCACGGTGAGCTCCGCCTCGGTCGCGGCCACGGAACGCACGAACCCCAGATCGGTGATGGGTTCGTCGAGCTCCGGGTCGTAGACCGAGTCGAGCGCACTGCGCGCCAGCTGTTCGAGATCGGGCATCAGGCAACCGCCGCCGCTTCGGGTTTCGCGTCCGCGGGCGGATTCTTCACCTGCAGCTCCTCGGGCACCGGGATGTCGTACATGGCCGCGGCGTTGAGGCCGAGGATCTTCTTCTTGATCTCCGTCGTGAGCGGCGCGTACTCCGTCATGTCCTCGGGGATCTGGAAGTCCACGAACTTCTCGACGAGCCACTTCGGCGTCCAGATCGCGTAGTCGCTGGAGAACTGGATGCGGTTCTCGTCGAGCCAATACAGCAGCTCGCCGATGATCTGCGCGAAGTAGCGCGGTCGCGTGTGGATGAACGGCATCGCGACGGCGAGGCCGGCGTGCACGTTGGGCTCCTGCGTGGCGATCCAGCAGAAGTCCTCGAGCCGCGGCAGGCCGCAGTGCTCGATCACGAAGTTGAGGTCGGTGAAGTCGGTGGCGACCTTGTCCACGTCGGCGACGTCGAAGGCGTCGCGGTCCAGCGGCCGGATGGTCGGGCCCTTGTGGATGTGGATGTTCTTGATCCCCAGCTCCTGCGCGGCCTCCAGGTAGCGGTAGCTCCACTTGTCGTCGAGCTTCCAGCCGCGCGAGTCACCGAACCACTCGGCCGTGTAGAGCTTGGCCCCCTTGAGGTTGAAGCGCTTGGCGTCCTCACGCAGCTGCTTGAGACCGTCCTCGCCGAAGCGCGGGTCCCAGCAGTGGTTGTAGGTGAGCTTGTCCGGGTGCTTCTGCGTCAGCGCGAACGCCTCGTCGGCCTGCCCGAAGTTGTTGTTGTAGAAGGCAGGCAGGGCCGCGGGCTGGAAGATGGCGTGGTCGACGTAGCCGTCCGTGAACAAGTCCTTCATCAGCTTCTCGCCACCGTAGTAGAGGTAGTCCTCGTACGGCCACACCTCGGACTCGGGGCTGAGGTTGCGGTGGTAGTCGTAGAAGCAGTCGATGAACTGTTTGCCGTGGATGTTGCGCTGGTTCTCCGGCCGGGCGTCCCAGAGCGCGATGTGCGCGTCGAGGATGAAGTACTTCTCGCCGTCCTTGCTGTACATGGGCTTTCCTCCGCATTCGTGACCACATCGGCACGTCAAGACCGGAACTTAGGGCGATCATCGTGGCTGGAGGTGGCCCATGCTGTCTCGATTTGAGACATCAGGGGTGCTGCTGCGGTTACGCTGTGGCTTCTAGCCTGGCCGAGCCAGACGCGGTGTGGCGTCTTCCGGGAGGTGGCATGACACGCGGTGACGGGCTTGAGCCCCGCGGCGACACCACGCCGAGGCTGCGGGCGTCGTGGCAGCGCAGCGCGCGCTATGGGGTGCCCGACGACGAGGTGAAACCCGTGTTCACGGCCACGGTCGACACGGGCTCCCTGCTGTTCGAATGCGGCAACGAGGTCCTGCGGGGGTTGCACGCGACGCTGGCCAACGAACCCATCAGCCTGATGCTCACCGACAGCGAAGGCCTGGTGCTCAGCCGCCTGTGCGGGGACCCGGGCATCACCCGGTCGCTGGATCGGGTGCACCTCGCGCCCGGGTTCTCCTACGCGGAGAGCAACGCCGGCACCAACGGCCTCGCCCTCGCTCTCGCCGACCGCGCCCCGTCGCTCGTCCGAGCGGGTGAGCACTACTGCACCAGCCTGCGCGGCTACACCTGCGCCGCGGTGCCCGTGCTCGACCCGATCACGGGCGCGCTGGCGGGCAGCGTGAACCTCACGACGTGGTCCGAGCAGTCGTCGGGTCTGCTGCTCGCGCTGGCGCAGACGGCCGCCGGGCACACCACCTCGCTGATGCTCGCGCGCGCCTCGGGCCGCCGCCCGCGCCCCGCACCGCGTGGCGAGGTCTTCCGCGTGTACGCCGACCGCATCGACCCGCCGGAGCTCTCCGCCGCGTGGCAGCACGCGCTGCTGGAGGCGATGGACACGATGGGCCGCGGCCGCGCTGCCGTCGTGGTCGGTGAGCCGGGCGTCGGCAAGACGGCGCTGGCCGCCCTGGCCCGGCGCGAGCTGCACCCGCGCGAGCGGGTGCTCAACGCGCGACCGCCCGCGCCCGACGACGTGGACGCGTGGCTCGCGATGTGGGCCCCGGAGGTCGGCAAGGCCGACACGTGCGTGATCGTCTCCGGCGTCGACGCCCTGCCCGCCTGGGCCGCCGGCGAGCTGGCCGCGCGCTTCACCGGCCACACGAGCGGTTTCGTCCTGACCGCAACGGATTCCGCGGCCATCCCGAAGCCACTGGCGTCCTTCGTGGACACCGTCGTCGAGCTCCCGCCCCTGCGCCTGCGGCCCGACGACATCCTCCCGCTGGCCCGCCACTTCGCCCACCGCGCGCGCGGTCGCGCCGTCTCCTTCACCCCGGCCGCCGCCCGCGCCCTGGCGACCCACGACTGGCCCGAGAACGCCAAGCAGCTCCGGCGCGTCGTCGCCGAGGCCGCCGCCCGCGCCGACACCGTCGACACACACCACCTGCCACCGGAGGTGTTCACCACCACGGGCCACCGACTCAGCCGCCTGCAGGCGATGGAACGCGACGAGATCGTCCGCTGCCTCGCCCAGCCGGGCGCCACCGTCGTCCGGGCGGCCGCCGAGCTCGGCATGGGCCGCGCGACGATCTACCGGAAGATGGCGCAGTACGGGATCAAGAACCGGCAGCTGCGGCCCTGACCGGCTTCCGTAACATCGGGCCGTGATGGTTGACCGCGGCTCCGACGACCCCGGCCCGAGCCGGTGACCGGCTCGTTCTGGTGGGACCTGGTGCTTGGGCTCGCCGGCGGGCTGCTGCTGCTGTGGCTCGCTCTCGTGGCCGTGCTCGTCGCGGCCCGCCCTCGCGGCGACCTGCTGCGCGAGGCACTCCGCCTGCTTCCCGACGTCCTGCGGCTGATCCGCCGCCTGGCCGCCGACCGGGACCTCCCCCGCGGCGTGCGGGTGCGGCTGGGCCTGCTGCTGGTCTACCTCGCGCTGCCGATCGACCTGATCCCGGACTTCATCCCGGTGCTCGGCTACGCGGACGACGCCATCGTCGTCACCCTCGTGTTGCGCAGTGTCGTGCGCCGCGCCGGGATCGACGCCGTCCGGGCCCACTGGCCCGGCACGGAAGACGGGTTCGCCGGTCTGACGCGGTTGACCGGCCTCTGACCGAGGGTGCGGGCCCTTGCCGCGCCGTGCAGGGCGTTATACACCGGGTGAAGTCAGCCCTTCGGGACTGTCGCCGCGGCGTCCGACACGGCAGGGTGGGGTCCGGGTGTCCGCTCGGAAGAAGGAGCGTGGGTCGAGATGCCGTGGTTCCCGGACTTCGTCAACGCCGCCGAGCTGGCGCGCAAGCAGACTCGCGTCCAGGGGCACGAGGATCCCGTCGGGCAGTTCTTCGGGGCGCTGAACGACGGCGACGCGCGCACCCTCGAGACGGCCTGGCCCGGCGAGGTCGTGGTGTTCGACCCCCGGGCGGGGGAGATCCGCGGCCGCAAGGAGCTCCGGCAGTTCGTCCACGTCAACCAGGTCTGGCTGGGTGAGCAGCACGCTCGCGCCGAGAGGATCGCGACCACGCGCGCCGGCGGGCGGGCTGTGGTCGAGCTGCTGGCGTGGCTCGGCGGCGACGGGCAGGAGGTGGCCTGGCCGGTGGCCGTGGTCGCCGAGTCGGCCAACGAGCGGTCCGTCGTCTTCCGGACCTACTGCAGCCAGTGGCCGGTCGACGGGCACCGGCACCTGCGGCCGCCGATCCTCGCGTCCGCCGACACCCCGCTCGGCGACGTCGTCGGGCACTACCTCGCGGCGCTGGCGGCCGGCGACGCCGACGCGATCGTGGGCACCTTCTCACCCACCGGCTACCTTCGCGAGCCCGTCGGCACGCACACGCAGCACACCGGTCCCGACGAGCTGCGCGAGTTCTTCACGGCGACGTTCGCCGCCGGCGGTGTCCACCTGGAACCCTGCGTGGTCACCGACGACGGCGTGCGCTGTGTCCTCGAGTACAACTGTGTCGGCTGGGGCTCGCACGACATGCCGCCGCAGGCCGGGGTGTGCGTGTTCGACCGCGGCCTCGACGGGTTGCTGAGCGCGGTCCGCGTGTACGACGACATCGAGGCGCCGGCCGCGTGAGCGCACCGCGGTCAGTTCCTTCGGGGCCGCGCCGCGAGGCCGGACCGTCGAGGCTGATCGGGCTCGACGCCGACGTGAGCGAGGTCTTCCACGACGCCGGCGGCGTGTTCCACCACGCCGGCACCACCGGGCGTGTGCCCGGCCACGCGCCCGAGCACCAGAGCTACGGCTCGTTCGCCGCCTTCCCCGAGCCGGACGGCAACGGCTGGCTGCTGCAGGAGATCACGGTCCGCCTCCCGGGCCGGTGACCATCACCCCCGTACGCACGCAGTAGTACGTCGAAGTACCGCAGCTCGACGGACGACGCCCGCCCGCCTTCCCCCGACGATGGACGCACAGCTCGGGCCATCGACGGAGGCGGCGGCATGGCGACCGGACACGGGTGGCGGCTCGGCGCACGCACCCAAAAGTGGTACCTCGTCGGGCACCTCGTGTCCGGGGCGGCGTGGTTCGGTCTCGACCTCGCGCTGGGGATCCTCGCGTGCACGGCCCTGCTGACCGACGACCCGGCCGTGACCGCGACCTGGTTGCAGGCGCTGCAGTTCTTCGCCGTGTGGCCGATGTTCACCGCGAGCGTGCTCACGCTCGCCACCGGCTTCGTGCTCGGCCTGGGCAGCAAGTACGGCCTGGTCCGGTACTGGTGGGTGGCCGCGAAACTCGCGGTGAACGTCCTGATGGCGGTGCTCATCCTGGTCGCGCTGCGGCCGGGGATCGACGCGGCCGCCGACTACGGCCGGGCGCTGGTGGCCGGCGAAACCGCCGCGCGCCCGGCGGATCTGCTGTACCCGGTGTTCGTGGCGCCGAGCCTGCTGCTGTTCGCCTATTTGATGACGGTGTTCAAACCGTGGGGTCTCCTCCGGCGAAACCCGTCCGGGAAAGCACTCGCCCGCGACGGAGCGTGAGCGAAAAAGACGGCGAGGACACGAAAGCGTGCAAGATCGTTTTCGGGCGGGCGTGGCCCGCGTTTCCTGTTAGCGTCGATCACGAGGGGCCGGTGGGCCGACCGGGATCGACAGGGAGGAAAATGACCATGGTTCGCCTTCGCAGGATTCTCGGTCACGTCGTGAGCGGATTCGCCACCGCCGGCTTGTGCGTGAGCGGTCTCGCGGCCGCAGAAACCTGACCCACGCCATTCGCCGCGATTCTTTTCCGAAAAGGAATCGCGTTTTTCATCAGGCCCGCGATGACCGCGAATGCCGCCGCCGGACGCCGGCAGTACGGTGCCGGTCCGTGACCTCCGAGACGCCGCGCACCGCGCGCCAGGCCGCCGCCGAGCAGACCGGCAGAAGCTGCTCGAAGCCGCGTTGGCGGAGTTCTCGCGGCGGCCGTACGCCGAGGTGACCGTGGGCGACATCGCCCGCACCGCCGGCGTCGCGCACGGCTGGTGTCGCACCACTTCCAGGGCAAGCAGGGCGCGTACGTCGCCGCCGTGGCCGAGGTCTACGAGCAGCTGCGCGAAGCGGAGGAAGCCGAGCAGCCGACGGCAGTGTCCGACCGGATCCGGGCCCGCTTTCGCGGGTTCGTCTCCTTCGTCTCCGCGCACCCCGACCGGGCGTTGAACCTGGTCTCGGCCGGCGGACCGCGACGAGGCGTTCGCCGACCTCCGCGGCCGGAACCTGCGGGTGCTCGCCAGGCTTCTCTGCCTCGACCCGGACCGCCCGCCGTGGCCGCGACGCTGCGTTCGTTCGCCGACGGCGCCGAACGCCTGACGGCCGACTGGTTGCGTGCCGACCGGCCGTTCGGACTCGACGCGCTGGTGGAGGCGTTCTGCGCCCTGCTTGCCGGAGCTCTGCGCGGCGCGCACGAGCTGGACCGACCACGACGAACCCTCGACCCTTGGCGACCTCGAGTCCGACGCAGACGAGGTGCGCAACACCGGGCCGGCCGCCGCGAACACCAGCTGCCCGACGCCGGGCCGAACAGCACCGTGACCCCGGGCGCGCGGAACTTCGGCGGCGCCCCGCGGGCGGGGCACCATCCCGAGCCAGGCGAACGCCAGCGCGGCGGTGACGGCCATCCGCGGCTTCTGTCCTGCGCCGACGGATACGGACGGGCCCGCGCCGCCGTAGCAAAAGGATCTTCGATAGGGAAGATCTATTACTCGACCCGATGTGTTGATACGGTCACCGCCGCCACAAGCACGCGATGTACCACAGGTCTTCGTCCGAAAGGTCGGCGTATGTGCCAGTTGTGCGGTTCCGAAGGCCGGGAAAGCTCCACGGTCTCGAGGCGGACCTTGTTCGCCGCGGCGGCCGGGCTGGCCGTGACACCGATGATGCTCGGGACACCGGCGAACGCCGCCGCCCACCCGGACGCCGGGGCCGACCTGATCCTCCACAACGGACACGTAGTCACCGCGGCGCTGCACGGGCGCACCGCGCAGGCGATCGCGATCCGCGGCGGACGCGTCGAAGCGGCCGGGACGTCGGACCGGATCCTGCGCCTGCGCGGACGGCACACCCGCACCGTGGACCTCAAGGGCCGCGCGGTCGTGCCGGGATTCATCGACAGCCACCTGCACCAGTTCACCTCGGCGCTCGACCGGCCCAACGTCTCACTGCTCGAAGCGCGCAGCATCGCCGATGTCGTGGCGGCCATCGGCGCTCGGGTCGCCGCGAGCGCGTCCGGCGCCTGGGTGCAGGCGCGGTCGGGCTGGCACGAAAGCCTCCTCGCCGAGGGCCGGCTGCCCGCACGAGCCGAGCTCGACCCGGTGTCGCCCGAGAACCCGGTGTTCATCCCGCGCGGAGGCCATGTCGCCACGGCCAACAGCCGCGCGCTGGAGCTGGCGGGCATCACGCGCGACACGCCGGACCCGACGGGCGGCGTCATCGTCCGCGACGCGAACGGCGAGCCCACCGGAGTACTGCTCGAACGCGCGCGCTCGCTCGTGACGCCGGTGCTGCCGGCCCCGCCGTCGGCCGACCAGCAGCGGCGGCAGCTGCGCGACCAGATGGCCGAGCACAATGCGCTGGGCATCACCGGCGTCACCGAGCCGGGACTGGACCCGTCGCAGATCGAGATCTACACGCGCCTGTGGCACGACGGCGAGATGACCACGCGAGCGCACCTGCTGTGGCGCATCGCGTCGCTCGCGGACGTCGACGCGGCCGTGGCGGCGTTCAAGCCGCGCACCGGCGACGACATGCTCCGATTCGACGGCCTGAAGTACCTCTCCGACGGCGGCGTCGAGGGCGGCTTCCTGCGCGACCCGTACCAGCTCGTGCCCGGTGAGCAGACCAGCCCGGGCTACCACGGCGTGCAGCTCCTGCCGCCCGGCGGCAAGGACGAGCTGACCGAGATGTACCGCCGCGCCGCGCGGCACGGGTTCCAGGTGCAGACCCACGTCGTCGGCGACGCGGCGATGGACTTCATCGTCGACGTCCTCGCCACCGTGCACCGCGACACGTCGCTCGCGCACCTGCGCTGGGTCCTGATGCACCTGTTCCTGCCCAGCGGCCCGAACCTCGCGCACATGCGGAAGATGGGCCTGCTCGCGAGCGTGCAGGACCATCCCGTGCTGCTCGGCGCCAACCAGGTCAAGTGGTGGGGCGCCGAACGCGGCTCCCGCGCCGTGCCGATCCGCGACATCCTCGACGCGGGTCTGCTCGCCGGCGGAGGAACCGACGCCCCGGTGGTCCCGCCCAGTCCCCTGTGGTCGCTGGGCTGGATGGTCACGCGCGAGACCCTCAAGGGCGACGTCCTCGGCCCCGAACAGGCCATCACCGCCCGCGAGGCCCTGCACCTCTACACGCTCGGCAGCGCGCAGACGCAGTTCGCCGAGCACACCCTCGGCACCCTCGACCCCGGCAAACTAGCCGACCTCGTCGTCCTCGACGCCGACCCCCTGACCGCCGAGCCGGGCGCGATCAAGGACCTCGCTGTCACGATGACCATCGTCGGCGGGCGCGTGGTGCACGAGGCCTGAGGTTCGGTGCGGCGGGGTCGTGCCGTGCCGGGACTTCGCCGCGCTCGTCAGCTCACCCGGCTGCGCCTCGGCCCAGGACGGCCGCCGTACGCGCACGTCCTTGCCGTCGCGGCAACCGAACAGGCCGTCCACGCCCACAGGCGGGCTGCACGCGCGGCACGCAGCAGTTGACGCGTCGTTCACCCGGTCCACGGTCGGGCGGTCCGGGAGCGCCGCGAGCATCTTCCGCAGGAAGCCCTCGCAGGTGCCCGGCACCTCGACCGGTGCGGCGGGCGGCGGTGTGACCGGGGCCGCTTCCGCGGGACAGTCCACGGAGGACTCGGAAACGAGCCTGTGACAGCCGAAATCCGCCTGGTAGCAGGCGGTCGCCGGCTCGGTCCTCGTCAACCCCGCCTCGACGCCGTCGTGGCCGCGTCAGGGGGTCGCGTCGTCGGCCGGTCGGTGATCTCCAAGGGGGCGAACCCCGGCCCCGGCTTTCCGCGTCCCCGGCCGGCAGCGAGCGCAATCCCCCAGATTCGGTTCACCTTCCAAGACAGCGCGAACGGGCGAACGGCGGCGGAAGCGCGCCGGCCACCGGGAAACCCGGTGGCCGGCGCGGACAACTCAGCGCCAGCCGAGTTCCGGTGCCACGTGCGTCAGGATGCTCTCCAGCACGTGGGCGTTGTACTCCACCCCGAGCTGGTTCGGGATGGTCAGCAGCAGGGTGTCCGCGGCCTCGACGGCCTCGTCCTCCTTGAGCTGGCGCACGAGCTCGTCGGGTTCCGCGGCGTAGGAACGGCCGAAGATCGCCCGGGTGTTCTCGTCGATCATGCCGACCTGGTCGCGCGAGTTGCGGTCGCGGCCGAAGTAGGCGCGGTCGAGGTCGTTGGTGAGCGCGAAGATGCTGCGACTGACCGACACGCGCGGTTCGCGCTCGTGGCCGGCCTCCTTCCACGCCTCGCGGTAGGCCTCGATCTGCTTGCGCTGCTGGACGTGCAGGGGTTCGCCCGTCTCGTCGTCCTTGAGCGTGGAGCTCTGCAGGTTCATGCCGAGCTTCGCGGCCCACACGCCGGTCGCGTTGGAGCCGGAGCCCCACCAGATGCGCTCGCGCAGGCCGGGCGAGTGCGGTTCGACGCGCAGCAGGCCGGGCGGGTTGGCGAACATCGGCCGCGGGTTCGGCTGCGCGAAGCCTTCGCCCTCGATGACCTTCAGGAAGACCTCGGCGTGCTGGCGGGCCATGTCCGCGTCGGTCTCGCCGTCGGCGGGGGCGAAACCGAAGTAGCGCCAGCCGTCGATCACCTGCTCGGGGGATCCCCGGCTGATGCCGAGCTGAAGCCGGCCGCTGGAGATGAGGTCGGCCGCGCCGGCGTCCTCCGCCATGTAGAGCGGGTTCTCGTAGCGCATGTCGATCACGCCGGTGCCGATCTCGATCTTCGAGGTGCGGGCGCCGATGGCCGCGAGCAGGGGAAACGGGCTGCCGGCCTGCCGCGCGAAGTGGTGCACGCGGAAGTAGGCGCCGTCCACGCCGAGCTCCTCGGCCGCCACCGCCAGGTCGATCGACTGGTGCAGGAAGTCCTTCGCCGACCGGGTCTCGGAGTGCGCGGTGTCCGACCAGTGGCCGAACGAGAGGAAACCAATCTTCTTCACGCCCATGGAAGCGTACGCGCGCCGCGATTGATTCCCGCACGCGGTGCGGCTCACGTCCTCGCGGCGGGTCGCCGCGGCCGGTAAACCGACCACAGCACCCGGCCGGCCACGTCGCCGCGTCCGCGCCGGTCACCACGCGGTCGGCGAACACGCCGGCGGTGTGCGCGGGCGGGAAGGTCGCGGCGGTGTGGGTCACGAGCCCGGAGATCGGGCCGGGCCGGACCGTCCGCACCGCGCGGAGGTACGTCGGCAGCGTGGCGACTGCGGCCGAACCGATCGCCCCGATGAGCAGGCGGCCATCAAAGGAGTTGTCCATGCGACCACGATGGTCTGCCGGGCCGCCTCCCTGGCCGGGTCTGCCCGGACGGGTGACGGCTTGCGCCGGTCAACTCTCGCGCGCGACCGACCCTGGCAGCGGCCTGCGCGCCGTCTCCCGCATGAAGAACACGCAGATACCGCCGATCACCCCGGCGATCATCAGGTAGTACGCGGGCCAGTTGAGGTCTCCCGTGCCCGAGACCAACGCGCTCATCACCGTCGCCGTCGTCCCGCCGAAGAGGGACACCGAAAGGTTGAAGGCGATCGACAGCCCGCCGGCGCGGACGTTCGTGGGGAACAGCGCCGGCAACGTCGACGGGAGGATCGCCGAGAACAGCACCAGCACGAGCCCCATCACCAGGAGACCGAAGAACGTCGAGGTGGTGCCGCCGGCGCGAACCAGCAGCACAGCGGGCAGCGACAGCACCACGAGCCCGAGGCAGCCGGCCAGGATCACCGGCCGCCGGCCCACCTTGTCCGACATTCGGCCGACGAACGTGATCACCACCATCAGCAGCACGAGCACCACGATCTGCAGGGTCTCCGACACCGTCTTGCCGACGCCGGTGTGCTGCTCGGGCAGCGTTTCCGTCAGGTAGGTCGGCATGTAGCTGGTGAGCATGTAGTTGGCGACGTTCCACGTCAGCACGAGCCCGGCGCACAGAAGCATCGCGGGCCAGTACTTCGTGAACACCGCGCGCAGCTCTCCGCCCAGCGACCGGACGCGCTCGTTCTGCTGCTCCGTCTCCTGCAGCTGCGCGAACGCGGGCGACTCCGCCAGCCGCTGGCGCAGGTAGAGCCCGACGGCGCCCAGCGGGAGCGCGAGCAGGAACGGGATGCGCCAGCCCCACGTCAGCAACGCCTGGTCGGACAGGACCGCGCTAAGCACGGTGGCGATCGTGGCGCCGAACGCGTAGCCGGTCAGCGTGCCGAACTCGAGCCAGCTGCCGAAGAACCCGCGCCGGCGGTCCGGCGCGTACTCGGCGATGAAGGTCATGGCGTTGCCGTACTCGCCGCCGGTCGAGATGCCCTGCACCAGCCGGGCGAGCAGCACGAGCAGGGGCGCGGCGAGGCCGATGGCGCCGTAGCTCGGGATCACGCCGAGCGCGAACGTGCCCAGCGCCATGAGGATTACCGTGAGCGACAGGACCTTTTTCCGCCCGATCCGGTCACCCAGCGGCCCGAAGATCAGCCCGCCGAACGGGCGGATCAGGAACGAGACGGCGAACACCCCGAACGTCGCGATCTGCCCGGCCGAAGCCGGCAGGTCCGTGAAGAACACCTTCTGGATCGTCGTCGCCAGGTACCCGTAGACGCCGAAGTCGTACCACTCGGTGATGTTGCCGATCGCGGCCGCGCCGACCGCCCGGTTGATCACCGCGGGCTCGACGACCTGGACGTCGCCGGCCTTCCCCTCCACCATGGATCCACCTTCCGGCCGCCCACCGTTCAGCGGCCGCGTACGAGTGTCTCCCGGATCGGCGAGGTCTGCCGGTTCACACAGGGTTGCCCAGGTGAGAGGCGGGTTTCACGCGGTTTGGGCCGACCGGCACGAGGCGAAGAACGGCTCGACCCCGGCCAGGAAACCGGACGGACCGGACGCGAAGGGCACGTGTCCGGTGTGGAGCGTCACCAGGCCCGGACCGGGGCAGCGCGGCATGGGTCTCCCGGCCGGCCCGGACGTGCAGAACGAAGTCGCGCCCTCAGACGAGCTGGACCCGCACCGTGATCCGGGTCGCCTCGCCGCGCAGGCCGTACGTGGGACCGGGGAAGCTGCGCCGGAACGCAGCGTCGAGATCCGCACCGGCGCGCGGGTGGGCCGCGCCGCGCTGGTGCGCGTCAGGCCGCTGTCGACGTCGTTGCGGGGCTTCAGGTATGCGGGCACCATCCGGGGCATCAGGGCCCGGTCGAGCGCGAGCACGCCGAGCAGACGGCAGAACGCGCGCGTCCTCGGGTTTGTGGCGATTGATCCCGGCACCGTTCGCGAGCACCAGCCCGGCGACGTGCGGGGGCGTCGAGCGCGAGCGGCACCGCGGCGTACCCACCCACCGAGTTGCCGACGAACACAGCCGGCGGCAGCGCGTGCACTGTTGCCGGAGGCCCGCAACGACGAGGCGGTCGCCGCCAGGTCGCCTCCCGCAACGACGCCTTGGCCCGCCTCGCCGCGCCCGACCTGCGGGCGATGGGCTGGCAGCAGCCGGTTGCCGCCGCCCGGCTCCTCATCGCGATGGCCGCGGAGACCGCGCTGGTCGAACTTCTCCGCGGCCGCCCCGACCCCAGCGCCCGGCGCGTTCTGTGGCAGTTCCTGGAACGCAACGATCTCCGGCCCGGTCTCTCCGACAGTCCTTTGCGGACACCCGGAGGTCCGGCACCGGCGCGGGGCCACGAGCGTCAACCGGTTTTCTCCGATTCGCGCGAAAGCGCGATGCTCCTGCGCAACCGGGGGGAAGACAGGATTTTCGCGCCTGCGGTAGCCGTCAGCGCACCCGCACCGGACGCAGCCACTCCACGTGCAGGACCCGGTGCTTCCCGGCCTGGCGCAGCCACCCGGACGCGGTCACCGGGCGCAGGATGGTGGCCCGGGTCAGCGCGGTGAGATCCGAGGGGAACTCGAGCGCGACGCAGTCCCCCGAGCCGTCCAGGACGACGGCCAGGTCGAGGCGCCCGTCCTGCGCGGCGCGGACCTCGAGCATCCCCGTGACCACCACCCGCAGGCCGGCCCGCGAGCCGATCGTGCCGGTCACCCCTTCACTCCTCCCCGACTGCTCCCGTTGCCCGCCACGGTGCACCGGGGCGACGGGTGGTCGCATCGGTGGGCGCCCGGGTGTGGGACCCCGGTTGGGCCGGCCCGGTGGGCGGACGCGGGGGTTCCCCGACGCGAAGGGCGAGGCCGGGGAGAAACGCTGCGTTGCATGGAACTCGGAGCAGCCGGGCACGGGAGGTGCGCCTGATGGCCTTCGCCCGCAACTTCCACAGCAAGCGCCGCGCCGAGGTCGACCCGGCGCGGGTGCCGCCGGGGCAGTACGTGACGCCGGGGTTCCCGGTGCTCTCCGCCGGGCCGACGCCGAAAGTCGTCGCCGGCGACTGGACGTTCACCGTCCGCGGCGCTGCGAAGAACCGCGGAACCTGGACCTGGGACACGATGCGCGCGCTGCCCGCCGAGTCGATCACCGTCGACATCCATTGCGTCACCAAGTGGTCGAAGCTCGGCACGACGTGGACCGGCGTCTCGCTCGACACGCTGCTCGACAACGTGGAAACCAAGGCCGGTTACGCGGTCGCCTTCAGCGAAGGCGGCTATACCACGAACCTGCCGCTGGCCGACCTCACCGGCGGCAAGGCGTGGCTGGTCTACGAGTTCGACGGCGCCCCGCTCGAGCCCCAACACGGCGGCCCGGTGCGGTTGCTAGTGCCGCACCTCTACTTCTGGAAGAGCGCCAAGTGGGTGCGGGGCCTCGACCTGCGCGAGCAGGACGAGCCCGGCTTCTGGGAGCGCTACGGCTACCACAACTACGGAGACCCATGGCGGGAACAGCGTTACGCCGGAAACTGATCTGGCAACCGGCCACGGTGACCGGCCTCGTCGCGGAGACCTCGAACACCCGCAGCATCGCCTTCGCCGTGCCGGACTGGCCGGGCCACCGCGCGGGCCAGCACGTCGATCTGCGCCTGACCGCCGAGGACGGCTACCAGGCCGAGCGCAGCTACTCGGTCGCCTCCGCGCCCGGGGATCCCCATGTGGTGCTCACGGTCGAGCGGCTCGACGACGGCGAGGTCTCGCCCTACCTCGACGACGAGCTGCGGATCGGTGACGAGGTGGAGCTGCGCGGCCCGGTCGGCGGGCACTTCGTGTGGGAGTCCACGTGCGACAGTCCGGTGCTGCTCGTCGCGGGCGGCTCCGGCGTGGTGCAGTTCCGCTCGATGCTGCTTCACCACGCCGCGGCGGGCAGCACGGTGCCGATGCGGCTGCTGTATTCGGCGCAGTCGCGGGAGACGCTGATCTACGCCGACGAGTTCACCCGGCTCGGGGGAAGCGGCGGGATCGACATCCGCGTCACACTCACTCGCAAGAACTCGGGCACCCGGCCGGGCGAGCGCGGGCGGATCGACCGGGACTTCCTCACGCGGACCGGCCTGCCGCCCGCCGGGGAGCCCCTGGGCTACGTGTGCGGGCCGACCGCGTTCGTCGAGACCGTGGCGAACACGCTCGTCGACCTCGGCCACCGGCCCGAGCGGATCCGGACCGAACGCTTCGGCGGAACGGGGACATCATGACGACCTTCGACGGCAACGCCATCGCCGGCACCCTCAACGCGGTGTTCGGCGGCGAGATGACCACGGCCAACGGAACCTGCGCGTGCTGCGGCGCCACCGAACCCCTGGCACAGCTGCGGGTCTACCGCGACGCGCCCGGCGTGGTGGCCCGCTGCGCGCACTGCGACGCGATCCTGATGGTCATCGTGGAGAAACGCGGGATCGCCTGCGTGGACGTGTCGGGCTTCGCGGCGCTGGAGGAGCCCGCTCAGCTTTGAAGCCCGCGCCGGGACGTGACGTTGAGCTTGTCGTAGATCCGCCCCAGGTGCCATTCCACTGTGCGCGGGCTCAGGAACAACCGCGCGCCGATCTCCGCATTGGACAGTCCCTCGCGCACCATCCGCACGATCTGGGCCTCCTGCGCAGTCAGCTCCGTGCCGGTCTCGACGGAACGCTTGCGCGCGGTGCCGCCGGTCGCGGCCCGCTCGTTCGGCGAACGCCGCCATGCCCATCTCGGTGAACATGTCGTGGGCGGTGCGCAGCTGTTCGCGGGCGTCCGCCCGACGGCGACGGCGGCGCAGCCATTCCCCGAACAGCAGCCGTGCCCGCGCGTGCTCGCCCCGGATGCGGGTGCGTGAGAGGCGTTCCACGGCCTCGCGGTAAGCGCTCTCGGCGTCTTCGCCGGTGGCCAGCAACGCGCGTGAGCGAGCTTCGATGCCCAGCGCCCAGTCGGTGCCGCTGGCGCGCGTGGTCTCCACGAGCTTGGCGAACGCGTCCTGGGCCGCGGCGGTTTCGCCGAGCCGGGTGGCGGCTTCGATCAGCTCCACCAGCGCCAGCCACGGCTCCACGCCCATCACCGGCGGCCGCTGCCGCGCGTCTTCGCTCGACGCCAGCGCTTCCGCGTAGTGGCCGAGGCTGTTGCACAGCACCGCCCGCGCCGAGCCGACGATCAGCAACCCGAACCCCTCGCCGCGCCGCACTGCCTCGGCTTCGGTGCGGGTGATCACGTCGCGTGCGTCGCCCTCACGGCCGCGCCACGCCGCCAGCAGCAGCGTCCCGTACGTCGCCGCGGGGATCCCCGTCGCCCGCGACACCTCGGCAAGCTCGTCGCGCAGGTGCGCCGCGGTGACCAGGTCGCCCGCGTAGACGTGGGCGCCGATGTGCGACGCGAGTGCGAGCGGCAGGGTGCTGAGCGCACCCTTGTCGCGGGCTAGCTGCAGGTGCCGCGCGGTGCGAGGAACACCCGAGCCGGCGACCCCAGCGGGCCGCCGGATTCACGGGCCGCCGTGGTCGCCTGCCCGGAATGGCCGGTTTCGGTGCGCATCCCGGGCGTGGGGTCAGCCGACGTCGATGCCCGCGGGGCTGTCGAGGGCGCTGAAGTCGCTCGACGCGTGGTCGCCGTTCACGGTCTGCGGGAGACCGCCGAACTCACCGGTCTTGGTGAGCTCGCCGTTCGCGCCGATCCGAGCGGGGAGCTGCCCTGGGTGTTGGCCGATTTGTCGGTGGTGCCGGCCACCTCGTGCAGGAGGGTGCGGCTGCCGTCGGGTTGACCTTCCAGCGCCGAGCCAACCGGGGTGATCGACACGGCTCCACGCATCGGTCCACTGGGCGGGCCCGCACCCTGAGCCGGCTGCTCGAGAACCGGTCCACTGGCCGAACTGACCGGGTGTTTTCGCCCGCGGCGGCCCGCACGCTGCCTGCATGGCACTCAACCCGGGGATGTTCGGCGGCACCACACACATCCGGCGCGAGCCGGCCGGGGTGGTCGCCGCGATCGCGCTGTGGAACTTCCCGCAGGCCCTGGCGGCGCAGAAGTACGCGCCCGCGCTGGCCGCAGGGTGCACGGTGATCCTCAAGCCGTCGCCGCAGACGGTGCTCGACACCCGGGCCGTCGCGGAAGCCGCGATCGAGGCCGGGCTGCCGCCGGGCGTCCTCAACGTCGTTCCCGCCGAAGCCGACGCCAGCGCGTACGTCGTGGGGCACCGCGGCGTGGACCTGGTGGCGTTCACCGGGTCCACCGCGATCGGGCGCCGCATCTCCGAGATCTGCGGCGCGCTGATCCGCCCGGTGATCCTCGAACTGGGCGGGCGATCCGCGGCCGTCGTGCTCGACGACGCAGACCTCGACCTGGCGCGGGTGACACTGTTCGGCGCGATGCTCATCAACAACGGGCAGACATGCTTCCTCTCCACCCGCGTGCTCGCGCCGCACCCGCTACACCGAAGTGGTGGACACCCTGGCCGCGTTCGCCGGCTCGCTCACCGTGGGCGATGCGCTCGACCCCGCCACGCAGATCGGCCCGCTGGTGTCGCAGCACCACCGGCAGACGGTCGAGGACGCGATCGCCCGCGGCCTCGAAGACGGCGCCCGCCTTGTCGCGGGCGGCGCGCGGCCGCGCGGGCTGGACGACGGCTGGTTCCTGCAGCCAACCGTCCTCGCCGACGTGGACACCAGCTGGGCCGTCGCCCGCGAGGACATCTTCGGCCCCGTTCTCACGGGGACGCCGTACGACACGGACGACGAGGCCGTGGCCCTCGCCAACGATTCCGACTACGGCCTCGCCGGCAGCGTCTGGACCGCCGACGTGGACCGCGGCCTCGCGCTCGCCGCCCGTGTGCGCACCGGAACCATCGGCATCAACGGCTACGTCCCGGACCTCGCCGCTCCCTTCGGCGGCGTGAAGCAGAGCGGTATCGGGCGGGAGCTCGGACCGGATGGGCTCGCGAGCTACCAGCAGGTGAAGTCGATCTACCAGTTCTGACGCCCGCCGTGATCCGGGTCACGGAATGCCGGACGATCTTCGGCGCTACAGGAGGGAGACACCTGTTCCGACCCGAGGGAGAGACATGACTGCTTCCACCGCGTCCGAGACGGCCGAGGCCCTGCCCGTGCCCGTGCTCGACGACTTCGACTTCGAGCTCACCGACGGCGCCTCGTGCCGCATCGACGACCCGGACTGCGAAGCCTGCCAGTGACGCACGGCCGGTGATTCGCGGGCTCGCGGGTCACCGGCCCGGATCGCGTCGCGTCGGTGACAATGGTCGCCGTCGTGTCCACCCCGAGCCGCGGAGTCGCCCGTGCCCGAACTGCCCGAGGTCGAGTCGGCCCGATCGGTGATCGACCGGGCCGCGCTCGGCCGGTTGATCGTCGACGTCGACGACACCGATTCCTACGTGTGCCGGCCCCACGCGCCCGGGGAGATCCGCGAGGCGCTCGTCGGGCGCCGGCTCGTGGCGGCGCACCGGCGGGGTAAGTCGCTGTGGTGCGACACCGCCGACGACGGTCCCGCGCTCGGCGTGCACCTCGGGATGTCCGGCAAGGTCGTGATCGCCGACGCCGACGGTACCGAGATCGACGGCGGCGACTACTGGGAAGGCCGCCGCGTGCAGGGCGACTACCGCTGGTCGCGCTTCGCGCTCACCTTCGACGACGGCGGGCTGATGATGCTCGTCGACCCGCGCCGCCTCGGCCGCATCACCCTCGACCCGCACATCGAGCTGCTCGGCCCGGACGCCGCCTCGGTCACGCCGGCCGAGTTCCGCACCGCCGTGACCAAGGGCACCGCCCCGGTCAAGGCGCGCCTGCTCGACCAGCACGCGCTGGCCGGCATCGGCAACCTCCTCGCGGACGAGATCCTCTGGCGCGCCCGCGTGCACCCCGCCCACCGCGTCGACGAGCTCGACCGCCCGGCCGTCGACCGCCTCCTGCGCGCCACCCGCGGCTCCGTCACCGCCGCCCTCGACCACGGCGGCGTCCACACCCTCACGGTGATCCCCTACCGCAAACCCGGCGCGCTGTGCCCGCGCGACCATGCACCCATGGCCAGCGGCAAAGTCGGTGGGCGCACGAGCTGGTGGTGCAGCGCGGAGCAGCAGCTCCCGCACTGACACCGCGCCGCAACACCGCGCCGGAACACCGGCGAGACGCCGTGCGGGCGCAGCCGCTCGCGAGTGGCGAGATCGTGCCAGCCCGCCGGTGCGCGAGGCCCGCCGGGCTGAGAGTCGTTCCTCCGGGGCCTGCCACCTCCCTCGATGACGCCGCGGTCCCCGGCCCGGCGGGAAATCGGCAGAATGGACCCGTGGGTGTCCTTCTGGGGTTGTTGTCCGCGCTCAGCTACGGCGCTTCCGACTTCGTCGCCGGCGTGGGCGGGCGGCGCAGCGACCCGAACGCCGTCACAGTCCTGGCGCAGCCGTGGAGCCTGCTGGCGGCGCTGGTCGCCGTGCTGGTGATGGGCCCGCGCGCCCCGCACGTCGACGAGCTCGCGTGGGGTGCGGTCAGCGGGCTCGGCACGGCCGTCGGCACGTTCGCGCTCTACCGGGGACTCTCCACAGCGCGGATGAGCGTGGTCGCGCCCGTCTCCGCCGTGCTCGCGGCGGCGCTGCCCGCGCTCGTCGGGTTCGCGACCGGCGACCGGCTGGCGTGGCTGTCGTGGGTGGGGATCGGGCTGGTGCTGCCGGCCATCGCGCTGGTCTCACAGCACCAGGGCGACGACGCCGAACGCAAGCGGTCCGGCCTGGTCGAGGGCGTGATCGCCGGTGCGGGGTTCGGGGTCCTGTTCATCGGCCTCGACCGCGCGGGCACGGCGGCGGGCAGCTGGCCGCTGGTCGCCGGCCAGGCCGTCGGCGTGCTCCTGCTGGTGATCGCCGCCATCTGGTTGCGGCCGACGTCGTGGTCGCGCGCCTGGTGGCCCGCCACCGCCGCCGGGATCCTCGGTGGCGCTGCCAACCTGCTGTTCGTCGCCGCCACCGGAGCGGGCCAGCTGGCCGTGGTCGCGGTCATCACGTCGCTCTACCCCGCCATCACGATCGTCCTCGCGCGCGGCCTGCTGCACGAACACTGGAGCCGCCCTCAGGTCACCGGCCTCGTCATCGCCGCCGCCGGGGTCACGGCCATCACGCTCGGCCAGCCGTGACCCCGCCCGGCGTCCGGCCGGCTTCGGCTGCTTGACGTACCCGTCGCGCAGGTCCCGCTCGCGCGCCGCGTGAACCGCTCCGCCCGGTTTTACGCGGCGACCAGCGAACCCCTACCCTCGGTGCCGCACCCGTCACACAAGCCGAGGAGGAACCCGGATGTCGCAGCACGCGGACCGATCGGCACTCGACAGCCCGCCTGGCGTCGACCCGAACCGGGCGAGCGTCGCGCGCGTCTACGACTACCTGCTGGGCGGCAACACGCACTACGAAGTGGACCGCGAGGTCGCCCGCGAGCTCGCGGAGAAGATGCCGGAGGTGCGCGACCTCGCCGTCGAGAACCGGGCGTTCCTCATCCGCGCGTGCACCTTCCTCGCGCGCAACGCCGGGATCGACCAGTACCTCGACTGCGGGTCGGGCCTGCCGACGGCCGAGAACGTGCACCAGGTCGTGCAGCGCGTCAACCCCGAAGCGAAGGTCGTGTACACCGACTTCGACCCGGTGGTCACCGCGCACGGCCGCGCGCTGCTCGAAGAGAACGAGCGGACCCGCTACGTCGAGGGCGACATCTACCGGCCCACCAGCATCCTCGACGACGAGGTCGTGCGCGGGCACCTGGACTGGACCAGGCCGATCGCCCTGCTGTTCGTCGCGACATTGCACCACTGGAAGGGCGACCGCAACCGCCCGGCGGAGGTCACGCAGGAGTTCATCGACCGCCTGCCGCCGGGTTCGTTCGTGGTGATCTCGCACATCCTCGACCCGCACGACGGCTCCGACGACGCGCACGCCATGGAGCAGCTCATCGAGACCGTCCGCAGCGGCGCGCTCGGCGGCGCGACCATGCGCACACGCGCGGAGATCCGGGAGCTGTTCCACGGTCTCGAGCTCGTGCCGCAGGGCCCGGGCGCCGAGCCCGAGATCGTGCCGCTGGCGGCTTGGTGGCCGGCCGGTCCCCGCCTGTCCCGGATGAACGTGGCCCAGCGCCTCATCGTCGGCGGCATCGCGCGCAAGCCGTAATCCTCGTGACCGGCGCGAGCGGCAACTTCGGCTCGGCGCTGACCACCCCTGCTGGGCGCGGACGCCGTGGTCGCCTACCGCGATCCCGCCGAGACCGCGCGCTCGAGTCCGGGCAACCGGCAGTGACCGCCGCCCCCGCCGGCCGGTCCCCCACTGACCACTGTGGACGTCGAGCAGCTCGCCGTGGAGCTCGCGTGTCTGCCGGCATCGTCCCGGCGCGGAACCCGGCCGCGTTGCCCGACGTCGGAGACACCGGGGCCTGAGGGAGGGACAGCGGTGCGAAGAAGGTCCTGGTTTGCGGCAGCCGTCACGCTCGCGGCGGCGGTGATGCTGACGGCCTGCACGCAGACCACCACCGGCCGAACACAGCCCAGCGCGGCGGGTGAGGTCGGCCGGCTCGGCGGCGCTCCGGGCACCAGCTCCCCCGCCCCTTCCCCGCAACCGTCCTCCCCCTCCGCCGACGGCGTCACGGCGACCGTCGCGACCATGACAGTCACCCTCCCCACCGGCACGCAGTACGCCGTCGAGTCGCGCGACCCCGGCCATGAGGCCTGCCTGCAGTCGGCCACCTTCGCATGCGCAGGCAAGATCCTCGACCTGCGCCAGGCCGCCGCCGAGGGCATGATCAACCTCCCCAGCCCGACGCGCGCGTTCGGCCGGTACCCCGGCACGGACGTCCCCACGTGCGTCGGCCCCTCCGCCGATCCCGGCGCCGCCTCCGAAGCCACCGGCGGCGCGGTCCTGGAACACGGCTTCGCCTCGGTCGGCCCGAAGAAGGCCGAGTACGCGCGCTTCCAGGAAACGTGCAAGGACCCGGCGCAGAACAACCAGGTCCGCATGTGGTGGCTGCCCACCAGCAAACTCCTCATCTTCGAACACGCCGGCACTCCGGCCCAGGACGCGGCTTTCGACGGGATGGTGGCTTCGGCCAGGTTCAGCTGACGCCTACGCCGCGGCCTGAGCAGCGAGGCGGGCAGGATGGTGCGAAGTGGCGACGGCGATGGCCTTGGTCTTCGTACCGGGGCCGTCGCCCCGGCCTTCGGCTGTTTCCCGGATTTCCCGGTCGCCCCAGGAAAATTCCGGACCGGCGAAGCTCTCGGACTCGACCACGTTCCGACATACGGCTCGGAACGTGCGCGCGGTGCGACTCTCCGGTTGAGCTTCGCCGGTTTCGTCCGGGATGCGCTCCCGCGAGTACAGCCAATGGTCCAGGCAGGTGTACTTCATGGCGACATGCTTGCTGAGAAACCCCTTGCCCGCGCCGGGGTGGACCACGCCGTAGTCGCCGAAACGCAGGCCCTCGGCGCCGGCACCGAGGAGAGCACGCCACACCTGTTCTTCGATTCGGGGAGCCGCCCAGACCGCGGTCTGCGCAAGAGAATCGGGAATCGAGCCGCGCACCACGCTCGTGGAGCGGAAGTTGCCGGAACCACCGGCTGCGCGCAGGATGCCGCCGACCCGATCCGCCAGCCCGGACGGCAACTCCGGGACGTAGCCGAGATCG
This sequence comes from Amycolatopsis sp. NPDC023774, assembly GCF_040639695.1. Lineage (NCBI taxonomy): Bacteria > Bacillati > Actinomycetota > Actinomycetes > Pseudonocardiales > Pseudonocardiaceae > Amycolatopsis > Amycolatopsis sp. NPDC023774. Next base: position 40,554 of record NZ_JBFAAJ010000029.1, read on the forward strand.
ACGATCAAGTCGAGGTCACCCGCGTCGACGGACAGCACCTCGAGAAGGCGCTCCATCGCGTCACGGCTCGGCACCTCCCCGCCGACTCGGATTGCACCTCCCGCGCCGAGCTCGTCACACAGTCTTCCGAGCACGGTGACTTGGCGTTCGTCCGCGCGGGCGCGGATGACCGGGATGAAGGGAATCGGTTCCTGGTCTTCGAGCAGGTCGCGGGGATACGCGAGCCGATCGGCCAGTTCCCCGGGCGCGCCGGCCGGCCCGCCGCCGAACCCGGCGTCGCCGGCCACTTCTGAAGCATCGATCATCGCCAGACGGCCGAGGCTGCGAAGCTTGCGGACGGCCGCCTCGACTCTGTCGAGTGGTTCGCCGGTGACGCCTCCGACTCTTCGAACTGGAGCAGGGGCTGCACGTGGTTCAGGTGTTCGGCTTGGTCGAGGGTCTCGAGCGCCGCCAGCTCGCCCTTCTTGACCCGAAGGCGACCAGGGCGGAGAACTCGCCTGGCTGGACCACACTCCACTCCTGTCACCACGAGTATTCGGCCCACTACACAATCGACCGTAGGACTGCGACCCGCTCGGCCACATCCACCACAAGCCTGAACCGAGAGCGGCTACCGCGCCGCCAGAGTCGTGTCCAGGAACGCCTGCGTAGCCGCCGTGATGGGCCCAGACCGGTGCACCAGCCACTGCGGCAGCCGCTCAGCCGGGGAGAACCGCACGACCTCCGCGCCGGCGCGGCGAGCCAGGTCGGTCCAGCCGTCGGGCATCAGGCCGGCGCCGATGCCGCGCAGGACCATCGGGAGGACGACGCTGCGGTCGCCCACCTCGGCGGCGATGGCGACGTCCGGGACGGTCGCGGCGATGCGGTCGAACAGCGCGCGCACGGCCGTGGCCGGTTTGGTGACGACGAAGCGCATCCCCCGCAGGTCGGACCACTCGACCGGGTCCGTGACGCCCGAGCCCGGCGGCGCGACAAGCAGGAACTCCTCGTCACGCAGGTGGTGGGCCACCAACCCCGGGCCCGCCGGGCGTTCCGCGCTGCCGCAGACGCCGGCCTCGCAGCGGCCCTGCAGGACCATCGCCACGGCTTCCGCCGCCGACAGCGCCGAGGAGGTGCTCACCAGCACGCCCGGGTGACGTTCGCGCAGGTCGGCGATGATGCTGATCACCGGCTCCAGCGCGGAGGACGACGTGGCCGCCACGTCGACGCGCCCGGCGAGACCGTCGCCGACGGCCCGGGCGGCGGCGCGCAGCGCATCGAGGTCGCGCAGCACCAGGCGGGCGCGGTCGGCCATGAACTCGCCCGCGCTGGAGAGCACGGCGTTGCGGCCGACGCGGTGGAACAGCGCCACGCCCAGTTCGTGCTCCAGCTTGGCGATCGCGCGCGACAGCGACGGCTGAGCGACCCGCAGCGCCCGCGCGGCGTGGGTGAAGCCGCCGTGCTCGACGATCGCGACGAAGTACTCGAGCTGGCGACGTTCCATAGCACCAGGCTATCGGAACGGTGTCATACATGTCTTTGACGTACGCCGACCTACGCGCGACGATGCAGGGATGTTCCAGACCCGTCCCACGTTGCAGGGCACCTTCGGAATGGTGTCGTCCACCCACTGGCTCGCCTCGGCCGCCGCGATGGCCGTGCTCGAAGACGACGGCAACGCCTACGACGCCGCCGTCGCGGCCGCGTTCGTGCTCCACGTCGTCGAACCACACCTCAACGGCCCCGGCGGCGAGGTGCCGATGATCGTCGCCCCGGCGGACGGCACGCCGAAGGTCCTGTGTGGACAGGGGGGCGCGCCCGCCGGCGCCACGATCGAGCACTACACCTCGCTCGGCCTCGACCTCGTGCCCGGCACCGGCCCGCTGGCCGCCGCGGTGCCCGGCGCGGTGGACGCGTGGCTGCTGCTCCTGCACGACCACGGCACCAAGCCGCTGCGCGAGGTCCTCAAGTACGCGATCTCCTACGCCGAGAACGGCCACCCCACCGTGGACCGCGTCGGCACCACCGTGGAGACCGTGCGCGAGCTGTTCGAATCCGAGTGGACCACCTCCGCCGAGCTCTACCTGCCGGGTGGCCGCTCACCGAGGCCCGGCGCGCTCTTCAAGAATCCCGCCCTCGCGAACACCTGGCGCCGTCTCATCGCCGAGGCCGAAGCCGCCGGCGCGAGTCGCGAGACGCAGATCGAGGCCGCCCGCAAGGTCTGGCGCGAAGGCTTCATCGCCGAAGCCATCGCCGAGTTCGCCGCGAAGCCCACCATGGACACCTCCGGCGAACGCCACGCCGGCACCCTGACCGGCGACGACCTCGCCGCCTTCCGCGCGACCTACGAGGACCCGGTCACGTTCACCTGGAACGGCTGGACCATCGCGAAAGCGGGCCTGTGGAGCCAGGGCCCGACGCTGCTGCAGCAGCTCGCGCTCCTGCCGGACGCGGACGGCCTGGACTACGCCACGCCGGACTACTACCACACCCTCATCGAGGGCACGAAGCTCGCGATGGCCGACCGTGAAGCCTGGTACGGCGACAGCGCCGACGTCGACATCACCACGCTGCTTTCCCCCGCCTACAACGAAACCCGCCGCAAGCTGATCGGCGAACGCGCTTCGCACGAGCTGCGCCCCGGCAGCCCCGACGGCCGGGAACCGCGCCTGAGCAAGCACGCCCGGTACGTGGCGAGCGGCGGCGCCGTGGCCACGGCCGCCGGCGCGGGTGAGCCGACCGTCGCCAAGGACGGCGCGACGCGCGGCGACACCTGCCACCTCGACGTGGTCGACCGGTGGGGCAACATGATCGCCGCGACGCCGAGCGGCGGCTGGCTGCAGTCCAACCCGGTCATCCCGCAGCTCGGGTTCCCGCTCGGCACCCGCCTGCAGATGGCGTGGCTCGACCCCGGCCTGCCCAACTCGCTGGCCCCGGGCAAGCGCCCGCGCACCACGCTCACGCCATCGCTGGCCTCGCGCGACGGAGTGCCCGTGATGGCCTTCGGCACGCCCGGCGGCGACCAGCAGGACCAGTGGAGCGCGCATTTCTTCCTCGCCGTCGCACTGCGCGAAAAAGTGCGCAGCGGCCTCGACCTGCAGGGCGCGATCGACGCCCCCAACTGGCACACCGACAGTTTCCCCGGCTCGTTCTACCCGCGTGCGATGGTGGCCGGCAGCGTCACCGTGGAATCGCGGATAGGCGACGACGTCATAGCCGAACTGGAGCACCGAGGCCACGTCGTGACCGTCGGAGAACCTTGGTCCGAAGGGAGGTTGTGCGCCGTCGCCCGCGACCCGGAGACCGGCGTTCTCTCGGCCGCGGCCAACCCCCGAGGAATGCAGGGATACGCCGCCGGGCGATAATCACCGCACTTCCCGCCGAAAAGCGGACCCGATTCCCGGGCCCGCTTTTCGGCATGCTCATTTTTGGCGAATAACGATTTAACACGCATTAACCATCCAGAAATGGAGTCGGGGAAAAACCGACGTACGTTGTTCGCCATGTCTCCTCGGTCCCTGCTCCCCCTCCTGGCCGGGCTGGCGGTGCTGACACTCACGGCGTGCGTACCCGTGCAACACGCGAGCGCCCGCGGCGAGCACCACGACGACTTCGGCACCCCGGTCGGCAACCGATCGGTCCAGCACGGCGGCGACCTCGTGATGGGCCTGTCCAACGAGCCCGACAAGCTCGACCCCACCACGTCCAGCTCGCTCTACACGCGCTACGTGATGACCACGATCTGCGAAAAGCTCTACGACATCGACGATGCCAGCACCGTCGTGCCGCAACTGGCCACCGCGTTGCCGATGGTCTCCCCCGACGGCCTCACTGTCACGATCCCGGTGCGCACCGGCATCGTCTTCGCCGATGGCACCCCGTTCGACGCGCCGGCGGTCGCGACCAGCCTGCGCCGGCACTTCGAGCTCAAAACCTCCCAGCGCAAAAGCGAAATGGGCCCGATCAGCCGCATCGACGCGCCCGACAAGAGCCACGTCGTGCTGCACTACAAGAAGCCTTTCGCCCCGATCACCGCGGCACTGGCCGACCGCGCGGGCATGATCATGTCGCCCGCCGCGCTCGCGAAAGAGGGCGACGACTTCGGCGACCACCCCGTGTGTGTCGGTCCGTTCAAGTTCGTGAAACGCGTGCCGCAGACCGAGATCGACGTCGAGCGCGACCCACGGTACTACGACGCCAAAGACGTCCACCTGGACACCATCACCTACCGGATCATGACCGACGCCAACATCCGCGCCGCGAACCTGCGGTCCGGCGACATCCAAGTGGCCGACACGATCTCGCCCCAGGACGTCGACGCGCTGGCCAAGGACCCCGATCTCAAGGTGCTCCAGTCCCCGTCGCTGGGCTACCAGAGCGTCACCTTCAACACCGGGAACGTCGACGGCGTCGGCAAACCCACCAAGCACATCGACAATCCCGTCGCGGACGATCCCCGCATCCGTCTCGCGTTCTCCCTGGCCCTGGACCGGCAGACGCTCGTCGACACCGTGTTCAACAACTGGTTCGACCCGGCCTGCTCCCCCATCGCTCCGAAAACGCCGTATTCGAGCCCGGCCAGCGACGCCTGCCCACCGTTCGACCCGGCCAAGTCACGGCAGCTGCTGAAAGAGGCCGGGGTGCCCGTGCCGTTCCCGATCTCGTTGCAGGTGACCAACACCCAGGACCAGCTGCGGTACGCCCAGGCCCTGCAGGCCAGCGTCGCCGAGGGCGGCTTCGCCGTGCAGATCGTGCCGGTCGAGTACTCCACCCTGCTGGACGTGCAGAAGCGCGGCACGTTCGAAGCGCTGATGCTCGGCTGGTCCGGCCGCATCGACCCCGACGCCAACACCGCACGCTTCCTCTCCACCGGCTCGGGCGGCAACTACGGTGGCTTCAACTCGCCCACATTGGACAACTTGCTGTCGAGTGCCGCGCGCAGCATCGACACGAAGCAGCGCGCCTCGCTCTACGGGCAGGCTGTGCGGCTGATCCAGCAGCAGAACCCGATCGTCTACACCTACCGGGTCCGCAACCTCACCGTACATTCCACCCGCGTCACCGGCATCCAGGTGTACGCGGACGGGGTGGTCCGGCTCGGCAAGGCCGCGTTCGTCGGCAGTCAGGAGGGCTGAGCCGTGGGACGTTATCTCCTCCACCGCCTGTGGCAGTCCGCCCTCACGCTGGTGCTCGCGTCGATCGTGGTGTTCATCGACGTGCGCGCGCTGCCCGGTGACCCCGCGACGGCGATGGCCGGCGAGGAAGCCGATCCCGCCGCCATCGCGGCCGTACGCGCGCAGCTCGGGCTCGACGACCCGTTGCCGGTGCAGTACTTCAAGTTCGTCGGCCACGCGCTAACCGGCGACTTCGGCAAGTCCGTGCGCACCGGCACCCCGGTGCGCGAGATGATCGGCGCGACCCTGCCGGTGACGGTGCAGCTCGCCGTGTTCGCGATGCTGGTCGCGGTCCTCATCGGCGTGCTCGCCGGGGTCGTCGCGGCGGTGTTCCGCGGCCGCTGGCCCGAGTGGGGCGCGAACGGCTTCTCGCTGTTCGCGCTGTCGGTGCCGACGTTCTGGCTCGGCATCCTCGCCGTGCTCTACCTGTCCGTGCAGCTGCGGTGGTTCCCCGCGTCCGGTTACGTGTCGCCGTTCGACCAGCCGTTGCGCGGGATCTACTACCTCACGCTGCCGGCGGTGATCCTCGGCCTCACCCACGCCGCCGTCGTGCAGCGGCAGACCCGGTCGTCGATGGTCGAGACGCTCACCGCCGACTTCGTGCGCACCGCGCGGGCGAAGGGACTCGGGCGCGCGGCCGTCATTTTCCGCTACGGCCTGCGCAACAGCCTCATCGTGGTCACCACCATCGTCGGGCTCCAGCTCGGCGGGCTCATCGCGGGTGCCGTGGTCACCGAGCGCATCTTCAGCCTGCCGGGCATCGGCAAGCTGACGCTGGACTCGGTGTTCACCCGCGACTACCCGGTGATCCAGGCCGTGGTCCTCGTGATCACGGCGGCATACATCGTGATCAACCTGCTCGTCGACTTCCTCTACACGGTCATCGACCCACGCCTGCGAGTCTCCGGGAGGACCCGATGACGATCGCCGCACAGACCCCCGCGCCACTGGCCCGTGCCCACGGCCGCGTGGCGCGCCGGCTCCTGCACAACCCGCTGGGCGTGATCGGCGGCGTGCTGCTGCTGATCGTCGTGATCGCCGGGGTGTTCGCACCACTGCTGGCGCCGTACGCGCCGACCGAGGTGCACTTCGAGACGCCGTTCCAGCAACCGGGCACGGTCGGGTTCGCCCTCGGCACCGACGACCTCGGCCGCGACATCCTCTCCCGCGTCTTCTACGGCACCCGCGCGTCACTGGAGGTCGGGGCGCTGTCGGTGCTGTTCGCCGTGGTCGTGGGCGTGCCGCTCGGGCTGCTGTCGGGGTACTGGCGCTGGCTCGACGCGCTCATCTCCCGGCTCGCGGACCTCATGCTGGCGTTCCCGTTCCTGATCCTCGCGGTCGGACTGGCCGCCATCAACGGCGGCGGCCTCACCAACGCGGCGATCGCGCTCGGTATCGCCCAGATCCCGACGATGACGCGCGTGGTGCGCGCGGACACGTTGCGGCTCAAGGAAACCGACTTCGTGCTCGCCGCGAACACGATGCACGCCGGGCCGTGGCGCATCCTCGGGCAGCACGTGCTGCCCAACGCCGCTTCGGCGATCATCGTGCAGGCCACGGTGATCATGCCGATCGCGGTGATCGGCGAGGCGGTGCTGTCGTTTCTCGGCCTCGGCATCCAGCCACCCGCGCCGAGCCTCGGGATCATGCTGTCGGACGCGCAGCAGTACCTGTTCCGCACGCCCTGGCCGGGCATCTTCCCCGGGATCGCGCTCGCGTTGATCTGCCTGGGGTTCAACCTGTTCGGCGACGCCCTGCGCGACGCGCTGGACCCGAAGAGCACGCGGTGAAGGGGACCACGATGACCGAACCGCTCCTGGAAGTCAGCGAGCTCGAGGTGTCCTTCGGCCGCACTCGGGCCGTGCAGGGAGTGAGCCTGCAGGTGGCGCCCGGCGAACGCGTCGCGGTCGTCGGCCAGTCCGGCTCCGGCAAGTCCACCACCGCCCACGCGGTCATCGGCCTGCTGCCCGGCGCGGGGCGCGTCACCGGCGGCGCGATCCGGTGGCGAGGCGAGGACCTCACGCACGCCGGGGAGAAGCGGCTGCGGCGCCTGCGTGGACGCGAGGTCGGCTTGGTGCCGCAGGACCCGATGTCCAACCTCAACCCTGTGGCGCGCGTCGGCCGGCAGGTCGCCGAAACCCTGGTGGCGCACCGGATGTGCGCACGCCGGGAGGCCTGGACCCGGGCGGTCGAGCTGCTCGGCGAGGCCGGGATCCCCGAACCGGCGCGGCGGGCACGGCAGTACCCGCACGAGTTCTCGGGCGGGATGCGCCAGCGCGTGCTGATCGCGATCGGCCTGGCCTGCCGGCCCGACCTGCTCATCGCCGACGAGCCGACCTCCGCGCTCGACGTGACCGTGCAGCGGCAGATCCTCGACCACCTGGAGAAGCTCACGCAGGAGCTGGGCACGGCGTTGCTGCTGGTCACGCACGATCTGGGGCTGGCGGCGGACCGGGCCGACCGGGTCGTGGTGATGTCCGAGGGGGACATCGTCGAGACTGGGCCGGCGCGCCAGGTGCTGACCGAGCCGCGGGAGGGCTACACACAGCGGCTGGTGGCGGCGGCCCCGTCGTTGACCGGTCCGATGCACGAGGCCGCATCGGCCGCCGACGTGGTGCTCGAGGTGTCGCACGTGTCGAAGGAGTACCGCGTCCGGGGCGGCGGAGGTGCGCTGCAAGCCGTGGACGACGTGTCGTTCACCGTCGGGCACGGGCGGACCACCGCGATCGTCGGCGAGTCCGGTTCGGGCAAGACCACGACCGCGCACATGGTGCTCGGCCTGGTGCCCGCGACGTCCGGCACGATCCGCCTCGACGGCGCCGAGGTCATCGGCCTGCGCGGCGCCCGGTTGCGGGCCGCCCGGCGCGCGATGCAGCCGGTGTTCCAGGACCCGTACGCCTCGCTCGATCCGATGTGGACGGTCGAGCGCCTCATCACCGAACCGCTGCGGACCTTCGGCGTCGGCGACCGCGCCTCGCGACGCAGGCAGGTGGCGGAGCTGCTCGACCAGGTGGCACTGCCCGCCGCGCTGGCCCAGCGTTATCCCAACGAGCTGTCCGGCGGCCAGCGCCAGCGCGTCGCCATCGCCCGGGCGCTGGCGGTGCGTCCCCGGCTGGTCGTGTGCGACGAACCGGTGTCGGCACTGGACGTGCTGGTGCAGGACCAGATCCTCGGGCTGCTGCGGACCCTGCAGGAGGAGCTCGGGCTCAGCTACCTGTTCATCTCCCACGACCTCGCCGTGGTCCGGTCCCTGGCCCACGACGTGCTCGTGATGCAGGCGGGCCGCGTCGTCGAGCACGGGCCGGTCAGGGAGGTTCTCTCCTCGCCGGCCGATCCGTACACCCGGCAGCTGCTTGATGCCGTGCCCGGGGCGGACACGTTCACGCGGTGACCGGCGAGGGTCCTTCGGCCTGGTCGAGCCGGAGGCCCCTCGGTTCAACCGCGGCGTGGTGGTCATGCGGTTCTGGCCATTGGCCGGTGGTAGGACAGGTACGCGGTGCCCGCCGTGGTCAGCCGGGCCGAGTCGATTCGCCGTCGGCGGTGCCGTACGCCGGGCGCCGAGCTGCGCCTCGCTGACCGTGGGCCACCGGACGCCGGCGTCGGCCTGGAGCTCGGCACCGCGGCCTCGTAGAGCGGTCCGACCGACTTCGGGCTGACCGAGACCAGGCCCGGGCAGGAAGCGTCCTGGCCCAACACGAGCAGGCTGTTCGCGTCGCTGCTCCACATGCCGCCCTCGTCGAACGACGAGCGCACGCGCAGCTTCTTGCACCGGTCGCAAGTGGACGGTCCGGCGACCAGCAGCCGGGCGTACGCGCCGCCGGCTGTGGTCGCGCTCATCTCCGGCACCGAACCCTGCCCGCGCGGGATCGTGAGATCGGGCTCCACGGCGAACCTCTGGGTCAAGATCGCCCCGCCGTCCGAGCTGATCACGAAGGCGCGGTTGTGGATGGCGCACGCGTCGGCTTTCGTCGTGTGGTGGCCGTTGCGCGCGGCCGCGTAGACGCGCCCGTCGGCGAGGTCGGTGACGCTGATCTCCTGTGGGTTCACCAGGTGCCTGGTCGTCGCTGGAGACGAGGGCGCCGACGCCTCCGCTCGACGCGTTCGCCTGGGAGCTCATGCCGACCACCAGCCGGCCGGCGTGCGCGCCGTGCGCAGCACGATGCCGGGGCCGGGGCCGGTGGCGAGCCAGCACGGCTCGGTGGTCAAGCCGAGCCGCGCGGTGCGCGATTTCGGCGCCGTCCGGGTCGCGCCGTTGTCGTCGCTGTAGCTCACGCGCGGCTGCCGCGCGCACGGGCCCGACTTCACGCACTGCATGTCGGTCAGCAGCACGATCCGCCCGAGTCGGCCGCACGATGGGCACCGTGTTGTCCTTGGTGTCGCCGAATCCCTGCACCGCGATGGTCGACGCGCTCCCGGTCTTGCCGTTGACCTTCGACCGCTTGAGCTCCACGGCCACATCACCGATGTCGACGCAATCGGCCCCCCGTGTGCCATCCCTCAGCGAACGCGAGCAGGTCTCGGTTGTGTGCCTTCACCACCGCGGGAATGCGGAATCAGTCGTACCCTCCGGTGCTGGTCTGGAACACCACCGTGCTCGCGACGTCGGCCGACGCGAGCGCAGCGGGCAGCGTCCCCAGCCCCGCCACGGCGGCGGCCGTCGCCGGCACCCGGTCGCGAAACGTGTCGATCCCATGATCCCGGCTCCGTCCTGACTCCTGTGAAGTGCCGCCGGGATCGCGGCGGACCGCGCACGCGCCGTGCGGCGGCGATTGTTCCCGGCGCACCTGGAGGCCGAAACTTCCGGAATCGCCAGTGTGAGGGGCTTCGCCCCGATAGGATCCCGCGCTGTGACCGCGCCGCCACAGTCTCTCGCCCATACCCTGCCGGAACCCGCGAAGAATGCCGAACCGGTCCGCGACGAGCTCGTCGAAGAGCTGCGCGAGTTGATCAAGCCCACGGCCGGAGCCGTGCTCGGCGTTCTCGCCGAATCCCCGGACGTGGCCGTGGCTCACCGGGTGCGGGACGAAGGCGTGCGGACCGAGGTCTTGCAGCGGGTCACCGCGGACTCGGACACGCTGCTCAGCAAGACCAACGAGCAGATCTCCGCGCTGCGCCAAGCCCGCCAGGCCCTCGAAGCGCACAACGCCCCGCCCCAGCACGCGGCCGGGCAACCCGACCCGCGCGACAAGGTCGCGCACGCGCTGCTGGGTTTCGCCCTGTGGCTCGGTGTCCTGGTGCCGGTGGTCGTCTGGCAGCTGCTTCAGACCCCGCTGAGCCCGACCGCCCACTTCTGGGTGGCCGCGGCCGTGGTGGTCGCGGGATTCGCCTTGCTCCGGCCGGTGTTCCTCGCCGTCGCCCGGGCGGGTCGGCGGCTGAACGGCCAACCCGCGCTCGGCGGTGCGGGCTGGCCGGTCCTGACCGGCTTCGCCACGACCTACCTGGTGCTGATCCTGCGGTTGTGGCCCTCCTCGAGCCAGAGCATGGGCCCGTTCTGGGCGGTGGTCGTCTGGGTCGCCCTCGGCCTCGTCACCGCGTTCGTCTTGTTCATGGTGGTGGCGATCGCGTTCGTGAAGCTCAAGGACGAGCCACCCGGCCGGCGTGTCCCGGGCCCGGTCCTGGGGCGGGAACTGCTCGTCACGGTGGCGGCGACCGCGATCCTCAGCCCGGTGCTCACCGGAGCGGGCGGGGACTGGACCGCGTGGCTGGTGGCCGACGTGCTGTGTTCGCTGATCGCGGTCTTCGGCGGTCCGCTCCTGCTCGGCTCCGTGCCCGCACGGCTCTCGCGAGATCCCGCCCGGTTCGGCAGCCCCGCGTGGACCCGGCGCCGCGACCAGCTGGAGCTGGCCCGCGAAACAGCGAGCAAGGAGTGGACGAAAGCCGCCGTGGCGCAGGTCGAGCAGAGCGTGCGGCTGCACCTCGCCGCGGTGCTCGACCCGCCGTTCAGCACCGAGCTGCCCCAACTCGACCGCGGGGCACTCGGCCAGATGCGCCCCGGTGAGCAGGTCTTCCTGGACACCGACGCGGCCCGGCGGCTGCGGTCCTTGCTCTCGGGCATCCGCGGCGGCGCGGTCGGGATGGCGGGCCCGCGCGGCGTGGGCAAGTCGACGCTGCTGGAGGCCTACCAGGCGGGCCGGTTCCTGGACCCCAACCGCGTGCACATCGCGTTGCTGGAGAGCGTCCCGGTGCGCTACGACGCGCGCGAGTTCGTACTGCACCTCTACGCGCGAATGTGCGCGGCGGTGATCACGTTCTGCGAGTCCGAGGGCGCCGAGGCCGCGGACCGGCCGAGCCGGTGGTCGGCGGTGTGGCCGGTGCTGCGCCGGGCGTGGCCGTTCGCCGCGGTGGTGGTCGCGTGGGTCGGTGTCGGGGTCCTCGGGTCGCTGACGTTGCGCAGCCCACAAGCCGACCTGCGGACCTGGCTCACGGCCAACTGGTGGACGCTCGTGACGCTGTTGGGCGTGGCCGGTGTCGCAGCTCTCGCGCGGCGCAGCCGCCGCGTCGCGCCACCGGAGCCGGCGGAGGTTCACGAGCAGCCCGGCCTAGCACCCGGTGACGTACGAGGGCTGAAGGCTGTCGCGGAGGGCAACCTCGGCCGGATCCGCTACCAGCAGAAGCACACGTCGGGCTGGTCGGGCAAAGTCGGTCTGCCGGTCGGTGCCGAAGCCGGCGTAAGCGGCTCTCGGGAGACCACCCGGCAGCCGCTGACGTACCCGCAGATCGTGCACGAGTTCAGCGCCTTCCTCGAACTGACAGTCGACTGCGTGCGCGGGTTGGCTCAGATGGCCACGCCGTCCGTGGTCGTCATCCTCGACGAGCTGGACAAGATCGTCTCGGCGGATGCGGCCCAGGATTTCGTCAACGAGATCAAGGCCGTGCTGACCTTCGACGTGCCCGGGTTCCTGCTGCTGGTCTCGGTGTCGGAGGATGCGCTCGCGTCGTTCGAACGGCGCGGACTTCCGGTGCGCGACGCGTTCGACAGCACGTTCGACAGCATCTTCCGGCTCGAGTACCTGCGGCTCGGCGACGCGCGGCAGCTGTTGAACCGGCGCGTACTGGGGCTGCCGGAACCGTTCGTGTGCCTGGCGCACTGTCTCTCCGGTGGGCTGCCGCGCGAGCTGATCCGCGTGACGCGGGAGGTGCTCGCCTCGGCCGGGCAGCTGGCCGACGTGGCGCACCGTCTCGTCGGCGAAGAGCTGCGGGACAAGCGGGCGGCCCTGCGCACGGTCGTCGGGCGCGACACCTTCGACGACGTCGCCGTGAGCGAGCTGGTCCGGCACGTCGACGCCCATGCCGTGGCCGACAGCGCTTCGCTGTTGACGGCCGCGGCCCAGCCGCCCATCACCGCCGCGAAGAGCGCTGAAACCGTTGCACTGCAGAGGCTTCAGCTCGAAACGCTCGGGCACCTGTACTACCTCGGCACCGTTCTGGAGGTCTTCGGCCCGGCATTCGGTCCGGCGGATCTCGAACGCGGGCGCGGCGAGGGAGACGCGTCGTTCGACACCCTCACCTCGGTCCGGCAGCTCTTCCCGGTCAACGCCCGGCTCGCTTGGCTCACCATCAGCGCGTTCCGCCGGGCGTGGGACCTGCCGGTCGTCAACCCGCCGGACCCCACTCAGGGCGCGTAGCCCGTCAGCTCCTGGCGTGATGGCGCTGGTAGTGCCGCTGAACCCGTGCCCGGTTCCCGCACCCGGCCGAGCACCACTCGCGCCGGGAATGGTCTTTCACGAAGAACAGCAGGCAATTCGGCGCCAGGCAGGCGCGCAGCTTCTGCCGCTGGTCGCCGCCGAGCAGGTCGATGCCTTGGTGCGCCAGGAAAGCCACCGCGCGTTCGGCCGGGGTGCCACCCGAACGCAGCACGCGCACGGGCTCGCCGTCCTCAGGCCAGACGAGCTCGGCGCGGGTCTGGGCCAGGTCGTTGAGCGTGGCCAGAGCTTCCGCCCGGTCCACTTCGACCGCCACCGGGCGGGGGTCGGCCGTGGCCTCGGCGGCGAGCGCGCGCAGGGCGTCGCGCAGCCGTCGCAGCCGGTCGGCGACCGGCGCCGAGTCGCCGTCGAGCACCACTCCGGCCTCGGTGTCGAGGCGAGGGGCGACAGCTGCCAGCCAGCCGGCGACGTCGGACTCGTCCGTCAGCGCGTCGGTCACGCCTTCCCGTCCGGCGTTCACGGTGTTCATCAGCTCCACCGGGAGTGGTTCGCCGAGCAGGGCAGCCGTCGTCATGACACCCACCATAGCACCATCTAATGGAAATCTACGTCACAACCATTTGACAGCGCCGGTCGACTGCTGCCACGTTTGCCTAACGGTTACATAGTCTTCAATCATTAGGAAGGTCCAAGATGTCGACGCTGCCCCAAATCGAGCTCGAGCACGCCACCGGCCAGGCCGCGGTCCTGCTCGCCGAGACGAAGAAGAACATGGGCGCGATCCCGAACATGGCGAAGACCATGGCGAGCAGCCCCGCACTGCTGAAGGGTTTCCTCGGCCTGTCGGGCGCGCTCGCCGGCGGCGTGCTGCCCGCCGCGGTCCGCGAGCGCCTCGCGCTGGCCACCGCCGAGTACAACCAGTGCACCTACTGCCTGTCGGCGCACACGATGGTGGGCAAGAAGGTCGCCAAGCTCGACACGGACGAGATCGAGCGCGCCCGCCACGCCGACTCGGCCGACGAGTACGTCGCCGCCCTGCTCACCCTGTCCGACGCCATCGCCCGCGGCCGCGGCACGATCGACGAGACCGTGCTGAAGACCGCCCGCGACGCCGGCGTCACCAACGCCGAGATCGGCGAGGTCATCGGCAACCTCGCGCTGAACATCCTCACGAACTACTTCAACATCGTCGCCGACACCGACAACGAGTTCCCCGTCGTGCAGCCCCACCAGCACGCCTGAGTTCGCAAGCGGGGTTCGAACCGGACGAGGCTCGAACCCCGCTCCCGCGGTTCGCGAAGCGGTGCCGCCGGCCGGTACGCAGACAGACACTGTCACCGGGTGCGTCCTCATCGCAGGGGAGCCGTTGACGAGCCCGTGCCTGGCCGGCAACTGGCCGGTATCGTCCGCTCCGGCCGGCAACTGGCCGGTATCGTCCGCTCCGGCCGGCCACCGGAGCGAGCCCGCCTGCGGCACCGGCCCGCCTACGACGGCCGCGTGATCACCGGCGACACCAAGGAAAATGCCGCGATCCGAAAGCGCTGGCGCGAACGTCCTCGAAGACAGCCGGATCCTCCCCGCGGTCCGAGCCTCAGCGTGCGAACACCCTCCGCACCACGTCGGCCTGTCCCTTCCGGTGCCGATGGTTGCCGGTGGTGCGACCCGGTCGGGGGTGACGCGGCGGCGCGCCGCGACACCACCGTCAGACGCTTGCCCGCCGGCAGGCCGAGCTCGCCGCGCAGGAACGACCCCGCCCCCTGGTTCTTCGGTTCTTCCTGCGCCCACACCATTTCCGCGTTCGGGTACCGCGACAGCACCCGCGTCAGCTCCTCCTGGGGCAACGGGTCGAACTGCTCCAGCCGCACCAGCGCGACGTTCGCACCCGCCCGAGCGAGCAGGTCGCTATACACCTTGCCCGACACCGGCACCACCTTCTCGCAGCGGCACCCGGGTCAAGGTCGCGGTCGCCGACGCCCGGGCATCGACGCGATGCCGGCCCAAACGAGCTGGCCCGGGTAAGGGTGGTCCACGCCGTCGACCGGGATCCGCCGGCCCCACTGGTCTTCGCTGTGGTCGTGCGCGAACCCGGCGTCGGCATGACCGGGCACAGCACGAGGGTGCGGTCACCGACCGGCGCGGCCGGCTGGTAGAGAAATGCTCGATCACCAAGGCGATCGAGGTCGTGGGCGCCCGCGCGACCGTGCTCGTGCTGCGCGAGGCTTTTACGGCACGACGCGCTTCGACGAGTTCGTCGACCGCACAGACCTCTCCCCCAGCGTCGCGGCCGCTCGGCTCAAGCAGCTCGTGGAACTCGGCGCACTGGCGAAGCAGCCCTACCGCGAGCCCGGCTCACGTCCGCGCGACGAATACGTGCTCGCCCCGATGGGCCGGGATCTCTTTCCGGTCGTCCTGGCGCTGACGCAGTGGGCCGACAAGCACCTGCAGCCCGACGGCGGCCCGATCCTGACCGTCGAGCGCGCCTCCGGCAAGCCCGTCGGCGTCGCGCCGCACACGGACTCCGGTGCGCCGCTCGACCTCGAAGACCTCGCCGTCGTGCCCAACGAGACCTGGCTGCGGGCGTGATGTCCTCGCGTACGAGAACCCGCATCGCCACTCGTGAATTGGGAACCCGGCCGACGTCGCGGGGCGGGGGACACACGACCTCGGCCGGGCAGCTGCGGGGGACGGCGATCCGTCCCGGTTTTCACTGTCCGCCAGGTATTCCCTGGCAATCGGCGCGCTGTGGCGCGCCTTCACCCGAGCCACGCTCGGCCCGGTCGAGCAGCCAGCCGGCCGGCAGTCCGAGCCGCGCCGCCTGGCCGCGCAGGTCGAAGTCGTCCCAGCCCACCAGCCGATCGCTCGACCACCAGCGCCGCGGGCCCACGTCCTCGGTCACGCCGCGCTCATCCCACGGGAGACGACGGCCGCCGAGGAGTCTTCGTCGGTCTGCGGGTTCGGCAGCCGGCACAGGGGCCCGCCGCCGGGGTGCGACACGACGCGGCTGTCGGCGAGGAACCACAGGCGTTCGGCCGGGCGGCCGCACACGGAGCACGGGCAGCCGAAGAGCTGCAACCCCCAGCGGGAGAACTGCTCAGGCATCGCTCGTCCTCTCCGCGTTCGTGAGGCGCCGGGCGGCGAGCACGGCGATGGGCCCGCTGCGCGGCGGCCGGCCGGAGCGCGTCCGCTGCCGAGGTCCGGCCGGGACGCGGCGGGTGGCGTCCGCGCGTCCCCGGTCGGGCAAGCCGTGCTGGCGCATCACGCTTCCACCTTCCGATCCGAAGCTGATCTCGAGGGGCGGGCGACATCTTCACGTCCCGGTGCCGGCTACCGCCATGGCTTTCGAGTCCTCATAGGATCGCCGGGACCGGCGCCGATCCGCATTCCTGCCACCTGGAGTCCCCCGCCCCCGCTACCCGGACTTTCCCCCGCGGCCCCGGGGGCTGGCTGTGCGCGCGGGCGGCGCCTATCCTCGGGGTGGGTGTTGCGGCGTGTCCAGGAAAACGATGGTGCAGCGCCGCCGAACCGGAGAGCGCATGCGGCGGCGCTCCAGCGGCGCGCTCGCGGCCGTGATCGCCGTCGCCGCCGTCACGGGCATCGCGCAGCTCCTCGAACCGTACGTCGACTCGGTCTCCCTGCTGATGCTGTACCTGATCGTGGTGCTGCCGGTCGCCGTCATCTGGGGAACCGCGCTGGCGGTGGGCACGTCGTTGCTGAGCGTCGCCGTCTACGCGATCCTGTTCGCCCCGCCGCCTTACGCACTGCACCTCATCGACGCCCAGAACGCGGTCGCGCTGGGCGTTTTCCTCATCACGGCGGTCGTGGTGGGCACCCTCGCGTCGCGCCTTCAGCGCACGGCCCAGATCTCCGAACGCCTGACCGAGGAGCAATCGGCCCTGCGCCGCGTCGCGACTCTCGTCGCGCGGTCGGTATCGCCGCCGGAGGTCTTCGAAGCCGTGACGCGGGAGGTCGGCCTGCTGTGCGGCGCCGACCTGGCCCGCATGGAACGGTACGAAGTGGACGGAACGGTGACCGGCGTCGCCGCCTGGAGCCGGGTGCCCGTGCACCTCACCGTCGGTACGCGGATCGAGCTCGACGGGCTGAGTGTCGCCCGCGAGGTGCGCCGCAGCGGTGAGCCCGTGCGGCTGGCGAGCTTCGCCGGCGAGACGGGGGCGATCGCGCGGGAGGCACGCGGCCTGGGCATCCGCTCGTCCGTCGGCTGCCCGATCGTGGTGTCCGGCCGGTTGTGGGGTGTGATCGCCGCGTCGACGAAGAGCGACGAACGTTTTCCCGACAAGACCGAGGCGCAGATCGCGAGCTTCACCGAGCTCGTCGCGACCGCGATCGAAAACGCCGAGGCCCGCTCCGAGCTGCGGGCCTCCCGCGCCCGCATCGTCGCCACCGCCGACCGGACCCGGCGGCGCATCGAGCGCGACCTGCACGACGGCGCCCAGCAGCAGCTCGTCGCCCTCGCGCTGCAGGTGCGCGCGGTGCAGGCGCTCATCCCCGACGGGGCCGGCGAGGCGCGCGGCGAGCTCGACCGCATCGCCGACGGACTGTCGGAAGCGCTGGACGAGCTGCGCGAAATGGCCCGCGGCATCCACCCCGCGCTGCTGGCGGAGCTCGGCCTGGTACCGGCTATCAAGGCCCTTGCGCGACGCTCGCCGCAGGCCGTTGATCTCGACGTCCGCGCCGACGGGCGGCTGCCGGAATCGATCGAGGTCGGCGCGTACTACGTCGTCGCCGAGGCGCTCACGAACGCGGCCAAGCACTCGGGAGCCGACTCCGTCGCCGTGTCGGTCGAAACCCGGGACGACCTGCTCCACATCGCGGTGCACGACGACGGCGTGGGTGGCGCCGACTTCGCCCGGGGCACCGGGCTGGCCGGGCTGAAGGACCGTGTCGAGGCACTGGGCGGCCGGATCTTCCTCCGCAGCGCGCCCGGCGACGGCACGACGCTGAACGCGGAGTTCCCACTCTCGGGCCAGGGTGGCTGACCGCCGCCGTACCGGCCAGCCGGTAGGTGAGCTACCCGCTGGCCGGGCTCGGGAATTCCCGCTCGCCGTGACGACGGGGACCCCCTCCGAGCACCACACTGGGTCACCAGACGGGAGCAAAAAGAAGGTTCCTCGGGAAGAAGTCCGGTCATGACAGTCCACCACCACGCGAGCAACAAGTACTGCGCCCAGTGCGGGCGCTGGCACAGCCACTGCGACGCCTGCGGCTGGTTCTGGTACGGCGCGTGCACATTCGCGGAGGCGCTGCGGCGCATCCGGCTGCACCAGCTCGACGAGGTGTACGCGGACGGGGTGACCGGTCGTGGCCGTACCGGTTAGCGGGAATGCGCGCACCGCGCGGTTCTGGGAGGGTGAACACGTGCGGTGCCTGATCGTCGACGACAGCCCGGGTTTCCTGGCCGCGGCTCGTCGGCTGCTGGAGCGTGAAGGAGTCACCGTCGCGGGGGTGGCCCGGGGCGGGGCGGAAGCGCTGCGGTCCGTCGACGAGCTACGACCCGATGTCGTGCTGGTCGACATCGACCTGGGCGGCGAGAGTGGCCTCGACCTGGTCGGGCGCTTGGCGCGCACCGAGGCCGGCGGCTCGTCGGACATCATCGTGATCTCGACCCACGAGGAAGAGGACTACCGCGACGTGATCGCCGAAGGTCCCGCGGTCGGGTTCCTGCCCAAGGCCATCCTCTCGGCGCGGGCCATCCAGGGCCTGCTCGGCACGGCCGGTTAGCTGTGCGGCTGTCGTTGGTGGTTGACAGTCTGGGTTCAGGGTTGGATCTTCTGTAGGAGCCTCTCATAGGGGTCTGTCGCCCAGCCCGCCGTGGAACGCGGTGATAGTTGTGGTAGCCCTCCCATTCCGTTGAGTTCGTCGTTGAAGGGGCCGAGGTCGCCGAGGACGACGCCGGCGAGCAGGCGATGGAACTCTTCGGCGTCGATGCGGTGGGAGCGTTCCGCCTTGCCGTTTAACCGCGGTGTGGCGGGCCAGATGTAGACGCGGCCGATGCCCTGGTCCAGGGCGTGCCAGTGGAAAGCGGTCCGGAATTTCCTTTCAGACCGTCGATGCACTCGTCCTCGTAGCGGTGTTTCCACCAGAAGCCGGTTCGCGCGCCTGACCAGGTCCTTCCCACTCCACACTCGCTCAGCCATAGGCTTCCTCAGATCAGGAGCCCAAGACTGTCAACAACATCAGTCAGTTTTAGCGCTAGCGGTTGTCGAGATAGGCCAGCACCGCGAGCACACGGCGGTGGTCGTCCGTCGTCTCCGGCAGGTCCAGCTTCGCCAGCACGCTGCGGACGTGCTTTTCCACGGTCCCTTCCGTGACCCAGAGCCGGCGCGCGATCCCGGCGTTGGAGCGGCCCTCGGCCATCAGGCCCAGCACCTCGCGTTCACGGGCGCTCAGCGCGGCCAGCGGGTCGTTTCGGTGGCGGGCCTCGACGAGCTCCTGCACCAGCGCCGGCTCGACGACCGACCCGCCCTTGGCGATCCGCCGGAGCGTCTCGAGGAACTCCCCCACGTCGGCGACCCGGCTCTTGAGCAGGTACCCGATGCCGCGGCCGCCGGCCAGCAGCTCCATCGCGTGGTCGACGTCGGCGTGGGCCGAGAGCACCAGGATGCCGATCTCGGGGAGTTCCTCACGGATGGTCCGCGCGGCCTCGAGCCCCTCGACGGTGTGGGTCGGGGGCATCCGGACGTCGACCAGGACCAGGTCGGGCCGGTGCTCCCGCACGAGGTCGAGCAGCGCGTTCGCGTCTCCGGCCTGCCCGGCCACGGCGAACCCCGAGCGATCGAGCAGGCTGGCCAGGCCTTCGCGCAGCAGTACGTCGTCCTCGGCCAGGACCACTCGTGGCACCGTCATCGCCACCACCGCTTTCGCCGCGGTGCTGCCCGGATGCCGCGGTAGTCAAGTGGACAAATCGTGCCATAGCGGCTCAGCCGTCACCAACTCGCGCGGCGTGTCACGAACCGACGAGCACCACGTGCAGGGTCCGCGGCCCGTGCACGCCCTCGACGCGGTTCAGCTCGATGTCGCTGGTGGCGCTGGGACCGCTGATCCACGTCTGCGGCCGGTCCGGGTCCAGCAGCGCGATGGCTTCGGGCACGCCGGGCACGATCTGGTCCTCGCGGACGACACACACGTGCACGTCGGGAACAAGGCTGAGCGCGCGCCGGCCCTGGCCGGGGCCGTGGTCGAGCACGATCGTGCCGGTGCGCGCGATCCCGACCGCCGCGGTGGTGACCACGGCGTCGCAGGAGTCGAGGTCGCCGGCGTCGGCCACCCCGCCGAGGTCGACCGGGAAGCGCTGGGGAACCAGGATGTTTTCAGCCGGCCCCAGCGCGGCGCGGACGGCGTCCGCCAGCTCGGCCGGCGTACACCGGCTGAGGGTGGCGCGGTAGTCGACCACGCGTTCGGCGAACAGCGAAACCACGTCCGGGGGCGGTGGCGCGCCGCGGTAACCCCTCGGCACAGGCGTCTCGGCGCGGTCGGCGTCCCGCAAGGCACCGCGGACGGCCGCGAGGATGTCGTCGCGCGCGCTCATCGGCGGCCCGTCCGGCGCCACCAGGCGCGGAAGGACTCCGGCGGTGGCGCGGGCAGGTCGCGGGCGCCGGTCCACAGCGAGGCGGGCCAGGGCAGCCGTCGCAACGCCCGTCGGCCGCCGGGCAGCACCGCGCGGCCGAAGCGGTTGAGTGCTTTGCCCGCCGCACCCATGCCGCGTTCGGCAAGGGTGAGGCGTCGGGCATCGGACAGGACCCATGCCGCGGATTTCATCGCCACGGCTTCGGGTTTCGGGGTTCCGCCGCGGTGCGCGTCCACGACCTGGGAGCGCAGGTGGACCAGCACTTCGGGGATGTCGATGCGGACGGGGCACGCGTCGAAGCAGGCGCCGCACAGGCTGGAGGCATACGGCAGCGAGTCGGTCTGCTCGTCCACGCCGACGCCCTTGAGCAGCGGGTTGAGGATCGCGCCGATCGGGCCCGGGTACACCGAGCCGTAGGCGTGGCCACCGGTGCGTTCGTAGACCGGGCACACGTTGAGGCACGCCGAGCAGCGGATACACCGCAGCGCCTGCCGCCCGACCTCGTCGGCCAGAGCGCGCGTACGGCCGTTGTCCAGCAGCACCACGTGCATTTCCTGCGGCCCGTCGCCGGGGGTGATCCCCGACCACGTGGAGGTGTAGGGGTTCATCCGCTCGCCGGTGCTGGAACGCGGCAGCAGCTGCAGGAACACGTCCAGATCGGACCACGTGGGCACGATCTTCTCGATACCGACCACGGAAACCAGCACCTCGGGCAGCGTCAGGCACATCCGCCCGTTGCCCTCGGACTCGACCACCACCAGCGTCCCGCTGTCGGCGACCGCGAAGTTCGCGCCCGACACCGCCATCTTCGCGCGCAGGAACTTCTCCCGCAGGTGCAACCGAGCCGCCCCGGCCAGCTCGGCCGGATCATCGGTCAGATCCTCAGGGGCCGGCCGGCCCGCAGCGGCCATCCGGCGGCGGAAGATCTCGCGGATCTCCGCGCGGTTACGGTGGATCGCGGGCACGAGAATGTGGCTGGGCAGGTCGTCGCCGAGCTGCACGATCAGCTCCGCCAGGTCGGTCTCCCAGGCGGTGATGCCCGCCTCGGCGAGCGCCTCGTTGAGCCCGATCTCCTGCGTGGCCATCGACTTGACCTTGACGACCTCGCCGACGCCATGACCGTGGGCGATCCGCGCCACGATGTCGCACGCTTCGGCCGCATCCCGCGCCCAGTGCACGGTCGCACCGCGCTCCTGCAACGCCGCTTCCAGCGTCAGCAAGTGCTCGTCGAGGTGCCGCAGCGTGTTGTCCTTGATCGCCGCGCCCGCCAGCCGCAGCTCCTCCCATTCGTCCACCTCGCCGACCACGGCCGCGCGCTTGGCGCGGATCGTGCCGGTGGCATGGGCGAGATTACGACGCAGCTGCGTATCGGCCAGCGCCGCCCGCGCGGCCGCCGGAAACGCCGGCATCCCGACGAACGTGGCACTCACGCGTCCTCCTCGGTCGAAGCCAAAACGTCGGCCAGATGCAGCACGCGCACGCCGGAACGCTCGCGCGAGAGCAGACCGCCGATGTGCAGCAGGCACGAATTGTCCCCCGCCACCAGCACCTCCGCCCCCGTCTCGCGCACGTGGCGGGCCTTGTCCGCACCCATCGCGGTCGACGTCTCGGCGTTCTTCACCGCGAACGTCCCGCCGAACCCACAGCACTCCTCCGCCGCCGGCAACTCCACCAGGTCAAGCCCCCGCACCGCGCGCAACAGCTGCAACGGCTTGTCACCGACACCGAGCATCCGCAGCGAATGACACGTCGGGTGATACGTCACCCGGTGCGGGAAGTAGGCGCCGACATCGGTCACACCCAGCACGTCCACCAGGAACTCACTGAGCTCGAAGACCTTCGGCCCGGCCACCGCCAGCCGCGGCTGCCCCGCACGACGCGCGACCAGCGAATGCTGGTGACGCGCCGAACCCGCACACGACCCCGACGGCGTCACGATGTAGTCATACCCGGCGAACGCGTCGGTGAAGGCGCGCACCACCGGCACCGCCTCGTCGAGGTAACCGGTGTTGACCATCGGCTGGCCGCAGCAGGTCTGCGCCTCCGGGAAATCGGCGTCCACGCCGAGGCGCCGCAGCAGCCGGAACACCGCCTTGCCGGTGTCGGGGAACAGCGTGTCGTTGATGCACGTCACGAGCACGGCGACCTTCACGCCACCACCCCCGCCCTGCTCAGCCGCGCCTCGGCGGCAGCCCAGTTCCCGCCGCCCGGCGCGTAACGCCGCAGCGGCTGGGTTTCGCGGATCAGCCTACGCATGGCCGCGAGGTCAGGCAGGTCGGCACCGAGGGCCCGCGCCTGCACGAGCACGTTGCCCAGCGCCGCCGCCTCCACCGGCCCGGCCACTACCGGCACGCCGCACGCGTCGGCCGTCAGGCGGCACAGCAGCTCGTTGCGGGCGCCACCGCCGACGACGTGCACCACGTCGACCGGCCGGCCCGTGACCGCGGCGGCCTGCCGCACCGCGCGGCGGTAGGCGAGCGCGAGACTGTCCACAATGCACCGCACGAGCTCGCCCCGGCTTTCCGGCGGCCGCTGCCCGCTCCTGCGGCAGGCGGCGGTGATGCGCGCGGGCATGTCCCCGGGTGGCAGGAACTCGGGGGCGTCGAGGTCCACCACGGCCGCCAGCGCGGGTGCGGCTGCCGCCTCCGCGAGCACCGTGGCCAGGTCCGCGGGCGCGCCGTGCGCGGACCAGGTCCGCAGGGTCTCGGTGAGCACCCACAGGCCCATCACGTTGCGCAGGAAGCGGATCTTGCCGTCGACGCCGGTCTCGTTGGTGAAGTTGGCCGCCAGCGCCGCGGCACCGAGCTGCGGTTCGTCGAGCTCGAGTCCGACCAGCGACCACGTGCCGGAGGAGATGTAGGCGAAGTTCGTGCCGGGCTCGGCGGGCACCGCCACGACCGCCGAGGCCGTGTCGTGCGATCCGACGGCGACGACCGGCAGCTCCGGCTTCCCGAGCTCCTCGGCCAGCTCTGGCAGCAGCGTCCCGATCCGCTGCCCCGGCTCGCGCAGCGGGGGCAGCAGCCGCGCCGGAATTCCGGCCCGCTCGGCGAGGTCGTCCGCCCAGGTCTGTTGGCGCACGTCGTAGAGCTGCGTGGTCGACGCGTTGGTGCGCTCCGCGCCGACGCTCCCGGTGAGCCAGTAGCCGAGCAGGTCCGGGATCAGCAGCATCTTCTCGGCCGCCGCCAGCCGGGCCCCTTCGGAAACCAGCTGGTAGAGCGTGTTGAACGGCAGCTCCTGCAAGCCGGTGACGGCGAACAGCTCCGAAGGGGGGATCGCCCGGTGTACGGACTCCGCCACGCCGTCGGTGCGGGAGTCGCGGTAGTGCACCGGGTTACCGAGCAGCCGGCCGTCGGCGTCTAGCAGGCCGTAGTCGACAGCCCACGAGTCGATGCCGACGCCCGCCACCTCCCCGGCGTCGCCAAGCCCGACCAGCAGTTCGCGGTACAGCCCGAGCACGTCCCAGTGCAGCGTGGCGCCGGTGGCGCCGGCGACCCGGACGCCGCCGTTCGGAAAGCGCCGCACTTCTTCCAGGTCGAGCCGCCCGCGCCCGACCGTCCCGGCCATCACCCGGCCGCTGGTGGCACCGAGGTCGACGGCGGCGAGGCGCATCACCCGGACACCCATCAGCCGGAGACCACGGTCAGCTCGAGTCCCAGCAGGTCCGCCACCGCCTTCAGCTCGGCGACGCGGTGGCCGGTCCCCAGCGCCCAGTGGTGGTTCACCCCGGTGGCTGACCACGCGTCGGTCCACTCGCCGACCTCGCAGCCGAAGTCCACTCGCGAGGTCGTGTTCCCGATCTGCAGCAGCGGCCCGGGCACGACCTCGCCCTCCGACGCGACGAGCACGAACGTGCCGTCACGCAGCTGACCGAGGCCGCACAGCGTCACCGGACCGTGTTGCACGTCGAACTCGACGGACAGCCCCCAGCCCCGCTTGCCGTGGTAGACCCCGAGCCCGCGCAGCAGCGGCTTGCGCGCGCTGATCGCCAAGTGCGCCGGGCCGTCGTGGCCCATCTCCACGACGTTGTCGCGGAAGTTCAGCGCCTGCAGCTCGGTGAACGAACCGCCGGCACCGAGCCGGTCCAGCAGCAGCATCGCCAGCGACGCCCGCAGCTCGTACTCGCCGACCGTGGGCACTCCGCGGGCCGTGAGCAGCGACGCGCCCAGGATGAACCCGGCCCCGACGCGCTCGTGGGTCTCGCCGTCGAGGCCGCGGTGGTAGTACGCGAGCGAGTCCAGCCCGAAGTCCCCGACCAGCCGGTCCAGCGCCACCGACACCTTGGCCCCCCAGGCGAAGTCCTCGTCGACGACCGAATCGTCCACAGTGAACACCTCGCGGGCGAGCGCCATCCGGGCCGCTGTCTCGGCGTCGGTGACCTGCTCCACGCGCACACGCAGGTCGTCGACCTCCAGGATCTCGACGTGCCCGCCGAGCTGCGCCGACACCAGCGTCGGATCGGTGGCCACGTCCATCATGCCCGGGTACAGGTGCCCGAGCAGGCCGTGGCGCCCGTGCCGGAACGCCGCGCGCACGCCGGCCGCCTTGATCCACCGCGCGATCTTCACCCAGGCCCGCTCGTCCTCCAGATACCCGGAAACCGATCGGAACTCGACACCGACGCGGCGGAACGCGTTGGCCATCTCCGGGAGCGGGCAGGCCCCGCAGTAGGCCAGCCACGCACCCGTGTCGAACGACGCGTGGTCCATCGCCTCGGTGGGCTGCAGGTTGAGCAGCAGCACCGGCGCGCCCGAGCGCTGCGCGATCGGCACCAGCATGCTCGACGTCAGGTACGTGGTCAGGAAGCCGATGATCAGGTCGCAGTCGGCCACCCGCAGCTTCTCGGCGGCGGCCGCGCCTTCGGCCGCGTCCGAGATGAACCCGGCGTCGACGACTTCGCAGTCCATTCCCGACAGTCGCTCGGCGACCCGGCGTGCCGAGGACTGCAGCTGCGGCAGCAGGTCGGGGAACTGCGGCCAGTACGCGCCGAGCCCGCCGGCGACGAGGCCGACGCGGGTGCGGCGCGGGGTGATGCGGTCCAGGCCGGGCGGGACGGGCCGCGCGAGCGTGTCGGTCATGAGGTCCTCTCCCTAACGCAGGAAGGCCGCGGCGACCCCGGCGTCGACCGGGATGTGCAGGCCCGTGGTGTGGGTGAGGTCGCCACCGGTCAGCGCGAACACCGCGGCGGCGACGTGCGCGGGCAGGACCTCGCGCTTGAGGATCGTGCGCTGGGCGTAGAACTCGCCGAGCTTCTCCTCCGGCACCCCGTAGACCGCGGCGCGCTGCGCGCCCCAGCCGCCGGCGAAGATGCCGGAACCACGCACGACGCCGTCGGGGTTGATGCCGTTGACGCGGATGCCGTGCTCGCCCAGCTCCGCCGCGAGCAACCGGACCTGGTGGGCCTGGTCGGCTTTCGCCGCGCCGTAGGCGACGTTGTTGGGGCCGGCGAACACCGCGTTCTTCGACGAGATGTACACGACGTCCCCGCCCAGGCCCTGGGCGATCATCGCCTTCGCCGCAGCTTGGGAGACCAGGAACGAGCCCTTGGCCATCACGTCGTGCTGCAGGTCCCAGTCGCGTTCGGTGGTCTCCAGCAACGGCTTGGAGATCGAGAGCCCGGCGTTGTTCACGACCAGGTCGAGCCCGCCGAACGCCAGCACGGTCGCGTCGACCGCCGCCGCGACGCCCGCCGCGTCGGTCACGTCCGCCGTCACGGCGATGGCCTTGTCCGCACCGCCTATGCCGTTCGCGACCTCCTCGGCCGCCTCGGTGTTGAGGTCCGCGATCGCCACGCAGGCCCCTTCGGCCGCGAGCCGTTCGGCGATCGCGCGTCCGATCCCCGAGCCCGCACCGGTGACGAGCGCGATCCGCCCGGCGAGCGGTTTCGGCTTGGGCAGGCGCTTGAGCTTGGCTTCCTCCAGCGCCCAGTACTCGATGCGGAACTTCTCGCTCTCCGGGATCGGCGCGTAGGTCGACACCGCTTCCGCGCCGCGCATCACGTTGATCGCGTTGACGTAGAACTCCCCCGCCACCCGCGCGGTCTGCTTGTCCTTGCCGAAGGAGAACATGCCGACACCGGGCACCAGCACGATCGCCGGGTCGGCGCCGCGCATGGCCGGCGAATCCTCAGTGGCGTACCGCTCGTAGTAGGCGCGGTAGGACTCGCGGTACTCCGCGTGCAGCTCCTTCAGCCGCGCGACGACGTCCTCCAGCGGCGCCGTAGCGGGCAGATCCACCACGAGTGGGCGGACCTTGGTGCGCAGGAAGTGGTCCGGGCACGACGTGCCCAGCGCGGCCAGCGACTGCAGCTTCTGCCGCGCCAGGAACTCCAGCACCACGTCGGCATCGGTGTAGTGGCCGACCTGGATCGCGTCAGTGGACGCGAGCCCCCGGACCACCGGCGCCAGCGCCGCGGCCCGCGCGCGGCGCTCATCCTCCGGCAACCCCTCGAAACCGGGGACGATTTCCCCGAACGGCTCGGCTTTCCCGCGTTCGGCGAGGAACTTCTCCGCGGTGCGAATAATCTCCAACGAGTTACGCTGACATTCTTCCGAGGTCGCACCCCACGCGGTGATCCCGTGCCCGCCGAGGATCACGCCGATCCCCTGCGGGTTGGCCGCCTTCACCGCCGCGATGTCCAGGCCGAGCTGGAACCCGGGCCGGCGCCAGTCCACCCACGCCACGCGGTCGCCGAAGCACTCCTTGGTCAGCGCCGCACCGTCGGCCGCCGTGGCCAGGGCGATACCCGAGTCCGGGTGCAGGTGGTCCACGTGCGCCGCCTCGACGAGACCGTGCATCGCGGTGTCGATCGACGGCGCCGCCCCACCACGCCCGTGCAGGCAGTAGTCGAACGCGGCCACCATCTCGTCCTCGCGCTCCACGCCCGGGTAGACGTCCGCGAGCGCCCGCAACCGGTCCAGGCGCAGCACCGCCAACCCCGCCTCGGTCAACGTGCCGAGATCACCGCCGGAACCCTTGACCCACAACAGCTCCACCGGCTTCGCTGTCACCGGATCAAGCACCTCCCCCTTCGCGGAGGTGTTGCCACCGGCGTAGTTCGTGTTC
The DNA here is from genome assembly GCF_040639695.1 of Amycolatopsis sp. NPDC023774. Lineage (NCBI taxonomy): Bacteria > Bacillati > Actinomycetota > Actinomycetes > Pseudonocardiales > Pseudonocardiaceae > Amycolatopsis > Amycolatopsis sp. NPDC023774. The sequence goes on from NZ_JBFAAJ010000029.1 coordinate 67,994, forward strand.
CGCGGATCGGCGCCCAGCGCGTTGCTGCGGGCGATGAGCTCCTCGGGCACAGTCATGCTCATGCTCCCCATCCGGCCTGCTGCCCGTCGGCGCGCTCGGCCTCGATCTTCTGCTGGTACCCGCTGCGGTGGTAGGCCGCGACCGGGTCCGGGTCCAACCCGGCATCCTCGCGGACCTCTGCCAGCAGCGGCCGCACGTCGGTGTTGTAGGCGTCCATCAGCACGGCATTGGCGCCGAGCACGTCGCCCGACTGCTGAGCCGCCCGCAGCGCGGGCCGGTCCACCAGCAGCGCCTTGGCCGTGGCTTCCTGCACGTTCATCACCGAGCGGATGATCGCCGGGATCTTCGCCTCGATGTTGTGGCACTGATCCAGCATGAAATTGATGCCATAGGACGGATCCAGCGCGTCACCACGCACGATCTCGTACATGATCCGGAACAGCTGGAACGGATCCGCCGCGCCGGCCATCAGGTCGTCGTCGGCGTAGAAGCGCGAGTTGAAGTCGAACGCGCCCAGCTTCCCCGCCCGCAGCAGGAACGCGACGATGAACTCGATGTTCGTCCCCGGCGCGTGGTGCCCGGTGTCGATGCACACCGTCGCCTTGTCACCGAGCTCGATGCAGTGCGCGTACGAGGTGCCCCAATCCGGCACGTCGGTGGCGTAGAACGCGGGCTCGAAGAACTTGTACTCCAGCAGCATCCGCTGGCCCTCACCGAGGCGGTCGTACGCCTCGCGCAACGCGGCGGCGAGGCGGTCCTGACGGTCGCGCAGGTCATCCTGGCCCGGGTAGTTGAGGCCGTCGGAGAACCACAGCTTCAGATCCCGGGAGCCCGTGGCGTCCATGATGGAAATCGCCTCGAGCAGGTGATCGGTCGCCTTGCGCCGGATGCCGGGATCGGGGTTGGTGACCGAGCCGAGCTTGTAGTCGTTGTCCTGGAACACGTTGGTGTTGATCGCCCCGATCCCCACCCCGAGGTCCTCGGCGTAGGAACGCAGCGCGGCGAAATCGTCGACCCGGTCCCACGGGATGTGCAACGCGACGCTGGGAGCCGCACCGGTGAAGCGGTGCACGGTCGCCGCGTCGGCGATCTTCTCCTCGGGCGTGCGGGGAACCCCGGCCTGAGGGAACACCTTGAACCGGGTGCCGGAGTTCGCGAACGCCCACGAAGGGGTCTCGATCCGCTGCGCCCGCAAAGCGGATTTCACGGCTGTCAGGTCGGGCAACTCGATCACGTCTTTCCCCGTCACGCGCTCGCGCGCTCGTCGTCCAGATGAAAAACCTCGGTGAGCAGTGCGAACCCCTCGTCGGGCCCGCGGCCGTCGAGGCCGGTGAAGAACTGCGCCATCTCGGCCTGCCACCGGGCGTTCACCTCGGTCTCGGCCATCGCGGCCTGCGCCGCGGCGAGGTCGTCGGCCTCGACGTAACCGATCAGCAGCCCGTCCTCACGCAGGAAGAGCGAGTAGTTGCGCCACCCGGTCTCGCGCAGGGCCGCCCGCATCTCCGGCCACACGGCGCGGTGGCGCTCGGCGTACTCGGCCATCCGCTCGGGCCGGACCTGGAGCTGGAAGCAGTATCGCGCCACGGTCTCCGTCCTCAGTGGACTCGGGTGTTCCGGCCGGACCGGAGTGGCCCGGCCGGAACACCGCCTCAGAAGTTGAACTTGTCGATGTTGTCGGCGTTGAACACCGTCGGCGGGCCGAGCACGATCTCACCGTCCGCGCCGATCGTGTACTCACCGAGCTTGCCGGCCTTGAACTTCTGGCCCTGCGCACCGGTGATCTGCCCCGAGCTCAGCGCCACCCCCGCGTAGGCGGCCAGGTAACCGATGTCGGCCGGGTTCCACAGCGCGAACTCCTTGACCGTGCCGTCCTTCACGAACGCGCGCATCTGGTTCGGCGTCCCCAGCCCGGTGATCGCGACCTTGCCCTTGTAGCTCGACGAGCTCACGTAGCGGGCCGCGGCCGCGATACCGACAGTGGTCGGCGACACGATCACCTTCAGGTTCGGGAACGACTGCAGCAGACCCTGGGCCTCCTGGAACGACTTCTGGTCGTCGTCGTTGCCGTAGGCGATCTTGTCCAGCTTCAGCTTCGAGTACTCGGGCTTCTTGAGCTCGTTCTGCAGCACGGCGATCCACGCGTTCTGGTTCGTGGCGTTCGGCGTCGCCGACAGGATCGCGATCTCACCCTCACCACCGGCCAGCTCGTTCGCCATCTTCGCGAGCTGCTCGCCGATGCCCTGGGTGCTGGCCTGGTTGATGAACACGTCGCGGCAGTTCTTCGCCGCGTCAGAGTCGAACGCGACGACCTTGATGCCGGCGCTGCGGGCCTGGTTGAGCGACGGGCACACCGCGTTCGGGTCGTTCGCGGCGATCCCGATCACGTCCTGCTGCTGCTGGATCAGCGTGTTGATGTAACTGACCTGTGAGGACGCGCTGGCGTCGTTCGGGCCGACGAGCTTGTACTCACCCTTGAGCTCGTCGAGCGCGGTCTTGCCGCCGCCGACCTCGATGTCGCTGTAGGGGTTGTTGAGCTGCTTGGGCAGGAACGCCATCTTCACGCCCTGTTTGCTGGCCGCGTTCGGGTCCGCGGACGCCGTGGACGCGGCCGGGCCGGAACCCGTGCTGTCGTTCTTCGTGGTGCCTCCACACGCGGTGAGGCTCAGGACCAGGCCTGCCGCGCTCGCCAGCGACACGACGCCGGTCAGGATTCGTCGGGACATCTTCGTCACCTTTCTGGGTTACTGCTCGGCGCCGGCGAGAGCTCCGGCTTTCGGGGACGGGGATCGCCGTCTGCGCCGCTGCAGCGCGGCACGGGCGGAGAACAGGATGTTGGGCAGCAGCACGGAGATGATCAGCAGCACGCCGGTCACGATGTTGAGGGCCTCGTTCGACACGTCCTGCAGCCGCAACGCGTTCTGCAGCGCCGAAAGCAGCACCACCCCGCCCAGCACGCCGGGCAGCGTGCCCTTGCCGCCGAAGATCGACACACCACCCAGCAGTACCGCGGCCACCACAGCCAGCTCCAGGCCGAACCCGTTGTCGGCACGGGCGCTGGAGTAGCGCAGCGTCCACAGCACCCCGGCCAGCCCGGCGACCGCGCCGCTGACCACGTAGAGCCAGAACTTCGTGCGCCCCGTGCGAATGCCGGCGAACCGGGCCGCGGTGTCGCTGGCGCCGGCCGCGAACACGCCGCGGCCGATCGGGGTGGCGTGGAGGACGACACCGAAGACGATCGCGAGGATCACCAGCGGCACCAGCACGTTCGGGATCGGGCCGCCGCCGAGGGTCCCGGTGACCCACGAGGTGTAGGACTGCGGGAAGTCGGCCACCGCGCTGTCGCCGAGCACCACGAAGGCGAGGCCGCGGTAGAGCGCCATCGTGCCGATGGTGACGGCCAGCGACGGCAGCTTCAGGACCGTGACGAAGAATCCGTTCACCGCGCCGAGAACCGCACCCAGCACGATGCACAGCGGGATGATCGACTCGATCGTCAGCCCGGAGTTCCACAGCGAGCCCATCACCGCGGACGTGAGCCCGAGCGTGCTCGCCACCGACAGGTCGATCTCGCCGGTGACGATGATGAACGTCATCGGCAGCGCCATCAACGCGATCGGCAGCAGGTCCAGCAACAGGAACGTGTAGTTGCGGCCGGTGCCGAAGTTGTCGATGGTGCCCGACGCGACGAGCAGGACCACGATCGCGATCGCGATGACGGCGACGTCCCAGCTCGCGAGCCGCGCCAGCCAGGCGGGCCGCCGGGCCGGGGTGGTGGGGTCAGACATGGGAGTCCCTCTTCTTCAGGGCCTTGGCGACGCGCACGGCGACGAGCCGGTCGGCTCCGATGGCCAGCAGGATCAGCGCGCCGACGATCGCCTGCTGCCAGAACTGGTCGATGTCGAGCACAGCCAGCGCGCTGCCGATCACCGTCAGCAGGAGGGCGCCGAGGCTCGCGCCCCACACCGAACCGCTGCCGCCGAACACGGCGACCCCGCCGACGACCGCGGCGGCCACGACGTTGAGCTCGTACCCCGTGCCGGCCGCGGCGTCGACCGTGCCGAACCGGGCCGCGAACAGCACACCGGCGAGGCCGGCCAGGGCTCCGCTGACGAGGAACGCGATGGTGGTATTGCGGCCGACCTTGATGCCGGCCAGCTGCGCGGCCTGCGGGCTCGAACCCATGGCGTACAGCTCGCGGCCACCGCGGTAGTTGCGCAGGACCACGCCGGCGATCACCATCACGAGCACCGCGATCAGCACCAGCCAGGGGATGCCGAGCACCGACGCGTCGCCGAAATCGAGGAACGAGCGCGGCAGCTTGTCGGCGTTGATCTGCTGCCCACCGGCCCAGAAGTAGACGGCGCCGCGGAACGCATACAGGGTGCCGAGGGTGACGACCAGGGCCGGGACGTGGCCGAACCGCACCACCGCGCCATTGATCAGGCCGCACGCGGCGCCGACGACCAGGCCCGCGAGCAGCGCCACGATCACCGGCAGCCCGGGATTGTCGCGCAGCATCGTGCCGACGGCGAACGCGGACAGACCGAGCACCGACCCCACGGACAAGTCGATGTTGCGGGTGATCATCACGACGGCCTGCCCGACGGCCAGCACCGCGAGGATCGCCGTGCCGAGCAGGATGTCGCGGATGCTCTGCCCCGACAGGAACCGGGAGTTCTGCGTCGCGGTGAACACCACGAGCACGATCAGCGCCAGCACAATACCCGACTCGCGGGCCTTGAACACGGTTCCGAACACCGATCGCCGCTCCCCCGGGCTCGCCTGGCGGGGTGGCGGGGCCGCCACCTTGGTCGCGTTCACGCCACCGCCCCCTGTCCCATCGCCGCGAACATCACCGAGTTCTCGTCCGCCTCGGCGCGCGGGATCTCCGCCACGATCCGGCCCTCCCGCATCACCAGCACGCGGTCGGCCATGCCCAGCACCTCCGGCAGCTCCGAGGACACCATCACCACCGCGACCCCCTCGGCCGCCAGCGAGGACATCAGCCGGTGGACCTCGGCCTTGGTGCCGACGTCGATGCCGCGCGTCGGCTCGTCCACGATCAGCACCCGCGGCGCCATCGCGAGCCACTTGGCCAGCACCACCTTCTGCTGGTTGCCGCCCGAGAGCGTGCCCACCGCGTCCCCGAGGCGGCCGTACTTGGTGCGCAGCCGCTCGGTCCAGCGCAACGCCTCCCGGCGTTCACCCGGGCCCAGCAGCAGACCGAGTTTCGACAGCGCCCGCGCCCGCGGCAGCGTCACGTTGCGCTCGATCGACAGGTCCATGACGAGGCCTTGCTGCCGCCGGTCCTCCGGCACCAGCGCCATGCCCGCCGCCATCGACGCGCGCGGCGAGTGGGGCTTGAGCTTCTTCCCGTTGAGCCGCACGACTCCGGCGTCGCGTTCGTCCACTCCGAACACCGCCTGGACCACTTCGGACCGGCCGGCCCCGACGAGCCCGGCGAACGCGACGATCTCGCCCGCCCGCACGGAGAACGACACGTCGCGGAACACGCCCTCGCGCGTCAGACCGTCCACTTCGAGCACGACAGCGCCCGATTCCACGTCCTGCTTGGGAAACAGCGCCTCGAGGTCGCGCCCGACCATGCGGCGCACCATCTCGTCCACGGTGACGTCTTCCACCGCGTCCGTGGAGACGTGGCGGCCGTCGCGCATGATCGTCACCCGCTGGCACAGGTCGGTGATCTCCTCGAAGCGGTGCGAGATGAACATGATCGCCGCACCCTCGTCGCGCAGCGCCCGGGCCACCGAGAACAGACGCTCGACCTCGACCAGGCTCAACGCCGCGGTCGGCTCGTCCATCACGAGTACCCGCGCGTCGGCGCTCAGCGCCTTGGCGATCTCGACGATCTGCTGATCGGCGATCGACAGCCCGCGCGCCGGGCGGTTCGGGTCGATGCGCACACCGAGGCGGGCGAACAGGCGCTCCGCCTCGTCCCGGATGGCCGAGCGGTCGATCATTCCCAGCCGGCCGCGCGGGTGCCGGCCCATCACGATGTTCTCGGCCACCGTGAGATCGGGGAACAACGTCGGCTCCTGGTAGATCACCGCGATCCCCGCGGCCTTGGCGTCGGCGGGCGAGGAGAACTCGACCACCTCGCCGTCCAGCAGCAGCTCACCCTGGTCGGGGCGGTGCACGCCGGCCAGCATCTTCACGATCGTCGACTTGCCCGCACCGTTCTCACCGACCAGCGCGTGGGCCTCACCGGCGTACAGGGGGAACGACACACCTGCCACCGCCGCGACCGCGCCGAACGACTTCGTGACCCCACGGACCTCGAGCAAGGGCACTCGGTCGCGCTCCTGCCGCGTCATCGCGACCTCCGGGATTGAAAGGTTTCACAAACCTGGCGCGGTGACGCTACTATGGGGCGGAACGGGAAGTCAACGAAAAACGGTGCCAGCGCGTATCTCAACGCGGTCGCGGTTTTTCAATCAGCGTCCCGTGATTGTCACGTTTCAACACAGGGTGGGGTGGCGGTGGAAGACTCGAACGAGGTCGCGGCCCCAGCACCCCGCGCGGCGGGGATCAAGGACGTGGCCGCGGCCGCCGGCGTCTCGCTCGGCACGGTGTCCAACGTGCTCAACCGGCCCGAGCGCGTGAGCCCGAAGACGCGGACCAAAGTGGAGGCCGCGATGGCCGCGCTGGGTTTCGTGCGCAACGAGTCCGCGCGGCAGCTACGCGCCGGCCACAGCCGCGTGCTCGCCTACGTGATGCTCGACGGGCGCAACCCGTTCTTCACCGACGTCGCGGCGGGCATGGAGGATGCGGCCGCCGAGGACGACCTGTCGCTGTTCGTGTGCAACAGCGCCAACCTCGCCGAACGCGAGGCTGCCTACCTCCGCCGCCTCGAACAGCAACGCGTGCAGGGCGTCCTCATCACCCCGGTCGACCCGGACTCCCCCGCTCTCGCCGAACTCGCGCGCCGCGGCACGTCGGTCGTCATCGTCGACCGCAAACGCCCCGGCACCGACCACTGCTCGGTCGCCGTCGACGACGTCCGCGGCGGCGAGCTCGCCGCCCGCCACCTCCTCGACCAGGGCCACACCCGCATCGCCTTCGTCGGCGGCCCACTCACCCTCGGGCAGGTCCGCGACCGCCGCGAGGGCGCGCTGCGCGCTTTGCTCGCGGCCGGCCTGGGCCCCGACCACCTGGTCGACCTCGCCACCCCCCAGCTCACCGTCGAGGACGGCAGCAACGCCGGCCAGCGCCTGGCCGGCCTGCCGTCGGCCACTCGCCCCACCGCCGCGTTCTGCGCCAACGACCTGCTCGCCCTGGGCCTCCTGCGCAGCTGCGCCGCCCTGGGCATCTCCGTCCCGGCCGGCCTCGCCATCGTGGGCTACGACGACATCGACTTCGCCGCGGCCGCGACCGTGCCCCTCACGTCCGTCCGCCAGCCCCGCCACCGCCTCGGCCGCACGGCCGCGGAGCTGCTCATCCAGGAGACGTCGGACCCGGGGCACGTGCACCAGCAGGTGACTTATCTTCCGGAGCTGGTGGTGCGGGCATCGACTTTGCGGACGAAGTAGGTCCACTGTGGGCGGTCACGACCGATCATCCACAGTGGACCTGCTTCGGGATCATTCCGGCACGCGGGTGATCTCCGGCTGCTCCACCCCATGCGGGATGTCGAACGACTCCTCGCCCGTCCGCAACAGCCGCAGGATCACCCCGGCCACGTAATCCGGACTCTGCACCACCATCCCCGGGATCGGGGACGCCCCGAGGGTGAAACGACCGTCCGCGAACTCCGTCGCGGTCATGGAAGGCAGCAGGAGCGACACGGCGATGCCGTCGGCCGCGAGTTTCTGCGTGAGCACCGCGCTGAGCATGTTCACGGCCGACTTGCCGGCCGCGTAGGCACCCACGCCGACCGCGACGCGCCGGGTCGTGCCGGAGCTGATGTTGACGATGCGGCCGAAACCCTGCTGCCGCATCGCGGGCAGCACCGCCTGCGTCACGGCGAGCAGGCCGACGACGTTGAGCTGCAGCGTCGCACCGAAGGCGGCGGGGTCCACCTGGTCGAGGGGGCCGTGAAGGCTGGTGCCGGCGTTGTTGACCAAGCCATCGATGCGGCCGTGGCGGTCCAGCGTGGCCGCGACGAGGGCGGCCACCTGCGCGGGTCGGTCACGTCGGTGGGGACGGCGAGGGCGCCGCCGAGTTCGGCGAGGCGGTCGGCGCGGCGGGCCGCGAGCACGGGGTGGGCCCCTGCCTGGTGCAGGCGGCGAGCGGTCGACGCGCCGATTCCCGAGGAGGCACCGGTGACGATGACCGTCTTGCCCGCCAGGTCGATGAGGTCTGTCATGCCACGACGTCTACCAGACGCGAGCGCGAGCCCGACAGTTGACAACCTGGTCTTATGAGCCTAAGAAATACCAGACCACCGCGCCTGCGCCCGCGAGCCGGTGCCTGGAGGGAGCTATGGCAGCTCTGTGGATCCGGCGGATCCTGAGCGCGACCACCGCTGTCGTCTCGCTCGCCGCGTGCGGGTCGGGCGGCCAACCGGACGGTTATGGACTGGCCGACCCCGGCACCATCACCGCCGGTGTCACGGCCGGCGACGCGCCGTTCGTCTCCCCCGACGCGACCGGCAAGCCGGTGGGGCTGCTGGTCGACCTCAACGACGTGATCGCCCAGCGGATGGGCCTCGGGATCACCTACCGGATGACCACCGTCAGCGCCGGGTTGGCGCTGGTCACGGCCGGGCAGCTCGACATGCTCGCGATCGGCATGCTGCCGACCTCCGAGCGCAAGAAGAGCGTCGACTTCACCAAGCCGTTCTACCTGGCCTCCGACGACGTCGTGGTCCGCACCGGCTCGGCGGTGAAGGCGGCGGGGGACCTCGCCGGCAAACGCGTCGGCGCGGGGCTGGGCAGCGCGCAGGCCGACTTCGTCACCGCGAAGGTCCCGGCGCCACCCTCATCTCGCAGCCCACCAACAGCGCGGGCGTCACCCAGCTGCTCAACGGGAACCTCGACGCGATGGTGCTCGCCTCCACCGAGGTCCCCACCGTGCTCCAGGAGAACCCGGGCCGGGTCACGATCGCCTACTCCGCGCCCCACGAGCAGGCGTCGGCGATGCCGGTGAACCGCAAGCTCACCGCGTTCGAGAAGGCCTACGGCGACCAGCTCAAGACCACGATGGACGACGGCACTTTCCTTCGCCTGTACGACAAGTACTTCCCCGGCGAGCCCTACCCGTCGCAGATGTTCACCTATTGGCCCCAGCTCCGGGACCAGATCCAGAAGGGCAGATGAGGCGAGAATGCGCCGACGATTCCGGACCGCCTACACCGCGCTCGCGGCAGCGGGGTTGCTGACCGTTTCCGCCTGCGGCGGTGGCGGCGCCACGAGCACGGACCCCTACGGCCTCGCGGTGCCCGGCACCATCACGGCCGGCGTGCCACAGGGCGACGCGCCGTTCGTGTCGCCCGACACGAGCGGCAAGCCGGCCGGGATGCTGATCGACCTCAACGACGTCATCGCGAAGCGCATGGGTCTCAAGATCACCTACAAGCTCTCCACCGTCGGCGCGGGTCTGCCGCTGGTCACCGCGGGCCAGTACGACATGATGATCGCCGACCTCACCATGTCCGAGGAACGCAAGCGCAACGTCGCCTTCACCACGCCGTTCTACGTCGACGCCAACGACGTGCTGGTCCGCGCCGACTCGCCGGTCAAGACCGTCGCCGACCTGAAGGGCAAACGCGTGGGCGTCGGCATCGGCAGCGCGCAGGCCGATTTCGCCGCGAAGACGTTGCCCCAGGCCAGTGTCGTCAGCGTCCAGACCAACGCCACCGGCATCGACCAGCTCCTCAACGGCAACCTCGACGGCTTCGTCGTCAGCTCGGTGCAGGCCATCACGGTCTTCGCCCAGCACCCGGGGCGGCTGAAGGTCGGTGTCTCGGTGCAGAACCCGCTACCCGAGGCGATGGCCGTCCGAAAAGGACTCGACAAGTTCCTCGCCGACTACGACAAGCAGCTCGCCGCCGTGGTGGACGACGGCACGTTCCTCAAGCTGTACCGCCAGTACTTCCCCGGGCAGGAATATCCGAGTTCGCTGTTCCAGTACTGGCCTTCACTGCAGGCGCAGGTCCAGAAGGATCCCGCGGCGAAGTGACCGAGGTGGCCGGGTCCGCGGACCCGGCCACCTCGGCCGGCGGCTCAGCTCCGCCACCAGTCCTCGAGCGGGCTGACCGGCACGGTGCGCTTGTGGCGCGTTTTGAGGAAGATCGACTCCACCTTCTCCGCGACCTCCGGGCTCACGTCGAGGCCTTCGAGGTAGTCGTCGAGCTCGGAGTACTTGAGGCCCAGGGCCACCTCGTCGGGCAGGGCGGGCCGGTCGTCCTCGAGGTCGGCGGTCGGCACCTTCTGCCAGACGCTCGGCGGCGCACCCAGCTCCTGCAGCAGCGCGGCACCCTGGCGCTTGGTCAGCCCGGTGAGAGGCGTGATGTCGACGCCGCCGTCGCCGTACTTGGTGAAGAAGCCGGTGACGGCTTCGGCCGCGTGGTCGGTGCCCGCGACCAGCAGGTCCAGTTGCCCGGCGATCGAGTACTGGATCACCATGCGCTCGCGGGCCTTGATGTTGCCGCGCACGAAGTCGCGCAAGCCGGGCGCCTCGCCCAGCAGCTCGCTGATCCCGAGCGCCGACTCCGTTGCGACGGCGTCCGCGCTGGGCTTCACGTTCACGGTGACCGAATGGTCCGGCTTGATGAACTCCAGCGCGATCTGCGCGTCTTCCTCGTCGGCCTGCACGCCGTAGGGCAGCCGCACCGCGACGAACGTGGCCTCGCGCCCCTCCGCGCGCAGCTCCTCGGCGGCGAGCTGGCACAGCCGGCCGGTCAGCGAGCTGTCCTGGCCGCCGCTGATGCCGAGCACGAAGCCCTTGGCCGGCGTCGAGCGCAGGTAGTCCTTGAGGAAGTCGACCCGCTGCCGGATCTCGGCTTTCGGTGTGATGACCGGCTTGACGCCGAGCTCGGCGAGAATCTGCTGCCGTAGGTTCTCCATTCGCCGTACTTTACTGGCGCCTCCTGCCCGGCCGACCACCGAGGAACGGGTAAGCCGCCGGCCTCGACCGCAGCCGCCTCCCCGGCCTCGGCGCACTGCGCCAGGTGCCTGACCCGAGCGCCTGAGCACTGTCCTGTCAGGACGTCCGAGCGGTCCCCCGGTCTCACTCGCTGCCGAGGATCCCCTGCAACAGGGTCAGCAGTTCGGCGGTCCCGGCGACCGCCAGCTGCTCCAACGCTCCCGCGTGCCGGCCGAGGATCACGCCGATCAACGCGGCCGACAGCACTTCGGCGCGCAGCTCGGGGTTCGCCACGCCCTCGCGCACGAACCGCTCGCGCAGCGGGGTGAGGACGCGGTGGTCCAGTTCGGCAAGCGCGGCTTTCTGAGCCTCGGGGTTGTCGTACGGCCGGATCGCGGCCTGCAGGATCGGGCCCGGCCCGCGCGTGCCGGTGCGCTCGATCAACCCCTTCAGCCGGGCCGGTTCCAGGACGTCGGGCAGCCGCTCGCCCGGTTCGCCCTCGGCGCGCAGCACGGCGATGAACAGCTGTGCCTTGCCGCCGAAATAGCGCGCGATCATCGTCGGGTCGACGCCGGCGCGTTCACCGATGTCCCGCGCCGTCGTCCGGTCGTAGCCGCGGTCGGCGAACAGCTCGCCGGCGGCGGCCAGCAGCCGGGCGCGGCTCGCCGCCGCGTCACGACGGCGGGGAGACGATGCGTCGGGCATCCCGGGGATCCTCCACGGCTGGGGTGATCGTTCTCGTGGACCTTAGCCGAGGCTCCGCGAGGGCCGGACCGGCTCGTTCCACCACGTCACCAGGTCGTCGACCAGGCCGTCCGCCTGGCTCGCCCCCGCCTCGGCTCCGACCTCGATGAACCCCGCGTCCAGCAGGTCGTGGGGCTTCTCGTAGAACGGGTCCGCCGTGATCACCCGCACGCGGTGACCGCGTTCAGTGAGCAAAGCCTCCTCCCGCGCGAGATCCGCGGACGGTATCGGCGCCACCACGAGCACCCGGCCCGGCTCGACAGCACCGCCGTCGTGCCACTGCGGATCGAGGGCCAGGTCGGCGTTGGTACCCGAGCGCACTCCCCCGTCGACCCAGGTCGAGCCGGCCACGTGCACGGGCGGCGCGACGCCCGGCGCCGCCGATGAACAGGCCACCGCGACCGCGACGGAGATCCCGTCGGCCGGCGACCACCCGCGGGCGAGGCCGGTGTCCGTGCTCACCGCGGTGATCCGGAGCCGGCTCGGCCATTGCCCGGCCGGCAGCGCCCAGGACCGCAGTTCGTCGGCCTGCGCGTCCGAAATCGGCGGCACCGCGGCGATCGCGGCCTGGCCGATCGCCGCGCCCGCTCGGGTCCCTCCGAGGTGTCCTGGGCCAGACCCCGGAAAAGCGTCCGGTCCCCGCGCCGGCGGTGACGTTGCGCGAGTGCCAGGCCGCGCGCTCCCGCATCTTCGCCGGCACCGTCGGCAGCCCGGCCGGCTCCATCGTGAGCCACGCACTGACGATCGACCCGGCCGACGTACCCACCACCCCGGACTCGGACAGCGGCACACCCGCGGTCTCCAGCCGGTGCACCAGGGCCGAGGTCCACGCGGCGCCGACCGGACCACCGCCGCCGAGGACGAGTGCGGTGAGCAGAGGGATTTCCCGGGGTCGGGGCATGGCACGTTCTCCTTCGCGGTGGCCGAAACCGACGCACGAAACACCCGGTTTCGGGCTTCCGGGTACCGTCACCCGGTAGTCTACGCTTGATGTCTACAGCAGATGTCTACGTTTGTGGACGTGGGCACGGATCATCACTCCGGCTCGCCGCGCGAGCCTGTCCCCGCCGGTGGTACTCACGCCGTCGGCCGTTTCAGCAAAGACAGGTCCGGACTACTTGCCGTCGCAATACTCGAGTTGCCGCCACCGCGGACGGTCCACGTGCGAGTCCGGCCGCGGGCTGCCCAACCGGGAGAAGGAGATCTCGCCATGACCCGATCCGCTCGCCGCCATCCGAACAGGCCTCTGCCTCTGCGGCGCCATCGGCTACCGGTTCGACGCCCGGCCCGACGGTGTCGTCCTGTGCCACTGTGACGACTGCCAGCGCCACGCGGGATCGGCGTTCTCGGACAACGTCCTGGTGGCGCGGGACGCGGTGAAGACGAGGGCACACCCAAGGTCCACCACACCACCGGAACCGAGAACGGCCACCTGCGCGACCGTCTGTTCTGCGGCGACTGCGGCACCCCGATCTTCACGGTGCTCCACGAACGCCCCGAAACCCTCATCGTCAAGGGCGGCACCCTCGACGACCGCACTGGACTCACGCCTCTCGCCGACGTGTGGTGGCGCCGGGCGCGGAACTGGCGAGCCCCACCCCGGCCGCGCGCGCTTCGAGGGCGACGCGCGGTAGATCGCGGCGAGAAAGCCGCAGCGAACCACATTGTCCCTAGGATTCCGGCACGAGCCGGATTCCCCGCGTCTCCCCCGCCGCGATGACCGACGAGCAACGGAGGCTCTACGAATCCATCACGGCCGGGCCGCGCGCGCGGAACCCCTTCGGCATCGTGGACTCCGACGGGACGCTCGGGGGGCCGTTCAACGCCATGCTGCTCAACCCGCCGGTCGGCGACGCGCTGCAGCGACTCGGCGCCGCGCTGCGCCACGGCGGTGAACTGTCCGATCGGGTCCGGGAGCTGGCCGTCCTGATGGTGGCCGCTTCGCGGGAGAGCGGGTACGAGCAGTTGGCCCACGAGCACGTCGGCCGGCAACTGGTGCTGACCGACGAGGAGATCACCGCGCTGCGCGAGAGCCGGAGCTCACCGATCCCGAAGAGGCAGCCGTCGTCAGGGCCGCCCGCCGGCTCCTCGATCACGGCAAGCTCACCGACGAGGAATACACCGACGCCGTCTCGAACCTCGGCGCGGCGAAGCTGTTCGAATTGTCCACTGTGGTCGGTTACTACCAGCTCGTCGCGATGCAGTTGCACGTCTTCGGCGTCGAGCGGCCGGAATGAGGAGTCGGCGCCCAGCCGGCCGCCTCGACCCGCCGTCGCCCGAATCGGACCGACGGCACCAAAACGCCGTCAACGAGCGGTCCGCGGCCGTCAAGGTTCCGTCGGGGCTCGCGGCCGGACGCGCCGGACGCTGAGCAGATGACCGACCCGACGTTCGTCCTGGACGCGATCGGCGGGTTCGTGCTGGTGGCCCTGCTGCTCCGCCTCGCCGGCGCCTGGCTCGACGCGCACGACGACGACCCCTTCGCGCGCCACATCCCGGCCCCGCACTGACCCAGCCGGGCTAGTCGCTTTCCAGGTCCGCCAGCACTTCCGCGGCCGTGGTGTTGCCGCCGAGCGCCGGCCGGCGCAGCTCGTCGTGGTCCTCACGCTCGGTCGCCACCTCGACCAGCAGGTCTGCGGCATCCGAGCTGCCACCGGCCGCCCACTGGCGCAGCTCGGCCGCGTCGCCGCGTTCGGCGGCCAGCTCGATCAGCTGGCCGACCGCGTCGGAATCGCCCGCCGCGGCTGCTGCGCGCAGAGCTTCAAGATCGGGGTCGGTCATCGTCGGCGCCTTTCCTGACGTGCTACACGTCGATGTGCGAACCCATGATCACGGTCCGTTCCCGAGGCAGTGCGAAGTACTCGGCCGCGTCGGCGGTGATGTAGGAGGTGGCGATGAACAGGCGCTTGCGCCACGACGCCATGGTGGGCTCGTCGCCACGGCGCAGCTCGATCTTCGACAGGAAGTAGGACGCGTCGTCGACCTGCAGGCGGCCTTCGGTGTCGGCCGGGTCGACGAGCCGGAGCGTGCGCGGCACGTCCGGGGTCTCCATGTAGCCGAAGCGGGCCGTGACGTGGGTGATGCCGTCGTCGGCGTAGCCGAGGTCGTCCACGGAGATCCGCTCGGCGTCCGGGATCCGCGGCACGGGCTCGGTCTCCAGCGACATGATCACCACGTGCTCGTGGCGCACGTGGTTGTGCTCCACGTTGGCGCGCATGGCCAGCGGCGCGCTGTCGTTGCCACGGTTGAGGAAAACGGCCGTACCGGGCACGGTCTGCGTCGGCGACTCGCCGTTGCGCAGCTTGTCGACGAACTCCCGCAATGCCCCTTCGTGCCGGTTGCGTTCGGCCGTCACGATCTGGCGGCCGCGTTGCCAGGTGGTCATGACGGTGAACGCGGTGAGGCCGATGAGCAGCGGCAGCCACGCGCCGTGGACGAGCTTGGTCAGGTTGGCGGCGACGAACAGCAGGTCGACTACCAGGAGCACGCCCCCGCCGGCCCAGAGCAGCCATGGCGGCGTGCTCCATTTCGACCGGGCGATGTAGAAGAACAGCAACGTGGTGATGGTGATCGTCGCGGTCACCGCCATGCCGAACGCGTACGCGAGCGCCGAGGAGCTGCGGAAGGCGAACACCAGCGTCAGCACGGAGAACATCAGCAGCCAGTTGATCCACGGCACGTAGATCTGGCCGCGCTCGGTCTCCGACGTGTGCGCGATCCGCAGCCGCGGCAGGTACCCGAGCTGCGCGGCCTGCGACGCGACCGAGTACGCGCCGGTGATCACGGCCTGCGACGCGATCACGGTCGCCGCCGTGGCCAGCAGGACGAGCGGCAGCCGGGCCCAGCCGGGGACGAGCAGGAAGAACGGGCTGCTCAGGTTGGCCTGGTCTTCGAGGATCAGCGCGCCCTGGCCGAAGTAGTTGAGCACGCACGCGGGGAACACGAGGAAAAGCCACCCGCGCGTGATGGCTCGGCGGCCGAAGTGGCCCATGTCCGCGTAGAGCGCTTCGGCGCCGGTGACCGACAGCACGACCGCGGCGAGGGCGAAGAAGGCGATGTCGAAGTGGCCGACCATGAAGTCGAGCGCGTACGTGGGTGAGAGCGCTTCGAGGATCGCGGGGTGCTTGACGATGCCCGTCACCCCGGTCAGGCCGATCACGGTGAACCACGTGATCATCACCGGCCCGAACACCCGCCCGACGGCGGCCGTGCCCCTGCGTTGCACCAGGAACAGCACCACGATGATCACGGCGGTGATCGGCACGACCCAGCTCTCGAACGAGTCGTCGACGACCTTGAGCCCCTCCACCGCCGACAGCACCGAGATCGCCGGGGTGATCATGCTGTCGCCGAAGAACAGTGACGCGCCGAAGATGCCCAGCCCCGCCAGCACCACGGCCACCCGCCGCCGCCCCTGCCCACCGCGGCGGCGCAGCAGGGTGATCAACGCCATGATGCCTCCCTCGCCGTCGTTGTCCGCACGCATCGCCAGCAGCACGTACGTGACAGTCACGATGATCGTCACGGACCAGAAGATCAGCGACACGACCCCGAACACGTTCTGCGCGCTCACCGGCACCGGGTGCGGGTCACTCGGGCTGAACACCGTCTGCAGCGTGTAGATCGGGCTCGTCCCGATGTCGCCGAACACGACCCCCAGCGCCCCGACCACCACGGCCAGCTTCACGGAGTCCCGCGCGAGCCGCGCGCGGCCGGCCGGCCCGTCCTCCGTCGTGGTCGCCTTCCGGCCCTCGGTCACGGTCTTCCTCCTCGGCGCGAGCGGGCACAGCCCCGACATCGGGGGGAACCCTACCGGCCCGAGGTGGACGGCAGCGGAAGATCAACCGCCGCGTCGGCACGGGACTCTCCTCGGCAGGGGGTACCGTGCGGGAGATCGCCCGCTTCGACCCGTGCCAGGTCGTCATCGTCCGGACGTGCACCAAGACGCGACAGCACCTTCCGGCGGGGACCTTCACGCGTTCGTTGTGCCAATTGCGGCTGTTCACCGGAGTGGCGAGTACCTCGTCGACCTCGGCTTCTGGTCCACTATCGACGGTCAGGTGCCGAGGAGGTCTTGCGCGAAGACCTCCTCGACCTGCAGCCGGCGCTGGACAGGCCCTGCTCGTGGTGCAGGTACGTGTCGAGGGTGGTGCGGTTCGCTCGCCTCGATGCCGTAGGGCCGCCAGTCTCCGGTGAACTGCTCCTCGTTGCTCTCGACGAGGGCGTTGCGCCACGCCACCATCGTCGGGGACCTGATACAGCCGGCGGTCGCGCCGGCAGCGGCCCGCGGCGGTGTCCTTGTCGGCGGAGAACGCAGTGTACAGCTCGCGTGCGAGGCCTGGTCGCTCGTTCAGGAGTTCACGTCGGACGACGATGGTGTGCATGATCGGGAAGATCCCCGTGCGCCGGTGGTAGTCGCGTTCGAGGGGCTCGAAGTCGCGGACCAGCCGGGTGACGTTCGGCGAGCCGTCGAGCACGCACTGCGGACCGTTGGCGGAGAACAGCGCGTCGATCTCGCCCGCGTCGAGCATCACGTTGAGCATTTTCCGCACGGGCGCCTCGGAAACGTCCAGGCCGGAGGGGTGCGGGTGCGGGATGAAAGCGAACGGCGGGGCCGGACGCTCGAGCCCCCCGATCACCCACCGGTTGCGTTCGGGTTCGAAGCCTTACTCGTCGGCGAGGATCCCCTTGGCCCAGACGCCGGAGTCCTGGTCGCACGTGCCGAACTCGCCGATCGTCCTGCCGGCG
Organism: Amycolatopsis sp. NPDC023774; assembly: GCF_040639695.1. NCBI lineage: Bacteria > Bacillati > Actinomycetota > Actinomycetes > Pseudonocardiales > Pseudonocardiaceae > Amycolatopsis > Amycolatopsis sp. NPDC023774. The sequence continues at coordinate 85,532 of NZ_JBFAAJ010000029.1, forward strand.
AGGTCGGCCCGCCCGGTGATGCCGGCGTGGGTGTTGACGAAAACGCACGAATGCCGGAACACGCGGTTCGGGAAGATCGGCAGCGCCACGTAGGGCAGGCCTTCGTCCAGCAGCCGCAGGTAGAACGTGAGGCCGAGCTCGGCGACGTCGAACTCGTGCTTGCGGATCACGCGTTCGAAGATCTCGGGCAGGGTGGGTGCGGTGTTCACTTTCGTGTCGATGCCACCCTCGAACAACGCCTGTGTCGTGTCGTAGCGGAAGCACACCCGATCGTGAGTGCGGAGGGGGTCGTGTCCATGCCTCGATCGTCGGCCTGCGCGGGGCACGGCGGTCAAGACCGGTCGCGACGACCCGATAGCCCACGGGTATCGGGTCGAGGTGGGTCTGCGCGTGCTGCGGTACTTCGTCGCGGTGGCCGAGGAGCGCCACGTCGGCCGCGCCGCGCACCGGCTGCACATGAGCCAGCCCCCACTCGGCCGCGGCTGCGGCAGCTGGAGGACGAGCTCGGCGCCACCCGTTCGAACGCACGCCCAAGGGTGTCACCCTCACCACCGCCGGCGCGGTTCTGCACGAAGACGCTGTCGCCCTCCTCGCCAAGGCCGACCGCATCCGCGGTCGGGTGACCGCCGCGGCCGGCCGGCACCGCGCGGCTCGTTGTCGGCACCCTCGCGGACGCGGCCGAGTTCGTCGGCGCGCAGCTGGTCCCCCGGTTCCGCGAGCACTGTCCGCACGTCGAAATCACCGTGGGCAAAACAGACCTCGCCGACCCGACCGCGAGTCTGCGCGCCGGCCTCGTCGACGTCACGCTGACCCGCACGCCCTTCGACACGACCGGCGTCGCCACCCGCATCCTGCGCGCCGTCCCCGTCGCCGTCATCCTGCGCGCCGACCCGCCCGCCGCCCGCTCGGCGGTTTCGGCTTCCGACCTCACCGGCCGCCGCTGGGTCCGGCTCCCCGGCGGCACCGACCCGGCCTGGACGTCGTTCTGGACCGGCGGCCCACCCGACCCCGCCGCACCCGTGCTGCGCACGATCCGCGAATGCCTCCAAGCCGTCACCTGGAACGCGACGGCCGCCCTCGCCTCGGTCGACCAACCGCTCCCCACGGGCCTCGTCGCGCTTCCGCTGTCCGGCCACGCGCCGAGCAGCCTCGTGGTGGCGTGGCCGAAAACCGGCGCGAACGCGCAGGTCCGCGGCTTCGTCCGCATCGCGGCGGACAGTCAGCGGGCCCGATCCCGCCCCGGAGTGTGCGAAGCTGGTCCGATGCAGCTCGGACTGCACGCACTGGGCATCGGCGCCGGCGCCCGCCGGGCCGTGATCGACGCGGTCGCCGTGGCGGCCGAGGCGTGCGGCTTCGCGACGCTGTGGTCGGGCGAGCACGTCGTGATGGTCGACCACGCGTCCTCGCGCTACCCGTACTCGCCCGACGGGCGCATCGCCGTCCCGGCGGCAGCGCACTGGCTCGATCCCTTGGTCGGCCTCAGCTTCGCCGCCGCGGCCACATCGACCATCCGCGTCGCCACGGGTGTCCTGCTCCTGCCCGAGCACAACCCGATCGTCGTGGCCAAGCAGGCTGCCAGCCTCGACGTGCTGTCCGGCGGCCGTCTCACGCTCGGCGTGGGCGTCGGCTGGTCACGCGAGGAGTTCGACGCCCTCGGCGTGCCCTTCGCCCGGCGGACGGCGCGGACGGAGGAGTACGTCGCGGCCATGCGCGCGTTGTGGCGAGAAGACGTCGCCTCGTTCACAGGCGACTTCGTCCGGTTCGACTCGATCCGCGTGAACCCGAAACCTTGCGGCGCCAGCATCCCGATCATCTTCGGCGGCAACAGCGACGCGGCACTGCGCCGCGCCGCCACGCTGGGCGACGGCTGGTACGGCTTCAACCTCGACGGCGTTCCCGAAGTCGCCGACCGCCTGGCCTTCCTCGCCGCGCAGGACCGCGACGTCGCCGAACTGCGGATCGCCGTCGCCCTGCGCGATCCCGAACCCGACGACGTCGAAGAGCTGGCCGCACTCGGCGTCGACGAACTGGTGATCGTCGACAGCCCACCCGAGGACCTGGAACTGGCCGCCGACTGGGTGTCGACACTCGCCGCCCGCTGGCTCCCCACCGCGGCCGGCGAGTGACCACGAGCCCGCCGGCCCAGCCCGGTCAGGACCCGCGTTCGAACAATGCGGCGCTGCCCTGACCTCCGCCGATGCACCGGGTGTCCAGGCCGTAGCGGGCCTCAGAGCGGCAGTCACCGTGTCCTGCTGTTGGTGGGGAGGGTGGCCGCAGCCGGCCGTGCGGCGACAGCGTCCACTTCGAACAGCGACCCCGCCACCGCGGACGCCTTCCCCGGATATTCCTCTGCGGACCAGCCGCTCACTCCGGATACGTGAACCGCGTCAGCAAATCCATCAACTTCGCCGGCTCCCCCGGCCGCAGGTGCGACACCAGCTCCTGCGCCGGCCCCCTCGCGTCATCGTGCGCCGCGTCGAACGCTGTCAACCCGGCCTCGGTGATCTCGACTTCACGCACGCGCCGGTCCCCCGGCACGGCCTTGCGGACCGCGAACCCCTTCTCCTCCAGGTCGTCGACGACCCGCATGATCCCGGCTTTGTCCGAGCCCGTCGCCTCGACCAGGTCCCGCTGCGTCGTCGGCCCGCGGTCCACGAGGGTGATCAGCACGGCGAAGTGCCGCAGGTCCAGGCCGTGCGGCCGCATGGCGGCCGTCATCGTGCTCGCCACCCGCGCGTGCGCCCGGCGCAGCAGCAACCCCAGCGCGAACGGCGAGTCGTCCCCCGGGCGATCGTTGGCCCGCGGCTTCCCACTCATGCCCGCACTCTACCTCGGCTGATACGGTTTCATCCGCTACGAACCTCGCCCGTGCTCAGCCTCGGAGTCACGCCCCGCCCGGCGGAGCTCACCGCCACCCTGCCCGGCGACGGCAGCCGCCTCCACGAAGCCCAGGCACGTCAGGTCGGTCAGCTCCGTGGACCGCACGTTCAGGCTGTCCAGCCGCAAGGTCGTCCCGGTCAACGACAGCTGCTTCTCCGGCCACCTCGACAGCCGCAGATCCGGCACCGGCCGCAAGTCCCGGCAACGGTCCACAAGCGACTCGCCCTCGCTGACGCACACGAGTTCCGGCTGCACGAATCCGGGTTCCGTGCCGGCGCCAGACCGAGTTCGCTGTCCACGTGCTCGAACCGCTCCGGGCAGTCGAGCAGTTCCGCGAACACCCGCGGCCGCGGGTCCGACGCGAACTTCGCGATCCGGTCGACCACGGCCTCCGCGGCGATCTCGTGGTGGCCAAGCGACAGCTTCGCGGCCGTCCACGCGGCGACGGTGCCGAGCGCGATCAGCGCGGTGTCGACGGGCATGGCGTTCACCCAGTCCCATCGTCGCGCCGCCGGACACGGATTCGCCTGAAGCACCAATACGGCCCCCAACATATTCCTACCGAAGAATTGTACAAGAATCGTACAAACTCGTTTTCCACCGCGGTTTGACACTTTCCCGAATCGCATGCAGAAATGGTTCTCATGCGAATTCCCCGAGTGCTCCTCCTCCTGCTCGCCGTCGCCGCCGGCGCGCTCGCGATTCCCGGTACCGCCAGCGCCGCCTACAGCGATCCCCTGACCACCACGACGAAACAGAGCCTGGTCTGGCACGCCACCCCGACCGCCGCGTTGACGACGCTCGACAACGCGCTGCCCAACGTCAGCCTCAACACCGTCGTCAACGACCCCAGCTACCCCACCACCGGCTGCACCGCCGCCGAAAAAGCCGCACTGCCGAAGGCACCGGTGGCCACCACGTCCTTCTGCTGGGACACCGACCGCGCGAACAGCGCCACCTGGGTGCCCCAGGGCATCACCACCTCCGGCGACGCCGACGACGACGGCATGTGGGGCGCCGACAAGGTCATCCTGTCCGGCTGGCACAGCGGCGACGCCCTCGGCCGCTACGACGACGCCCGCATCATGACCGTCAACTACGACAAGCCGGCCACCCCCACCAACCGCATGGTGTACCTCGCCGTGCCCAACAGCACCGGCTCGAGTTTCACCGCCGCGAAAGCGCACATGGGCGGCATGGCCTGGTACGGCGACAAGATCTTCGTGACCGCCGTCGGCAACACCTCCACCGCCATCCGTGTCTTCAGCACCAAACACATCCTGCAGATGACCGACACGACGTCCAACGCGATCGGCAAGACCTCGGCCGGGTACGCCGCCTACACCTACAAATACGCGATGATGCAAATCGGCTACTACACCTACGCCGGCGGCACCTGCAGTATGTCCTCCGACACCGGCGTCCCCTGCTTCTCCTCAATGTCCCTGGACCGCACCACCTCGCCCGTCAGCATCGTCACCACGGAATACTTCGCCGACCAATCCCTCCACGGCCGCCTCTACCGCTACCCCACCGGCACCGACTACCTCCTGGCGAGCACGGGGACCACCCCCGCCACCGAGGCTTTCCGCAGCTCCGTCGGCAACATGCAGGGTGTCCTCTCCCACAACGGCAAGTGGTACGTCTCGCACAGCTCCGCCACGCTCAACGGCCAGCTCTGGACCCAGACGACCTCCGCGAGCAGTTCGTCGACCTGCGGCTCCCCCGCCACGACGGCTTGCTGGGCAGTTCATCCGGAAGCCTTGACCTACGACTGGTCGACCGGCCTGGTGTGGTCGCAGTCGGAATGGTCGACCACGGACTGCTCCGCCCAGGGCCAGACGTGCGGGCGCTCGGTGTTCGCCGTGCCGCTGTCTTCCCTGCCGGCTTGACGGGTTCCCGGCCGGGCGCCGCCACGCCCGGCTGGCTTTCCTGGTCAGCGCGGGTTTCGGCTTTCCGTGTCCTGGCGCGCGAAGCGCCGCCCCTCTCCGAGAGGTAGTTGTTGTAGTCCGGCTGTGCGAGCACGGGGTGGCTCCAGGCCCGGGGCCAGGTGGCCAGGGCGTTCGTGACGTCCTTCCGGATCTAGGTGTGGTTGGTGAACCGGACGAATGCTTCCCTGGCCGCCTTGTCGTGTCCCGTGGCGATGACCAGGCTGTCGTACCAGTTCACCGCGTAGGAATCGATGGATAACCGCTTTTCACTCGCGCCGCGTCCACCGACGTCCTCGGCGACGACGTTCGACTGGCATCACAAGGCACTTCTCGGTACCAGTGGCCCACACGTTCCCGCTGGAGGACTGGCGCACGGCCGCGAAACTGAGCCAGTCGGGACACGCGCACGGCAAACTCGTCCTGCGGATCGGCTGGCACCGCGGCCGACGCAGGCCGGCCGCGACCGCGATGACGAGCTTCGCGTGGTGTTCCGGCGAGTCGACACCGACCTCGGCACTGGGGCACACACGACCTGCGCCACACGGCGGCACTGCGCAACGGCCGGTGACGCCGGCCGGTCGCCAGTCGACGTGCAGATCATTCTCGCCCACGCCCACCAGTCGAATCACCGGAGCCCCCATGATCGGCCGGCTCGGCGAACACTGCCAATCCCAACCGCACCACGGATCGGGACCATTCAAGCCAGCCGGCAATGGTCGCCATGTCTTGGGGCGCATACCGGATCGTGATCGATGAGCACCGCGCTTCGCGGGCGGGCGCCAGGTCAGCGCCCGGGGCCGGGCGATTCGGCGGGCCTGACCGGAAGCGATGGCGCGGGCAGGCAGCGGCAACCGAGGACGCCGGAGGCGAGATGCGTCAGAGCACGGCGAGCCGGTCCACCAGCAGCTGCGTCCGCTGCTCGGTGACCTCCGGCGGCAGCCGTCGCGCCCGGGTCAGGGTAGCGAGCCCGTGCAGGGCCGCCCAGAACAGCTCGGTGAACAGTCCCGGGTGGACACCGTCGCCGGCGACCTCGCCGAGGCTCTCCAGCAGGGCCGCGAAGGCGTCCTTCAGCGGCTCCGGGGTGTCCTCATTCGCGAAGACCAGGCCACCGTCGAGCTGGAACATCGCGTCGTAGACCGCCGGGTTGCGCTCGGCGAAGTCGAGGTAGGCGCGGGCAAGAGCAGTGACCCGGGCGCGCTGGCCGGCCACGGTGGAGGTCGCGGCCCGCAGCGTCGCGGCCAGCTCGGCCGCGCCCTCGAGGGCGACGGCGCCGATGATCTCGCGCTTGCCCCGGAAATGGCTGTAGAGAACCGGCTGGCTGTACTCGATGCGCTCGGCGAGCAGGCGGGTGGTGACCGCGTCCCAGCCCTGCTGCTCGGCGAGCTGGCGGGCCGTCGCCACGATGAGGCGCTCGCGGTCCGCCCGTTCGCGCTGCTTGCGTTCCTGTACCGACATGATTGGAGTCTAGCACCGCTAGACAACCGAGCGGCAGTAGAAATAGCGTTGAAACTCAAGGGCTAGTAACACTAGGTTCCGGGAAGGTCACCATGGTCAGCACACTCGAAGTCCTCACCGTCGTGGTCGTCGGCCTGATGGTGCGGGGGGAGTTCTCCGTCGCCTTCGTCATCAACCCGATCCTCAACGGACTCCCCGACGACAGCACCCAGCTCGGCCGCGCCCACGGGGGCCGGATGCTCGGCGTGCTCATGCCGTTCTGGTACATCGGCTCACTCGTCCTGAGCGCGGTCTGGGCCATCGCCGCATGGCAGCACCCCGGCACCGGCCTCGTCGTCATCGGCGCCGCGCTGCTGATCGTGAGCGTGATCATGTCGCTCCTGCTGCTCGTCCCGATCAACAACCGGGGCAAGACGTGGACTCCCGAGAACCGGCCCGAGGACTGGAAAGAGCAGATGAACCGCTGGGACCGCTTCCACTACGTCCGCGTCGCCGTCCTCATCGCCGCCTTCGCCCTGCTGGTCGCCGCCCTCCCCTGATCCCAATCTGACTGGCCCGGCCCGCGCGACTCCGGGGACCTACCGACTCCGGAGTTGGTCGCCGCGTGGGTAGCGCTCGACACCGTTGCGTCCGAGCGCGTGCCTCTGTGGGCAGCGCACTGGCTTGTCCAGGGCTACGACCGGGAGGCACTCAGGGCCTTGGCTGGTCTCAGCGGCGCTGATCCTTACGAAGTCCACGACCTGCTGCCGGTGGCCCTGGCCGACTGCGGTGCGGCGATCCCGAGTTCAGCGGCCACCGCGGCCCAGGTGCGCGTGAGATCCAGGACGCATGCAGAGCCCAACTCGCGGCAAACGAAGCAACGAGCGACCGCTGATTCAGCGGCACGGTGCCCTGTCCGAGTACTACGCCGGTCAGCGGTGCTCCCGGGCGCGCAACCTCGAGATCGTCGGCGAACGCTGGACGTTGCTGATCCTGCGCGACGCCTTCTTCGGGGTGCGCCGCTTCGGAGATTTCCTGGCCCACCTGGGCACGTCTCGCGCCGTGCTGCCGAGCGCCTCGAAGCCCTGCTCGAGGCCGGCTTGCCGGCGGAGACGCCCGGCGGCCACGGCTACCGCGAGTACTTCTGATCGGCAAATGTGTGGACCTGCGGCCGGTCTTACGCGACTTGCTCGCCTGGGGCGACGAACACTGCCCGGAGAACGGCCCGCGCCGGGTTGTTCCGGCATGTGTTGGACTCCGGTCTTTTCGCGCCGGCCTCCTCGCGCCGGACGGGTCGGCCACGGCGTGCGGCCGCACTAGGACGGTTCAGTTCGCCGCGAGCGTCACGGCGAAGTCCGGCGGTGTCCGCAGCGACTGGAACACGACGCAGTAGCGTTCGGTCAGCTTCTTCAGCGTCGCGAGCTGGTCGGGGTCGGCGTCGGTGTCGAGGTCGAACGACAGCCGGATCGCGCGGAAGCCCACCGGGGCGTCCTTCGCGACGGCTAACGTGCCGCGGAAGTCGAGGTCGCCCTGAGCGCGGACACGGCCGCCGCGCACTTCGAGGCCCAGCGACGTCGCCACCGCCCGCAGCGTCACCCCGGCGCAGGCGACGAGCGCTTCGAGCAGCATGTCACCGGAGCAGGCGAGGGTGCCGTCGCCGCCGGTCGCCGGGTGCAGCCCGGCCTCGACGATCGCGCGGCCGGTCTCGACCTTGCAGGAGATGCCGAGGCCGTCCAGCTCGGCATCGGCGTGCAGCGTGACGAGCGCGCTCTCCGGTTCGTCGCGGTACTTGTCCTTCAAGGGGGCCTGGGTCGCGCGCAGCTCTTCGGAGTCCATGCGCTCGATTGTGCCCACCTCGCGTGTGTTCCGCACAGGGTTGAGTGCGTTTGCCTACGCCGGTTCGCCACCTGCGGGAAATCCGCGCGTAGACCGGGATCGCAACGCCGACCACCCCCGAGATGCCGGCGCCGATCGTGACCGGGACCGCCCATGAGTGCAGGAGGGCTTGAGGAGACGACGGGTTGACCGTCGAGATCACGACCGCGACGCCGAGGCCGGAGCCGAGGTAGCAGCGGTGTTGTTGACGCCGCTGCCCATGCGTGGCGACGGCTTGGGCGCCGAGCGCGGCGTTGAGCAGGCCCGTCCCGATGCCGGCGAGCGCGAAACAGCGAGCCAGACGCAGCAGCGTGGCGTTGTCGTGCAAGGGCGCCCGAAGGTCGCCGGCCGGCGCCGATGACGATCAGGCCCGCGGCGAGTTGGGTTGCCGGCGTGACGCGCTCGCGAAGGTGCCGCGCAACCAGCGAGACGAGCACGCAGCCGCGGTGGCCGCCGCTGCCGTGTTCGCGGCGGTGCCGTTGTCCTCGGCGGCGGCGCAGGAGGCCAACCACCATGCGCGGACGAAGGAGAAGCCGACGATCGTGCTCGTGCCCGGCGCGTTTGCCGACACCTCCAGCTGCGCGGCGAGATCACGCGATCGAACAGCGCGGTCACAACGTGATCGTCGCCGCCACGTCGCTGCGCGGCGTCGCATCCGACGGCGCCTACATCAAGGCACTGGTGGACAGCCTCGACGGACCGGTCGTCCCGCCGCACGCTCCTCCGGCGGCTGCGTGATCACCGCCGCCACGCTGGGCGACCCCAAAGCCCAGGCGCTGGTCTAAATGGCGAGTTTTCCCCGACCAGGGCGAGAACGCGCCCGACATCACGAAGAAGTTCCCGAGCAGCACGCTCAGCGAATCGTTGCAGGTCACCCTGCCCAGCGGCGAGACCGACCTCTCCGCGAAGCAGGACCTCCTCCGGAAGCTCTTCGCCGCTGACCTCCCGCTGTCCCAGGCTCGGCAGAGGGCATCCGCACACGGTCGTCGTGCCGCGTACGACGTGCACGTCTCGCAACCCGGCAAGGTCACGGACATCATCGTGAGTGCCGCCGAGGTGACCTCGCGGCCGAAGCAGCCCCGTGCACCACTGATTCGATCGAGGAGAACGCATGTCGCAGCCGCACGACGCAGGACCGGTCTACGCTCTCAACCTCTTCGACATCGCCGACCGAGAGGAGTACCTGGCTTACGCCCGGCGATCACCGAAGGAGGTCGCCGCACACGGCGGTCGCGTTGTCGCACTGGGCCGGTTCCAGGATTCGATCACCGGGGACATCGAGCCGCGCAAGGTCATGATCGTCGTCGAGTGGGAGTCGCGCGCCGCGTTCGACAGCTACCGCAACGACCCGGCCCTGGCCGACCTGCACCCGCACCGGGAAAACGGTTCGTCGTCGTACGTCTGGCATCTGTTCGACCGCCTGGAAGTCTGCGCCCGCTGCTGCGGGCAGGGTCGTGACCCGGCGTCCGTCCCCGGCCAGGACCTCGCGGGGGACGGACGGCGAGCGCCGGCGTAACCGAGGCAGCCTCGGCGCTTTCACACCGTTTCGACCAGTGTCGAGAAAGTCCACTCCGGACACCGTGGGTTCGTCGGTGCCTCCAGCCCGTCGCGGTGGGCCACCGCCTTCGCGAGTTCGGCAACAGGCGGGAAGGTCGTCCTTGCCGAGCACAGCTTCGATGAAGACGACACGGCCGGCAGCAGCGTCGCACTCCCCCAACGCGGCGCCGGGTTCGGCGGCAGTGGATGCTTTGCGGATCAGCGCGTCCGCGCCGAACGCGGCCGGGATTTTCCCCCAGTCCCACTGGCGATGTCGTTGTATCCGTCGGCGTGGCGGTGCTGGAGGTCGATGAACCGATCCGGTCGATCTTCGCCGCGAAATCCGCCGGCGCCGAGGTCGATCACCCACAGGCCGGCACCGAGCACGACGCCGGCTGCCTCCACCGCGTCGCGGACGAGCGGCTCGCTCAGCGCGCCGATCGGCGATGTTCTATGACGTCACCGACCACCCGACGCCCCGGCCGCTGGCGTCGTCTCCGAGACCGACGAGCATGGCAACGCCCTCCCCGGCGCGGCGACCCAGATGACCGACGGCGCGCTCACCGCGCCGCCCGGGTACGACCACGTCACCGGATTGACTCGCCTGCGCTCAGCTGTCTCGCCGCCTTCTGGCAGTGGCTTCTTTGCCTTGCCGAAGATTCGGTACGCCGTGAAAAACTGTCGCTCCCCGGTCGCAGCCAGGCGTTCCGACGGTCGTTCCGTTCCGCGCCACCCGCAGGACCACCAATACCTCATTTGATCAGTCGCTCTGCGCTGAACCGGCGATCGGGTTGATCGTCGCGAGCACGGCGATCACTTGGCCCGTCCCTGGCGCGCCCGTTCCTCAGCGTCTCGTCCCAGCGCCTCGCACGCCCGCACTGCGGCGGCCCGGTCGCCGGCGATCGTCCCGAACACGTCGAGGACGGCAGTCTGGATCCAGTCGGCGTGGTGGGGGTCGGCGGCGGCGAGAGCGGAGGCGAGCACTGCAAGCCCGGCCGAGTCCTGACGTCGGAGCAATGCCTCCACCGTCGCCCGGGTGACCACCGTGTCACCGGCGTCGAGCACCAGTCCCCGCAGCGCCTCCTTTGCCTCGTCCATCTCGGCGAAGTTGGCAAGGTGACGGCCCGCGTCCGCCCTCTCGCGGTAGTCGGGGCTTCTCGCGAGTTTGATCAGCGCCGCCACCACGGCACGTCTCGCTTCGTTGCTCATGCGCACATTCTCCCGCCGGTCGGCTACCCGCGCCACGGGCACCATCGTGCGCGGCCGGTGCGCTGAAAAACAGGGACATCGGGCCGACGAGCATCCATTCACACATTTTCATTCAACGGCTGAAGGCACGGCACGATTTCAGCTGACCTGCCTTCGATCATCACAGATGACGGCCTCCGAGACCGCTCCCGTAAGCAGTTTTCATCTTTGCCAGGCAAGGAAGAGATCTGTTTTCCATGATCTCGTGTTTTCGCGCAGAAGGATGCGGGTAGCTGACTTAGAGGGCGAAGCCACATTCCTGTTCGCGTTGTTTTCGGGGGCGGCGTGCGGGTTGTGCGTGCGGACCTCGCAACCGCAGGATTCAGGAGGATCGGCAATGAAAACAGGAACACGGATGGCGCTCGGCGTCGCAGCCGGTTATCTACTGGGACGGACGAAGAAGGGACGCCTCGCGTTGATGATCGCGGCCGCCGGGGCAACGGGCAAGACCGGGGTGTCGCCGACGAGCCTCGTCCAAAGTGGTCTCAAGCAGTTGAGTTCTTCAGCCGAGGTCGGGCAGTTGACGTCGCTGGCCCGCGACGAGCTGCTCCGTGCGGCGAAGTCCGCAGCGGTGACGGCGGCCAGCGGAAAGATCGAGTCGCTGAGTGAACGTCTCCAGGAAGGCAGCGCGCTCACCCGCGGCAAGAAGTCCAAAGCCGAGGACGAGCCCGCCGAGGACCAGAACGGCGAAGACGAAGCCCAGGAAGAGTCGCAGGACGAAGCTCAGGAAGAGTCTGAAGCCGAAGCCGAAGCCGTCGACGAGGACGAGGAAGAAGCCGAGGAAGAGCCGGAGCCCGAGAAGCCCAAGCGCCGCCGTGCGGCGGCCCGCCGCTCGAGCGCTGACGACAGTGACACCGATAGCAGTGGCGAACGGCCGCGGCAGCGGCGGTCTTCCGGCCGGCGGGCCGCGGCATCCGATGACGGCCAAGGTTCCGGCGGTGCGCGCACCACCACCAAGCGCTCGCCTGTCCGACGGACGAGGAGGTGAACGCAGTGGTCACCAAGACTTTGAAGGACACCACCGACAAGGCGACCGACACAGCAGGCAAAGCCACCAGCACCGCGTCCAAAGCCACCGGTGGTGACACGAGTGAGCTGACCGATGCCCTGCGTGGGCTGGGGCAGGCGGCGGTGGGCCGAGCAACGGGTGCGCTGACGAACAAGATGTCGTCGGCGGCCGGGCGGCTGACCGATTTCGCCGGTGGCGGCGGCGGTGGCCTGCTCGAAGCCGTGACCGGTGGCAAGGGCAGCATCAAGGGCCAGGCGATGAAGGGCGCCCTCAAGGGCGGCCTGTCCGCTATCGCGCAGAAGGTGAAGGACGCGTTCAGCGGCGGCGGCGGCCGGAGCAGCGGTAAGGGCAACAAGATCAAGCTCACCAACATCGTCGAGGAGATCGACATCGGTGCGCCGATCGACCTGGTGTATGACCAGTGGACC
>NZ_JBFAAJ010000030.1:0-92485 GCF_040639695.1 Amycolatopsis sp. NPDC023774
CGTGCCAATGTGAGCAATCCGTTGATCGCGCCGACGCAAGATTCCACGAAGGCGTATTCGGGTATTTCGTTGCTGGAATCCGCGAATGACCTGTCGACGGCCATCGAGTCGGGCGACTGGGCGTCGGTGGCGATGGGGGCGGTCGGGACGGGGCTGGAGGCGTCGCCAAGGAACTGGGCAGCGTCTCCTCGGATCTGACCGCTGCGATCAACGCCGACCTGCAGTCGTGGTCGGGGTCGGCGTCGGATGCCTACCGGCAGCGCGGGCAGGATCTGGCGACGTCGTTGCAGGCGGCGCAGAAAGGCTGCGAAGGCGCCTCAAGCGGGGTGAAGACCGCCGGTGAGGTCGTGGCCGCGGTTCGCACCCTGGTCCGCGACATCATCTCCGAGCTGATCGGTCACATGATCAGCTGGGCCCTGCAAGTCGGGCTCACCGTCGGCATCGGGCTCACCTGGGTCGTCCCGCAGGTCGTGAACGCCGTGGCGAAAACCGCGTCGCAGATCACCGGTCTGGTCACCAAGCTGGTCAAGGCCCTCAAAGCATTGGTGCCGTTGCTGAAGGAGGCCGGGACGCTGTTCGAGGACGCCGGGAAGGCGTTCAAGGGCCTCAAAGCCGGCAAGGTCGCTCCGCCGTCCAAGACCAAAGACCTTTCCGGCACCCCGAAGGCGCCACCGGGGAAAACCCCCGGCGGCGACGGGGGCGGCACCCCGAAGGGCGGCGGTTACGAGGGCACCCCGAAGGACTACAGCCCACCCCCGGGCAAGTCGAGCGGCGACGACACCACCACAGCCTCCGGCTACAGCGGCGACGCCAAGTACTACACCCCACCCCCGGGCAAGTCGAGCGGCGACGACACCACCACAGCCTCCGGGTACGACGGCGACGCCAAGGCCTACACGCCGCCACCCGGCAAGTCGAGCGGCGACGACAGCACCTCGGCCTCGGGCTACAGCGGCGACGCCAACGACTACACCCCGCCACCGGGGTCCAAGGGCTGCGACGACACCACCCCACGCGTCCAGCCCGGGCGGCGGCGGCTCGACCGGAGGTGGCGGCACCCCGCCGCCGGCGAAGAGCGACCCGCCCCCGCTCAACACCGACCCCGAACCGCCTCCGGTGCAGACCCCGAAGGGGCTGGGGGACGACAAGACGGTCACCTCGAGCTCCGGTGGCTCCGGAGGTTCCGGCGGCGGCAAGAGCATCAAGGACAGCAACGCGAACCCGCACGAGAACGCCACCCCGCCCCCGGACCGGTCGGTGTGCGGCGACCCGATCGACGTGGCCACCGGGTGGATGCTGCTGACGCAGACGGACCTCGAGATCCCCGGCGCGTTGCCGCTGGAGGTGTCGCGCACGCACATCTCGTCCTACCGCGCGGGCCGCTACTTCGGCCCGTCGTGGGCGTCCACTGTGGACCAGCGGCTCGAGGTCGAGGACGACGGCCTGCACGTCGCGCTCGCCGACGGCAGCCTCCAGAGCTACCCCGTGCCGATGAGCTCGCCGGTGCTGCCGGTCGCGGGCCCGGCGCGGCCGCTGCGGCGCGTCGAGGGCGGGTACCTGGTCGAGGATCCGGAGCAGCAGCACACGCTGTTCTTCGAGGAGTCCGCCGACGGCGTGTTCCCGCTGCGGACGATCTTCGACGGTGACGGCAACCGGATCGACGTGGTGGACGGCGTGAACGGGGGGCCGGCGGAACTGGTCCACTCCTCCGGCGCCCGGGTGCTGTTCTCCGGCGAAGACGTCGCGACCTTCGCCTACGACAAGGCCGGCCGCATGATCTCCGCGCGCAACGCCGACGCCGAGGTCACCTTCGCCTACGACGCGCTGGGCCGCGTCGTCGCCGAGACCGTGGACGGGCGCGTGGTGCGCTCGGAGTACGACGAACTCGGCCGGCGCCGAGCGCGCCACACGCCTTCGGGCGCGGCGTCGCGCTTCGAGTACGGGCCGGCCGGCACGCTCGCCGCGCTGCACGTCGGGAACCGCTCACTGCGCTTCGAGCACGACCTCGCCGGCCACGAGCGGGTCCGCCGCTTCGGCGCCGCGGAACTTCGCCAGAGCTGGGCCCCGGGCGACCGGCTGGTGGCTCAGACGGTCGTCTCTGGCAACCGCACGACCCAGCACCGCGAGTACGGCTACCTCGCCGACGGCTATCTGGCTTCGGTGACCGACGCGATCACCGGCCCCCGCACGCTGGAGGTGGACCGCTCGGGCCGTGTCCGGGCCGTCGTGGGCCACGGCTGGCAGGAGAACCACGCCTACCACCGGACCGGCGTCATCGCCCAGGCGCAGACGCCGGGTGCGCCTACGACCGGGCCGCGCGAGTACCGCGGCACCCTGCTCATCGCCGCGGGCGCGGTCCGCTACGCCCACGACCCCGAAGGCCGCACCACGCTGCGCGGTGCCGGGCCGGCGGGCCCGCAGTGGCAGTTCCGGTGGAACGCCGAGAGCCGCCTGACCTCGGTGCTCACGCCCAACGGAGAGCACTGGCGCTACCGCTACGACGCGCTGGGCCGCCGCGTCGCCAAGCAGCGGCTCACGCCGGACGGCCGGGTGGCCGAGCAGGTGCAGTTCGCGCGGGACGGAGACACGCTCGCCGAGCAGGTGCGCACCGGACCGGGCCAACCTCAGGTCGCCACCGTGTGGGAGTGGGAACCGGGCACCGGCCGCGCCCTCACGCAGACCGAACGCGTCCTGGGCACGCCGGACGAGCGGTTCCACACCATCGTCACCGACCTCGACAGCTGGGGCTGGCCTGTGCCGTTCTTCGTCGCCGCGCCGCTGGCCGCCGTCGGCCTCTACGTCCGCCAGCGGCTGGAGGACACGTCGGTCTTCGAAGAACTAGCCAAGAGCGACGCGCCGCGCGCCCGGCTCAAGGACGCGCTGCGTCGCGACCAGGCGAAGGCGATCTTCGTGACCTTCGGGTTCTCCTGGATCTGCGGGGTGGGTCTGTACTTCCTCGGCACCTACGTCGTGAACTACCTGACCGCGACCGCGCACGTCGGCGGTACCCGCGCGACCGTGCTGACCTCGATCGGGCTCGCCGTCTACTGTGGACTGTGCCCGCTCGCGGGCCGGCTGTCCGACCGGCTGGGCCGGCGCCGCACGTTGCTGTTCGGCTGCCTCGGCCACGTCGTGTTCGGCATCCCGGTGTTCGTGGCGCTGGGCACCGGGTCGACGCCGGTGGTGATCGTCGCGCTGATCGTGTTCGCGATCTTCCAGGCGCCGATCAACGCCAACACCTCGCTGGTGCTCATCGAGATGTTCCCGGCCTCGACACGGCTCACCAGCGGGGCGCTCGGCTTCAACCTCGGCGTGGGCGCGCCGTCGGGCTTCGCGCCGCTGGTCGCCGCGGCGCTGGTGGTGTCGACCGGGCTGAGCTACGCACCGGGCATCCTGCTGGTCGGCGTCGCGCTGGTTTGCGGGCTGATCCTGCTGTTCTGGCTGCCGGAGACGGCCGGGCGCGACCTCACGCTCGACGTCGACGCGACCAAGCGCGGCCCCGCCCCGACGATCGCGCGCAAGGTGACCGAGCTCGTGGTGCCGTGATGCGAGCCGCGGTGCTGACGGCGCCGGACCGCTTCGAGGTGCACGACCGCCCGGTCCCCGAACCCGCGGCCGACCAGCTGCTCGTGCGGGTGGCAGCGTGCGGGATCTGCGGCCACGACGTGCTGGCACGCAAGGGTTTGCTGGCCGCCCCACCCGGCCAGGTACTCGGGCACGAGATCGCCGGACGCGTCGAGGCCGTCGGTCCCGCGGGCGATGCCTCGTGGGTCGGCCGCCGGGTCGCGCTCGTGCAGCGGTTCCCGTGCGGTACGTGTGCCGAGTGCTTGGCCGGGCACACCAACACCTGTCGCAGCGGCCCGGGTTTCTACGGTGAGGACCTCCCCGGCGGATACGCGCGAGCCGCGGCAGGTGACCTCGTGCTCGTGACCGGCGCCAGCGGAGGCGTCGGGGTCCACACGGTACGGATCGCCGACGCACTCGGCGCCACCGTGATCGCCGTGACGAGCAGCGACAGCAGAAAACAAGCGCTGCTCGACTCCGGCGCCCGGGCCGTGGTCACTCTCGCGGAAGGCGCACCGGCCGTACGCGCGGCCGCCGCGGACCTCGGCCGGCCGCGCGGGGTCGACGTCGCGATCGAGACCACCGGCACCCCGACCTTCGGGCTGTCGCTGAAAGCCTTGGCACCGCGCGGAAGACTGGCCGTCGTCGGCAACACCGACCCCGGCGCCGTCGAAGTCCACTTGGGACTCGTGATCCTCAAGGAGCTCGAGATCGCCGGCTCGGCCCACGCGAACCGCCGGGAGCTGCTCGACGTCGTCGACCTCGTCTCCAGCGGCAAGGTCACCCCGGTGCCCCCGAGGATCTGGCCCCTCGGCGACGTCGCGGCCGCCCACGCCGCCGTCGAATCCGGCGAGCTCGTCGGCCGGGCGGTGGTCCGGCCGTGACCGGCCCGCTGCACGGCATGACCGTGCTGGACCTGAGCCAGCAGCTGCCGGGGCCGTACGCGACGTTTCTGCTGGCGTCACTCGGCGCCGACGTCCTCAAGGTGGAGCCGCCCGCCGGCGACCCGGCCCGCCGCTTCGACCCGCCGATGTTCGAGCGCGTGAACGCCGGCAAGCGCAGCGTTTTCCTCGACTTGAAGTCCTCCGCCGACCGCGAACGGCTGCTGCAGCTGGCGGCCGGGTGCGCGGTGTTCGTCGAAGGCTTCCGCCCCGGGGTCACCGCCCGCCTCGGCTGCGACGAGCGGGCCGTGCGCGAGGTGCGCCCGGACGTCGTCTACTGCTCGATCAGCGGAATGGGCCAGACCGGGCCGCTGGCAGGCCACCCCACGCACGACCTGTCGCTGCAGGCCATGGCCGGCATCCTCGGCGACACAGGACAGTCCGACCGCATCGGCGTGCCGTGGGTCGACCTCGGCACCGCCACCACGGCCGCGCTCGCGATCAGCGCGGCGTGGCACGCGGGCGGTGGCACCTTCCTCGACCAGGCGATGCTCGACGTCGCCACCTCCTGGAACTCGGTCAAACCCCTCGCCGTGACCGAGCCGGAGGCGACCTACGGCGTCGTGCCGGCCAAGGACGGCTCCGTGGCGCTCGCGCTGCTCGAAGACCACATGTGGCTCCGCCTGTGCACGGCGCTGGGCTGGCCCGACGAACCGGCGCTGGCCACCTACGCCGAGCGGCGCGGCCACGCGGCGGAGATCCGCGCCCGGCTGGAGACCGCGTTCGCGCAGTACACCGTCGCGGAGCTCATCGCGCTGGCCCACGAGCACGACCTGCCGCTCGGCCCCACCGACGCCACGGGCGACCCCGACACGGTCGCCCAGCTCCACGCCCGAGGCCGCGGCGACAGCCCGGCCGCGCGCCACACCCCGTTGCCGCTCAACCTGATCACCCCGCGGGAGTCCTGACCTGTTCTCTCGCGCTTCCGCGGACCGGACGCGACGCCATGGCACATCGGCGTGATCGACGGCCCGATCACGTCCCCACCACAGCTATTCCGGCGCATTGCCGGGCCTGGCCCTGGCGCTGGATGACGTGGATTTCCTCGCCGGCGGGACCCGGCGGCACTGATCACCCCGGCCGTCTCGCCGCCGGGGACGGCCGGGGATCGGCTAGGCTTTTTGGCGGATGACCAGCGACGAAGGGCAGGGGTGCGTGGCAGCCGACGGAGGGGCGGAGCGGTTCTCGCGGGTGTTCGACACGCTCGAGCTGCTCGTCGGGCACCCGGAGGGCATGACGCTCACCGAGATCGTGAAACGGCTCGGGATGCCGGCGAGCAGCGCCCACAACCTGCTGCAGCGGATGGCCGCCACCGACGTCATCGTGGTCTCCGACGACCTGCGCTACTCGCTCGGCTCCCGCGCGGTGCGCCTGGGCATCCGCATCGTCGACGGCCTGGAGGTGCGTGACGTCGCCCGCCGCCCCCTGCAGGAGCTGACACGCGCGACCGGCGAGGACGTCTACCTCGCGGTGCGCCTGGGCACGCGCGTGTCCTACATCGACCGGTTCCCCGGCACGCGCCCGATCGCGGTCGACATCCGGCTCGGCCAGTCGCTGTTCCTGCACGCCACGGCCGTCGGCAAGCTGTTCGCCGCGTTCCACCCGCCGCTGCACCGGCGGCTGACGGGCGAATCGCGGCCGCGGCTGACCGAGCACACGCTCACCGAAGAGGCCGACCTCGAGCGCGAGCTGGAGACGATCCGGCGCGCCGGCTACTCGGTGAGCCGCGAGGAAGCCATCCCCGGCGTCGTCGGCTACGGGTTCCCGATCCGTGACGCGTACGGCGAGATCACCGCCGCCATCCACATCTCTGTGCCACTGGCGCAAATCGACGAGACGCACGAGAAACTGTTGCTGGACAAGGCTTTTGAGGCCGCCTCCGCGATCGAGGCCGACCTGGGCCGCGGCGGTGCGGACCTGTCGCGCCGCGGCCGCCGGGCCTAGCGCCGCCTCAGTCGAGGCAGAACTCGTTGCCCTCGACGTCCTGCATCACCAGGCACGACTCGTTCTCCTCGTCGGCGACCAGCAGCTGCTGGCGGACCGCGCCGAGCGCGACCAGACGGGCGCCCTCGGCTTCGAGCACGGCGACGCGCTCCTCGCCCGCGAGCCCGGTACCGACTCGCACGTCGAGGTGCACCCGGTTCTTGACGACCTTGCCTTCGGGCACGCGCTGGAAGTACATCCGCGGGCCCACACCGGTGGGATCGCTGCAGACGAACCCCGCGTCCTGCTTCTCCGGTGGGAGCGAGCGGGTGAACTCGTCCCACGTGGCGAACCCGTCCGGTGGCGGCGGGACGACGTAGCCGAGCACCTCGCACCAGAACCGCGCGACGCGCTCCGGCGACGCGCAGTCGAAGGTGATCTGGACCTGCCTGACTGACCCCATGGCCCCACCCTAGCCCGGCGCCGTCTTCCGCCGCACGCGAAAACCGGTGGAGCGGTGCTGCCGTGGCCGTTACCGTGCTGCCGAACCATGTTGCCCAGGAAAGGCCTGCCGTTGTACACGCTGTGAGACCTCCCGAGAGCTGATTCGTCGCGCGTCGCGCCTGTGCGCCGCGCTGACTTTTGCTGCGGACTTCTCACAGAGACCGGTGTACTTCTGTGCTCACTCATTGGGTGGTCGAACCCACCCGCCTTCCTGTTGTCCTCCGTCCTTGCCCTGCCTGCGCTTCCGGGCGTTTCCGGGCCAGTGGCAAGTTTCGTGTCAACGCCAACCACAAGCTCCTCGACGCTTGGCTCCTCGTGCTCTGCACCTCGTGCGGGGACACGGCGAAGCTGTCGGTCCTGGAGCGGGTGCACGTGCGCTCCGTCCGGCCGGAGCTGCTGGAGCGCTTGCACGACAACGACCTCGGCCTGATCGCCGAGCTGCTGCAGGACCCGGTCGTGCGGCACCGCAACCGCGTCGCCCTCGACTGGGCCGGCGCCTGGCGCCTCAACACCGGCGGATCGGATCACCTCGACCGCGAGGTGATCGACGTTTCGGTCCGCTTCGCCGCCCGGATTCCGGTCCGGCCGGTGCGCTTGATCGCCGACGGGTGCGCGCTTTCGCGCGCCGAAGTCGAAAGGCTTCTCGCCGACGGGAAACTCGTCTCGGCGGTCCGGCTGAGCGGCAAGCTCTCCGGCGACTTCACCTTCACGCTGAAGCGCTGAATTTTTCTGCCCCGGCTCCGCCGGGGCGTGCGAGATCGCCTTTGAGCCGGTGCGGGGATCGAGCGGTCGGATCGGCCCGGCGGCCGATCGCACCGCTCGATCCCCACACCGGCGCGATCTCGCGCGGTGTTCAGCACCAAAACCCAGCCGGGTTCAGGACAACAACGCCCAGCCGGGTCGTCCGGACTTGCAGGTCTCGTAGGCCACCGGGTCGATGGTCTGGTAGATGCCGATCACCGTCTCGCCTTCGCAGGTGACGCGGCACAGGTGCTCGTCGAGACCGCGCAGCCCGATTCTGGTGCGTGGGTCGGTCAGGTCGTAGGTCACGCCCTCGGTCAGCTCCGGGCCGTCGGTGCGGAACCAGCCGTCGCCGGTGAAGGTGTCGGCGTTGGCCTCGTCGTCGTCGAGATAACCCGGTGTCAGGCGGCCGCGCACCTGCAGCTCCCCCGGCTCGCCGGCCGCCAGCAGCGCGCCGGTTTCCTGGTCGGCCACCCGGATCTCGACGCCGGTCAGCCGCTCGCCCTGCGTGCTCAGGCGCGTCCCGAGCGGCATGCGGTGGTCGGTGACGCAGCAGTTGCCGTAGGTTTCGGTCGAGCCGTAGACGTTGCACATCTCGGTGATGCCCAGCTGCGTGATCGCGCGCTGGACCTCTTCGGGCCGGCCGATGGTCAGCCCGGTGCGCAACGACTCCACCGCCCGCACGCGCTCCGGCGGCCCGTTGGCGAGCGCGTCGACCATGGCGGGCAACAGGTATGCAGCCGTCACGCGCTCCGCCGCCATCAGCTCGGCCGCGGCTCGGGGTTCGAACTGCTGCTGCAGCACGAAGCAGGCCTGGTGCGTCATCGTGGCCATGAGCGCGTTGGCGCAGCCGAAGCTCCAGAACAACGGGGAGCCGAACCACACGCGGTCGTCGGCGGACAGGCCCATGCGCTCGCCGATGTGGAAGCCGTTGAGGATGAGGTCGCGGTGGCACAGCGGGACGGCCTTGGGGTTCTTCGTCGAGTCCGACGTGTAGAGGACGAACGCGGGTTCGGCGGGATCGGGTTTCGCCGGGGTTGCCGGCGGCCTCGGCAGATCCCGCCACGCCAGCGCCCCGTCCGGCACGTCGTCCCCGAGCACGACGATGTGCCTCAGCTCGGGAAAGGCGTCTTGCGGTCTCCCCAGGTGCGGCACCAGCTTCCGCAGCGCGCCGACGAGGTCGTTGCCCCGCACCCGGTCCACCATCACGAGCACCGACGCCTTCGAGCCGGTCAGCAGGTAGTCGATGTCGTAGGCCTTGACCCACGTGTTGAACGCGTCGACCCGCGCCCCGGCCGCCATCGCCCCGAACGCCACCGGCACCCACGCGGCGTCGTTCGGCGCCAGCAGCGCGACGACGTCCCCTTCCCCGACGCCGATCCCCTGCAACGCCCTGCGCGCGTCGTCCATCCGCTCGTCCAGCTGCGCGTAGGTCAGCCGCACCCCGGCGACCACGAGCGCCTCTCGCCCCGGCACGGCCGCGGCACACGCGCGCAACGGGTCGGGCAGGGTCTCGGCAGCAGGTGTCGTGGTCATCGCGACATCATCGTCACTTTCGTAATTTCGAATCAAAATTCGTATTTCTGCAAACAACGGGCCGTGCGGCGAGGGAGTCAAGGCGATCTGAAGCCGGGGCGGGGACCTGCTGTGGCGAGGGTGTGGTCGTGCCGCGGGCACGACCACACCGGCCCGGAACCACGCTGGTACCAACGGGTTGCGCGGGGCCGCGCTGAAAGTCCGGCGGCAGCCGGAACCTCACACCCTGGGCGGCCCTGCGATTCCGCGGGCGATGACGTCGTCGGCGTCCACTCCGGACTCGACGAGCAGGGCGCGCGTGTGCTGGCCCAACGCGGGAACGTCGCCCATGCGGGCCTCGACGTCGGTGAAGGTCGCGGGGGGCAGCAGGGCGTCGATCTCGGCGAACTCGGTGCCGACCTTGCGCCAGCGGTCCCGGGCGCGCAGCTGGGGGTGGTCGACGGCCTGCCCGACTTCCTTGAGCTGGGCGGCGGGAACGCCGGCCGCGGCGAGGCGCTCGTCGAGCTCGGCGTTGGTCCAGCGGGCGGTGCGGCCGGCGACCGCGGCGTCGCAGGCGGCGCGGTGGGCGACGCGGTCGACGTTGGTGGTGAAGCGCGGGTCGTCGGCGAGTTCGGGGGCGTCGAGCACCGCGGTGACCAGGGTGCGCCAGCCGCTGTCGTTCTGGACGCCGATGAGCATCTGGCCGTCGCGGGTCGGAAACGCGTCATACGGGGCGATCGAGGCGTGACTCAGGCCCATGCGGGCGGGCTGCGTGCCGGCGTACATCTGCGTGTAGAGCGCGTAGCCCATCCACTCGACGGTGGCCTCGAGCATCGAGACCTCGACGGTGGCGCCCTCGCCGGTGCGCCAGCGGCGCAGCAGCGCGGCCAGCACCGCTTGCGAGCAGTACATACCCGAGGCGATGTCGGCGGTCGGGATGCCGGTCTTCGCCGGCGTCTCGGGCGTGCCGGTGATGGCGATGAGGCCGGCCTCGGCTTGGATGAGCATGTCGTAGGCCTTGCGCTGCTCCATCGGCCCGCCGGCGCCGAATCCGGACACGTTCACCACGACCAGCTCCGGGTGCTCGGCGCGCAGGTCACCGAACCCGAGCCGCTCGGCGGCACCGGGGGCGAGGTTCTGCACGAACACGTCCGCGTTCGCGACGAGCCGGCGCGATGTCACGGCCCTCCGCCACCTTCAGGTCGAGCGCGATCGACTCCTTGCCCCGGTTGAGCCACACGAAGTGCGCTCCAGTGCCGTGCACGACATGGTCGTAGCCGCGCGAGAAGTCACCGCCGTCGATGCGCTCGATCTTGATCACGCGGGCACCGAGATCGGCCAGGTTGCGGGTCGCCAGCGGGGCCGCGACGGCCTGCTCGACGGCGACGACGGTGACCCCTTCAAGGGGGCGCGTCACGATTGCTTCTTCTTCTCGGCCCGCACGAGCCCACCGCCGACGATGAGCCGCTGGATCTCGCTGGTGCCTTCATACAGCCGCATCAGCCGCACGTCGCGGTAGATGCGCTCCACCGCGACTTCCCGCAGATAGCCGCTGCCACCGTGGATCTGCACCGCGAGGTCGGCGGTCTTGCCGGCCATCTCGGTGCAGAACAGCTTCGCCGCCGACGGCGCGATCCGGCGGTCCTCCCCCGTCACGTACAACCGCGCCGCCTCGCGGGCCAGCGCCCGCCCGGCCAGCACGCCGGTCTGCTGGTCGGCGATCATCGCCTGCACCAGCTGGAAATCCCCGATCACCGTGCCACCCTGCGTCGCGGTGGCGGCGTAGGACACCGACTCGTCCAGCGCCCGTTGCGCGGCACCGACGGCCAGCCCGGCCATGTGGACGCGGCCGCGGGCCAGCGACGTCATCGCGGCTTTGTACCCGACCTCGCCGTCCCCGCCGACCAGCGCTTCGGGGCCGACGCGGACCCCGGTGAAGGTGACCTCCGCGGTGCGCGAGCCCTCTTGCCCCATCTTGGCGTCCTTCGGGCCAACCGTGATCCCCGGCGCGTCGGCCGGTACGAGGAACACCGCGATGCCCGTGCCGGACTCCGACGCCGGCCGCGTGCGCGCGAACACCACGAACAGGCCCGCCTCGGTGGCGTTGGTGATGAACTGCTTACCACCATCGATCACCCAGCCCGCACCGTCCGGCTTCGCCGTGGTGCGCAGGCCCGCCGGGTTCGACCCGGCGCCGGGTTCGGTGAGCGCGAAGGAGGCGACGATTTCACCGGACGCGATGCCCGGCAGCCACCGCGCCCGCTGCTCCTCGGTGCCGAACCCGACCAGGACCTGGCCCGCGATGCCGTTGTTCGTCCCGAACATCGACCGCAGAGCCAGTGACGTATAGCCCAAGGCCATCGCGACCTCGACGTCCTGCACCAGATCCAGCCCCAGACCGCCCCACTCCTGCGGGATCGCGTACCCGAACAACCCCATCTCGGCGGCCTGCGCCCGAAGATCGGCCGGTATGGCATCCGTGGTCATGATCTCGACCTCGCGCGGCATCACGCGGGTACGCACGAAGTCGTTGATCTGGCTGAGAACGGCCGTGAACACGTCGTCAGGGACGTCGGGGTTGCCTGAGTACATGGCTATCACTATCGAGCCATGATCGACCTCAGTCCAGGGTTCCGCTCTGGTCCAGATGACGAGAACGACGTCCCGATTACTGAGAAGCGGAGCTAAGCTCACGAACGTGTCGTCCTACACCCATGGTCACCAGGAATCCGTGCTCCGCTCACACCGCTGGCGCACTGCCGAAAACTCGTGTGCGTACCTCCTGCCCCGGCTCGCGCCCGGGCAGGCGCTGCTCGACATCGGCAGTGGCCCCGGGACGATCACCGCCGACCTCGCCACGCTGGTGGCCCCGGGTCGGGTCACCGGTGTCGAGATCACCGAGGCCGCCCGTCAGCTCGGCGAAGCAGAGGCCGCCCGGCGCGGCCTGGACAACGTCGAGTTCGTGGTCGGCGACGTTCACGCGCTCGACTTCCCCGACGACAGCTTCGACGTCGTCCACGCCCACCAGGTGCTGCAGCACGTCGCGGACCCGGTGCAGGCTCTGCGCGAGATGCGCCGCGTCTGCCGTCCGGGCGGTCTCGTCGCCGCACGCGACGCGGACTACCAGGCCTTCACGTGGCACCCCGCGGACGCGGCGCTCGACCGATGGCTCGAGGTGTACCGCCAGGCCTTCCGCGCCAACGGCAGCGAACCCGACGCCGGCCGGCGACTGCTCACCTGGGCCCACGCCGCGGGGTTCACCGACGTCACGCCGTCGTCCGCCACGTGGTGCTTCGCCACCCCGGAGGATCGCGCCTACTGGGGCGGCATGTGGGCCGACCGCGTGCTGAACTCCGACACCACCGCCCAGATCCTCCGCGACGGCCTCGCGCGATCGGCCGAACTCGAGCAAATCTCCACCGCGTGGCGCCGCTGGGTCGACGATCCCGACGGCTGGTTTTCCGTGCTGCACGGCGAAATCGTGGCAGTCGCGTAAAGTCCGCGCAGGAAATCAGATTTCGTCGACCTGATACGCGACCACACTCGCCGGCGCGAGCAACGCGCCATGGCATTCCGCGGTCGCCGGGCCGAATCCGTACGGGACGAAATCACCCGCCGCGAACCAGAACGCGTTACCACTCGCACAGTACGCGATAACGCGGTAACCGTGGCCTTCACCGGGCAGGCACGAGACACTGATGCCCTGCCCGAAAAAGATGCTGTACCGCTCCCCGAAACAGCCCGCCGGCGCGAACTGGGCACCACTCGCCGCGGCAGGAACAGCGCACAGGCCCAGCAAAGAAAACACCACCGCGGCAAGAACAAGCAGCTTCCGACGCACACTTCCTCCCAGGCACGAGGATCTCGACCTTTTCCAGCGTAGAAGCGCGAGAGAATCACCGGCAATTCATCGGGCGAGTGAGCGAAAGCCAGCGGAAAGTCACAGCGCTGCTCCATTCGAGCCGGTCTGGGCGGCCCCCGGACACGTCCGCGCGACGGCCCGGCACACCACGCCGAACTCAGGGCCGTGCGCTCGGGTGGCGACGCCCGTGCCCTCCGCCTGCCCCAACGACTGGGCGTGGACCTGCGGCACGACGTGGTCGAAGCGGCCCGGGCGGCGGAAGCGGCCGGGTACGCCGGCTTGTGGACCTACGAACGGCTGCTCTTCCCGGAGCAGCCGTTGGAACCGTACGCGCCGCTGGACGTGCCATGGCCGTCCGCGTCCCGGCAGGCGGCCGACACTTGGCCGTGCTCGCCGCCGCCGCGGTGGTGACCAACACCGTGCGCCTCGGCACGTCCGTCCTGGTGGCCCCACTCCACCTGCCCACTCAGCTGGCGAAGGAACTGGCCACGGTCGACCAGCGCGCAGCGGCCGCGTGATCGCGGGCCTGAGCACCGGCTGGTCCACCGACGAGCTCCAGGCCGCACGGCACCGCCCGCGCCGACCGCGGCCGCATCCTCGACGAGACCCTCGACGTCTTCGACGCCGCGTGGGGCCCGGACCCGGTGACCTTCCGCGGCACTCGCACCGTCATCGACCACGCGGCAGTCCTGCCCAAGCCCCTGGCGAAGATCCCCGTCATGCTGGACGGCGGTGGCGACTCGCGCGCCATGCGGCGCATCGCCCGGCGCGCCGACGGCCGGCTGCCGCGGCTCACCACCCCCGGCCCGGCCGGCGCCACCGGACCGCGCACCGGCTGGGACCGCATCCGGAACTGGCCACCGGCTACGGCCGCGACACCAGCCGGATGGAGATGGTCGTGGTCGGCAACGTCACCTTCACCGACCGCCCGGCCGGCTCCGACCGCACCGCGTTCGTCGGCTCCCTCGACCAGATCCTGGAAGACGTCCACACGGCCGCCGAGGCGGGCGCGGACGAGCTCATCGTGGACGGTGAACCTGCAGGACTGCTTCACCGGCACCTGCCGGATGCTCGAGACCGCCGTAGAAATCCGCGACCGGGCCGACGTCTGACCACCGCAGTCGCAACCGGTTCCGCCGCCTGAGCGGCCCGCGCGCTCAACTCCCGTCGTACAGCCGCGCGAGCGTCGCCATGTCCTCCTGTCCAAGACCGGCGGACTGGGCCCGGTGCACCACGTCGACGGCGGTCCGCACCGTCGGGCTCTGCCGCTGCGGGTCGGGAACCGCCTCGAGGAACAGTTCGAGGTCCTTGCGCACCAGGTCCACCGCGAAGGCCACCGGGGGGTTGGTCTCGGACAGGAAGGCGTCGCGCTTGTAGCGCACGAACGGGGCGGCGATGGCGGACTCGCCGATCGTGTCGTAGGCCGTGCGCAGGTCGATGCCCGCGCGCGTCGCGGTGCCGAGGACCTCGCCGAGCGTGGCGTTGAACGTGTGCAGCAGCGCGTTGACGCACAGCTTCAGCGTCGAGGCGGCGCCGACCGGTCCGATGTGGATGGTCCGCCCGCCCAGGAACCGCAGTACCGGTTCTGCCGTGGACAGGTCCTCGGCGGAACCGCCGAACATGATCGTCAACGACCCGGTGCGGGCCGCGCCGACCGACCCGGACACCGGGGCCTCGGCGAACCGGATCCCGTGCCCGGCCAGGGTTTCCGCCACTTCGCGCGAAAGCCCCGGCCCGGAGGTGCCCATGTCGAGCACCAGCGTGTTGCCGGCGAGCGCGTCGACGATCCCGGTGAGCACGGCCCGCAAGGCCGGCCCGTCGGCGAGCATGGCGATCACCACGTCGGCCCCGGTCACGGCGTCGGCCGCCGACGACACGACCCGGTCCGGCGCGATCCCGGCTCGCCGCGCGCGTTCGGGATCGCGGTTCCAGCCGACGACGTCCACGCCGCTGTCGATCAGCCGCAGCAGCAGCTGCGAGCCCATCGCGCCCAGCCCCAGCACCGCTACCTTCACGAGCGCCTCCCCGGATCGATGAGGACCTTCCCGTCCACGCCCCCCGCGGCCAGCCGCGCGAGGCCGCGGTCGGTGAGCTCGTCGAGCCCGATCACCGAGTCGAGCAGCTCGGCACCGAGCACCCCGGTGGAGAGGATCTCCAACGCCGGCACCAGATCCTCGCCGCACACGTGCGCCACGGTCGACTCGACGGTGAGCTCGCGCAGCACCAGGCCGAACAGGTCGACCGCGGGCGCCTGCTTGGGCAGGCCAACGGCGAGAACGCGCCCGCCGTCGGTGACCATCCGCAGCGCGTTCTCGAACTGCCCGGGCGCGCCGCTCGCCTCGACGACCACGTCGGCGCCACGCCCACCGGTCAGCTCGCGCACGGCCTCGACGACGTCGAGCGCCGCGTCCACGGTCCGGGTGGCGCCGAGCCGGGCGGCCCGGTCCAGCTTGTCGCCGGCGAAGTCGACCACGGTCACGTCGGCGTCATACAGGTGCCGCAGCCCGGCCAGGACGAAGGAGCCGATGGCACCGGCCCCGATGACCACCACGGAGTCACCCGGCCGGACGCCCGCCCGCCGCGCGGCGTGCAAGCCGACGGCCAGCGGCTGCGCCAGCCCGGCGTGGTC
Organism: Amycolatopsis sp. NPDC023774; assembly: GCF_040639695.1. Taxonomy (NCBI): domain Bacteria; kingdom Bacillati; phylum Actinomycetota; class Actinomycetes; order Pseudonocardiales; family Pseudonocardiaceae; genus Amycolatopsis; species Amycolatopsis sp. NPDC023774. The sequence continues at coordinate 15,680 of NZ_JBFAAJ010000030.1, forward strand.
GAGGGACACCCCGGCCGGGATCGGACGGAGCATGCCGGCAGGGGCGGCGACGTACTCCGCGAGCCCGCCGGGGGCGTTGAGCCCCAGCGTGTAGTACCGGCGGCACAGGTTGGTGCGGCCCTCGCCGCAGCGATCGCACTGTCCACACGAGACACCGGCGCCCGCCGCGACCAGATCACCCGCGGCGAACCCCTCACCGCCGTCCACGACCTCGCCGACGAACTCGTGCCCGATGATCATCGGGCCGAGGTGTCCGCTGCCGGGGTGGCGCCGGGTCAGCGGCACCATCTTCGGGCCGGCCGCCCACTCCGTGGCGTCCGAGCCGCAGATCCCACTGCGCCGCACGGCGACGAGCACCTCGCCGTCGCGGAGCCGCGGCACAGGCACCTCTTCGATCCGGACGTCCTCGCGGCCGTGGTAAACGGCCGCCCGCATGGTCCCGCTCACCGCGTCGCCCCGAACTCGAGGTGCACCTTGATGTTCTTCGCGGTGTCGCGCGAGGCGGTGATCGCCTCCGCGGCCCGCTCCACGGCGAACCGGCCGGTCACCAGGTCGGACAGGTCGAGCCCGGCGCGCGCGAGGAACCGCAGCGTCTCCGGCCACACCCCCGGCGAGCCGATGATGCCGCGGATGCTCAGCTCCTTCGACTGGATCAGACCCAGCTTCGCCGGCGCGCTGCCGCCCACGTCGATGCCGACGTACACGACCCGCGCGCCGTGCGCGGCGACGTCGAGCACGTCGGCCATCACCGACGGCCGCCCCGTCGCCTCGATCACCACGGTGCCCCCGACGCCGCCGGTCGCCTCGGCCACCTGCTGCGCGATCGGCCCGGCCGTCGGGTCGAGCACGACCGCGGCGCCGAGCTTGCGCGCCGCCTCCGCGCGCCCGGCCGCCGGCTCGACGGTGATGGTGCGCGCCCCCAGCGCCGCGGCCCCGGCGGTGACGCCGAGCCCGATCGGGCCGGCGCCGAACACCACCACCGTGTCGCTGGCGTTGACGTTGCCCGCCTTCATCAGCGCGTGGTACCCGCAGCTGAACGGCTCGACGAGCGCGCCGTCGGTGAACGACAGCGAGTCGGGCAGCCGGTGCAGCCACGCGGGTTTGGCGACGAAGAACTCCGCCGCCGCACCGCTGATCGAGAAGCCGAAGTGGTCGTCGCCGATCACGCACTCGCCCACCACGCGATCGCCGGGCTCGAACTCCGTGACGTCGCTACCGGTTTCGACGATCTGGCCGGACCACTCGTGGCCCGGGATCACCGGGTAGGAGAACGGGATGATGTAGCGGCCTTCGAGCAGCTCGATGTCGGAGTGGCAGATGCCGACCGAGCGGGCCGCGACAAGCACCTCGTCGGCCGCGATCCGCGGTACCTCCAGCTCGTCGACGGACACGGTGTCCGCCGCGGTGAACCTCAGGGCTTTCATCGTCTGGCTCCTTCTCAGGCGGTGGCTTCGCCGCGGCCGGCGGGCGTGTTGAGGTGCGACTGGGCCTCGCGCGCGGTGGAGAGCGCGCCGCTGACGGCGATGTAGCGGGGACCGGCGACCAGCAGCTCCTCGGCCGGGAACTTCGTGATCACCTCGCAGCCCTCGGGGGTCACCACGAGCTCCTCCTCGATCCGGGCCGCGCCGACGCCGTCGGCCGAGGGCCAGTACGTCTCGAGCGCGAACACGTTCCCGACCTCCAGCACCTCGGGATGCTCCAGCGAGACCAGGCGCGAGAAGATCGGCTTCTCCCAGATGGACAGCCCGACGCCGTGCCCGTACTGAAGGGCGAACGCGGCTTCCTCGTCGGCGAACCCGAACTCCTGCGCGGTGGGCCACACCGAGACGATGTCCGCTGTGGTGGCGCCCGGGCGCACCAGCGCGATGGCGTGGTCCATGTACTCGCGGGCCCGCACGTAGGCGTCGCGCTGCGCGCGACTGGCCGAACCGACCGCGAACGTGCGGTAGTAGCAGGTGCGGTAGCCCTGGTGGCTGTGCAGGATGTCGAAGAACGCGGGGTCACCGGGCCGGATCAGCCGGTCGGAGAACACGTGCGGGTGCGGCGAGCAGCGCTCACCGGAGATCGCGTTGACACCCTCGACGTACTCCGAGCCGAGGTCGTAGAGCGACTTCGAGACCAGCCCCACGCACTCGTTCTCCCGCACGCCCGGGCGCAGGAACCGGTAGAGGTCGTCGTAGGCCGCGTCGACCATCGAGGCCGCCTGGGTCAGCAACGAGATCTCGTCGGCGGTCTTCACGCGCCTGGCCTCCATGAAGACCTGCTGCCCGTCGGTGACTGTGACGCCCGCGCGCTGCAGGGCGGCGAGGATCGGCAGCTCGATCACGTCGACGCCGAGCGGTTCGTTCAGCAGCCCGAACTTCTCCAGCTCGCGCTTGATCTTCGCGGCGACCTCGTCGGCGATGCCCGCGTCCGGGTGGAACGCGCCGCGCAGCGTGGAGATCCCGGCGCGGGCCCCGGACTCGGCGCGCGGCCGGACCGCGCCGTGGTGCGGCGCGTGCGGGTCGGCGTCGGCCTCGGCGGTCGTGGTGGCGAGCCAAGGGTTGTAGAGCTCGTGGTGCTTGGCCGCGGACCCGAAGTCCCACACGATCGGGTCGGTGGTGCGGGTCAGCAGGGAGAATCGGATGAGCTTGTCCATGGCCCACGTGCCGATGTGGGTGGCGGACATGTAGCGGATGTTGGCGAAGTCGAACGCGAGGACAGCGCCGAGGCTCGACTTGTCCAGCTGCTCGCGCAGGCGCTGCAGGCGTTGGGTGCGCAGGCGTTCGTGGTCGATCCGGGTCTCCCAGTCGACGGCGTTGGGCCCGAACGTGGCGATCGGCATGAGTTTTCCTTTCCCCCGCGGCGGTGGACCGCCGGGAACGTGTGACGAGCGGGTCGGTCTCAGACGAGGACCATCCCGCCCTCGATCGGGATCACCTGCCCGGTGATGTAGTCGGAGTCGGGACCGGCGAGGAAGACGGCCGTGGGCACCAGGTCCTCGGGTTCGGCCGGGCGGCCGAGGATGATGTCCCCGGCCATCGCGGCGAACCCCGAGCCGCCCTCCCCGATGCGCTCGAGGTCGCTGTCGAGCTTGTCCCACAACGGGGTCCGCACCACGCCGGGTGCGAAGGCGTTGACGGTGATGCCGTGGCCGGCCAGCGCCCGCGCGCCCGACTGGGTCAGCGAAATCACGGCGGCCTTGCTCGCGCAGTAGGGCGCGAAGCTCGCGAACCCCTGGCGGCCGGCGATCGAGGCGGTGTTCACGATCTTGCCGCCACCGCCCTGCCGGATGAACTGGCCGGCCGCCTCCTGGCTGCCGACCACGACGCCGAACGCGTTGACGCGGAAGATGCGCTCCCACACGGCTTCGGTGATGTCGAGGAACTTCTCCGGCTCGTTGAAGCCCGCGTTGTTGAAGTATGCGTCGAGCCGGCCGAACTCGCCCACGGCGAGGTCGATCGCGGCGCGGACGTCTTCGCGGTCGACGACGTCGACGCGCCGGTGCACGGCACGCCCGCCACCGTCGCGAATGGACTGCGCCACCGCGGCGGCTTCGGGCTCGTCACGGTCCGTGACAACCACCGCCGCGCCTTCGGCCGCCATCCCGCGGGCGAGCGCGGCTCCGATCCCCCGGCCCGCGCCGGTCACCACCACGGTCCTGTCGGTCAGCCGAGCCGGCATGGCCACGCTCCTCTCGTCGAGACACCGGGCGTTCGCTCCCGCTGAACGAAACACCGTCGATCCGGGATGTTGCGCAGGTCGCACCCGGGCGTGTGTACAGCCACAACGCACGAACGTATGATCGAGTGAACAGTCGGCGATGGCGCCGTGATTGGAACGGGAGCGGCACCGTGGACGACCGGATCGGCTCTGCCCTGCGCGAAGCGCGGATCAGGCAGAAGCGCACCCTGCGCGGCGTGGCCCTGGCCACGGGGATCTCGGCAAGCCTGCTGTCGCAGGTCGAGACCGGCAAGTCGCAACCGTCCGTGAGCACGCTCTACACGCTGGTCAGCCACTTGGGCCTGTCGCTGGACGAAGTGCTCGGCCTCGAGGTCGCCGGCCGCCGAACGACGGCGGAACCCGGCAGCCGCCCGGTCGTCCTCGAGCCCGACGAGACCGGCACCACCATCCAGCGCGCGGCCGACAACCCGGTGCTGGACATGGACAACGGCGTGCGCTGGGAACGCCTCGCGATCGACGGCTCGCGGTCGGTGGAACCGCTGCTGGTGACGTACGAGCCCGGCGCGAGCAGCTCCGTCGACGGCGGGCTGATGCGCCACCCGGGCACGGAGCACGCCTACCTCCTCGACGGCGAGCTCACGCTGCGGTTCGAGTACGACGAGCACGTGCTGCGCGCCGGTGACTCGTTTTCCTTCCACTCCGACCGCCCGCACCTCTACGTCAACCACACCGACGCGCCCGCGCGCGGACTGTGGTTCGTCGTCGGCCGCACCGGCCCCGTCCGGCCGCGCGACTGGCTCGCCGAGCCGCCGGCCGAACTGTTCGAGCTGCTCGGCCACCCGCTCCCGGCGACGAGCGACGAGCGCTGACCGGGCGCCCGGTGCGCCGGTCCTGCTCATTGCGTCCACTGTGCTCATTCCGCCGCGCTTGATTCCGTCGGGGCGGGCGGGATGATCCGCTCCGCACGCAAGGTCTCGAAGAGCCGGGCGAACGAGTCCAGCGTGCTGGTGTAGCCCGTGAACCCGGCCTTGCGGCTCTTGCTCATGTCGGTGAGGCACTCGATGGGCCGGCCGAGGTCGCTGTCGGTGTGCCACCACGACGCGACGCGGGCGAGATCCGGCTCGCGCAGCCCGTGGCGCTCGGCGATCCGGCGCCAGACTCCGGCGGCGTCGGCCATCTGCTCCTCCAGCGGCGCGGGCTTGCCGTCGAACCCGGCCGGCGTCACGCCGAGCAGCTTCGCGAGGCGGGGCCACATCCAGCGCCAGCGGAACACGTCGCCGTTGGCGATGTTGAACGCCTGGTCGCGCCCGTTCTCGTCGGTGGCCGCCCACACCATCTGGTCGGCCAGCAGCCCGGCGTCGGTCATGTCGGTGACGCCGTTCCACTGGACCTCCGAGCCGGGGAACCGGAAGTCCCGCCCGGTCTCCCGGCAGACGGCCGCGTAGACGGCCAGCGTCATCCCCATGTTCATGGCGTTGCCGACGGCGTGGCCGATGACGGTGTGCGCCCGGTGCACGCTCCAGGTGAAGCCGTGGCGCTCGGCGGCGGCGAAGAGCTCGTCCTCCTGTGCGTAGTAGAAGTTCGGCACGTCGAGCCGCGCCTCGTCCTCGTGGAACGGCGTGTCGGGCGTGACCCCGGCGGCGTAGGCCTCGAACGGCCCGAGGTAGTGCTTCAGCCCGGTCATCAGGGCGACGTGGCGCACGGCGCCGCCCGCGGTGGCCGCCGCCAGTACGTTGCGCACTATGCCCGCGTTGACCTCGATGTTCTCCGCTTCGGTGGGGCGGCGCGACCACGCGGTGAGGAAGACGTGCGTCGGTTTTGTGTCCGCGAGCGCGGCGCTCAGCGCGGCCGCGTCCTCGAGGTCGGCGCGCACCGAGCGGACTCCGGCGATTCCGGGCTCGCTGCGGCGGGACACCCCGGTCACCGCCCAGCCGCGCTCGACCAGCCGGGTGGCCACCGCGGCCCCGGCGATGCCGGTGACCCCGACGACGAGTGCTGTTTCGGTCACTGTCTCCTCTTTCTGCTCGAATGGGGCTCGGGTCCGGGAGGGCTCAGACCAGGGCCGGGGTCCGGCGGCGCACCCGGGTGTAGATCGCCGCCGCGACGAGGATCAGGATTCCCTGGAAGAAGTACTGCCAGCTCTGACTCAGGTTCAGGAACGTCGTCGCGTTGAGCACCTCCTGGATCAGCGCGGCGCCGAGCAGCGTCCCGATGAACGACCCGCGCCCGCCGGCGAGGCTCGCGCCGCCCAGCACGACCGCGGTGATGCTGGAGAGCGTGTAGCTCACCCCCTGGGTCGGGTCGCCGACGCCGATCTGGGCCATCAGCAGCAGCGCGCCGAAGAAGGTCAGGACCGCGCAGCCGATGTAGGCCAGTACGTGGACCCGGTTCACCTTCACGCCCAGGCGCCGGGCGGACCCCTCGTTCGAGCCCGCCGCACGCAGGCCTCGGCCCCAGGCGGTGAACCGCAGCGCCAGCTCCAGCCCGACGGCGACGACCACGGCCACGAGGAACGCGATCGGCACGAACCCGACCGTCGCGGTGATCGCGTCGGTGACGGAGGTGCTGATGAACCCGCCCTGGAACGGCCGAAGCAGCAGCGAGACACCCTGCAGTCCGATGTAGAGGGTCAGGGTGGCGGCCACCGCGGTGAACCCGCCGAAGCGGATCAGCACCCCGTTGAGCAGCCCGGACCCGACGGCGACCACGAGCATGATCACGAACGCGAGCGCCACGAGGAGCGGCGAGTGGCCGTCGGTGACGAAGAACGACGCGATCACCACGAGGAGCCCGGCGAGTGGACCGACGGACAGGTCGATCCCGCCGGTCATGATCACGATCGTCTGGCCCAGGCTGATGAACGCGAGCGCCGTGAGCAAGGTCAGCAGGGAGGTGACGTTGAACGGCGCGAGGAACCGCACGTTGTGGGCGAAGGTGTAACCGCCGAGCGCGAGGATGACCAGTGCGAGCACCAGGCTCGGCGCGTAGTCGCCCTTGGCCAGGTCGCGCAGGCGCTCGGTCAGCGGGGTCCGCCCGGTCGAGGGAGCCGGCTTGGCCGGCACGGCCTTCTTCGCCGAGGGCGCGTCGCCGCGCAGCGTGGTGGCGTTGACGACCGAGCCGGTGATCTTCTCCTCGGTGACGTCGTCGCCGGTGAGCTCGGCGACCACGTGGCCGCGCGAGAACACCACGACCCGGTCGCAGAGCCCTTCCAGCTCCTTGGCGTCGGAGGACACCACGACCACCGGCACCCCGGACGCGGCCACGTCGCGCATGATCGTGTAGATCTCCGACCGGGCACCGACGTCGACACCCTGGGTCGGCTCGTCGGCCAGCAGCAGCCGCGGCGCGGCGAGCAGGGCGCGCGCCATCACCACCTTCTGCTGGTTGCCGCCGGACAGCGCCATCACGTTCGTCTCGCGCGAAGCCGTCTTGACCGAGAGCTTGGCCAGTTCGGCGTCCACTCCTGCCCGTTCGCGTTCGCCGGACACCACTCCCCCGCCGGCGAACGAGGGCAATGCGCTGACCGCGGCGTTCTCTCGTACCGACATCGCCGGCAGCAGGCTTTCCCGGTGCCGGTCGGCCGGCATGTACGCGGTCGAGCGGACCAGCGCCCGGCCCCGCAGCGCCACGCCGTCGAGCACGATCCGCCCCGTCGACGGGCGCAGCCCGGCCAGCGCGCGCAGGAACTCGCTCTGGCCGTTGCCGACGATGCCGGCCAGCCCGACGATCTCGCCGTGGTGCGCGACGAGCCGCGCGTCCTGGAAGCCCTCGCCGGACAGGCCTTCGACCTCCAGCGCCACCTTCGCATCGGCCAGGTCCGTGTCCTTCTCCGGGAACGCCGACGCGAGCTCGCGCCCGACGATCATGCGCAGCATCGCGTCGTCGGTGAGGTCGGCGACCGCCGAGTGCCCGCGCGCCCGGCCGTCGCGCAGCACCGTCACCTCGTCGGCGATCTCGCGCACCTCGGCGAGCCGGTGGGTGATGTAGACGACCGCCGTGCCGCGGGCGGTGGCCTGGCGCACCTGGTCGAACAGGATCTCGGTCTGCTCCGCACCCAGCGGTGCGGTCGGCTCGTCGAGGATCAGCACCTTCGGCTCCAGCGCGATGGCCTTCGCCAGTTCGAGCAGCTGCTTCTGCGCCACGCCGAGGTCGGCCACCCGGTCCTGCAGCCGCAGGTCCGAACCAACCCGGCGCAGCAGTTCCACCATCCACACGCGCGGGGTGCCGGCGGGCATCCGCTCGGCGGGGACGGCGAGGCGGATGTTCTCGGCAACCGTCATGTCGGCCAGCACGGCGGGGTGCTGGTGCACGATCGCGATGCCGAGCCGGCTCGCCCGGTCGGTGGTCAGGGCCGCGATCGGCTCGCCGGCCACCGTGATCGTGCCCTCGTCGGGCCGGGTGGAGCCCGACGCGACGCCCATCAGCGTGGATTTGCCCGCGCCGTTCTCACCGAGCAGCGCGTGCACCCGGCCGCCGAAGACGTCGAGCGACACCTCCGACAGGGCGCGCACGGGCCCGTAGCTCTTCGACACCCCGGACAGGCTCAGTGCCGCAACTTCGGTCATGGTCGCCTCTCCTACTTCAGCGCCGCGGTCTGGTCCGCTTTGGACAGCGAGCTGGACACGAACGCGTCGCTCGGGAGCTCCTTGTCACACGTGACGGGGTGCGGCTGCCCGGAGATCGAGTCCTCGAACGCGGACTGCGGGTAGACCAGGTCCTTCGGCACCACACCGCCGGTCGCCTTGGCCACCGCGACGTCGATCGCCAGGCGCGACATCGCGTTCTGCGAGGAGACGGTGAACAGCTGGAACGGGTTGCCGGCGTCCTTCTGCTGCTGCCAGTTGCAGGCCAGCTGGTTGGCGTCCTCGGTCGCGATCGCCGGGATCTTTCGCCCGGCCGAGGTGAACGCCGAGAACGAGCTCGCCAGCGCGGCACCGAAGTCGGTGGTGATCGCGTCGATCTCCGGGTTCTTGGCCAGCGCCGCGGTGATCACGCGCTGGGTCTGCGCCGCGTCCCAGTTGGTCACCTCGTACGGCGTGTTGCCGACGAACTGGATGCCCGGATGGTCCTTGAGCACGCTCTGCATGCCCTTGTACTCGTCGAGGCTCTGCGAGTTCGCGGCCGGGCCGCCGAGGTTGAGGACCTTGCCCTTGCCGCCCAGCGCCTTCACGAGCCACTGGCCCCACAGCACACCGGCCTGCTCGAAGTTCGTGCTCACGAACGCGTCGTAGTCCTGGCCGGGCGTCCCACCCGGGTTGACCCGGTACGGCACGGTGACCACGCCCGCCTTGTACGCGCTGCGCAAGGCGGGCAGCACCGCCTGGCCCGCGTCCGGGAAGACCACGATCGCCTGTGTGCCCTTGGCGACGAGGCCTTGGATGTCCGAAATGGCCTTCTGGGTGTTGCCCTGCCCGTCGGTGTAGGTGAACGACGTGACGCTGGGGCACTTCGCGACCTCGGCCTTGGCTTCGGCCGTGGTGACCTTGCGCCAGTTGTTGTCGCCGAAGCCGTCGGCCAGGCCGAGAGTCACCTGCTTCGAACCGCACCAGGCGGGCACGTTCGCGTTGGCGGGCTTGCCGCCCTCGGCGCTGGTCGAGCCGCCGTCGTCCACCGTGCAGGCGGTGGTGACGAGGGCGAGGGAAGCCAAGCCGGCGAGCAACGACCGGCGAAGGGACTGGGGAGACATGGGAAACCCTTCCTACTGCTGGGTCCGGGGAGTGGGGACACGGCGGAACCAGCCGCGCACGGCGGCCCAGTTCACGGTGTAGACGGCGACACCCGCGGCGAGCGCGAGCGCCTGGACGATGTTGTTCGTCGCCGCGCTGACGCCGAGCGTCAGCACGAACTGGTCGAGCTGGGACAGGAACAGGGCGGCGATGGCGCTGGCGATCGGGCTGCCCTTGCCGCCGAGCAGGGACGTGCCGCCCAGCACGACGGCCGCGACCGACGGCAGCAGCAGCGTGTCGCCCTGGAACGCGCCCGGCGTGGTCACGATGCCGGCCAGGAGGATGCCCGCGGTGCCGTAGAGCAGCGACGCCCAGACGTAGGCGGCGAGCTGGTGGCGTCGCACGCGCAGGCCCGCCAGTCCGGCGGCCTCCGGATTGTCGCCCACGGCCTCGAACCGCCGGCCCGGCACGGTGCGCTTCATCGCGAAGCCGGTCACCGCGACGAGGACGATGGCGATGTAGACCGCGTACGGCAACCCGAGGAACCGGCCGGTGACGAGCGAGTGCAGCGTGTCCGTGGTCGTCACCGGCGAGCCGCCCGAGACCCCCAGCACCACCGCATACAGCAACGCGTTGGTACCCAGGGAGGTGACGATCGCCGACATCCCCAGCCGGCTCACGACGAGGCCGTTGAGCAGGCCCGCCCCCAAGGCCGCGACGTAGGCGAGCAGCACCGCGGGAAGCAGCTTTCCGTTGTCACCGGCGGGGTAGTGCGTCACGATGATCACGCTCAGGGACACGGTGCCGGGCACCGACAGGTCGATCCCCGCCTGTTGCACGACCAGCGTCTGCCCGAGCGCGACCACGGCGAGCACCGCGGCGAAGGGAAGCATCCCCTGCAGCGAGCTGCGGCCCAGGCTTTCGGGCTGAAGCAGCAGGCTCACGAGGAACAGCAGCGCGGTCGCGACGAGGATCGTCACGAGTCCGCGCGAGGCGTGCTGCGCCGTCGTTTGCCGCCACAGGCTCGGGCGGCCGGGCGGGCGGGCGGTCCCCGAAGCCGGGGCGGGCGACGGGGCCGACTGTGTGACCACGGAACCCCTTGTCGTGTCGCTCATCGGATCGCTCCTCGGGTGCAGCGCACCGGGTCGCAGGGCAGGACGAAGTATGTCCACATAGGTCTCGTGGACAGCGGGAAACGGTTCTTTGGGAAAGGTGGCGCGCTTTCGCGCGTCAGCCGACCTTGACGAGCAGCTTCTGCGCGTCGCCTTCGGGGTCGAGCAGCCGGTCGAACCCGCCGGTGACGACGTCGCCGACCGGGATCACCTCGGTGAGCACACGCTCCACCGGGAAGCGGCCGGTTGCGACGAGCGAGATGATGCGCGGGAAATCGAACACGGGGTAGCACCACGTGCCGACCAGGCTCAGATCGCGCTGCGACAGCGCCATCGGGTCGATCGTGGCGGGCCGGACGTGCAGGCCCACCTGCGTCGCCGTGCCGTGGGCGCGCAGGCCGGCCAGCGCCGTGGCGAGGCCGGCCTCCGAGCCGGAGCACTCCGCGGCGACGTCGGCCCCGATCCCGCCGGTGAGCGCGCGGACCGCTTCCGGCACGTCCTCGGTCAGCGGGTCGAGCACGGTCGCGACCCCGAGCGCGTCGAGCAGGGCCCGGCGGCGCGCGTTCGGCTCGCTCACGAAGATCTGTGCCGCGCCGGACGCGTGGGCGTACAGCGCGGCGAGCGCGCCGATCGGCCCGGCTCCGGTGATCAGGACGCTGTCGCCGGAGGTGAAGCCAGTGCGGTCGACCCCGTACGCGGCGACCGCGGCCGGCTCGACCAGCGCGCCTTGCACGTCCGACACCGATTCCGGCAGCACCGAGATCTGGTGCTCCGGGACCACCACCTGCTCGCTGATCCCGCCGCCGGCCCAGCTCAGTCCGGTGCAGGCCATCTGCGGGCACAAGTGGTTGAGCCCGCGGCGGCAGTAGTAGCAGTGTCCACAGTAGATCAACGGCATCACCGAAACCCGGTCGCCCACGCGAACACCGGTGACCTCGGTGCCGATCTCCAGCACCTGTCCGGAGAACTCGTGCCCGAGCACCTGCGGCGCCGCGGCGTGTGAGAGCGGGTGCGGGCTGGTCGGGATGACGATCGGCCCCGCCGCGTACTCGTGCAGGTCGGTGCCGCAGATCCCGCACAGGTAGGGACGGACGCGCACTTGCCGCGCACCGACCCCGGCCGGCTCCGGGATGTCCTCGACCCGGATGTCGTGCTTGTCGTGGAAGACCGCGGCGCGCATGCTCAACTCCTCGTAGTCTTTCCGGAACCCGCGCAGCCGGGATCCGGGCGTGGACACGGCGTCGGTACTCGCCGGGTTCACTCCCGTTCGACGACGCTGTACAGCGGTAGTGAACAATGAACCAGCCGGTGAGTCAAGAGTCAGCGAACAACTTTGACAGAAGCGCAGGTCAACAGCAGTACTCCTTGACATCACAGGGTTTCAGACTGTTCACTTCGAGCAAACGTCTGCTGTAGCGCGTCACCGCAGCACTTCCTGCACCCCCTCTGCCGCCTTCCCCGGAGGAACCTCATGGACCTCGGCACGCGTCTGGGCCACCTGTCCTACTCGACCCTCGTGCACCCGGGTGACACCTGGGACGAGATGAACGCCAGCCTCGAGACCTACGTCCCCGAAGTGAAACGCCGGGTCTCCCCCGACGCGCCGTTCGGCGTGTCGCTGCGGCTCTCGGGCGCGTCCGCCGACCGGCTCTCCGACGACGGCCCTGAGCGCGACCGGCTGAAGAAGTACCTGGCGGACAACGATCTTTACGTCTACACGGTCAACGCGTTCCCGCACGGGCCCTTCAAGGGCCGCTCGGTGATGGAGAACGTGTACGAACCGGACTGGAGCACCGAAGAGCGCGTCGCGTACACCACGCGCGTGGCCGACGTGCTCGCCGACATCGCCGCCGACGGGGTGGAACCGACCATCCAGACCGTGCCGCTCGCCTACCGGCCCAAGGTCACCGGCGAGGCGTACGTGGAGCTGTTCACCCGCAACGTGCTGCGCGTCGTCGCCCACCTCGTCGCCCTCGAACGCCGCACCGGCCGGCGGGTGAAGCTCGCGATCGAGCCGGAACCGTTCTGCTACCTGGAAACCATCGAGGAGACCGTCCGGTATTTCACCTCGCGGCTGTACTCCCGGGCCGCGGCCGAAACCCTCTCCGTCCTCGCCGACCTGCCCCTCGCGGAAGCCTTCGGCGCCCTGCGCCGCCACGTGGGGATCGTGTTCGACATCGGGCACCAGGCCGTGGAGTTCGACGACATCCCGGCCTCGCTGGACCTGCTCGCCGACGCGGGCGTGCCCGTGTTCAAGCTGCAGCAGGCCGCCGCGCTGTGGGTGCCCGAGGTGACCGACGAGGTGGTGCGCGAGCTCGAGCGGTTCACCCGCACCATCTACCTGAGCCAGACGTCCGAGCTGCGCGAGGGCACCGTCACCCGCCACCTCAACCTCTCCGACGCGATCGCCGCCTGGCGCCGCGATCCCGGTGGCACGCGCGAATGGCGCACGCACTTCCACGTGCCGGTGTTCCTCGACGACCTGGGCCCGTTCCGCACCACGCGGTTCGCCCTGGAGCAGGCCCTGGACCGCCACCGCGCGCAGCCGCAGTCGTCGCACCTGGAGATCGAGACCTACACCTGGGACGTACTGCCCGAGCACCTCAAGACGGGCGACATCACCGACTACGTCGTGCGGGAGCTGGAGTTCGTGCGCGACCGGCTCACCGCTTGAGCCACCCTCACGGCAAGGGCGTCAAGCTATAGTGAACACTGACTGAACGAGAGCGCGAGGAGCGAGACGTGGCAGCGAAGCACGAGCCGGCGGCGGAGCACTCCGAGGCCGCGAACCTCGGCGAGCAGCTGCGGGCGCGCCGGCAGGCGTCCGGGCTGTCGCTGCGCCAGTTCGCGCGCGACCTCGGGTACTCGGCCGCCTTCGTGTCGCAGATCGAGAACAACAAGTCCCAGCCCTCGGTCGCGACCCTGTACGCGATCTGCAGCGCCCTCAACGTCTCGATCGACGAGTTGTTCAGCAGCGCCGCCGGTGCGGGCGCGGAGGAACCGCCCGCCCCCGCACCGGTCGCGGGCGTCGAGAAGCACAGCTTCCACGGCGCCCTGGCGAAGCTCAACGAAAATCCCGAGGAGCAGCAGAGCCCCATGCTCCGCCCCGGCGAACGGCGTCAGCTCGTCCTCGACTCCGGCGTCACGTGGGAGCAGCTGTCGTCCATCCACGACAGCACGGTGGACTTCCTGCACGTCCGCTACGAGGTCGACGGCAGCTCCGTCCCCGACGACAAGCTCACCCGCCACTCGGGCATCGAATACGGCTACGTCATCAGCGGCACCCTGGAAGTCGCCCTGGCCTTCGACACCTACCAGCTCCACGCCGGCGACTCCATCGCCTTCGACTCGACGACCCCCCACCGCCTCACCAACCGCGGCGACGGCCCGGCCGAGGCGATCTGGTTCGTGCACGGCCGGAAACCGGCCCGCTGACGCACCCGCGGCCGATGAACATCGGCCGCGGGCGTGCACAGTGGACTGTCAGCACTGAACGGCGGGTTCCGGCCGCAGGCAAAGCACCAGGTGGCGATGGTGTGCCGAGCGACGCGGCCTGGGCGTCGGGCCCATCACGGGCGAGCTTCGCGGACTCAATACGTTACAGCTATTGACTGTAACGTAAGAAGTGTCTTACCTTCGTCGAGCGCGGGGCATCCCGCTCCGGCAATGACGCCAGGAGAAGACAGCACATGAGCGCGACAGCCGAAGACTTGATCGAGCGCACGATCCCGTTCGGGAACGAGATCAAGAACCGCACGGCCGGAGCCGAGCCCGGCTCCCGTTGAACCCGCTCGTCTCCCCCGCGTCACCACCGAACCCTCGGTGACTCGTGCCCCCACACGAAAGGCGATAGCGCCGTGTCTTCTCGCATGCCGGAACCGGGCCGCACCGTGCGCCTGGACGACCTGATCGACGGCCGACCGGTAGGCCGATTCCACTTCCTCGTCCTGGCCTTGACCGGCTTGGTCATGTTCCTCGACGGTCTCGACACCCAGGCGATCAGCTTCGTCGCCCCGGCTGTCGCCCGGGAATGGTCCTTGCCCGTCGCCGCGCTCGGACCCATCTTCTCGGCTTCGATCGTCGGGCTGATGATCGGTTACCTGGCACTCTCGCCGTTGGCCCACCGGATCGGACACCGGAAGCTCGTCATCACCGCCACGGCGTTGTTCGGGGTGTTCACCGTGCTGTGCGCGGTGGCCGAGAACGAGACGCAGCTGATCGCGCTGCGGCTGTCGACCGGGGCGGGCCTCGGCGCGGCCATCCCGAGCGCCGTCGCGCTGGCCAGCGAGTTCGCGCCGGCCCGGCGCCGCTCGACGTTCGTCATGTTGATCTACTGCTGGCTGGCCCTCGGCTTCGTCGCGGCGAGCCTGATCTCCGGAGTGGTCATCCCGGCCTGGGGATGGCGGCCCCTGTTCGTGCTCGCCGGCGTCCTGCCGTTGCTCCTCGCGCTCATTCTGCTGAAGTTGCTGCCCGATTCACCGAGCTACCTTCTGCCACGCGACGCCGCTCGAGCTCGCGCGACCCTGTGCCGCCTCGACCCGGACCTGGATCACCGAACGCTCGTGCTGCCCGCCGAGCACGGCTCCGCAGACGCCGCGGCACCGGCGCGGAACCGATCCCCGCTGATCGAGCTGTTCCGGCGGCACTGGCTGGTCAGCACCGGGTTGTTGTGGATCGCGTTCATGCTCAACCTGGGTGTCTTCTACGCGGTTCAGAGCTGGTTGCCCACGATCCTGGGCCGGCTCGGGCACGCGCCCTCGACGGCGGTCCTCGCGACGGCGCTCACGACGATCGGCGGGATCGTCGCGGCGCTCGTGATCGGACCTTCGATGGACCGGCGCGGGCCGTTCGGGACGCTCGGCGTGGTCTACCTGCTCGGCGCGGTGTTCGTCTCGATGCTGGCGTTCGCGGTCACCGGGGAGAGCTGGCTGGTGCTCGGCGCGGCTTTCCTCGCCGGCACCTGCGTGACCGGCGGGCAGATGAGCGTCGTCGCGCTGGCCACGGTGCTCTATCCGCCTCGGATCCGACCGGCCGGCGTCGGCTGGGCCCTGGGCGTCGGCCGGATCGGCGGCATCCTCGGGCCGCTGCTCGTCGGCTTCGCCCTGGGCGGCGGGACGGCGCCCCGAACCGTGTTCGTGGTGATGGGTGCGGTCCTGCTGGTGGCCGCCGGTGCGGTCATGGCCCTGGCCAGGGTTTCGCGCACCGTTCGGACCAACGAGCCACCGGCCCGCTCCGGCGGCTCGTCCGCCGCGGGAGATCTCCCTCGCGGCACCAGCCGGAAACCGATCAGCCGCAGGCTTTGACGCCGGTGGCGATCCGCGCGACGCGTTCTCCCTGGTGCCGGGCCGCCGCCCGAGCTGTCTCGTCGACGGGCGCCTCGCCTCGCCGCCCGACATGGCTGCTGCCGTAGGGGTTTCCGTCGGCGAACTTGACGGGATCGGTGTACCCCGGCGCGACGACGATGCCGCCGAAGTGGTGGAACGTGGTGTACAGGGCGAGCAACGTCGATTCCTGGCCGCCGTGATCGGTGTCGGTCGTCGTGAACCCGGAGTACACCTTGTCCGCGAGCTGCCCCTGCGCCCACTGGGGACCCAGCGTGTCGAGGAACTGCTTGAGCTGGCTGGCGATGTTGCCGAAGCGGGTGGGTGACCCCATCACGATGCCGTCCGCCCACAGCAGGTCTTCGGGCGTGACGACAGGCAGGTCGCGGGTCGCGGCGACGTGCTCGGCCCACGCCGGCCGCGACGCGATCGCCGCCTCGGGTGCGAGCTCGGGGACCTTGCGCAGGCGAACCTCGGCGCCGGCCTTCTCGGCTCCGATCGCGATCTCCCGGGCGAGTTCGTGCGTGGTGCCGGTGGACGAGTAGTAGACGACGGTCACCCTGGTCGGCTCGGGCATGGGGATTCCTCTCGCTTCACGGCCGTCAAGCCGTTCTAACGTTACAGTGAGGTTATGTAACTTATCAGGGGGCGGCTCGGTCCCAGTCACGATGTGGCGGAGGAGACGTATGACTCCGCGCGGTGTCCGCAACCGGTGCTGGGGTCGCGACGCCACCGCGTCGCACCCCGACCCGAAGCCGCTCACCCACGGGTGCGGGGGACCGGCAGCGGGCGCTCGCGCCGGCGACAGTTTCGGTGAATTCAACCGGCGCCGCAGTGTGAATACCCGACAAGAACAGAAAAGGAACAGCTGTGGTCGGGTCACTATTCGTCGAGATCGGCTCATCCGTCCCGACTGGAAGGACTGCCCGGAAACGCCACGTCCGTATTCGAGTAGGGTGACCGGCATTCAAGCTGCAGGTTTTCGAGAAAGGCTGACCCGAGGGTGACCGAACCACTTGTGCCGCTCGACGAATCGTGGTCGACCGCGCTGGCGTTCGCCGCGCACCCGGATGACCTCGAGTACGGCACGGCCTCGGCCGTCGCCCGCTGGACCTCGCAGGGCAAGCGGGTCGTCTACTGCCTGGCGACGAGCGGCGAAGCCGGCATCGACGCTCTGGATCCCGCGGTCGCCGGCCCCCTGCGCGAAGCGGAGGAGCGCGCGGGTGCCGCCACCGTCGGCGTCGACCTCGTGGAGTTCCTGGGTTACCCGGACGGCGTCCTGGAGTACGGGCTCCCCCTGCGCCGGGACCTCTCCCGGGCCATCCGCCGGCACCGCCCCGACGTCGTTGTGACCGGCAACTACCACGACCGCTGGCCCTCGGGCTCCCCCAACCAGGCCGACCACATCGCGCTGGGCCGCGCCGTCCTCGACGGCGCCCGGGACGCGGGCAACCGCTGGATCTTCCGGGAACTGCTCGACGAAGGGCTCGACCCGTGGCAGGTGCGGCAGATCATCGTCACCAACAGCCCCGAATCCACCCACGGCGTCGACACGACGGACTTCCTCGACCAGGGCGTCGCCTCCCTCGAAGCCCACGTCGAATACCTGCGCGGAATCGGCCCCGGCGACATGGCGTCGCCCCGGAAGTTCCTGGAATCCGCCGGGGCCGAGACGGGCCTGCGGCTGGGCGTGCGGTTCGCCGTCCCCGCCGAGGTCATCGTGCTGTGACCGGCAGCGCGCGAACACTGCGCAAGGCACGGCCGACGGCCGAGTGGTGTCCCCTTGGTCATGGATATTGACCAGCCGTTGAAGCGCCGGGCGAAACGGTCCGGCCGACCGGCGACATTTTCCTGATCGAGCGAGAATTCACCCACGCGAAGGCGCAGCACGACAACGCCTCGAAACTGTCCTGATCGGACGGTCAGACGGCCGGCACGTCAGGTGCGGCCCGCTGTGTCGTCACCTCGGCGACCGGCCGTCGCGACGTCATCCGGGTCGGGTGGCCGTACCCGATCCGCAGCAGCGCGTGCACCTGGCCCAGCCCGCGGAACAGCTCCAGGAACTCTCCCCGGGTGCCGTGGACCTCCAGCGGCTGGGAGAGGAACGAGGTGGCCAGGCCTTCCGCCGTGGCGGTCAACAGGACGCGCTGCATCACCATGCCGGCCCGGACCTCGGCGGCCGCGCCGCGGTCGCGCGTCAGCACGACCGCCAGCACCGGATCCTGCTCGAAAGCCCGCGAGGGAACGGCCGGGTTCGTGTGCGACGCGCGGTGGCACACGACACCGGGGGTCTCGTGCGGCGGCCCGAAAGCGACCGTCGGCACCCCGTCGGGGCTCTCCGCCGCGCGCCCGGTCCAGAACGCCGACTCCGCCCGGAACGCCGGGTCCTCGGACTGCAGCGACTCCGCTCGCCGGACGAGCGCGGCGACCTTCGGGTAGCGCCCCGAGGCGTCCAGGAACTCGAGCTGCCCGCCCTCGATCAGCGCCGCCGACTTCAGCCGCGCCCGGGGGACCGCCGGGACCGCGCGGTCGGCGAACGGGCGGCGGTTCGTGTGCCTGCGGTGCACCGCCTCGGCGAGCCGGCGGTCCTGTTCCGTCGAACGCCGTGTGCCCTCGATGCCGACCACGGCGAGCAGGTCCGGCGAGGCGGGGTCCGGCAGGATCCGCACCCGCGCGCCGAGCCCGTTGACCCGCAGGGTGATCACGAGGTTCAGCACGGCGGCACCACAGGAAACCCTCG
This sequence comes from Amycolatopsis sp. NPDC023774, assembly GCF_040639695.1. NCBI lineage: Bacteria > Bacillati > Actinomycetota > Actinomycetes > Pseudonocardiales > Pseudonocardiaceae > Amycolatopsis > Amycolatopsis sp. NPDC023774. The sequence goes on from NZ_JBFAAJ010000030.1 coordinate 34,182, forward strand.
CCTCGCGTGCCGCGGGATCCGCGACCGTGAGGACCCGGCCACGGTCGAGCCACACCTCGACCGTGGCCGCGTCCACCACGAACCGCCACGGCTGGGTGTTGTGCGGGGACGGCGCTCGCACCGCCGCCGCGAGGGCCTGGTCGAACACGGTGGGGAGCTGGTCGTTCATCGCGGTCTCCCGGGGGGCGACACCAAGGGTCACCGTCGAGCGTGGTCCGCGCAGCCGCCCCGGTGTACGGGCGGCGGTCACGAGGTCGAGGGACCTAAGACCCCGGTGCCACCGGCTCAAGGCAGGGGCACGGTCCACTCGACCCGCGTGCCGCCGCCCGGGCGCGACTCGATGGTGAAGGTCCCGCCCGCAGATTCGGCCCGGTCGCGCAGGTTGGCCAGCCCGCTCGGCGAGACGTCGGCGGGCAGCCCCGAGCCGTCGTCCGCGACCGCCACCCGGAGCAGGTCGTCCTTGACCGACACCGCGATGGTCACCGACGTGGCTCCGGCGTGCCGGACGACGTTGCTGACGGCCTCGCGGACCACGGCCTCCACGTGCTCGCCCAGCTGCGCGGGCACCGCGTCGACGGTGCCGGACATGCTCACCGTGGGATGCACGGGCGCGTCGTCGGTGAGCTCGGTGATCGCGTCGTAGAGCCGGTGCCGCAGGCTCAGCCCGGTCGCACCCGCCGCGCCACCGTGCAGATCGAAGATCGCGGTGCGGATCTCGTGGACGATCTCGTGCATCTGGTCGACGCTGTCCTGGAGCCGCCGCTTCAGCGCCGGCTCCTTCAGCCGGCGGCGCGTGCCCTGCATCGCGAGCCCGACCGCGAAGAGCCGCTGGATCACGTGGTCGTGCAGGTCCCGGGCGATCCGGTCGCGGTCGGACAGCACGTCCAGCTCCCGGGCGGCGCGTTGCTGGGCCGCCAGCTGCAGGGCGAGCGCGGCCTGGTCGGCGAACGACGCGAGCACCGGCAGCTGCGTCGGCCCGAACGCGGCGGCGCCCGGCTCGCGGACCGCGACCAGGACCCCCGATGTGCGGTCCCCCGCGCGCAGGGGCACCACGAGCGTCGGGCCGAAACGCCGGCCCCCGCCGAGATCCAGGACCGGGATGCTGCGCGGGGTCCGGTCCCGGTAGACCGCGCCCGGAACGGTCGAGGCGGTGTCGACCCGCACGCCGGTGAGCTCGACCGCGCTCACGCTCGCGCAGACGGTGATCGTCAGGTCGGTGGCCTCCTCGTCCCAGTCCTCGTCGACGTCCAGCCGGCCGGAGTTGGGCAGCGCCAGCATCGTCACGTCCGAGCCGGTCAGCTCCAGGGCCCGTTCGGCGATCAGGTTCAGCGCGTCGGCCGGATCCGTGCCGCCGAGCAGCTCGGTCGTGACCTCACTCGTCGCACCGAGCCAGCGCTGCCGCAGCTGCGCCTGCTCGTACAGGTGCGAGTTCTCGATCGCGATCCCCGCCGCGGCCGCAAGCGCTTGCACGATCACCTCGTCGTCGGCGGTGAAAGCGCCACCGCCCTGCTTCCCGGTGAGGTAGAGGTTGCCGAAGACCTCTTCGCGCACCCGGACGGGAACGCCGAGGAAGGAGTGCATCGGCGGGTGGTGCGGCGGAAACCCGACGGACGCGGGGTGCTCCGAGATCTCTTCCAGCCGCAGCGGCTTCGCCTCGTCGATGACCAGGCCCAGCAGCCCGCGCCCCTCGGGCAGGTGGCCGATGCGCTCCCGCGTAGCCGAGTCGATGCCGAGGTACACGAACTCTGCGAGCGAACCGTCGTCGGCGAGCACACCGAGCGCCCCGTACCGCGCCTCACCGAGGTCGATCGCGGCCTGGACGATGCGGCGCAGCGTCGCGTCGAGTTCCAGCCCCGACGCCACCGCGAGCACCGCGTCGAGCAGGCCGTCCATCTTGTCGCGCGTGCCGATCAGCTGCTCGACACGCTCCTGGAGGTCCCGCAGCGTCTCCCGCAGGCGCAGCTGTCCCAGGGTGCTCGAAAACCTGCGGGCGCTCTCCCCGGACCCGGTTGCCGGCATCGGTCCGCTCGCCTCCCTCATCCACGGCGTCGCCGCCCGTGATGACTTTCGCCTCTGTCCGCCGCGGCGTCGGCCGACGAGCCTGGCAGGGCAAGGCTCGACTTCGACCAGTACTCCCTTTCCACGGCCGGGAGACCGATGACCCTACAAGTGGCTGCGACCGGGCGGCTCACCTCCGAACAGGTGAGATCGGCCCTGCGCGCCGCGACGCTCGCGCCGTCGACGCACAACACTCAGCCCTGGCTGTTCGCCAGCGGACCGGGAGGCATCGAGGTCCGCGCGGACCCCGACCGGATCTTGCCCGTCGCCGACGCGGACCGGCGGGAGCTGCTGCTGTCCTGTGGCGCGGCGCTGTTCAACCTCCGCGCCGCGATCCACGCCTGCGGCGTGCACCCGGTCGTGTCCCTGTTCCCGCGCCGTCCGGAGCCGGACCTGCTGGCCGTGGTGCGGCCGGTGGGCGCCACTTCGGCCGACGACCGGCTCGCCCGGCTCGCCCGCGAGATCCCTCGTCGGCACACGAACCGGTCGCCGTTCAGCACCGAGATCGTGCCGCCGTCGGTCGTCGGCCTGCTGCGCCACGCCGCGGAGCTCGAGCACGCCTGGCTGCCCCGCCTCGACCACGGCCAGGTGGCGGGCCTGAAAGAGCTGGTGCGGACGAGCCACCGGATCCAGATGAACGATCCCGCGTTCCTCGCCGAGTGGCAGCGCTGGACCGCGCGCGACCGGTCCAGCCGGGACGGTGTGCCGATGTCCGCCGGGGGGATCCCGCCGGCCGACGACGCCTGGGTCCTTCGTGATTTCGGAACCCGCGCCGTCGGCGCGCCCTGCCCGGACCTGGCGCCCGAACCGCTGGTCGTGGTGATCGGCTCGTTCGGCGACCACCCGGTCGACCGGCTGAGGACCGGCCAGGCCATGCAACGCGTGCTGCTGACGGCAACGGCGCTGGGGCTCGACGCGTCCTTCATCTCGCAACCGGTCGAAGTCGCGCACGTGCGCCAACGGCTCCGCGTGCTGCTCGGTGGTGGGGTCTGGCCGCAGACCATCCTGCGCCTGGGCCACGGTTCGCCGGCCGCGCCGGTGCCGAGAAGGGACCTGGAGGAGGTCGTGGTCGCCCCGACTCTGCTCACCGCGTGACGACCGCGCAGGCTCCCCCTAGCTCCTGGGCACCGTCCAGCGCACCGAACGGGCCTCGTCACCGTGGCCCACCCCGCAGGTCCCGCCGCGCAGCCGCGCGGCTTCCGCCACCTCCGCGAGGTCCACGGCGGCCGGTTCTTCGAGATCGCCCGTGCCGTCGTGCCGGATCACCGCGGTGAGCCGGCCCGGCTCGGCCCGGATCTCCACCTGGACCCAGGCCGCGGCCGCGTGGCGCGCGACCAGGCGCAGGCCCCGCTCGAGGAACGGCACCAAATCGGCGGCCACCAGGGTGTCCAGCTTGCCGGAGAACTGGGTCGAGACGGCGAAACCCAGCACGGGGGTGGCCTCCGAGAGCACCCGCAGGATCTCGTCGCGCACCGGTGACGGTCCGGCGTCGGCCGGGTCGTCGAGCGAGAACACGGTGGCCTGGATCTGGTCGATGACGGCGTCGAGGTCGGCGATCGTCTCGCGGACCCGGTTGGCGACGTTCGCCGATCGGGCGAGACCGGCCGTCGTCTGCAACGCCAGGCCGGCGGAGTACAGCCGCCGGACCACCTGGCTGTGCAGATCGGCGGCGATCCGCTCACGTTCGTCGTACAGGGCGTTGCGCTGCTGTTCGGCCCGCGCCTCGGCCAGCTCGATCGCCACGGACGCCTGGTTGGCGAACCCCGCCGCCATCTCCAGATCGTCCACGCTGAACGGCGGGCGGCCCGTGGCGCGCGCCGCGGTGAGCACGCCGTTGACCTGCCCGCTGCCGGTGAGGGGCACGACGAGAACGGCGTCCACGTCCATCTCGATCGGCGGCCGCACCGGCAGCCGCTCCCGTTGTTCGAGCCACGAGCCCATCATCGGCTCACCGGTGGCGAATACCGAGCCGGAGACCGACGAGCCGACGGGCAGCACCAGGCCCTCCAGCTTCTCCGCGCCGGCCCCGACCGCGAGGTCCACGCGCAGGGTGCCCTCGGTACCGGCCGGCCTGACGACCGTCACCAGTTCGGCGTCGGCGAGCTCCCGGGTGTGGCGCGCGATGAGCGCGAGCGGGTTCTCCGACTCCGACGAGAGGAGCTCGCGGGTGATCGCGGCGGACGCGCGCAGCCACTCCTGCTGAACCCTCGCGGTCTGGTACAGGCGCGCGTTGTCGATCGCGCTGCCGGCGGCGGCGGCGAGGGCGAGCGCGAGCTCTTCGTCCTCGGCGCTGAACCCGCCGTTGACGCTGTCGGTGAGGTAGAGATTGCCGAACACGGCGTCACGCACCCGGATCGGGACGCCCAGGAAGCTCGCCATCGGCGGATGGCCGGCCGGGAAGCCGGTGGACCGCGGATCGTCCTGCAGGCGGGCGAGCCGGATGGGCCGGGGATCCTCGACCAGGGCGCCCAGCAGGCCCTTGCCCTCGGGCAGGTGGCCCAGTTTCGCCACCGTGTCCGCGGCCATGCCCACGTGCACGAACTCGGCCAGCTGTCCGTCCGGGCCGATCACGCCCAGCGCCGCGTAGTGCGCCCCCACCAGCTCGCGAGCCGCCTCGACGATGCGCGTGAGCAGTGCCGGCAAGGCGAGGTCACTCGTGATCATCGTGGTCGCGCGCAGCAGGCCGCGCAGCCGGCCCTGGGTCCCCATGACCTCCCGGGCGCGTTCGACCAGCTGCGCGAGCAACTGGTCGAGCTCCAGCCTCGGCAGATCGGGGAAGGTCAGCCTGCCCGGGTCGGGCTGGTCGTCCTGAGCTCCGCTCACAGCCGTTCCTGTCTTCGCCACGGTCCTCGCACACCGCGCAGGTCGCCGGTCCGGGAGCCCTAGTCTCCCACCCTCGCGAGCACCGTCAAGCCGGTGAAAACCCGACCGGCGGTCCACGGTTCCGGACGTTCACTCGAATGTCCACTATGGACAATTGGTCAACCGGCTCAGCGCAAGATCAGGACACCGGCGCAAGAAGGTGTCGAGGCGGTAGCGCAGCAACCGGGCGACCAGCTCACTCCGGTCCCCACCCGGCTCGGGCGGGACCGGTACCGGGACCGGTTCGGCGGACCGGACGCCGGCCACGAAGCGGCGCACGGCAACCGGATCGGGCACGACTTCGTCGCCGAAGTAGGCGAGCACCAGCAAGTCCTCGCCCGAATGCGTTTCCATGGCGAACGACCAGCCGTGGCGCTCGTCCTACACCAGGGCCGTGTCCCGCCCCGGTCGTCGGCGCAAGCGCACGTCGAGCGCCACGTACGCCGAGGCGGGGTCGTCGAGGTCCACGGTGCAGGATTTTACCCCCACGCCCACCGCGGCACTCACCGCGGCAAGATAGCCGGTCAGGCCGCAGCGCAGGCCGTGGTCGTCGTCGATGGCGGTCGGCAGCGGAATCACCCTCCAGTGTGGTCGGCACCCACCGGCTGCTTCCGGCTGTGGCCCCTCTCGCCGCGACGTTACGGCGGTGAGGTGGCGGTCCGAAGGCGGCGTTCGGCCTCGGCCGCAAGGACTTTCGTCCCCGCTCACCCCGCTGGCTGCGGCGCGCTCCGAAGCTCGGCGGCGACGAGGCCTTGAGTCCATTAAGGATGATCACACGGGTGCGTCGAGCCCGCAAACCCTTGCGGCACCACCGCGAGCAGCGCCGCGCGCCCGCTCAGCGGTCCTGGTTGCGCAGCTCTGTGGCCAGGACAGCGGCTTGGGTCCGGCGCTCCAGGCCCAGCTTGGTCAGCAGCCGTGAGACGTAGTTCTTGACGGTCTTCTCGGCCAGGAACATCCGTTCCGCGATCTGCCGGTTGGTCAGGCCTTCGCCGATCAGCTCCAGCAGCTTGCGTTCCTGGTCCGACAGGTCGGACAGCGGGCCTTTTTTGGCCTGGCTTTCGCGCAGCTTGGCCATCAAGGCCGCCGCCGCGTGCGCGTCGAGCAGGGACTTGCCCGCGCCGACCTCCCGGACGGCCGAAACCAGGTCCATACCCTTGATGTCCTTGATCACGAACCCGGCGGCGCCGGCCATCACCGCGTCGAGCATCGCCTGCTCGTCGGTGTAGGAGGTGAGCATCAGGCACTTGAGCTCGGGCAGCTTCGAACGCAGCTCGCGCGCCAGCTCGATGCCGTTGCCGTCGGGCATCCGCACGTCCAGCACGGCGACATCGGGCCGGAGCGCGGGGATCCGGGCCAGCGCCTGCGACACGCTGCCGGCCTGGCCGACGACGGTGATCTCCTCGTCCTCGTCCAGCAGGTCGGCCACGCCGCGGCGCACGACCTCGTGGTCATCCACGAGAAAAACGCGGAGCATCGAAGACCTCCCCGGCCGAGAAGGGATGACGCGGACCAGCGTACGGCCGCGCGGCCCCCGGATCGCGTTGACCAAAGTCCCGGGTCCCGAGCCGGACGTCACGTCCGGCCGATCAGGTGGTGCCGCGGGTGGTCACGACCACGGATCCGCGCCGGACGAGACGGCGTCCGCGGCGACCACGCCCGGCACCGCGAGCGCGAGCACCGTGGCGACGTGGCGGTCGGTCTCGTCGTCGTCGCGGTCGACGATCCGCACCACCCCCTCGCGGACCTCGACCTCCCACCGGCCGGTGCCACCGTAGATTTCCAGCCGGTGTCGCACGTCCGCGGCGATCGCGCTGTCCGCCCGCGCGAGCACGCGCACGACGTCGCCGCGGGTGACGATCCCGACCAGCCGGCTGCCGTCGGCGATCGGCATCGCCCGGATCCTCGCGTCGACCAGCGCCTGGCACAGGTCGGCCACGTCGGTCCCCGGCGACATCGCCGTGACCGGCGTGGTCATCACGTCTTCCACCGTCCGGCCGGCCGCTGCCGGGCCCGGACGCCCGGGCCCGGACCGGACGTCCGCGGGTACCCGGTGCCGGATCAAGTCGGCCTCGGTGACGATGCCGATCAGACGTTCGTCGTCGTCGACCACCGGGAGCGCGGTGAACCCGTGCTCCGTGAGCACTTCCGCCGCCTCCTTGGCCGACGCGGACGGTGACACCGCCACCACCGGCGCGGACATCAGGTCGCGTGCACGCATCGAGTTCTCCTCCTTCTCCTGCGGCTTAAGCCCGCATCGGCTCGAGTCCGCGCCGCAGGGTTTCCCACGCCGCGGGCAACGCGGCGAGGCACTCCTGCGCGGCGAGCGCCTCGGTCGTGATCAGCAGTTCGTAGGTCTCCGCCGGACGGCCGGCCTCCGTCGCCGCCGACGCGAGTGCGCGCAGCTGCTCGCGGGCGACCACCGCGTCCCGGTGCTCCCCCAGCAAGTCCTGCACCGCACGGCACTCCGCCAGCACGCGGTCCGGGACGAAGGGCAGGGCGCCCGCGGCCGCTTCGAGCGCATACCGGAGCCGCTTCGCGCTCTTGCGCACCGCGTGGACGTTCGGAGCGGAGCCGGCGAACGCCGCTTCCAGCCGCGCGTCGGTCTCGGTCACGACCGTCCACACGAGACCCGGCAGGACGACGCCGGCCGGTTTGAGCGCCGCCTTGCGCTGGTCGGACCGAGGCTGCTCCCGCAGCACGGCCCCGAACACTTCGAATGCGTTGAGCAGCTGGAGGTAGCGGTGCGAATCGAGCGCCTCGGCGCATTCGGCGGCGGATTCCGCGGCCGCCACGGCGAAGTGCCGCCGGCCGTCGGCCCGGACCGGGCCCAGGACCGCCTCGTCCGGCAGCTCGCCGAGGCGGCGCAGGAACCTGCACCGCTGCACCTCGGTGTCCTGCGCGGACCCGACGCTCGCACCGAGCCGGCGCAGCGACGCGCACAGGCCCCGCACCAGCCGCCGTCCACCGAGGACGGGAGCGAACGTCCACAGCGCCGCCCTGAGGCGACTCGCCGCCGCTCTCAGGTCGCGCACCCCCTCGGGTTCGCCCAGCCGCACGGCCAGATCGGCGCGGGCGAGCGCCTCGATCTGCGTCTCCAGGTAACCGAGCACCGTGGCCCGGGCGGTGTCCACCGGTACCGCGTCCCGGGTCAGGCGTCCGGTGCACGGACCGGTCACCGGGGTGAGCTCCAGGTCCCGGCTGTAGGCGCGGACGAGCCGGCGCAGCTCGTGCGGCACCTGATCCGACTCGGGCGCCTCGACCCGGCACCCTCTGCCGTCGCCGCGATCCAGCTGCCAGCTCGTGCCGACCCGGCTGAGCGACAGGCCGTGCCGCCGCAGCCGCAGGCCGGCGGTGTCGTAGTAGTGGATGCTGTAGTGCAGGAGCGCGTACTCGGGCGCGGGACGCGGGCTCGGCGCCGGTTTCGTCACGGTCACGGCCGGCTCCCCGGGCGGACCACCGCGACGGGGCACGCGGAGTGGACCAGCAGCGCGTGGCTCGTGGAGCCGAGCAGCATGCCGGTGAACCCGCCCCGGCCGCGGCTGCCGACCACCACGAGCTGGGCGCCGGCACTGCGGTCCAGCAGGGTCCGAGCCGGCCGGCCGTGCGCGACGACCACGTCGACCGGCAGTTCGGGGAACTTCTCCCGCCAGGGCGCGAGCTGCTCGTCCACCAGTCGCCGTTCCCCGGCGGCGATGTCGTCGGGGCTCGTTTTCCGCGGCGAGCCCCCCGACGTGATCTCGGTCCAGGCGCGCACCGCCACGAGCCCGGTCCTGCGAGCAGTGGCTTCGTCGCACGCGTAGCCGAGTGCCTCGTTGCTGTCCGGCGATCCGTCGAGCCCGACGAGGACCGGTCCGGTGGTGGGCGGCGCGTCGTCCGGCTTTCGCCCGCGCACGACCACGACCGGGCAAGGCGCGCGGCCGGCGAGCGCGGCCGCGGTCGAACCGAGCAGGAGCCCGGTGAACCCCCCGAGCCCGCGGGAGCCCAGCGCCACCACCTCGGCATCGGAGCTCTCCCGCAGGAGCACGCCCACGACACTGCCCTCGACGGCGCTCCGCTCGATCGGCAGCGACGGCCACTGCGCGAGCACCGTCCCCTCGGCCTCGGCGAGCCCCGTCTCGGCCACCGACCGGAACCCCTCCCGGACGGCGGCGACCGCCATGCCGGACACACTCGGCCCCGGAACCGTGTACGCCTGCACCAGCTTCAGCACCGCGCCCCGGCGTGCCGCCACCGCCGCGGCCCAGACCGCGGCGTGGCCGGAGGACGGCGACCCGTCGACACCTGCGAGCACCACACGGTTGTCACGTTCGGGCACTGCGCACACCCCCTCCGCTCCACCGAAGCGGACGCGTCCGGTGCCACGTCGCGCGCTCCTGCTCGTCGCGGACGGTGACCTCCGCCACGGCGCGCACGACGGCATCCGGCCCGGGCCGAACCGTGGACCGGCGGCCGGCGGAGAGCCGGCAGCCTCCGGGTTGTGCGTGCATCGGTTCTCCTCGTTTTCGACGTCGCCGGTACGCTCCACCGTCGCGCAGCCGGGCCCGGCCGGCGAGGGGACGAAGTCCCTTTTCCCGGGGACGAAAGCGCAGTTGCCTCCGCCGGAGCCGTGGCCACACCCGGGCGCAGACGGCGGCTTCCGCCGGGTCGTCGATCCACTGTGGACGGCGTTCGGCGGCCCCGCTGGTCCCCGGCCGGAGCGCTTCGGGAATCAGGTGTGCTACACGCCGCCGACCACCAGCACGGGGCAGCCGGCGCGGTGGAGCAAGGCGTGGGGTCGGGGGTCGGGGAACCGAGGACCATGCCCGTGAACCCGCCGCGGACCCGGCTGCCCACGACCACGAGCACCGCCTCGGCGCGCCGTTCGAGCAGCCTGTCGCGGGGAGATCGCGCTCGGCAACCGGTTCGACGTCGATGTCCGGGTACCGCGCGCCGACCGGCCAGGCGTTTGCGCGAGCAGCCACTGCTCGACGTCGCCGATCTCGACCAGCGGGCTTCCGGGTTGTTCGCGAACGGCCTGCCGCTCTCGCTGTCGTGCCACGCGGGCACCGCGACCAGCCTCGTGCTCCGCCGCGACGCCTCCTCGAACGCCCACGCCACGGCGGCCTCGCTCATCGGGCTGCGGTCGACGCCGACGACGACCGGGCCGCCCGTGCTTCGCACCGGTGCCGCACACGATCACCACCGGACGGCCCGCTCTCGCCATGAGGTCGGCGCCCGGCGAACCGGCCAGCAGCCCGGAGCGTGTCCGGTCGGCGGGCCGAGCACGAGCGGACGGCCGAGTCCTGCCGCACGGCGGCTTCGGCGCCGGCCGCACGGCCTTGGTCATGACCCGGCACACCCGGCTGGGCCGCCGCCGGCTCGTCACGCGCCGCCCGCGCCACCTCCTGCCGAGCACCGCCTTGGTTTCGAGCCACGCCGACGCGCCTGAACACGGGTCCTCCACCGCGCTCGCCGTGAGCACGGTCAGCGAGGTGTGCCACAACGCCGCTTCGCGCACGGCGCGGCCGACGCCGCCTGCCCGCACCCGTCCACACCCCCGACGACCGGCCCGGTCACCCCGTTCACGACTCGCTCGGGCCCGCTCCGACCAGAACTTCGCCCACCCCACGACGCAGGCTCGCGGGCGCGTTCCCGGCCGGCCGGCCGAGCCTCATCAACGCTTGCGGGAACCCGGCCAGACCGCGGTCCTCGCACAGCGCCGAGCGCACTCCCGGCACGTGCAGCGGCTGCGTCAGCACCGCGGCCGACAGCCCCAGCGTGACCGCTTCGAGCCAGCCACGTTCGAGCGCGTATCCGGCCCGGACGTGGTCGGCGCGGCTGTCGTCGGCCGTCAGGAACAGCAGGAACGTCTCAGCGGCCAGCCGGGACCGCAGCACGCGCGGCTCGGGCACCTCGGTGGCGCGCCGGACCAGCCCGGCCCACGGCAGCTCCCCCGGCGGCGCCACAGTGCGCCCCAGCCCCGCGCCGTGGCGGTGCCCGACCTCGTCGCGGATCGTCCACAGAGCGAGTTCGCGCTGGTAGGCACCGTCGTCTCGGATCGCGCGGGCGGCGTGGCCGAACAACCCCGCGAGCTCACCGGCATCGGTCAACGGCACCGCCTCGGCTCCGGTCGTCACCGCGGCTCGCACCACCCGATCGACCTGCCGCCGGGCGACCGGGAGCCCGCCGAACTGCCCGCGGTGGCTGCGCCGCACCGCGATCGCCGCGAACCACGCCAGGTCCTCTGCCGACGGCGCGCACCGCGTTGCCGCATCGACGCGCGCCACCACGTCCGGGCGGGCCGGATCGGGCAGGATCGTCACGTCGGCGCGCCGGCCGAGCACCCGCACGGCCAGTTCGAGGTTCGCCAGCGCCGTCCCGCACGACATCGCGAGGTCGCGCCGCCCCGGATCGTGCTGCGGCAATGCCACGTCTGTGCGTTCCCGCAGCAACACCGCACGGTCCTTCGGCTCCACGGCCCACGGCTGGGTGTTGTGCACCGACGGGGCCCGCAGGACCGCGCGCCCCAGAACCTCCACCTCGGCGCTCGTCCACCCGCCGTCCCCCGATGCCGGGGCGGGAACAGCTTTGTGGGACACGACTTCTCCTGGTGGCCTCGCCGGATCGGACGGGCTCAGCCAACCCCGGACCGCCGAGACCCCGCGCCGGCCACAAGACACCGCCGCGAAGGACCAACGTCACCGGGTCCGGGCCGGTGTCCACAACGGACCGTTCCCCGCCGCTGCCGGCCCCTCGCCCCGTCAACGGATCTCGGGCCGCCGGGCCGGCCTCACTTCAGGTGCCGCGCGAAGAACCGGTTCCCGTCCTCGCCCTCGAACCCCGGGACGCCCGTGTGCCCGCCCATGTTGGCGTGCAGCGTCTTCTCCTTCGAGCCGAAGGCGTCGAACAGGTCCAGGGCCAGCTGACGGTCGTTTCCCTCGTCGTCCCACTGAAGCAGGACGTGCAGGGGAATGGTGATCTGCCGCGCCTGCTCGAACATGCTGCGGGGCACGAAACTCCCGGCGAACAGCAGGGCGGCCGCGATGCGCGGCTCGACCGCCGCCAGCCGGACACCGATGGCGATCACCCCTCCCGCGAGCCCGACCGGACCGCCGATCTCCGGTAGCCCAAGAAGGGCGTCCAGGGCGGCCTGCCATTCCGGGACCGCCTGCTCGACCAGCGGCAGGATGAGCCGGTCGACGATCTCCTCGAGAGGCTCCCCGGTCTGCAGCGCCCGGCGCAGGTCGGCGCGAGCCTGCTCGGCGGAGGCGGAACGGGGCCGGTCGCCGCTTCCGGGGAGTTCGAGGGTGGCCGCGGCGTAGCCTTCTGCCGCGGAGTGCCGGGCCCGGGCCACCAGCCGCGGATACATCTTGCGCAGTCCGCCGGGGTGGCCGAGCAGGATCAGCGGGGCCGGCTCGGACGCCGATCCGGGGGTCCACAGGATGCCGGGGATCTCGCCCAGGGTGAACTCGCGCTCGAGGACGCCGTCGTCGAGGCGCTGTTCGGCGGTGAATCGCATGGTCGCCTTTCGGGAGTGCTCGTGAACGGCGCTCCCGGACGACCTACCGCCCGACCGTGACCTCTGAGGGGAGCACCCCTGTCGTTGCGTTCACGGGTACCACCTCCTCGGTCTCTCGCACGGCCTCCGGGAAGGTAGCAGTGGCTGCCGTGGTCCGCCACCGGGTTTTCGCGGACACGCCGCGCGCGTCACCGGTTTTCCGCCGCGGGCCGGGTGGCCCGTTCGACGAGCTCGAGGACGTGTTCGTAGCGGTGCCCGGTCGCCCTGGTCATACCCAGCTCACACGTGCGGTTGCAGGAGACGTGGGCGTCGAAGGGGCCGGCGGCGGAAAGCTCCCGGGCCTGGCGCGCGGTGGCCGACGCCGTCAGCTCCGGGTGCAGCAGACCGCGGTCGCCGGCGAAGCCGCAGCACCCCCACTCGTCGGGCACGGTCACGGTGCCGGCCACGGCCGCGGCGACCTCGCGCAGCGCGCCCGACAGCCCCATCCGCGTGGCCGAGCACGTCGGGTGCAGGGCCACGGCCGCGACCGGGGCGCTGATCGTGAGGCGCCCGAGCACCTCCTCGCGCACGAACTCGACGGCGTCGACCACCCGGATCTCCCGGAACCGCTCCGGCCCCCGTTCGATCATGTGCCGCAGCCCTTCGGTGCACGAGGACGCGTCGCCGATCACCGGGATCCGGCCGCCCCCCGTAGCGGTCCACAGAGCGGGGAGCACGCGCCGCGACATCTCGTCGTGCCCCCGGTCCAGGCCCTTGGACTTCCACGGGGTGCCACAGCACAGCGAAGCCGGCCCGTCCGGGGTCGTGAGGCGGATCCCGGCCCGCTCGCACAGGGTCCGCAGCGCCGCCGCGGCTCCGGGCCCCGCGCCGCCGAACATGGTGGCGGTGCACGAGGCGAACAGCACCGCGCCGGCGTTCCCGGTCACGGCTTCGGTGCGGCGCCGCCCGCCTCGCGGGAGCTCGGGCGACCACAGCGGGACCGAGTCGGTGCCGCCCGCCTTGCGGGCCAGTTCGTTCGCGCCGACGACCAGGCGCTCCGGCAGCTTGGCGGCGGTGGTGAGCGCGGTCGCGGCCGCCCGCGTCACGCCGTCCCAGTGCCGTGCCGCGCCGGCCCAGATCGCCGACGTGGTCCGTCCGACTTCTTCGGCCCGCAGCCGCTTCATCAGGTCGCCGGTGTTGATCGTCACGGGGCAGGCGGTCTGGCACATCCCGTCGACGGCGCAGGTCTCCACGGCGTCGTACTCGTACTCGGCCCGCAGCTGCGTGAGCGCGGCCGTGTCCCCGGCTTCGCGAGCGCGCTCGATCTCCCGGCGCAGCGCGATGCGCTGGCGCGGTGTGGTGGTCAGGTCGCGGCTCGGGCACACGGGTTCGCAGAAGCCGCATTCCACGCAGCGATCGACTTCTTCCTCCACCCGCGGCGAAGCCTTGAGGTCGCGCAGGTGCCCCGCCGGGTCCTCGGTGATGAGCACACCCGGGTTGAGCAGGCCCCGGGGGTCGCACAGGCGCTTGATCTCGCGCATGACCTCGTAGAGCTCGTCACCGTACTGGCGGCGCACGAACGGGGCCATCATCCGGCCGGTGCCGTGCTCGGCCTTCAGCGAGCCGCCGTGGCCGAGCACCAGGTCGACCATGTCGTCGGTGAAGGCCGCGAACCGGTCCAGCGGCCGGCCGTCGCCGAGGCGCTCGGTGAGCATGAAGTGGATGTTGCCGTCCTTGGCGTGGCCGAAGATCACGCTGTCGCGGTAGCCGTGGCGGTCGAACAGGCCCGTGAGCGACTCGCACGTCGGCAGCAGTTCGGGCACCGGCACGACGATGTCCTCCAGCAGGGCCGTGGTGCCGGCCGGCCGGGCCCCGGCGATCATGGCGTACAGGCCCTTCCGGACGTGCCAATGGCCGGCTCGGGTCGCCGGGTCCGCGGACAGCACCGCCGGCGCGGTGGTCGGCAGCGCCGCCAGGGCCACGCCGGCCGCCGCGGCCAGCTCGTCCACCTCCTCGGCGGTGCCGGCCTGGTACTCGACCAGCAACGCCGCGTGCCGGTCGACCACGAGGTCGCGCAGCACCGCGGTCGCCTGGGCGTCGCGCTGGCCCACGCGGATCGAAGTCGCGTCGAGGAGCTCGACCGTCGCCGGACCGGTGGCGACCAACGTCGGCAACGCCCCGGTCGCCCCGGCGAGGTCGTCGAAGACGAGCAGGCCGGTGCGCGCGTGCCCGTGCAACGGCACCGTGCGCAGCACCACCGACGCGATGAACGCCAGCGTGCCCTCGCTGCCGACCGCCAGGTGGGCCAGGATGTCCGCCGGCTCGGTGTGGTCGAGCAGCGAGTTGAGGCCGTAGCCCATGGTGTTCTTCATCGAGAACTGCTGCTCGACCCGCTTGCGCAACGCCGCGTCGCCCCGCACCCGGTCGCGCAGCCGGCGCAGGCCCGCGTGCAGCTCGGGCTCGGCGGCGCGCAGCCGGTGGTCCGCATCGGGTTTTCCGGTGTCCACGACCGTGCCGGACGGCAGCACGAGCACGATCGACTCGAGCGTCGCGTAGCTGTTGGCCCAGGTGCCGCACGCCATGCCGCTGGAGTTGTTCGCGACCACACCCCCGACAGTGCACGCGACCTCACTCGCCGGGTCGGGCCCGAGCTTGCGGCCCAGGCGCGCGAGGCGCGCGTTGACCTGCCGGATCGTGGCCCCGGGACCCACCCGCACCCGCGCACCGTCGTCGAGCACCTCGATGTCGCGGAAGTGGCGCCGGGTGTCGACGAGCACGCCGTCGGTCCCGCCCTGCCCCGACAGGCTCGTCCCCCCGGACCGGAACCCGAGCGGCACCCCGGCCGAGCCCGCGGCGGCGAACAACCGCCCGACCTCGTCCGCACTGCACGCCCTCACCACCGCCCGCGGCGTCAACAGGAAGTGCGACGCGTCGTGCGCGTGGGCCAGCCGATCGGACAGCCGCTGCCCGACCCGCCCCGGGTCCCCGGTCGCGGCGGCCAGCAGGGCGAGCAGATCGGCGGCGCCGCCCGCGGTGGCAGCGTGCTCGGTGACGGTCATCAGCTGATCCTCGTCGATCGTGTCGTGCGTGGCGCGTTCAGCGTGCTCGAAGTCGCTCGGCCGGCCGATCCAGATTCACGCTCGTCGCCGGCCGGGGCAAGGGTCGGCTGCGGAGATGTCCCCCACCTGGTCGGCCCGGTCGCCACCACACGACCAAACCTCTCCGATCGGTACAGCTAGGACGCCGCGGCAGCAGTACCGGCCGGAGCGGGGAACCCACCGACCGCTTGCTCGTACGCATGCGCGACCCGCAGGACCGTGGCGTCGTCGAACCGCTTGCCGATGATCATCATCCCGGCCGGCAGCCCGTCGACCAGCCCGGCCGGAACACTGCACGCGGGATGCCCGGTCACGTCGAAAGGCGCCGTGTTTCCGATCATCGACAAGGCCGTGTCCAGGTAATCGGCGAGCGACACGTCCGGTGCCGGCAGCTCCCGCGCGACATACGGCAGCGTCGGCATGACGAGGACGTCGTACTCACCCAGGACGGCGTCGTAGGCAGCCCGCAGTTCGTAGGAGAGGTTGCGCGCCATGGCGTAGTACTTGCCGCCGCCGAGTTCGAAGGTGTAACGGCCCGAGAGGCCGACGAGCTGGACCGTCTTGGACAGGTCGCGGCCGCGCGCGAGGCGGCCCCGGGCGTAGTGCGCGATCAGCTCGGGGTCGTACTGGCCCCAAGTGCCCATGCCATACCCGTGGCCGTCGATCATCTGGTAGGCGGCGCCTTCGGTCGCGATCACGTTCCACACCGCCATGGCGTCGGTGTGCCACGGGATCGAGACCTCGTCCGCGGTCAGCCCCGCCGACCGCAGTACCTCCACCGCGTCCCGGACCGCGTCGTCGACGCCGGCGAGCGACCCCGGCGTGCCGAACCCTTCCCGCACCACGCCCACGCGCAGCCCGGACGCACTCTCGCGCAGAGCGGCGACGTAGTCGACCGGGTCGAGGACCGTCGGCTGGCGGGAGTCGTAGCCGTCGACGCCGGCCAGCACGCTCAGCATCAGCGCGGCGTCGTCCACCGTGCGCGTCATCGGTCCGAGGTGGTCGATGGTCTGCTCGATCGGGAATGCACCGGTGTACGGCACCAGACCGTACGTCGGCTTGTGCCCCACGATCCCGGTGAACGACGCCGGGATCCGCACCGAGCCGCCCTGATCCCCGCCCACCGCCAGGTCGACGTCGCCGTTCGCCACCAGCGCGGCACTGCCGCTCGACGAACCACCCGCGTTGCGCGAGAGATCCCACGGGTTGCGCACGGGCCCCGGCCACGAAGTGAAACTGCCCCCGGAGAAACACAGGTCTTCACACGTCGACTTGCCGGCGATCGTCGCGCCCGCGGCGAGCAGCCGGCGCACGACCGTCGCGTCCCGCCTCGGCACGAAGCCCTCCATCGACGCCGAACCGTTGACCATCGGCACCCCGGCCACGGCGACGTTGTCCTTCACCGCGACCGTCCGCCCCGCCAGCGGGCCCTCCGCCGTCTCGCTGATCGCCGTCCGCACCGACCACGCGTTGAGCGGATTGTCCACCGGCAGCGACGACTCACGCACCGGCACCTCGGGCGACGACCGATCGTAGAGCCGCTCGACCTCCTCCGACGCCGCCAATGTCCCTTCGACCGCCGGGACGAACTCCCCGATCTCGGCCTGGGTCAGATCGAAACCGTAACGTTGAGACAGCTGCGCGAGCCTTGCCGCATCGGGCGCCGGAATAGCCATGACCGCTCCTTCGAGGTCGGCGATGGCGTCGAACCTAGGGACGATCCGACGGCAGGTCAACGAATGCCGGCGCGCCCAGGTCAGCAAGGCACGCCACAGGGCCTGGCAAGCTGGGCGCCACGACCGGCCCCCGTGACCGGTGGCGTGCGCCCGAGCCGCTCCTGCACCCGCACCCGGTAGCCACGTTCACCGCTCGATCGGATCAGCCCGCGACAGCGCCGAAGGCCACCAGACTCGGCGACCGATGTCGAGCGTAAGCGCGGGCACGAGGAGCGTGCGAACCAGCAGGGTGTCGATCAGCACGCCGACCGCGACGATGAAGGCGAGCTGGGCCAAGAACAGGACCGGGATGACGGCGAGCGCCGCGAACGTGGCGGCGAGAACCACACCGGCCGAAGTGATCACTCCCCCCGTCACGGCAAGCCCGCGCAGCGTTCCCGCCCGGGTGGACGAACGTCGCGTCTCCTCCCGCACCCTGGTCATCAGGAAGATGTTGTAGTCGACGCCCAGCGCGACCAGGAACACGAAACCGAACAACGGCACCACGGGGTCGGCTCCGGGAAACCCGAAGACCGAGTTGAACACGACCGCGGACAGTCCCATGGTGGCGGCGAACGACAACACGACGGTGGCGATCAGCAGCAGCGGCGCGAGCAACGCGCGCAGCAGCAACGCCAGCACCAGGAAGATCACCACCAGCACGATGGGGATGATCAGGTCGCGGTCGTGCTCGGCGGCGATCCGCGTGTCGAGCTGGACGGCGGTGGGGCCGCCCACCACCGCGTCCGCGCCGGGCACCGCGTGCACGGCGTCGCGAACGCGCTGGACGGTTTCGACGGCCGCGGTGGAATCCGGGGCGTCGCGCAGCACCACCTCCACCCGGGAGCGGCCGCCGACGACCGGGGGCACCACGGTAGCCCGCTCGACCCCGGCCACCACGGCCGCCGAACGCACCGCGGCGGACGCGCCGGCATTCGCGAGGACAACGGTCGGCGCGCCGGTGCCGCCGGGGAAGTGCCGCTCGAGCACCTGTTGCCCCGTGACGGAATCGACCCGGTCCAGGAACACGTCCGACTGGCTGGTGCCGGCGGCTTTCAACTGCGGCAGGAACGCCACTCCGACGGCCAGCACGAGTACCACGCCGATCCAGATCGCCCGGGGAGATCGCCCCACGAACTCGGCCACCTTCCCCCACACCCCGGCGGCCTCCGGGTGCGCGGAGCCCAGCGCGGGTACCCGGGGCCAGAAGATCACACGTCCGAACAGCACCAGCACCGCAGGCAGGAACGTCAGCGAAGCCACGAGTGCCGACGCGATGCCGATGGCGGCCACCGGCCCCAGCGCCTTGTTGGAGTTCAGCTCACTGAACAGCAGGCACAAGACACCGAGGATGACCGTCGCCGCGGACGCGACGATCGGTTCGACCGTGCCGCGCAGGGCCGCCCGCATGGCGTCGAACCGGCTGCCGGTATCGCGCAACTGCTCTCGGAACCGCGAAACCAGCAGCAGCGCGTAGTCGGTCGCCGCGCCGAAGACGAGGATCGAGAGGATACCTTGGCTCTGCCCGTTGAGATCGATGATCCCGTTGTCCGCCAAGAGATACACCGTCAGGCTCGCCAGCCCCAGTGCGAACACGGCGGACATGAGCACCAGCAGCGGCAGCAGCGGGCTGCGGTAGACCACGACGAGGATCAGGGCCACCACCGCACCGGCGACCAGCAGCAGCACCCCGTCGATCCCGCCGAACGCGACCACCAGGTCCGCGATCTGCGCGGCCGGCCCGGTCACCAGCACGGTCAACCCCCACGGCGCGTCCTCCAGCGCTTCGCGCACCCGGGTCGCGACGTCGCCGGGGTTGCCGGTGGCGTCGATCCCCACCACCACCTGCACGGCACGGTCGTCTCGCGGAGCCGGGATGACCGGCGACACCGGCGCCTCGACCCCGGGCAGCCGAGCGATCCGGGCGGACCGCTCGGCGAGGAACTCCCGGTCCGCCGCGGTGATCCCCGTGGACCGCTCGGCCACCACGACCGCCGGCAGCACCTCGCGGTCGACGAACGCCTGTGCCTGCGCTTGCGCCTGGGTGGCCTCGGCGCTTCGGGGCAGGAACGCGGAGCTGGCGTTCTGGACGACGTCGCCCAGCTTTCCGGCGAAGGGCCCGGCGAGCGCCCCCAACGCCAGCCACAGCACCGCGAGCACCGCCGGCAGCAGCCACCTGAGGCGCCGCGGCCGGCGAGCCCCCGGGTCGTCGTCGCTCACCTCTTGACATCCCCTCTCACGGGTCAGTTTTATTTCCACCATAGAAATATTCGATAATGGAAACATAGGGTGAGACGCTCGTGATCGCAACCGGGCTGTCGCTGTGCGAGACGACGAGGAGCACGACATGGAAGGAAGCCCGGCGGGAGCGGCCGGCGACCCCCACGGGTTGGCCGGGTTGCTGCGCCGCCACGCCGTGGAGACCGAGCGCTACGTCGCCACGATCGGCGCCGGCCACGACATGCACCGCACCGACCTGAACGCGCTGGCCGTGGTCATGGACGCCGACCGGACGCGGGAACCGATGACCCCCGGACGGCTCAGCGCGGCTCTGCACCTGAGCCCTCCGGCCACCAGCGCCCTCATCGACCGGCTCGAACAAGCCGGGCACCTGCGGCGCACCCGCAGCGCCACCGATCGCCGCCAGGTCGATCTGCGGATCACCGACTCGGCACTGGCAATCGGCGCCGCCCTGTTCGGCCCGCTCGCCGACCACGTCCGCGCCGTCATCGCGCGCTACAGCGAACCGCAGCAAGCCCTCATCGCGCGCTTCCTGCAGGAAGTGTCGACCGCCATCACCGCCGCGACCGACGATGACCGGGGCGCATCCGCCCGGAGAAGTGAGCCGCCTCCCAGGCGCGCTTCTCGTCGGTAGTGGTTCACGCAGGCACGTCCCGGGGACGTCAGGATGGCCGGTCGGACGCGGAGGCGAGCCAGGCACCTACGCGGTCGACGCGGTGTCCGGCCCGGCAAGCGGCGCGTGCTCAGGTCCGCTCGGCGGCGCAAGAGAATCTCCCGCGCCACTGCTTCCGGCGCTGTTTCAGGAACCCAGTGCGTGATCCCCTCGAGTTCGACGACGCGGTAGGGCCCGGTGACGTGCCGCCGGCAGCGTTCGGCGCCGACACGGCCCAGCGCCGTGTCGGCGGTGCCCCACGGGTACGTCGCCGGGACCGGCGACGGCCCCAGCGCCCGGAGTTGCCCATCGGCCGGTACCAGTTGAGGGCGGGGATGGCGGCGCCGCCCGGACATGAGTGCCCGGTGCGGGGCGAACTGTTCGTCGGACAGCGGTGGCACCATGAGCGCGCAGCATGCCGCCGTCCGCGATCACCTCGTCGATCTCGCCCGCACGCCTGAAATCGGCGAGGTGGCGAGAGCTGCGCTGCTGATCGGGATCGTTTTCCCGAGCCCACTCCCACGCGGCCGGGTGCGGCAGGAGGCGCGCAGCGCGTCCGTGAAGGTCTTGTCGTCCACTCCGGAAGCCGCGATTCGCACTGTCGCCGCGTTGCCGTGGAGTGGTTGCGTCACCTTCGATTCGCGCAGGCGATACAGGTCCGCGTCGCCGGCAGGGCGGCGAGCCGGCCTTCGGAGATCGGGCCGCCGCAGCGTTCGCAGATCTCGTAGACCCCGGCCAGCACCCGCTCGGCGGCTCGGTCGAGTGCCGCGAGTTCGTCCTGGGCTTGCCGCAGCAGCGCTTGGATCTGCGCCCGCTCGAAGGCGATGGTGGCACCTTCCGGGTCGTGTTCGTCGTCGCCGCTGCTGAACTCCGACGCCGCCACGATCTCGTTCCACTGCCGCGCCAGCGCCGAGGCCCGACGCGAGGTCTCGGCGTGCGCCCTCTCGATCAGCTCCATCGCGGCGCGCTCGTCCATGACGCAGGACCATCCTCCCCGTCGCCAGAGGCCGCCGCACCGTCGGTGGGTCACCGGTGGCACCTGAGGACAATTCGTGACGATACCGCCCTCGCCCGGCCACCCGCAGCCTGGTGAAACTCGACGGCCGGAAGACCGGCCAGCGCCGCCCGGTACTCCTCCACGCGGCGGCGACTCTGCTGGGCTTCAGCCAGCCGGCGACCCGCAGCCTCTCGCTCGGCCTGGTGATCAGCGCGGGCATCGCGCTCCTCGCGGGCATCGTGCTGCTGGTCGGGGTCAAGGCGGCGAATCTCAGGGAAACGCACCACTGAGCCGGGTTCCGCCGCGCCGGGTGTGCCGGAAGCGGCAAAATCGTTCGGCGCGGCGGAGAACGCCGTGACGCCCGGGAGCGGTCTGCAGAGCGGAGTCGCTCCCGGGCGTCACGGTGTGCCGGTCACAGTCGGCGCGCGGGGGAAGTGCCGTGCGGTGTCAGGACGAGGAGCCGGGGTGCGGTTGCGGGCGGATGCCCGCGTGGTCCATCACCGCTTGCGCCGCCGGGGGCCAGGTCCCGTCGGTGAGGTGGACGTTGCCGTCCAGCACGTTGTTGTGCGGGGCGCCGGTCGCGACCTGGGTGGCGCCGGTGTTGTACCAGTTGCCGGTGAAGGTGTTGTCGTCGGTGTTGTTGGTGGAGCCGGCGTTGGTGAACGCCCAGACGCCGGCGTCCTGGATCACGTTGTGCGACAGGCTCACGTAGCGCGAGCCTTCGTCGAGGTACAGCCCGACCGTGCTGTGGTTGTCGTAGATGTAGTTGTCGTCGATCACGGTGCCCGGGTCGGCGGAGAGGTTGTAGATGCTTCCGCCGTCGTGGAAGACCTTCTTGGTGCCGTGGACGAGGTTGCCGCGCACCACCGTGTCTTTCAGCGTGGTGGGCGTGGTGTACACCGGCTGGTAGTCGTACAGGCCCCGGTTGCGGTAGTCCTGGCTGCCACCGGGATCGTTGGCGCCCCAGCCCCAGCCGACGTCGATGCCGTCGTAGGCGAGGTCGGACACTTCGTTGTGCTCGATCACCGCGTGGGTGACGTAGGTGCTCAGGATGCCGGCCATGTCCTTGTAGTCCCGCGCGACGTTCGTCACGAGGTTGTCGGTGATGGTGATGTCCTTGTTGGTCATCGCCGGGTTGCTCGGGTGGTGCGCATCGGGCTGCACCCCGCCGACGACGATGCCGGAACCGGAGTCGTCGGTGAAGGTGTTGCGCTGCACGGTGATCCCCGACGCGCCGAGGCCGATGCCGGAAGCGTGGGCGTTCGCGTCGTTGCCGATGCCGAGCGCCACCTGGCCCAGGTGGGCGAACGTGTTGCCCACGAAGGAGATGTTGCGAGCGGCCGAGACCTGGACGGCGGCGGGAACCTGGTTCCAGTCGTTGCGCGAGGCCTCGAACTGGGGGCAGCCGAGCTGACAGGACGTGAGGAAGTCCGCCGGCTGCGAATACGTTCCGGTGATGAAGGTGCCGCTCTGCTGGTCGGCGTAACCCACCGCGGTGCCGGGCTGCAGCCAGGTGGTGTGCTCGAAGCTCAAGCCGCGGAAGGTGAGGTCGTGGATGGGCTGGCCCCGCGTTCCGCTCAGCCGGACCAACGAGCTCAGCCGCGGCAGTTCCACCTGACTGTGCGCCGGGGTCTGCCCGGGGGCGGCCTTGTAGTAGAGCTTCCCGGCCTGGGGGTCGAGGTACCACTGCCCGGCCTTCAGGAACGAGTACGAGTTCTCCAGCAGCAGCGTGCCTCCCGCGAAGGGGCGCGCGAGCGTGTCGTAGCCCCAGTTGTTGTTGTTCCACGCGGGTTGCTGCATGGTGATCGTGGTGCCGCTGATGTGCTGCACCGGCGCGTACCGGTCGGTGAAGGAGTTCTGGCTCTCCACCTCGATCCGGTTCTTGTCGGGCAAGGTGGCCAGGTAGTCCAGTGCCGGGTTCACAATGGACAGTCCGGTCGTGGTGACCGAGACGTCGCTGCGGGCGATGGTGACCGCGGCCCGCGGCGCGAGCGCGCCGTCGACGACGAGCTGGCGCGTGTCCACGCCCTTCGGGGTGTCGGCGACGTAGATGTTCGCCGCCGGGTCGTGCAGCTTCCAGCCGGTCACGGCCTGTCCCCCGGACAGGACGGGGGTCTGGCCGGGGCGGGCCTGCCACGTAATGGTGTGGCCGTTACGGCCGGAGTCCTCAGCGGTGAACGTGAGGGGCGCCGTCAGCCGGTACGTGCCGCCGGCGAGCTCGACGGTCACGTTCGCCCGGCCGACGAGGTCGCGGGCCAGTTTTTGGGCTTTTTGCAGCGAGGCGACGGGGCGGCCGGCGCTGCCCGGGTTGTGGTCGTTGCCGTTCGGCGCGACGACGATCGTGAACCCGGGCGGTCCGGCCGCCTGCGCACCGGGCGCGGCCGCGACGGCCGCGGCCGAGACGGCGAGCGCCGTCAGCACTGTTCTGGCGGTGTGACGCATGTGCACCATCCTTTTGGGGAGGGGAACCGGGAAGTTCGCGAGGGCGGCCGGCGAGCAAACGGGAGAAGCGCTCGGCCGGCGCGAACCGGCGGCCCTCGCGGGGGCGGAACGCGGTGTTCGAAGAAGCCGGACGGCATCGTCCGCCTTTCGTCGCGGTGGCTCGCGGGAGGTTCAGGCCCGCGCCGCCGCGCGGGCGGGGTTCATCGGCCCAGCCATCCGCCGTCGACCGGGATGAGGGCGCCGTGGACGTAGTCCGACGCCGCGGAGGCGAGGAATACCGCCACCCCGGCGAAATCGTCGGGCCGCGCCCACCGGCCGGCGGGAATGCGGTCGAGGATGGCGGCGAAGCGTTCGGGATCGGCGCGCAGGGCCTGGGTGTTGTCGGTCTCGACGTAGCCGGGGACGATGGCGTTGACGTTCACGCCCCGGCCCGCCCACTCGTTGGCCAGCGCACGGGTGAGCCCGGCGATGCCCGACTTGGCCGCGGCGTACCCGGGCACGTTGATGCCACCCTGGAAGCTCAGCAGCGAGGCGGTGAACACGATCTTGCCCCGGCCACGCTCGAGCATCCCGGCGCCCACGGCGCGGGTGAGCCCGAACTGGCTCGTGAGGTCGACGGTGAGCACCCGGTCCCAGTCGGCGTCGGAGTGTTCGGCCGCCGGGGCGCGCGCGATGGTGCCGGCGTTGTTGACCAGGATGTCCACGGGCCGGCCGAGACCGGCGAGCGCGTCCGCCAGCTCCGCCACGGCGGCCCGGTCGGTGAAGTCGGCGCTCAGCGCGGTGCAGCGGCGGCCGAGCGCGGTCACGCGGGCCTCGACCTCGCTGCCGGACGGCTCCTGGTGCGCGCTGACGGCCACGATGTCCGCGCCGGCGGCGGCCAGCGCCTCGGCCATGCCGAGCCCGATCCCGCGGCGGGCGCCGGTGACCACCGCGAGCTTGCCGGTGAGGTCGAAGGCGGACAATCCGGTCACCGTGCCTCCCGCCCCTCGCCGGTCCGGCAGTCGACGAGCACCTTCATCACGCCGGCCCCGCTTTCCAGCGCGGTGAAGGCCTCCGTGACGCGCTCGAGGGGTTCGATCCGCGAGATCAGCGTTTCGGCCGGGATGGCACCTTCGGTGAGCAAGCCGACCGCGGTGGTGAAGTCCTCGCGCTCGTACAGGCGCGCGCCGAGGAGGGTGAGCTCCCGCCAGAAGAACCGGTGCAGGTCCACCTCGCGGGCCGCCGGGTGGA
The DNA here is from genome assembly GCF_040639695.1 of Amycolatopsis sp. NPDC023774. NCBI lineage: Bacteria > Bacillati > Actinomycetota > Actinomycetes > Pseudonocardiales > Pseudonocardiaceae > Amycolatopsis > Amycolatopsis sp. NPDC023774. The sequence goes on from NZ_JBFAAJ010000030.1 coordinate 58,954, forward strand.
TCGCCACTTGGACCAGCCGGCCCCGTGTGGCCAGCGCGCTGACCGCCATGGTCACGCCCGCCGCCGCGCCGGACACCTCGAACGCCACCTCGGCGCCGGCGCCGGCGGTCCACTGATCGAGGGCGCCGGCGAAGTCGCCGGCCGCCGGGTCGAGCGCGGTGAGGCCCAGCCCCTCGGCGACGGTCCGCCGGTACGCGTCGGGCTCGGCCAGCACGACCGACGCGCCCGCCCGCCGCGCGACGAGCGCGATGAGCACACCGATCGGTCCCCCGCCGACGACGAGCGCGTGCTCCCCCTTGCGCAGCTGGGCACGTCGCACGTCGTGCACGGCGACCGCGGTCGGCTCGACGAGCGCCGCGTGGTCCAGCCGCAGGTCGCGGGGCAGCGCCACGAGGGTGTCCGCGGGCACCGTCCAGCTGTTCTGCAGGGCGCCGGCCGCGTCGATGCCCAGGAAGACCAGGCGGTGGCACACGTGGGTGTGGCCCGCCCGGCAGGCGGGGCAGTCACCGCACCACCGCAGCGGCAGCACCGTCACAGGGTCGCCGGGCCGCCAGTCCACCACCCCGGCGCCGACCTCGGCGACCCGGCCGGACATCTCGTGCCCGATCACCGCGCGCGGTGAGACCCGCCCGTCCATGTCGCCGTGGAAGATGTGCAGGTCCGTCCCGCAGATGCCGGTGTAGGCCACGTCGACCCGGACGTGGCCCGGTGCGGGTGGCTCGGTGTCGCTGGGCTCGACGACCAGGGCGCGGGCGCCGGCATAGGCGACCCGGCGGGCGGCGGTGCCGCGTGTCAGGGAGGTCATTCGGGGTCCTTTCGTGGTCCCTGCTCGGCGCTGCGCACCCGGTAGGTCCGGGCGGCGTTGTCGTGGAAGACGGCTTCGGCCGCGGCAGCCGGATGAGCGGCGAGAGCGGTGCGGACGAGGTCGAGCCACGCGTCGTAGTCGGTGGCCAGCGTCAGCACCGGCCAGTCGCTGCCGTAGAGGCAGCGGCCGGGGCCGAACACGTCGAGCGCTTCGCGCAGCGCGTCGACGACGGCGCCGCGGCCGGTACCCGGCGGGGTTTCGGTGGCCAGGCCGGAAAGCTTGCAGAGCACGTTGTCGCGTCCGGCCAGCCGCCGCAGATCGCGGCGCCACCGGTCGTAGCCCGGTCCGCCCGGCGTGGGTTTTCCCAGGTGGTCCAGAACGATCGTGGTCCGTGGGCAGGCGGTGGCCAGTTCGGTCAGCTCCGGCAGCTGATGCGCGCGGACGCAGGCGTCGAACGGCAGGCCGGCCTCGCCCAGCAGGCCGACTCCCACGCGGAAATCGCGGTCGCCGAGGAAGCCAGGCGGTTCGTCCTGCGCGTTGCGCCGCACCCCGACGACAAACGGATCGTGCTCGTCGAAGAACCCGCGGGCCCGCACGGGATCTCCGAGCTCGACGTGGGCGACGATCCCGCGGATCCACGGGTGCCGGCGCGACTCCTGCCGGATCCACGCGATCTCGGCGGCGGCGTCGGCGGACACCCGGCCGGCCTCGACGACGATGACCTCCGCCCGGCCCGGGAACTGCTCGGGGGTGCGGGGACGGTCGAGCTCGGCGACGTCGTCGAGCCACGGGTAGCGCAGCCGGCGCGGATCCCAGAAGTGCACGTGCGAGTCGAGGATGGCGGCGGTCACGACCGCTCCCCCGGGTGCTGGTTCTCGGGGCGCCCGTTGGGCCACCCGCGGTCTCGGACGGGTTCGAGGCAGGCCTCGATTTCACGCACCAGGTCCTCGTCGAGAGGCTCGGACAGCCATCGGACGTCCCGCCGCACTTCGTCCGGGTCCGCGGCGCCGACGATCGTGACCGGGAAGTCCCCGGTGCTCACCGCGTACTGCAGGGCCACGCGCGCCAGGTCCGCCCCGCGTTCCCGGCACAGCACCGCCGCCTCGGCGCACCGCTGCAGCACCTCCTGCGGCGCGGGGTGCCAAGGCGGTGCGCCCTGCTGAGTCAGCGCGCCCATCGCCAGCGGGGCGGCGTTGAGCACGGCGGTGCCGAGGCGTTCGAAGCGCTCCCGCCACTCGGCGAGCCGCCGGTTCTGCAGCGTGTACTGGCAGTAGGAGATGATCGTGTCGACCGGGGCTCGTTCGGCGACATACGCGAGCGCCGGCAAGGGAAAGCCGGTGATCCCGACCGCGCGCACCAATCCCGATTCCTGCAGGGCACGCAGCGCGGGCAAGGTTTCACCGACCACCTGGTCGAGATCGCCGAACTCGATGTCGTGGCACTGCACGAGATCGAGGTGGCCGGCGCCGAGCCGGGCCAGGCTTTCGTGCACGCTGCGCGTGACCCGGCCGGCGCTGAAGTCGAAGTCGGCCTGCCCGTAGCGGCCGACCTTGGTGGCCAGCACGTAGGCGGACCGCTCCACACCGCGTAATGCTTGTCCCAGCACGGTTTCCGCGACCGTCTCCCCGTAGAAGGGCGACACGTCGAAGAACGTGATGCCGAGCTCGAGCGCCGTGTGCACGGCGTCAATGCCGCGGCCGCGGGCCGGGCCGGTGAGCCGCCCCAGCGGTGCGGCGCCGAAACCCAGCCGGGAGACCTCCAGCCCGGTGCGGCCGAGCGGGGTGCGGTTCATTCGGGCTCGCCCGACGGCGTGGCCTCGAACGGCGTGGTGTACGAGGGCGTGCGGGCCCGCAGCGCCAGCTCCAGAGTCAGGCTGATGCGAGTGGACGGGGGCAGGTCGACTTGCAGCCAGGGACCGTCGAGAGCGATCGACGAGGACGTCACGACCGGTTCGCGATGGCCGTAGTCGTACAGGTCGCCGATCCACGACGGGTCGTCGCAGACGCTGTAGCGCGCCGCCCGGACGTGGTGCTCGGCGAACGCGCCGGCCTGGAGGATCACCGACCGGGTCGTCCACGGGTCGAGGTTGACGAGCTCGACCACCGTTTCCTCCGGCTCGATGCGCGAGACGAGTGCCGCGACCGACGGGGGCAGACCCGGGCGGCGGGCGATCGCGTCGAAGTAGCGCACCCGGGCCTGCTGCAGTCCCCCGTTGTAGACGACCTGCGGACCGCCCCAGGTGAGCTGGACCAGTGCTTCGGTGACGACGGGGTTCGACTGCTGCCAGAGGTGGATGTCGGCCTCGGGGACGTCGAGGTCCCGGTAGCGCTCCATCCGCGCCAGCCGGTGCCGCACCTGGGCCTGGGCCGCCGCGAGGATCCGCTCGGGGTAGCCGGGGTTGTCGCCGGACAGGTAGGCGAACCACGGCTCCTCGTGCCCGGCCTCTTCCTTGCTGCGGAAGGAACGCACCGTTCGCCAGTCGTGGCCCGCGGCGGCGCGCAGTCGTTCGAGGCGCTCGCGGTCTTCCCGGGAGCCGGAGTGGTGCCACAGCGCGGCCGGCACGCCCATCAGCATCGGGTTGTGGTCGAACCATCCGTGATCACCGTAGCGGTAGGGCACGTGCAGCGTGGGCGTGTCGACGTCCGGGCCCAGCTGCACCGTCCACTTCGACTGCAGGCTGGAGTCGGCGTCGGTGAAGGCCATGACCTTGCCCTGGCCGATGATCGTGTCCAGCGCCGGGCGCACGAGGTCGGTGTAGCCGTCGTCGCCGGTGGCCATCGCCGCGGCCAGCGCGGCGACGATCGCGGCGTGCCCCACGCTGTACCACCCGTGCGGCCACGACCAGCCGTAGTGCCCGCCGTACCACCGGCCCTCCAACAGACCGCCGACCGTCCCGTCGGGAGCGACATTGTCGGGCAGGACACCCCCGTTGGCGGCGGCCCGTTCGCGCCAGGCACCCACGTACTCGGCGAGCCAGTCGCGGTAACGGCGGTCGCCGGACAGCAGCAGGGCGTTGAAGACCAGCCCGGCCGCGGCGAGGTTGACCGCGGTGTCCCCCACCCCCATGCGGCGCCGCATCTGCTCGCCCAGCCGGGGATCGGGATCCGCCGCCGGCTGCGCGGCACCCGCCGGCACGAGCCACTCGAGGGGAAAACCGTACATCCGCGCTTCCTGGGGCAGCCAGGGGTAGGAGTCGCCGTCGAAGAGTCCTTCGCGTGCGGGGTCGCTGCCGTTGTGGGGGCGGCGGATGATGCGGTGCTCGGGGTCGTAGTTGCCGTGCGCCGGGTCGACGTACAGCTCGGCGAACCGCACCGCGCGCTCGCGCCACCGCTCGGGCGCGGCCATGCACAGGAAGTACAGCAGCAGCAGGCTTTCGCCTTGGTGGAACCAGTCGTAGCCGCGTTCGTACTCCTCGCTCAGCATGCCCAGCTCGGTCAGCTGGCGGGTGACGCCCTCCCAGTGCCGCTCCGCCTCGCCGAGCAGGTCGTCGGCGCCGCCGAGCAGGTAGAGCTGGGGCCAGTTGAAAAAGGTTTCGTAGAAGTCGTCCACCCCGTCGCGGGTGGAGAGGCCGCCCCGGTAGACGAGGCGTCCGTCCGGGCCCGTGTAGTCCCGCGCGAACCGGCGCCAGGCCGTGTCGAGCAGGTCGAACAGCTCGCGCTGCGCGATCGCCCAGCCCGGGGGTTCGAGCAGCGGTACCGAGGCCGTGATGACGGGATGCATCGAAGATCTCCATTCGGGGGCGGCCGCCACCCGCGGACGGCACCTGAGGTGCCGCCGCACGCGTGGACGGTGGTTCCGCGTCGAGCCGGGGTGGGCTATTCCTTCGTCGCGCCGGCGAGCATTCCCGCGACCAGGAAGCGTTGCGAGAACAGGAAGACGAGCAGGACCGGCGTGATGGCCAGCAAGGTCGCCAGCGCCAGCTCCGGGCGCTGGACCGCGGCGGTGCCGACGGTGGGGTTGAACTGCGGCACCGCGTTGAGAAGATTGCCCAGGCCCACCTGTACGGGGAACTGGCCGCTCTCCGGCAGCAGGACGTAGGGCAGGAAGTAGTTGGTCCAGTTGGCCACGAAGCTGAAGAAGCCGACGAGCGCCACGACCGGCATCGCCAAGGGCAGGGCGATGTGCCGGAACACGCCGAACTGCGAACACCCGTCGAGCTCCGCGGCCGCGACCAGATCACGCGGCAGTGAGGTGCTGAAGTAGATGTAGGTCAGGTACACCCCGAACGGGTAGAACGAATACGGCAGGATGATCGACCACATCGAACCGATGAGGTGGACCGCGTTCACCTCGAGGAACAGCGGCACCACCAGGGTCGCGTTCGGCATCAGCATGACCACCAGGGTCGCGACCAGCAGGGTGCGGCGGCCGCGGAAGTGGTTCATCGCGAGGGCGTAGCCGGCCGGGATCGCGACGCACAACGTGATGACCAGCGCGATGAACGAGTACACCGCGGAGTTGCGCAGCCACAGGAAGATCGCGTTGTCCTGGAAGGAGGTCAGCGCGGCCCAGTTGTCGGCGAGCGCGTGCCACGAACCGATCGACAGCGGGTTGCCGTGCACGAGCTGGTCGTCGGTCTTCGTGGCCGCCAGCAGCAGCCACACGACCGGCAGCACGAAGAACACCAGGAACAGCACGAGCACCAGAGCCGACAGCGGGTTCGGCAGGCGCCGGCCGCGCCGCGGCCGCCCGGAGGACGAGCGGGCGCTGCCCGCCGAGGTGCTGACCACTGCGGGGGTACGGGTGTCAGTCGGCATCGAAGAACCCCGATCGGGCCACGAACACGCCGGCGACCACGAGACCGATCAGCAGCAGCTCGACCGAGATGGCCGCGGCCGTGTTCACGTTGTTGTTCTGGAAGGCGAAGTCGTAGGACAGCTGGTTGAGCGAGTAGTCACGACCGGCGACTCCGACGCTGGCCTGCGAGAGCAACTGCGGCTCCACGAACAGCTGCGTCCCGCCGGCGAACGCGAGGATCACCATGTAGACGATCCACTTGCGCAGCAACGGGATCTGGATGTGCCACGCCGTGCGCCACGCGCCCGCACCGTCGATCCGAGCCGCTTCGAGCAGATCGGGAGAGATGTTGTTCAGCGCGCCGTACATCACCACGATCCAGCCGCCCGCGCCGGTCCAGAACGCGATCAAGGTGAACAGCACCGGCAGGTGGCCCGGCGCCACGACCTCGCCGAAGGTGCTGAAACCCAAGGCCCGCACCAGGAAGCTCACCGGGCTCACCGTGGGGTCCAGCACGAACAGCCAGACCATCACGCTCGCCGCACCGGCAAGCGCCCCCGGGATGTAGTAGAGGAACCGCAGGACGCGGCTCACCCCGGCCGAGCGCACGCGGTGCAGCACCAGAGCCAGCCCGACGACCAGCACCACCAGCGAAACCAGCCAGCACACCAGGTACAGCGCCACGTGGCCGATCGCGGACAGGTAGCGGAAGTCGCCGGCGGCCGCGACGAAGTTCGCCAGGCCCGCGAAGTTGTCGCCGGCGTCGGTGAACGCGAAGTACACCGCGTACACCGTCGGCACGACCCCGAACGCGATCAGCAGCACCACGTACGCGGCGACGAACAGGTGCCCGCCCCGGCCCGGCCAGGTCGCCCGCCGTCGTCGCGACGGGCTCCGGGCCGGGCGGGCGGTGGTGGACGCGGTGCTCACTGACTTACCTCGTAGCCGTTGGACCGTGCGTAGTTGATGACGGCTTTCTGCCAGTCCGGCAGCATCGAGACGATCGTCTTGCCGGCGGTCAGCCCGGGCGTGACCGTCGCGGCCCAGATCGCCTCCTGGCTGAACTGGCCGTAGCCCCAGCCCGGCCACACCTGCGCGGCCGCGGTCTGCAACGGCCCGGTGATGTCACCGGAGTAGTAGCCACTGGCCGTCTGCTTCGCGAGCCAGGTCTTCGCCGCCGGCGCGTACGCCGGGTAGCCCGGCGAGACCTTGCCCTGGTACTCGTCGGAGGTGGCCACCCACGTGAGGAAATCGGCGGCGCCCTTGAGGTTGGCGCTGTGGGCCGACAGCAGCCAGGTGCCGCCGCCGACGTTGCCCACCGAAGGTGCGTTGTCCCCGGCCCACTGCGGCAGCGGAGCGGCCGCGATCTGGCCTGCGGGCGTCTTGAACGCCTCGTTGAAGATCGAGCCGCCGAACCACGAGGGCCCGGGCATCATGAGGACCTTGTCGGCGGAGTTCTTGTCGAAGTCCGAGCTGAACACGCTGCTGGTCGCCATGGTGTGGTTCTGGACGAGGCTGTCGAGGAGCGCGGCCATCCGGGTGCACTCGGCGCTCGTCGTGTCCACCTTGACCGTCTTGGGACCGGTGATCCGGTTGGCGCCGCACTTGCTCGCCCACAGGTAGATCTCCGGGGTGAAGTTGTCCCCCGCCGTCCCCACGAGGTAGCCCGGGTGCTCGGTGGCCAGGCGCTTGCCCAGGGCCTGGTACTCCTCCCAGGTCTTCGGCACCTGATAGCCCCACTGCCGCATCAGCGGCGCGTTGTACCAGAGCACGGTCTGGGCGAGATCGTTGCGCAGGCAGTAAAGCGTGCCGTCGACCGTGCACGGATCGTTGGCACCCGGGGCCCACCCGCGCAGGGTGGCGTCGGGGATCAGGCCTTTGTTCAGCGGCGCGGTGAACCCCGCCTGCACCGCCCAGGAGGCCTCGTTGTTCTGGGAGCTGAACACCACGTCCGGCCAGCCGCTGCGGGTGCGGTTGAACAGGCTCACCTTGGTTTGCAGGTAGTTCGAGCCGTTGGCGTCGCCGTCGTAGGTGACGATGTCCATTTTCACCGCCGGGTGCACCTTCTGGTACAGCTGCGCGGCGGGCAGCCGCGTCGAGTCGACCCAGACGGTGAGCTTCCCGCCCGTCTGCTGCACCGGCTGGAACCCGTTCTGCGCACCGGATCCGGTCCCGCCGTTGCCGCACGCGGCGACCGCGGCCAGCACGGCGGCGACGCCCAGCGCGAGGCCCGCGAACCGGGCGCGGCGATGAGTTGCTCTCCTGGCGCCGGCGGCATCGGCTTTGGCTTTCATGACTACTCCACTCCATCGTGGGGACCGCAAGTTGGACCCGATCGGACAACGAGGTGCCGGTTATGTGTCCGACACATCTGACACGGTCGGTCGCTTCGGAGGTATATAAGAGCCCCTGTCAGAGCTTCCGTCAAGAGGTAGGCCCTGGCTTTCCTCAAGGACAGCCGAACCTGTGTCGGCAAAATGAGTAGTACTCATTTCTTAATCCCGATCCGACGTGTACGATCCTTGAAGCGGTGAGGGACAAGTCGTACCCTCGCGGTGACCGACACGAAGGAGGCGAGTGAGTGGACGGCGTGCCCGCACCGGTCGAACCCGACCCCAGTGGTGGCGACCGGGTGGCAACCCCGCCGCAGGCCGCGTACCGGCCCGGGTACGAGGTCGTCGCCGAGCAGATCCTCCAGCTCATCGCGCAGCTGCGGCTCCAGCCCGGTGATCGCATGCCCACCGAGAACGAGCTGGCCGCCCAGCTGGGAACCTCACGCACGGTCGTGCGCGAGGCGGTCAAGATCCTCTCCGCGATCGGCCGGGTGCGCGCGCAGAAGGGCCGCGGGCTCTACGTGGCCGACGACGAAGGCATGCTGGGTTCGGCGCGCTGGGGCAGCTTTTTCCTGCCGACCGACCTCGACCACGTCTACATGCTCTTCGAGTTCCGGCGCGTGCAGGAGATGACCGCGAGCCGGCTGGCGGCGACCCGGGCCACCCCCGGGGAGCTCCGATCGATCGAAGCGGCCGCGGAAACCTGCCGCCGAGGGCACCTGACCGGAGAGGCGGCGCTGTTCGACCGCGGGGACGACGAGTTCCACCTGGGCATCGCGGCCGCGTCCCACAACCAGTTCCTCCTGGCCGCCGTGCGCGAGGTCCGGCGGCTGCAGCACCAGTCCAGCACGATTGGTTTGCGCGGCACCGTCGGCGGGCACGCCGCCGAGGCGATCGACGAACACGCCGCGATCTACCAGGCGATCCGGGACGGCGACTCGGAGGCCGCCGCGCAAGCCGCCGCGATCCACCTGGACAACACCCTCGATGACTACCGCCGGGAGATCCAGCGGCGGGTGTTCGGCTGACGAGAGGTTCAGCTCTCACCGCGCCGTCCCTCACGGCTGGCCGACCGGCGGAGTCGTCAGTTCCGCCGGTGACCTGAAGCCCGGCCACCTCGACCTCGGCCGGGGTGCGTCGCGGCTCGGCTTTCGGGTCAGCCGGCAGCCCGCGTTGTCGGTTCAGTCCAGTCCGGGCGCGAATCTCACTGAGATCACCCGTCGGGAAACGGCGCGGCCTCGGTGAGCAACACCGGTCGCAGCCCGCCTCTGCCTCGGCCGGGACCGAGTGGAGTGTGGGGATTCTCCGCCGAAACGGGTGGGCGAGTGGATGGTTCTTCCCTCTTGGTCGGAGCTGGGCCGCGCTTAAAGTCTCTTGCGGCGGTAAGCGGATGCCGCCCGTCTCCTGGGGCGAACTCGCCGGCCGAAAGAGAAAACCGATGCCTGAGCAGTCCCGCGTTTCCCCTCCCGCCGAGGCGACCGGCGCCGTGGAAGGGCTGATGCAGCCTCGGCCGCTGACCATCGCGCACATCTTGGAGCGCGCCGAGCGGCTGTATGCGCACAAGCACGTGACGACGGCCGGTGGCGAGCGGCTCACCTACGCCGAGGTGGCGGGCCACGCCCGGCGGCTGGCCACCGCGCTGGACTCCCTCGGCGTCGCGGCCGGTGCCCGCGTCGCCACGTTCGCGAGCAACAGCCGCCGCCACCTGGAGCTCTACCTGGCGGTACCGGCGACCAAGCGGGTGCTGCACTCCATCAACATCCGGCTCTCGGCGGAGCACCTGGAGTACATCGCCGGCCACGCCGAGGACGACGTGGTGTTCGTCGACCGTGGACTGCTGGCGAGGATCTGGCCCAGCGCCGGGAAACTGCCGCGGGTGCGGTACTGGGTGGTGCTGGCCGACGGCACCGACGACCCGATCCCGGCGGACCCCCGGATCCTGGACTACGACGAGCTGATCGCCGGTGCCGAGCCGTTCCAGGGCTCATTCGAGGAGACCTTCGAGCTCGCGGAGGAGAACCTGGCCTCCGGGCTGTGCTACACCTCCGGCACCACCGGACCGCCCAAGGGGGTGCTCTACAGCCACCGCTCGACGATCCTGCACTGCCTGGGGACGCTCGCGGCCGGGCTCATCGGCCTGCGCGAGAGCGACGTCGTGATGCCGATCGTGCCCATGTTCCACGCCAACGCGTGGGGCCTGCCGTACGGCGCGATGATGGCGGGCGCGTCCCTGGTGCTGCCCGGTGCGTCCGCGGAGCCGGCTCACCTGCTGGGGTTGATGGAAACCGAGCGGGTCACCGTGGCCGGCGCCGTTCCGACGGTGTGGACGAGCCTGCTTCCCCAGCTGCGCCGGCACGACCTGAGCGCCACGCGGTTCCTGCTCGGCGGTGGTTCGGCGGTGCCCCCGGCGTTGTCCGAGGCCTACCGCGCCGCGCTCGGGGTGCCGGTCACGCACTCCTGGGGGATGACCGAGATCAGTCCGGTCGGAGCCATCGGCGGCACCCGCACCCAGCACCGGGACGCGACCGAAGCGGAACAGATGGCCGTGCGCGCTGCGCAGGGGCAGCCGCTGCCGCTGGTGAACGTGCGGATCGCCGACGTCGAGACCGGACGGGAGCTGCCGCGCGACGGTCGCGCTGTCGGCGAGCTCCAGGTCGCCGGACCGTGGGTGGCCGGCGGCTACTTCCGGACGGACGGCGGCGAGAGCTTCACCGGCGACGGCTGGCTGCGCACGGGCGATCTGGCCACCATCGACGCGCACGGGTACCTGCGGCTCGTGGACCGGATGAAGGACCTCATCAAGTCCGGCGGCGAGTGGATTTCCTCGGTCGAGCTCGAGGCCGCGCTCTCCGCGCACCCCGACGTCGTCGAAGTCGCCGTGATCGCCCGCCCGGACCCGCGCTGGATGGAGCGCCCCGTCGCCTACGTCGTCGTGCGGGAGGGCAGCGCCGCCACCGCCGAGGACCTCACTCGGCACCTCACGCCGAGGGTCGCGAAGTGGTGGCTGCCCGACGAGTTCGTCTTCATGACCACGCTGCCCAAGACGGGCACGGGGAAGCTGTCCAAGACCGCGCTGAGGGAATCGCTGCGCCCGGCCTGAACCAGTCCGTCACGACGAGGTGATCGCGACCGCGCGCAGCCCGTGCAGCCGCAGCCCGAGCTGCAGTTCCAAGTCGTTGTTGTCGCGCCAGTCCAGACCGAGCACGGTGCCGGCGCGGTCAAGCCGTTTGAGCAGGGTGTTGACGTGCACGTGCAGCGCCCGGGCGGTTGCGGCGACGTTGGTGCGATGCACGAAGTAGGCGGTGAGCGTGCCGACGAGATCGGTGCCGCGGCGCTGGTCGTAGTCGAGCAGCGGGCCGATCGAGCCGGCGATGAACCGGTCGAGTTCCCGGGCCCGTTCGGGGTCGAAGACCATCGCATAGAGGGCGTACCTGCCCGTGGTGGCGCCCACATCGGTGTGCCCGAGCGCGCGCATGACCGCGCCGCAGCGGCCGGCGAGGGAGAAGGCGCGTGACCAGTCGTGGTTGGTCGCTCGTTCGGCGACGACCACGACCGGGCCACCCACCGCTCGGCGCAGCCGGCGCTGGACCTCCTCGACGGTCTGCTCGTCCTCGGCGCTGGGCAGGATCATCGTGGCCCGGCCGAGGTGTTCACCGGCCAGCCCACCATGGTCTCGCGCGATGTCGTGCAGGTGGCGCGAGAGCTCGGTCGAGGACGACGTCGCGGACTCCGCGACGAGGACGAGAACCAGGCGGTCGGGATCGATGCCGCGGGCACGGGCCCGGACGCGCTGGGCCGCGTCGATCCCCGGGCTGCCCACCATGAGCTCGGTCAGCAGCTCTCCGCTCAACCGCTCACTCGCGTCGGCGACGGCGCGCTCCTTGAGGATGAGCAGTCCCATGACGTGCGTGGCTCGCTCCAGGGTCCGCAGGTCGAGATCGGCCACTTCGCCGGCTTTCCGGCTCCACGCCAAGGCGCCGAGATGGCTGTCGCCGGCCCGGATCGCCGCCACACTGCGGGCGACGCCGGCCTTGTCGACCGACGTCGTGCAGCGCCCCGAACGATGCGCGGCCCGGACGGCCTCGGTCAGGTCCGCCTCCGCCGGGGGCGGGCTCGGGTCCACGCCTGAATCCCGGTGCACGACGACCGCGCCGGTCCGGTCCAGGAGGGTGACGCTGCCACCGAGCTGGTCGGCCAGGAGCTGCGCGACATCGCCGGGTGTCCCGCCCTCCAGCACCGCACCGGTCAGCACTTCGTGGGTCGCTTGCGCCCGTTCCATGACCGCCATGTGATCTTCGATCTTCCGGTACGCCACCTGCAGGTCCTGCAGGGCCGTCCGGCTCGCCTCGTAGAGCCTCGCGTTGTCCAGGGCCACCGCCGCGTGGTCGGCGAACGCGATCAGCAGCGCGATCTCGTCGGCTTCGAAGGACCGCTCGGTACGGTCGGCGGCGAACAGGGCGCCGACGGCTTCCCCTCGGATGACCAGCGGCACGCCCAGAAGCGCGACGAGCTTCTCGGTGCCGACCAGACGGTCGAAGCTCGCGTCGTGGTCGATCACCGTCGCGGAGGCGTAGTTGCGCACCCAATACGGCCTGCGGGACGCCAGCACCTTGCCGCCCAGTCCCACATCGGCCGGGATGCACGCCGCGAGAAAAGCAGCGGAGATCGTCCCTTCCGAGGCTCGGGCCGAGAGCTTGCCGTCGTCGCCGACCAGCGACAGGTAGGTGAAGTCGGTGCCCATCAGATCGTGGGCGTGGTGGACGATCGACTGCAGGACCTCGTCCAGTTCGCCCAGCGCGGTCAGCGACTTGGCCGTCGCGTACAACGACGCCAGTTCACGTTGGCGGCGCAGCAGCGACACCGACTCCGCTTGCTCAGCCCGACCACCGGCCACGATGCCCTCCTCCTCCGGACTGGTGGGCGAAAGCCCCACCGAATCGGCGTGAGGTGTGGGTGATGCACACCTCATCCGCAGAGTAGTGGCTCCTTAATATGACCGCCATCACGTGCCGATGTCCTCGACGAAGGCGGGATCCATGACCAATCCGATCGCCCATCCCACCGGACAGTCCGGTGACGTCGGCTCCGACCTTTCCCCGGCCGGGCGGCGGGCCTTCCGCAAGCTCCTGGCCGCCGGGCTCGTCGGCAGTTCGATCGAGTGGTACGACTTCTTCTTGTACGGCACGGCCGCGGCGCTCGTGTTTCCGCACGTCTTCTTCCCGAACGCCTCGGCTCTGACCGGAACTTTGCTCGCGTTCAGCACTTTCTGGGCCGGATTCCTGGCGCGGCCGATCGGCGGGGTGCTCGCCGGGCACCTCGGCGACAAGTACGGGCGCAAGCCGGTCGTCGTCGCCTGCCTGGCGGTGATGGGGGCCGCGACCTTCCTGATCGGGTGCCTGCCGAGCGCCGGCTCCGTCGGTTCACTGGCTCCGACGCTGCTGGTCGTCCTGCGCTTCGTCCAAGGACTCGCGACCGGCGGGCAGTGGGGTGGGGTGGTCCTCCTGCTCACCGAGTCCGCGGGTCCCAAGCGGCGTGGTTTCGCCGGCACGTTCGGACAGACCAGCGTGCCCGTCGCCGTGATCATCTCCAACGTGATCTTCGTGGCAGCCAGCGGCTTCATGCCCGACGACGCCTTCCTGACCTGGGGTTGGCGCATCCCGTTCCTGGTCAGCGTCGTCATGTTCTCGGTCGTCATCTACATCCAGTCCAAAGTGGAGGACACCCCGGAGTTCCGCGCACTGCAGGAGAAGGCGGCCCAGTCCGGCAACACGGTGCTGCGGGCTCCGCTGGCCCAGGTCGTGCGGAGCAAGTGGGGCACCATCCTGCTCGGCTGCGGGCTCCTCTCGGCCACCAACAGCCTGTTCTACGTCAGCATCTCCGGCCTGCTCAGCTACGCGACCGACGCACTGGGCGTCAAGCGTGACCCCCTGCTCGCCGTCGTGCTGGCCGGCTCCGTGGCGATGCTCGTGGTCATCCCGTGGTCCGGGCACCTCTCCGACCGAGTGGGCCGCCGGCCGCTGATCCTGATCGGCGGCCTCGGTGTCGCCGTCTGGGCCTTCCCGTACTTCTGGCTCGTGGGCACCGCGTCATTGGCCGCGATTTTCGTCGCCGTCGTAGTGGGTTTCGTCTTCCAGTGCCTCACCTACGGCCCGATCGCCAGCTTCCTCGCCGAACTGTTCGCGCCGAGCGTCCGGTATTCCGGTGCGTCGCTGGCCTATCAGCTCTCCGCGGTCATCGTCAGCGGTGGCACACCGTTCCTCATGACCGCGCTCATCGCCGGGACCGGGAGCACCGTCCTGGTCGCCGTCTACATCTTGCTGATGGGGCTGATCACCTTCGTCAGCGCCTGGTTCCTGCCCGAGACCAACCCCGCCGAAGTCCGCAACGATCCGCACGCCGTTCCGGGCGCGCACCTCTACCGCTGAGAAAGGGAACGGCGTGAGTGCAACAACGGTGAAGGGCGCGATCGCGCTGGCGATGGCTCTGATGCTGGGGACCACCGGAATCCTCGGTTCCGGGCCCGCCGCCGCGGAGGCTTCCCCGACGACACCGGACTGCGCCGGGCTGGCCGGCCTCCGGATTCCCGCGTCGGTCATGAGCCTGCCGACCACCGGCGGACGCGTCGAGTCCGCTTCGGAGACCACGAGCGTCCTGAGTGGACAGACCGTCGAGTATTGCCACGTCGACGCCGACCTCTTCCCCGTCGACCCGGCCGCGCCTGACATCAAGATGAGCGTCGACCTGCCCCGGGGCTGGAACCGGAAGGCGCTCATGTTCGGTGGCGGCGGCTTCGACGGCACCGTCCCCGACCTGACGGCGAACGTCCCGTTCGGCCCGGTCGACCAGCCGGTGCCGCTGGCCCGCCACTACGCGACGTTCGCGAGCGACTCCGGCCACCAGCAGGACCCGGCCGCCCCTCCGTCGCTGGACGGGACGTTCGGCGTCAACGACGAAGCCCTGACCAACTTCGCGGCCGGCGACGCGCTCAAGAAGACGCGCGACGCCGCCCTGTTCCTCATTCGGCACGCCTATCGGGCAGCGCCGGCCGAGATCTACTTCGCCGGCGGTTCGACCGGAGGCCGCGAGGCCCTCATCGTCGCGCAGCGGTGGCCGACCGCGTTCGACGGCGTGATCTCCGCGTACCCGGCCTGGAACAACCTCAGCGAAATCCTGGACCTCGGGTACCTGGCGCAGATCCTGTCCCGTCCGGGAGCTTTCCCCGAGCCCGCCAAGCAGACGCTGCTCTACACCAGCGTCGTCCACGCCTGCGACGACCTGGACGGCGTCGCGGACAACGTGATCTCCAACCCGAGCGGCTGCCACTTCGACCCGCACTCGCTCCGGTGCCCCGGCGGCGCCGACACCGGGCCAGCGTGCCTGTCCGACGCCCAGATCGACGCCGTGACCGCCATGTCCTCACCGTTCCGGTGGCCGTACCCGGTCGCCAGCGGCGAGACCCAGTACCCCGGTTTCCCGTTTCTGTCGGGGGCGGACATGCGGACGCCGTTTCTCGGGTTCGGCACCACCGCGCCCGCGAATCCCATGCCGGTGACCAGCGGCTACGGGATGCAGTACTGGGCTCAGTGGGTCAAGTACTTCCTGACCCGGGACCCCGGCCACAACCCGCTCGACGTGGATCCCCGCAACCCCGGCGAGTGGCTCGGGCGGATCAGCCAGCTGTCGACGGTCGAAGACCGCAACAATGCCGACCTCCGCCCGTTCGCCCGCGCCGGCGGCAAACTGATCCTGCTGCACGGCGCCGCGGACGAACTGGTTTCCCCCTACTCCACCAGCGACTACTACTCCCGCGTGCGCACTCTGCTCGGCGCCCGTCCGACCGACGCGTTCCTGCGCTATTACGTCGTACCGGGGTCCAACCACGCGAACTCGGGCACACCCGCCTTCGCCGCGTCGTGGGACTCGCTGTCCGCGCTCGACAGCTGGGTCCGAAGCGGGCGGTCTCCCGCGAACCCGGTCGTCGCCGACGCGAACCACGGCAACCGCACCCGGCCACTGTGTGCCTATCCACAATGGCCCCGGTATCGGGCCGGTGACCCGGACAGCGCGTCCAGCTTCGTCTGCACGCGCTGACGGCGCCGGCCGGCTCTACGGCCCACCGTCGCACACCTCTGCGGCGAGAACTCGACAGTCACTCGCGCGGGCCAAAACCACTGGCGGGCCCTGCGGCCGGCCACCCCTGAACCGACGAAACCGGGTGTCGCGCGGCCCGCGTACCCACAGCGGTGCGCCGGCCGTCGCGTGGTCGTGGATCCACCGCGTGCTGCCGCGGCCGTCCGCTTGGCGCAGCACGCCGATCCGCCAGGCCGCCCGCCCGCCTGGTCACGGCGCTCCGTTCCCCGGCTGAAGCTCCTGCGGATGGGTGCCAGTGCCTCGGCGGTCACGTCCATCCACTTCCACATCGGCAGCGAGGTGAGCGCGTCGTGCAGGGCGGCCGGTTCGCCGGCCTCGTACAGCCCGACGGTCGCGTTGCGCCCCGGCACCCGCCACAGGCGCTTGAGCACACCGGCGGCGCGCAACTCGTGCGTGCGCTCGCGTTCGGCCTTGCGCAGCCGCTCTCGGAGCTCGTCCGGGGTCTCGGGCGGCAGCAGGTTCTCGGTGCGGACCAGGAATTCCACGGCCCCCGACGAGGAAATCCCACCAAGTCCACAGTAGACCGGCACAGAAGAACCCGCCCCGAGCCGGAGCCTTCATTCGCCACGCGCGGGAGGTGGTCAGAACCAGCGCGCAAGTGCCGGCAACTCGCCACTTTCCGCGGCCACACCGGCGGTTCCGCGGCCGGTCACCCAGCGCACGAGATCCGGCAGATCACCCGAAACGGTCGTGCCGCCCTCCCCCAGGACGATCGGCGCCCGGCCCGAGGCCGGCCGGGAACTGGGCGTGGCGCCCTCGAGCGCGCACCGGCTGCTGTCGACGCTGTGCGACCGCGGGTTCGCGGTGCGCGGCGACAAGCGGCAGTACCGGCCTGGACCGGAGCTGCGCGCGCTGGCCACCCCCGGCTCGGCGCCGCCGCTGGCCGACCGGGTTCGGCCGTACCTCGAGCGCCTGCACGCGGACGTCGGCGAGACCGTGCACCTCATGGTCCGCGCCGCGGCCGAAACCCGGTTCGTCGACGGCATCGAGAGTCACCATCCGCTGCGGGTGGGCCTGCGGACCGGCGCGCGAATGCCGGCGTACTGCACGTCCGGCGGCAAAGCGATGCTGGCCGACCTCGACCCGGCGGAGGTCACCGCACTGCACGCCGCGGGTCTGCCCCCTTGGCCCGGCGAGAAGATCCACGACGTCGCGGCGCTGCACGAAGAGCTTGCAGCGGTACGCCGCAACCGCTTCGGCCTCAACCAGGACGAAAGCGAACCCGGCGTCACGGCGATCGGCGCGTCCATCGGTGTCATCGACGGTCAGCCGGCCGCACTGGCGATCGCCGTGCCCACGGCACGGTTCGCCTCGGCCGACCCGGAAGCGATGGCCGCGCACCTGCTCCGGACCTGCGGCGACCTTCGGGAGGCGATGACGGCGCGGGCCCGGTGAGGGCCACGCCGCCTCGTCACAGATCGGCCGAGGCCCGTCGACAGTGTTGCTCGATCACCTTGGCGAGTTCCGGGATCCGTCGGGACCAACGACGTGGCCGCCGCACTGGCCGCCTACGAGGCCGAACGCATCCCCGCCACCGCCGCGGTGGTCCGCGCCAACCGCACCACCCCACCCGACGCGATCCTGCGCGAGGTCTACGAACGCACCGGCGACCGCCCCTTCGACCGGGTCGAGAACGTCGTCGACCCCAAGGAGCTGGAGGCAATCCTCACCAGTTACAAGGAGATCGCCGGATACTCGCTGACGGAGCTGTCAGCCCAGAGCTGAACGGCCCGATGCCCCGGGAGGGGAACGCCGGGCGGCGCCGTCGAGGTAAGCCCTCGGCCGGAGTCCCTGGGGAGTCCGGCCGAGGGTGATGGTCAGGAGCCGCAGTTGGTGGCGTCGCCCTCCGGGTGCCTGGTGGGCACCTGCAGCACGGTCCCGGGCCTGACCTGGCGCACGTCATCGCTGCCGCTGCCGACCCGTACCGGGAGCGGCGGGCCGGAGCGCAGGGTCAGTTTCGTCGTTCGCCCGCCGACGGACAGGTCGAACGAGCGGCCGTGCCACTTGACCCCGGTGAGGTCGACACCCGGCAGTTGCGGCGGCAGGAAGGGATCGACGGTGACGGCGTCGGTTCCCCAGCGCAGCCCGGTGAACCCGTAGAGGAACTCCTGCAGATAACCGCCCTGGCCGGTGGTGAAGTCGAACGCTCCGCCGGTGCGGGTCTCATACCACTGGTTGAACGGTGCCGCCAGGTACGGATCCGCGCTGTTGCGCAGGGAGGTGTAGACATCGCAGCCGGGCGACCCGAGGGCGGCACCGGCGATGGTGGCGATCGCATCCGTCATGGACGGGCCGTTGAGGTCGGTGCGCTGCTTGTAGTAGTCGAGGTCGTTCTGGGCGAGACTGGGCGACATCGGCACCGCCAACGGGTACTGCAACAGCGTGACGTCGGCCTGTTTGACCGTCTGTCCGGAGTACCCGTCGAACTCGGGATGGATGTTCGCCGTGGTGTCGACCGGGATCTTCAGGCCGTCGGCGACCTTGCGCCAGGCCGGATCGGCGGCCCGGCCGAGGATGCCCGCGGCGCGGATCGCGATGCGCAGCGAGGCTTGCGCTCCGGCGTTGGTGGTCACGCTGTTGTCGACGTTGTCGTGATACTCGTCCGGACCTTTGACATCCTTGATGGCGTAACCGCCGGCCGGGTCGGGAACGGCACGCGTGGCCCAGTAGTCGGCGATGCCCTGCAGCACGGGCCAGGCCTTGTCCCGCAGCCAGGTCTTGTCGCCGGACGCTTCGTAGTACTGCCACTGCGCCAGGGCGACGTCGGAGTTGATGTGGATTTCCTGCTTGCCGTCGGGGGACCAATCCGGGGTGGTCTCCTTGCCGGTCAGCGCGCTCTGCCACGGGAACTTCGCGCCCTTGATCGGGTGGTCCGGAGTGGACAGTGCGGCAGCGGCGGCCTGGGCCGCCGGCAGGCGCTGCTGCCGGTAGGTGTTCGCGTCGGCGGCGATGTCGGGGTACTGGGCGAGCAGTGCCGGGTACATCCACGTCTCCGTGTCCCAGAACACGTGACCGCTGTAGCCGTCCGACGACAGCCCGCCCGGGCTGGCGCTCCAGATGACGCCGCTGCGCACACTCGCGAGCAGATAGAACATCGACGCGTGGATCTGCGCGGTCATGGTGGGGTCACCGGGAACCGAGATGCTCGACTGCCACAGGCGTGACCAGGCGTCGCGGTTGCGGGCCAGCGCGCGCTGATAGCCGTCGGCGGCGGCGCGGGCCGCGGTCTTCGCGGCGGCCTGCTGGGGAGTCGCGGCCGCGAGCGGCCGGTCGGTGTCGACGCTGGAGGCGACGCCGACGTACTTGGTGATCCGCAACGGCTGTCCAGCGCGGACCGGGAAAGTCGCTCGTTGTCCGGCACCGCCGTCACCCGGGTCGGTGATCGCCTCGGTCGGCACCGTATTCCCGCCGACGCGCAGCACTGAGTTCAGCCCGGCGGTGACCAGGTTCCCGTTGCTCACGACGGTCTGCGACAGTGTCGCGGTCCTGCCGTCCACGCGCGGGTCCGTCGTCGAGGCGTGGTCGAGGCCTCGACCGTCGAACTCGTCGACGACGGTGGCCGTTCCACTCCAGTGCGGAACGGCCTGCACGCTCACCGTGCCCAGGTGGCCGTCCGCGCGGTTGGCGTTGACCTCGTAGGCGAAGCTGGTCGTATCCCCCGCGGGCGAGGTCCAGTCGAATGACGTGGCCAGGACACCGGTGCGCAGGTCCATCGACTGCCGGTAGTTCGTGGTGGTGCCGACCGTGGCCGGGGCGATCTGCGTCGGTGGCTGTGCGCCGTCCGGATACAGCGCGAGGTAGTCGACGTTCACCCGCGCGGTGTCCCCCTCGGCGACGGTGACCTCGAGCGTGTTCGTCCCCGCCTTCAACGTCACCGGCACAGTCACCACCGCCCAGTCGTCCCAACCGGTCAGGCTGGGTACGGACAGTTGCTGGAACGTGCCGTTCACGCCGATGTGGATGGTCTGCGGGCTGCCGCTGCCGTTGCCGTACCGCACGGCCAGCGTCGCCGGGCCGGCCGGGGCGTCCCGGATCGGGATGACGCCGGCGCCGCCGACAGTCGGGGTGTCGTTGCTGTTCAGGCCGGCCAAGTAGCTCCCGACGATGGAGCCGGGGTGAGAGGACTCGACGAACGCGCCCCCGGAAATCTTCCCGTACGCGGTCGGGCACAACTGGCTGAACCCGCAGGACCAATCCCCGATCCCGTAGACGTCGCCGCCGCGGCCGAACCCGAGCGTGGTCCAGGCCGGCAGGCTCGCTCGCTCCTCTTGCCCCGCCGAGGGGGCGCCGTAGAACCCGGCGAGCTGGGACTGGGTGACGATGGGATTGGTGCTGTACCCGTGGCCCGCCGCGGGCACCCGTGCGGCGAGGTAGCCGTTGCCGACGAACGTCGGGGAGTAGTTCTTCGACGTGTCGCTCGTGCTCAGCACCCAGCCGTCGCCACCGCCGGCCGGCCCCGGCACGGGGGCGGCCGAGGCCGGCACCGTCACCAAGCCCAGCAGTAGACCGCCGGCCGCCAGCAGGAAGCCCACCCGGCTCCTGAGCACGCCTGAGCGGGAACGGCCCCACGCCGGCCCGCGGCGCGAGGCGCGAAGCCTCGTTCTGCCGGCTCCAGTGGCCTTGTCGTGCATCGTCATCGAAACGGACCTCCTCGCGGCGGGACGCGCGGCGGCGAGACTCGCCGGCCGCTCTCAGAGCGGCCTGGCCACGTTCCGATACCCACCACGGCTATATGTTGCGGGCAACAACATATATGCGGGAAGAGGGCTCGTAAAGAGACAGTGCGGTGCGGACTGAGGAGCCCGGAGTCACCCGCTCGCGCGCGGGCGCGGGCCAGACTTGCACCGCAGCCTCGCGCTGTCAGTCGGCCAAGGCCCGGACCAGGCCCCCCGGCAGCAGCGCGACCACACCAATCGCCTCTCAGCGGAGTTCGGGTCCTGCCGGTTGAACCGCTGCTGCGCACTGCCGATGCCACGCAACAACGACTTCGGCAGCAACGAGATGCGCACGCAGGAGGCCGTGACTGGCGGCTGGTACGACGGCCAAGACGGCCGCGAAGGACTCTTGCGCGGGATGCTGCTCAGCGCATACGACCCCAACACCGGCGACCTCGTGTACATCGGCGACGTGGGCACCGGGTTCAACCACCAGGCACTCCTCCACGCTTGGGTCAAACTCGGCCCGCCGGCGGTCGACGAGCCCGCTCGCGAACGAGTCGCCACGCGAGCGCGCCGCGGCGCTCATCGAGTCGAGCAGGGCCGGGCCTGGCCGGGCCCGGGGAGGCCGTCTACGGTCCAGCGTCAGCGGCCGCCTGATCGTCCTGGTGTTCGGCTGTGTCCTCGTGCCGATGTCTGGTTCCGGGACACGCCGATCCGGCTGACTACATGAACCCTGATCTGTGGCAGGACGAACGAATCCGCTACGTCATCGAACGCCTCGCCCCCTACGCGGCGGACTTCGAGCCCGGCGGCCCTCTGCTCAGCGCCCGGATCGACATCACCCTCGCCGACGGGCGCACACACTCTCACCTGCAGCGCGGTTTTCGCGGCCACCCCGATAACGCCGGCCGCGCCGACGCCGTCGTGCATAAGTTCACGACGATCACCACCGGCATCCTCGACCCCACCGACAGCACCCGGCTCGTCAGGGTCGTCGACACGCTCGACGATCAGCCCAACCTCGACGAGCTGGTCCGCTGCCTCGTCGCCACCACCTCGAACACCGGAAACGAATGAGGGCCCGTCTCGACGATACCGACCTTACGGACCTCCCCGCCCACGTCGCGCTGCTGCTTGCGGACCTCCCACCGGACCCGGTGTTCCGGACGCTTTCGCACGCATCCACCACGATTGGGCCGATGCTCGAGTTCGCCCGCTCTCTCTGCACATCGCTGCAGCTTCCGGCACGACTCCGGGAGCTTGCCATCTTGGCTCTGGCCGGGGAAACGAACGCCACCTTCGTGTGGACACAGCATGTGCCGATCTCGGCGCGGGAGGGTATCGGCGAGGACCTGACCGACGCGGAACGGTCGGTTCTACGCTTCACCGCAGCCGTCGCGAACGGTGCGACCGTTCCAGACGACGTCTTCACCGAAATCCGCGCGCAGCTGTCCGCACGCGAGATCGTAGAGCTGCTGCAGGTCCTCGTCCTCGGCTACTACGCGATGCTCGGCCGAATCTCGACCGTCCTGGATATCGAGCCCAGCGAGTTGTACGACGGCTATCGGGACAGCTTTTTGGACTGACCACGGGATGCCTCGCAACTCGGTGTCGGGCTGAAGACGGTCACGTCTGCTTCCACGTCACTACATCGACAGGTCACCTCAGCTTCACCGGGACTGTAGAGCACGGTTGAGGTGAAGCCAGCCGGAACACCCCACACCTGGTGAGTCCACAGGAGAAGGCAGCTCAGCGCCGGCGAGTGGTGACCCCGTCCTCGGCGGTGTCGCAGTAGTCGAAGTAGTGGTCCAGTCCGAGCACCTGCAGGGTGCGCCGGATGGGGCGGGGCACGACCAATCGGACGGCGGTGTGCTCGCCGGCGGTGAGGACGGCGTCGACCAGAACGCCGATGGCGACCGAGGAGAAGAACACGGTCCCGGTCAGGTCCAGCACGAGCACGGTGGGCTTCTCGGCGAGGGCGTGGTGCACGGTTTCCCGCAGCTGGGGGCTGGTGACGGCGTCGAACTCGCCGCCGGCGGAGATGACCACGCCCTCGCCGGTATGTCGGAGGGCGACGTCGGCCACAGGCGTCACGCTGACCGCATCTGCATGATCGGAGGGCTGCATTCACATCATCCTCCTCGCCGCGGCCGGGAAGCGCAGTGCCGTGACGTTCCGGGAACCGCGGCGCGCGGGCCTGCCGGTGGCCGCGAGGTCCGGGGCTCAGTCGCCGTCGGCCAGGGCGTCGGCGAGGGTGTCGGCCACGGTGAACAGTGAGTCGAGGCCGAGCATGCCCAGGTTGCGACGGATCTGGTGGGGCGCGACAAGCAGCAGGGCGATCTGCTCGCCCGCGCGGGCGCGGGCGTCGACCAGGCAGCCGAACGCCGCCGAGGAGAAGAACGTCGTGCCGGACAGGTCCAGCACCACCCGGGCCGGGGCCGTCGCGAGCGCCTCGAGGATGCCCCGCTGCAGCGTGGGGGTGGTGGAGACGTCGAATTCGCCACGGGCGGTGAGCACCACTGCGGCACCGGCGGTGTGCACCTGCACGTCCGCGGGCGGGATCGCTGCGCCGACCAGCTCGGAGATCGATTTCGGGTTGCGTACCTGCATACTCGTGATTTTCGCGCACGCCGACGTATGACGCAGGTCAAGTGCGCTGCGGGTCCCGCGCCGTCGCACCGGGCGCCGCGGCCAGTGCCTGCATGTCCTAATTGCCCCATGCTCCCGAAGTCGTTGATCTTGCTGCCTTCCGCAGCGCATCGCACCAATGCCGAACGTATGGTCGACAGTAGGTCGATGTCACCGTCGGGGTACGAGGTGAATTCGGAAGGTCGGACGTGCCGGTACGTCCGGCGCTGCGCAGCACCTTGTCGCCCGATGGGGCCTCCGCCGGGTGATCGCGCGCCGGTAGCGACCGGCCGGATCGAACTTCGGCTGGCCGGGCACCTTGTCGGCGCAGCCGCGTTGTCGTTGTGCACGCATGACCGTACCGGCGTGATCGAGCTGGTCTGTGTGAATCCAGCGCATCGTCGCCGTGGCTACGGTGAGTGCTGGTGCTGGCGCGCGACGACCGGTCGTTCACGCGCCGATGTGGGTGCGCGGGGACGCGCGTGGCCGGGCGCAGGCGGCGTGCGCCGCGGTCGAGGTTGCGCGTGCCCAGCCGACGCCCCGACCGGCCACCGGTGGTGCCGGCCGCGCTGCGCGGCGGGCTCCGGCACCAGCTCGAGTGGGGCCACCGCGGTGGCGACGCGCACAACGGCCGGCTGCAGGACATGCCGACCGAAGCGGACAACTGCTTCGCAGCGAGGTGCTTTGGCGTATCGCCGCCGAGCTCGAAGAAGTCCGGGCGCGTCGTCGAGGACCGGCTGCGGCGCCTGGCCGAACTCTTCGCCGAAGACGTTCCCCGTCACACCGCTCCAGTGCGTCACTCACGTAGGTGGTGTTCCGATTGCCCGGAAGGCAATCGGTTATCCGGGGCGAACCATCGGCACGGGGAAAGCGAGGATGGCCATGACCAGCCTGGTGGGGACTGGCAGCGCTGGTGGGGATACGAGGGGTCTTTGGGCTGCTTCGGCTGCGCCGGACCGACACGCGGGCGTCGGTGGATCCGCTGGCGGCCTACCCGAGCGCGCACGAGCCCGCTCTCCCGAACGCAGACGCGGCGCACACACCGCTCATGCTGCCGCGGATCACGTCCGAGATGCTGCACAACGACGGCGCCGGTTGGCGGCAACCACCGTCGCTCGCGGTCCCACGAGCTCGCTCCGGCACCCGGGAAGCTCTTTCCTCCGCACCGCGACCGGCGACCCGGAGTCCTCGGTCCACGGGCAGACGGCCTCCGTCGGCGTAGCCGCGCAACCCGTGGCGACACGGATACGCGCCTCGGACGCGACCGTCTCGGAATCCGGCACCATGTCCGGCGACCTCGCCCCGGAACCCGTTTCCGCTGCCGTCGCGCCAGCACCACCCACACCCGAACAGCTTCGAACGACGGCAACGCCACCAACGCCGGCACCGGAAACCGAAACCGAGGGCGATCCAGCTGCAGAGACACGATCGTCACCGCCCGCCGGAGCCGGGTCGTCCGAACCGGCGTCCGGGAAAGCGGTCACCCGGAGGCACGCTCCAGCAGCTGAGGGCTTCGATCACCCGGATTGCGCGACGACCCCGCCGGTGGACACCCCTGAGTTCTCGAAAGGAGGCAGAAGAATGACCGGAAAAGCATGTCGCGCCGTGTGCACGCTGCTCGCCGCGGTGACGTTTCCGCTGGCCGCGGCCGGCACCGCGGCGGCGGCCACCCCGGCGCACACCACCGTCGCCCAACTGGCGCGGGACCGGCGTGACACCGCAGGCGACGACGATCACGACGACGACAACGGCGACAAAGGGCTGTGGGGTCTGCTGGGCCTGGTCGGTCTCCTCGGTCTCGCGGGCCTGCTGCGCCGTGGCCCCAAGCCGGATGCGATGGCGGGTTACCCCGCCGCCGACTCGGCTCGTACCCCGCCGGTGAACACCTACCCGCCCGCCGAGCCGCGCCGCACTCCTCCCGCTGCGTGAGGCAACCGCAGTGAACCCCTGGCAGCACCTTGCCAGGGGTTCACTGCGGTGCTTCAGAGACAGCGGGCATCGGCCAACGAGAACACTGAGGATCAGCCCGGGAGTGCGCACGCCGAGCAGCCCGCTTCTCGTTCACCCGCGGACTCGCACAGCCGCCGTGCCCACGCGGGCCTCGACGCGCGCACTGCAGCGTCCGCACCGCACAAGCGATTTCTCACACAACCCACGCGGTACGCCCAGATCGCCGCACGGCCGTAGAAGCAAGGTAGTGGGGATGATCCACATCGGACAATCCGGCCGCTGAGCCGGCGAGTATCGGTCAAGCGCTCGCGCTACTCAACTTCAACGGGTCCTTCGGCGCCCGCGCCCGCGCGTCCAGCATCCGTCGGCCCAGCTCCTGCAGACGCTTGCGGCCCATCGCCGACCGCACCTGCGGGAACCACTCGTCCTCTTCCTCTTCCACGTGATGGCGGACATTCTCCGTCAGCACCGTGACTTTCGCATCGAAGGTCTCGTCCGTGGCGGCCAGCCCGGTGAGCTCCGACAGCATCCACACGACGACGTGGTGCTCCTCCACGCTTTCCAGCACGTGGTCCTTCGTCTCGGGCACAGCCTCACGCGCGGCGGGGTAGAAGATCTCCTCCTCGAGGTACGCGTGGATCGTCAGTTCCTCGATGATCGAGTCGGCGATCCGGCGCTTCTCCTTGTACGCCTTCTCCCCTGCCTTTTCGAACTGCTTGAACAAGCCCTCCACCGTCTTGTGGTCCTTCTTCAACAACACGATCGCGTCCGTGGACACAGGCCCTCCTCGATCAGGCTCCCGCCCGGCACCCACCACCGGCTCACGCCGGAGTACCCCCAGCGCTGCCGCGGAAACCCGTCGAGAAAGCCTCAGCTCGACGGCACCACGGCGAGACGGTCCCCCCGTCCCGCCCGAACTCTCATACAACTCCACCTGCTCACGGATAGGACACCTTGGCCAGTAGAAGTGTTCGATCCGGGGCGTACCGCGGTGGCCCCTCAGACGCGCAGGGAGGCTGAGACGCTGTGGCCATCGGTCGGCCGTCGCCAGACGAGCACTGCGACGGCCCCGGCCAGGATCGCCGCGGTCAGGGCGAAGGGGATCGGGATGAGGGGGTCGACGAGGACGAGGAGGCCGGCCAAAGGCAGGGCGGTGTTGACGACGCGGTCGGCGTGCCGCCGGATCGCGAGAACCCAGATGCCGAGAACGAAGACGGCGAGCGGGATTGTGTAGGCGAAGGACGCGTAGGGCTGATGCAGTGCGGTGTGTCCGGTGAGGACGTCGATCTCGACCTCGATGCCGGCGGAGAACGCGCCTGCGGCGGCGAAGATGAAGAAGTGCCCGTACACGTACGCAAGGGAGCTCGTGACGTTCTTGATGGCGTGGTGGTGGGGCGGCCAGAAGTAGATCCACCACAGGGCCGCCGTGGCGATGAGCGTGAGCGCGGCGATACCGATGAGCCGACCGGGCGGCGCGAAGTCGGGCTGGGCCTCGATGATCGCGTTGGCGGAGGCGAGCAGGCTCTCGCCGAGGAGGATGAGGGTGAAGAGCCCGTAGCGTTCGGTGATGTGGTGGGGGTGCCAGGGCGTGGTCCCGGTGCGCTCGGCGAGGATCGGCACGACGATCTCCGCGACGACGAGCGCGATCAGCCCGACTGTGAACACCTCGGCGGGAAGCAACAGCGAGGCGAGCCACAGGGCCTGGACCACCGAGATGCCTCCCGCGTAGATGCGCGTGGCCCGGCGGGTAGGGCCCGACGACCGGGACGCGCGGAGCCACTGGGCAACGAGTGCCGCGCGCATGACGACGTAGGCGATGATGAGCACCGAGTAGTCGTGCTCCTCGAAGGCGGGCCCGATGCCGGAGGCGAAGACGAGCACGCCACCCATTTGCACGATGGTGGTCACCCGGTACAGCCAGTCGTCGGTGTCGAAGGACGTGGCGAACCAGGTGAAGTTCATCCAGGCCCACCAGATCCCGAAGAACACGAAGCAATAGTTGAGGATCCCGTCGAGCACATGACCCTCGGTGAGCCCGTGGTGCAGTTGCCCGGCGGCGATGCTCACAGCGACGACGAAGACGAGGTCGAAGAACAGCTCCAGCGTCGACGCGGCACGTCCGGCCTCGGTGGGGTCGCGCGGCCGCATCGGGACGAGCCGGAGTCGGGAATCGGGTGTCATCACATGGTTCTTTCTGCATGCAAGCATCCCGGCGGCCGAGGGAACGTCCGGGACGTGCGGTCGGCGGTGCGATCAGCGCTTGGGGAGAGCGTGAGGGCTCGGACTCATCGAACTGGTCTTGCTCATGATTCTCCCTCGGTACAACTCAGCCGGGTCCGTCTGTCGACATCGGACGAACCGGCCGCGTCGAACAATTCCATACTCGATCGCGGCCGGCCACTCAGGTCGCTCCGTTGCGCCTTCCCCTCCCATCGCGGCGGGCCGCCACCCGCTCGAGCCGTAGTAGCCCGGGCGGTGACCGAAGGAGCGCCTCGTGGCGACGAGGTGCAAGTGCTTGTATTCGCCGTAGCCTTCGGCGATCCGCATCAGGGCTTCGCCGCAGAACCGCAGGCCCACCAGGGCGAGGTCGCCGCCGTAGAAGATCGTGGGCCACGCGCGTACCACGTCTGGTGCGGTTCGTGCTGCGTCGACGGGTCGCGGTGCAGGACCTCGTCCGAAATGGACAGCCCACGGCGGCCCGGCAGCGCCACCACATCGTCGTAGACACTGGGTTCGCGGAGGGTTTCCAGCAGCGCCGAGTGCTGGTCGGGCATCGACGCTACCGGGTCGGCCAGCTCGTGCGGCCGGACGCCGAGCGGGAACACCAAATCCCGGTACTTCCACGACTGCACCGACGACGACTTGCCGTGCACCGAGCCGAGGCCGTTCTTGAAGCACAGCTCCTGCACCTGGCACACCGCGAGGAACGACCGTTCGCCCTCCACGTCGGTCGCGGGCTCCTGCAGCGTGTGCAGCACCTCGGTTTTGAGGTAGGAGTTGTACGCGGTCATGTCTCTCCGGCTTTCTCGGTCGGGGAAACGCGGGCCGGAACGCGCACGGCGGCGTGCCACAAGCAGACGGCGTCATAACCCGCCCTCTCTCCCCCGCGGGATGTTTTCCCCCAGCTCGAAATACTTCGAATGGTGAAAGATCAACGGAGAAACGTCGCCCACGTCCTTCGCCCCCAGGTCGACGACCTCACCGACGAAGATCGAGTGGTCTCCCCCGTCGTAGACACCCCATTTGCGGCACAGGAACCAGGCCAACGAATCACCTATGACGGGACAGCCGTCACGCATATCCATCTTCACCTCGGCCGATACGGCCCACGGGCTGCGTGCGTAGAAGTCGGCGATCGCACCCTGTCGATTCCCGAGCACGCTGAGCCCGTAATATCCGTCGGTCGCGTGCAGCAGCTCGTGCATGCGGCCGGGCTTGTTGACGCTGACCGCGCAGAGCCTGGGATTCAGGGAAACCGGCGAAAATGAGCTGGCCGTCATCCCGTGCACACCGTCTCCGTCGGGGATCGTGATCACGCTGACGCCCGTGGGGAAATGCCGCAATGCGTGCCGGAAAGCCAAGGCTTCGAGTCCGTCGGGAACGAAGGTGCTGCTGGGGACGGTCACTGCCGATCACTCCTCCTCGGGGGCCGTGTGTCCGGCCGACGGTAGGTCTGTCAGGCAGCATCCATCAGCGACCGCATACCGCGCCAATGCATGTTCTGCCGTCGGATATACCAGGAGTGGCATGTCCCTACGGACCGATGAGCTCCCGCAGAATGTCGATCATCGCGCTCGCGGCGGGAGTGAGGTCGCGGCCGGCTGCCAGCGTGATGCCGACACTGTGGCTGGCAAGCTCGAACTCCGGACCCAAGCTCACGACACCCGGCAGTCCTTCGTGGATCGAGACTGACAGCGCCGCGATCGAGTCCGTGGCGAGGAGCAAATGCCGCACCGCGAGGTACGACGTGGTCTCGACCCGGTTGAGAGGCAGGGGAATACCACGAGCGCTGAAAAACTGGTCCAGCTCGCCGCGCAGGCGCGCCTCGGCGTCGGGGAAGATCCACGGATAACCGGAAAGCTCTGACGCGTCGATCTTTTCGCGGCCGGCCAGCGGATGCTCCGCGCGGACCACGAGCGACACGGCCTCGTTGTGCAGCGGGAGCCGGATGAAGTGTTCGTCGGTCGGCTGCGTCAGCCGACCCACGACGAGGTCGAGGCGCCCCGAAACCAGTTCCGAAAGCAGCCTGCGGGGCAACGCCTCGGTCAGCTCGACAGTCAAGAGCGGGTGCCGGGCCTTCAACACCTCCACCGCTCGCGGGACCAGAGCATTCGACCCGGTGAGGTGAATACCGATCGCGACCGTCCCGCGGTCGGCGTCCCGCAGCTGGGCCACGTGCTTTCCAGCCTGGCGAATCTGGGACACGACAGCCCGGGCGTG
The DNA here is from genome assembly GCF_040639695.1 of Amycolatopsis sp. NPDC023774. Taxonomy (NCBI): domain Bacteria; kingdom Bacillati; phylum Actinomycetota; class Actinomycetes; order Pseudonocardiales; family Pseudonocardiaceae; genus Amycolatopsis; species Amycolatopsis sp. NPDC023774. The sequence continues at coordinate 88,656 of NZ_JBFAAJ010000030.1, forward strand.
CGCGGCGAACGCTTCACTGAACGGCGTCGGCGACAGCCCCTTCGGGTGCCGCACGTACAACGCGACCCCGAGGATTTCCTCGAGTTCGCGCAGGGTGCGCGTCGCGGCCGGCTGGGTGATCTTCAGATCATCGGCGGCCGCGACCAGGGTGCCGCGACGCGCGATCGCGTCGACCAGCAACAGATGCCGAATCTTCAGCCGCCCGTCGAAAAGATTGGGCGTCGTCATGGTGCTCGACATACTCATCTGCACGTAGCTCCAGCGCACCTCGGCACCCAGGAAACATACCGCAATCCGACTCCGACTGAGCGCGTCCGAGGTCGGAGCGCACGTTGCGCGCGCCGCCTTCCCCAGCGGTCTCCGTGATCGTCGGTAAGAACCGTCGTCCGCGCGGCACCAAGGTCCTGGCAGCCCGATCCGGGAACCACCCGGTGTCCGGGATTTCGTATGAAGGAGCAAAGTCATGAGCGAGAGTTTCGAAGGCCAGAAGGTCGTGGTGGTCGGTGGCAGCAGCGGTATGGGGTTGGCCACGGCCCATCAAGTGGTCGCCGGGGGTGGCACTGCGGTGATCACAGGTCGCAATCCCGACCGGGTCCAGGCGGCGGTCGAAGCTCTGTCGCAGAAGGGAAAGGCCTGGGGCATCACGACCGAGCTGACCGACCGTGACCAGGTACCCGAGGTCCGCAAGCAGCTCGCGGCCGAACACGCCGATGCCAACCTGCTCGTGAACGCGGCGGGGTTCTTCATCCCGAGGGCGTTCAGCGAATACGACGAAGCCTTCTACGACTCGTACAACGAACTGAACCGAGCGCTGTTCTTCATCACGCAGACCGTCGTCGCGGGCATGCTCGCGGGCGGTAAGGGCGGTGCCATCGTCAACGTCGGCTCGATGTGGGCGCACCAGGGCATCGCGGCCACACCACACGCCGGTTACTCCGTGCAGAAGGGCGGTATCCATTCGTTCACCAAGGCGCTCGCGATCGAGCTCGCACCGCACGGAATCCGCGTCAACGCGGTCGCTCCCGCGGTCGTCAAGACACCCCTCTACTTGGGCTTCGTGCCCGAGGACAAGCTCGACGAGACGGTGAACAGCTTCGCCGGCGTCCATCCGCTCGGGCGGGTCGGCACACCGGAGGACATCGCGAACGCGGTGTCGTTCCTGCTGTCGGACAAGTCGAGCTGGATGACCGGCGCGATCGTCGACGTCGACGGCGGCGTCATGGCCGGCCGCAACTGACCCCGGATCCGTAACGCCACGAGCGCCGGCACGACGAGACGGGTGGGCGCAGGTGCCGGCACCCACCCGTCAGTGTGTCAGGAGGCGACGATCCCCTCGCCACCGACGGCGTCCGGCACCGTGATCGTGCCGACCGCGGTGAGGCGGCCGTCGCGGCCGATGCGGAAGGCGTCGACTTCGCCGTCCTTTCCGGCCTGTGCGTAGAGGAACTTGCCGTCACCGGACGTGGTGAGGTCGATCGTGCCGGGCGAAGCAGGCGTCTGGCCGATCAGGTCGAGCTTCCCGCCGCCTACGTGGTAGGTCGTGATGGTGCCGCTGCCGGCGTTGGCGACGTAGGCGTAGGCGCCGGCGGCCGTGATCCAGCAGCTCGCCGCCTGGCCGGTGGGCGCGGTCTCGGAGAGAGTCGCCCGCCCGGCCCTGTCGATCTGCGCCGAGACGAGCGCGTTGGGGCCGGCTTCCGTGAGCAGGACCCGGCCGCTGTGGTCGAAGGCGAAGCCGAACGGAACAGAGCCGGATCCCGTCGACGTGACCGTCGCCTTGGCGGACAGTCCGAGCAGGGTGTTGACCGAGTAGACCATCAGGCTGTCGCCGACGGCCTTGGTCGCCACCACGAGGTGTGCTCCGTCGGGCGTGAACTCGACCTCGGCGGGGGTGTGCGTGAACTGCGGCGCGGCGTTGGGGTCGAGCCCCAGCGCCCGGTGCTGGCCGGGCAGCGGGATGAGGTGACCACCGAGGTTCCAGTACCCCTGCAGCGACCCACCGTCCAGAGCGTTGAGGACATAGACCCGGTCGCCGTGGACGGCGACGCTCACGGGGAACCGGCCGCCGGAAGCGACGGTCTGAATGCGGATCAGCCGGCTACCGCGGACGGCGAACACGGTCACGGTGTTGCTGCCGGCGTTCGTCGCGATCAGCACCTGATTGCGTTCGTCGTACACGAGCGAGCCCTGCGAAGCCTGGTGGTCGACGACCGACCCGTCCAGCACGCCGCCGAGACCACCGGTCTTGTAAACGGCCGCTTGCTTCAACGTCCCGTCGGTGGACCGGCTGTAGGCGACGACGGCGTTGCCCGTCGGGCTGTCGGTCTGCACGAACACCGCACCGCTGTGTCCCTGCGCCGCGGACGCCGAGGTCTCTGGAGCCGCGATCGTGATGGTCGCCAACACCGCCGCGGCCCCGAGCGCGACTCGGGTGATGATGTGTCTTGCCATTCTGTTGTCGGTTCCTTTTCTGTGGAATCCCGTTTCCTCGTACGGGTGAGTAGGTGTCGCTCCACCGCACTGTCTTACCCACGGCGTCGCGAACCTTCCTCGGTGCAGGATCCTGGGGTACGAACGGGCAATACCTGCGATCCCGCTCGACGACGGGCCGGCCGCGAGGAGCGCTTGGGTCCGGTGTGGACAGTTGCCGAGCGCGGAGGATCGAGAGCAACAGCCGTGGTCGAACCACTGGCGACCACAGACGAGACGACGCAACCGGCGCCGGCGCCGGTTGCCGTTTACGGGACAGAACTCAGGTTCCGGTACGCCCCGGGGCGACTCGAAGGACGACCGGACCGCCGTTCGCGCCGGAAACAGCGCGTTCAAGGGCCGTCGCCGCCTCGGACAGGGGCAGTGTGGCGCCCACCGACAGGGTCAGCCGACCATCACCCAGGAGCAGAAAGCTCCTCGAGCTGGGTCGAGGCCGGGCGCACGTAGACGTCGGCGACGCTGATGCCGCGCTCGGCCGCCGGTGGGTCGCCGGTGATGGTCGCCATCCGGCCGCCGTCTCGCAAGGCCAGGACGGTGTCGGCGCTGCCTCCGGAAACCGCGTTGACGGCGGCGTCGACGCCACCGGTCAGTTCACGGACGCGGTCAGGCCAGTGGCTGTCGTGGTAGTCGACGACCTCTGCCGCCCCGGCCTGTACCACTCGGGCGGTGCTCGACGGTCCGGAAGTGCCGATCACCCGGACCCCCCGCAGCGCGGCGAGCTGCACAGCCAACCCGCCGGTCGTCCCGCCGGCGCCGTGGACGAGCAGCGTCTCGTTCTCGGCGACTTTGAGCGCCTCGGAGAGCACCTGCTCCGCGGTCAGCGCAGGCACTGGGAACGCCGCCGCCGTGCCCCACGGCACACCGGGAGGCTTCAGCACGAGCAGATCGGCGCCCACGACCAGGCGCTCGGCCCAGCAGCCCTGGTGACGCAGCGGAAGCGGATGGCCGAGGACCTCATCGCCCGGCCGGAGGTTCGTGACCTTCGAACCGACCGCGACGACCGTGCCGGCGACTTCCACGCCGAGCGCCATGGGCGCGGTCAACCCGACGTTCCACGCCCCCACTCGGACGATGTCGTCCCAGTTTCCGACGCCGGCTGCCGCGACCTCGACCAACACTTCCTCGGGACCGGGGCCACCAGGCTCGGGGAGGTCGAGCAACTCGACTTGACCTCCAATCTCACGCACTCCAGCGGCACGCATCAACTGTTCTTCCTTTCACGTTGATCAGTCCGGCATTTTCGGGCCACTCGAATATGAGGCCGACTTCATCCGCGCCACCAAAGGCCTACGCGGGCGACGCGATCGAGCTCGCCAACAGCCTCAGGCACGGGGTAAACCACA